>JANRIL010000044.1:0-105943 GCA_033764955.1 Cyanobacteriota bacterium | reverse complement strand
TTTTAGCTTACTCGGCGGGAAGCCCCGCACCCTAACCGATAGGGTCGGTGTCGGGATGATAGCCAGGGTCAGCGTACTCCGCACAATTTGGACTAGCCGACCAACTTTTGCTGTGGTGTTTCCAAGTGGGGTTGGGCGTCGCCTCACTATAAAACGCGAAGTCCTGAAAAGGATGGAGAAGCCCACACTGTATGTTTGCATCGGTGATGGGAGTACGTCACAGTTCAAGGTTGAGACAAGGGAGAGGCGGGTGCTTACTAACCCGTCTTTTTCACAGCCATCTCTGTCTGCACTCGGCTCAGTCAATGCTGATGCAACCCAATTCCACACCAATTCCAGTAGTAGGATTGGAATAAGGATGGATCCTTCCTCTGTCTTCTCCAAAAGCTATCTGTGTATTTCAGCGTCATTATTCCTACCTACAACCGCCGCCCGATTCTGGAAAAGTGTCTGGTGGCGCTGGAAACGCAACAGCCGGGAGACTACACCACCTATGAAGTGATCGTGGTGGATGATGGCTCTACGGACGGTACGGAGGAATGGCTGACCCAAACCCAGTGGGGGATCCCTTCCTTTCGTCTCCTCACCCAAGCCCACCGTGGACCGTCTGCCGCCCGAAATTTGGGGATCCGCCATGCTCAAGGGGATGTGATTGTTTTTATTGATAGTGACTTGGTAGTCGTGAAAGGTTTTTTGGCTGCCCATGCCCAAAAGTTGCGCCAGCAGGGCTGGCAACCCACCGTCCCCCCCATCCCCCTTTTTACCTATGGACGGGTGATCAACACCAGCAACTTTGCCGATCCTTTATCGGAACCTTTCAAACCAACGGATTTTTCGGCGGCCTTTTTTGCGACGGGCAATGTGGCGATTCCCCGCTACTGGTTAGATCAAGCCTCTGAGCACAGCGATGGTCCCTTTGATACTCGCTTTGAACTGTATGGCTGGGAAGATCTGGAGCTAGGGGTGCGACTCAAGAAACTGGGGCTAGGTATGGTCAAATGTCCGGCTGCTGCTGGATACCACTGGCATCCCCCCTTTCAATTAGAGCAGATTCCCTATTTGATTGATCGAGAGCAGCAACGGGGACGGATGGGCATTCTGTTTTACCAAAAGCACCCCACCTGGCAGGTGCGGATGATGATCCAGATGACCCCCCTCCATCAACTGCTCTGGGGGATCCTCTCCCTGGGGGGATGGCTGAATGAGCAACGACTGGCTCCGCTTCTGCAATGGTTAATCAATCGAGGGGGATCCCAACTGGCGCTGGAATTGTGCCGTATCTTTTTCCTAAATTGGTATAACGTGCAAGGAGTTTATGCAGGTTTGCGGCAGATGCGGCAGGCCAAGGCGATAAAATAATAGCTCTCCTCCTCCCGACTGTTGCCCACCTGCTGAATACGAGGCTAATCGGCATGCGCCTATCTCAAATGCTATTTGTCACCCTGCGGGAAGATCCGGCAGAAGCAGAATTACTCAGCCACAAATTGTTGGTGAGGGCGGGCTATATCCGGCGTTTATCAGGGGGGGTGTATAACTATCTACCCCTGCTCTGGCGAGTTCTTCAAAAAATTTCCGCCATCGTGCGCTCGGAGATGAATAAGATTGGTGGACAAGAATGTCTATTTCCCCAGTTGCATCCGGCGGAGATCTGGCAGGAGTCTGGGCGATGGGATACCTATACTCAGGCGGAGGGCATCATGTTTGCCCTCAAAGATCGCCAGGGACGGGAGCAGGGATTAGGGCCTACTCATGAAGAGGTAGTCACCCTATTAGCCAGGGATTTGATTCGTTCCTATCGACAACTACCCCAAATTATTTACCAAATCCAGACCAAGTTTCGGGATGAAATTCGTCCTCGCTTTGGCCTGCTGCGGGGACGAGAATTTATTATGAAGGATGCCTATTCCTTCAGCGCTGATGAAGACAGTCTGAAAGTCATTTATCAGGATATGTATCAAGCCTACTGTGCGATTTTGTCGCGGTGTGGCTTGCAGTTTCGCGTGGTAGATGCCGATGCCGGAGCGATTGGCGGGCCACAGGCCGCCTCTCAGGAGTTTATGGTCTTAGCCGCTGCCGGAGAGGATGAAGTGCTTTTCACCGCCGATGGTCAGTATGCCGCTAATGTCGAAAAAGCGGTTTCTCTGCCTGCGGATCCCGAACCTTCTCCCTTTAGCCAGTTTCAGGTCTTAGATACTCCCGGCACAGAAACCATCGAAAAAATGGTGGAGCAGATTGGGGCAGGGGCAAGCAGCATGGTCAAAAATATTTTGTATCAGGCTGTCTATGACAATGGCTTGCGGGTGGCCGTGCTGGTCAGCATCCGCGCCGACCAAACCATCAACGAGGTCAAACTCTCCAATACCCTTAGTCGCATGGCAAAGCAGTTTGCCGCCTCCAAAATTTTGACCTTGACGCTAGCGGATGGCTCCATTCAAGAGTCTTGGCAGGGCAAAACACCCATTCCGGTGGGCTATATCGCGCCCGACTTGCCCGATAGCTGTTTGGGATCCCTCAAGGGACTGCACCCCCACCTACTACGACTGGTGGATCAAACCGCCGCCGACCTGAAAAATTTCATTACCGGATCCAATCACCTCCATCAGCATGTGGGAGGAGCCAACTGGGGATCCCAATATCCCTTGCCTGCCGTGGTGGATGTGCGAACCGCTCTCGTGGGAGATCGGGCGATTCACGATCCCAGCCAACGCATCGAATCGGCACGCGGCATTGAAATCGGCCATATCTTTCAATTAGGGTTAAAGTTTTCCCAAGTATTAGGTGCCAACTATACAGATGAAGCGGGATCCGAGCGTCCGATTTGGATGGGCTGCTATGGCATCGGGGTGTCTCGCTTGGCACAGGCGGCGATTGAACAATCCCATGACGCCAACGGGATCATTTGGCCGCTAGCGATTGCTCCCTATCACTGCATTGTGGTGGTTCCCAATATTCAGGATGTCGAACAGATGCAGGTGGCGGAAAGGTTGGTTACTCAACTGAATCAGGCAGGCATCGAGACCCTCTGGGATGACCGAGACGAACGGGCGGGGGTCAAGTTCAAAGACGCGGATCTAATCGGGATCCCTTATCGCATCACGACTGGGCGCAGTTTGAAGCAGGGCAAAGTGGAGATACTACAACGGGCAACCGGAGTGGCCTCTGAGATAGCCATTGCCGATGTAGTGACGACCCTCCAGGGCTGGATCAAGGCTATGGGGGAGCAATGAAGGAACAGGTGGCCTATTCAGTATTTAGTATATTGAAGCCAGACAGTTCACTTTGCCCAAAAACTCGAACAAACACATGACAAATCGTGAGCAATTAATTCAGGAACTTGAGCAGGCTTCCGATGATTTACTACAACCAGTCCTAAATTTTTTAGACCGGGTTAACGGCACATGTCGATTGATCCTACAAGCCTTCAGATGTATGAGGACATTCCCACAGTGTGCTAGGACTGAGTCGTGTTCTTAGTGTTATGAAAAAGCGCAATGGCAATTTTAACCCCAAACGCAAAATACGGAAGGTAGAAGAGTGTGATTTCGAGAGTCTTGCTAAACTCGCATCTCAGGCTAAGTACGGTGGAAATCCTGAGCATAAGGCGAATCCAGGAGACTTCGGTCTGACACCACCTACCGCGCCGAGACCAGGCAAATCTCTCTGTGATTCCGTTCAGGTTTTTACCAAACAGGAAGCTCTAGAGTTGTTAAAGAGAGGTATTGAAAACGGACTAGTCAGCGATCGCTTTCAAGGACAGTGGCCTAAGAATGTATGGTGTGTCATGGAGGGTGAAATTCCGCTAGAAGCACAGCTTGAGTCAGCCGAGCAAGGGGTGTATCACGGTTATCCCATGCAAAGTGAGGATCCATTTTGTGAAGAGGTAATTAACCAATGGAGGATTCGGAGTGGGCGCGCTAAGTCTTAATTTTGACTGGCTTACCAGTGGAAATGATTCGCCCGAGATCCAACAGACGATGGGTATGTTTGGACTGAAGGTAGGAGATATCAGTCTTACGAGAAATCAGGATGTCTGGTCTCAAACGATCCGCGATACCGTTCTTGTTTCCGCTTATCCTCTAGCTGCATGGATGGGTTCCTCATGGTGGAGGTTACTTTATGAGCCTCTTCCTCCAAGAGAAACTAAACCTTCAGTAAGTTATAGGCTGGCGCACGAGCTTACAGCAGCGAATCAAGGATTTATTTGGCCAACAGTAATACTCGCTTCAGATACTGAGTTAATGCAGATATGGGCAAAAGTATCTAACGCTGTTGATCAACAGTCAGTTCGATACATCAATAGCCTGGATCGACCATTTCCAGTTAATCTACTCGAATTTGAGCAAACGGCCAAGACTTTTATTGAATCTGTCTTATCTCGTCTTGTAGCAACAGGGATTGCCAACTCTCCACTAGCTAGCCTTTGGCAAGAAGTTCAGGAAGAACTTGCTGATCCGGAGGCAAGTCAATATCGTCGTTGTGAAGCTGAATTGGGTTTTGATCCTGATGAGTGTCCTGAAAATCTTGTGCAAGATGCCCTGAATCTTGCTAGGCAAATGGGAAACAAAACATTTTCAGAGGTAGCTCCTGCCTACAGCAAAGACATATCAGAAGTAAAACCACTCAGCGCAATAATTGCTGAACTGATCCAAGAATCGGGGCTTGATGGAAAACCTGAAGTTTCTATAGAGTATTCTCCTTCACAAGGATCTTCAAAAGCACCCTGGCAGAAAGCAAACGAAGTAGCAATTTGTCTACGCAATAAAATGGATCTTAGAGAAGAGACAGTTACTGATGATCAGCTCTATGATTTACTTGGCCTAAAGAAATCTGAGTATGAAGCGTTAAGTCCTCACACCCGACGACATATTGCAATTGCAGTTCCATTAGAGAAAGTTGGATTTAGGTTTCACACCAGAAAAAGACATCCAATTGCAAAAAGATTTGAGTTGTCTAGATTCATTGGTGACTACTTACTCTATGGAAATGGTGGAGAATCTTGGCTCGCTAGCACAGATTTAAGAACATCAAGACAGAAGTATCAACGTGCTTTTGCGGCAGAATTTCTTTGCCCCCTCAGCAGTTTGCAGGCTTATTTAGACAATGATTATTCAGAGTCAGCTATGGAAGATGCCGCTGAGCATTTTAAAGTAAGTTTAAAGACTATCGAAACAATACTTACAAATAATGGGCTAATCCCTCCTCAGTCAGCTAGCGACTTTGAAGCCAGTCTTCCCTATTAGTTATCCCTCTTCTGTCACTTTGAGAGCAGCAAAAGCTGGAAGTCCTACTGTGTCTACGTTTCACTCTTTTGTCATTTTCAAGTTGTCAACAGAAGAAACCCTTACTGTGTATGGCTTTCATGGCTCCTTTTCAGGAATGTGACAGAAGAGGGATAGTCCTAGCTTAAGGAGTTATCCGGCAGCGCAACTGGAGGAGAGTTATGAGCGGGCACGTCTGTTTTGCTCAATTATTTTCTGGCGCATCGTCTAAGCGGATATTTCGCAAGCAAAGGGAGTTGATCACCACACTGATAGAACTACTTGCCATCAATGCTCCTGCTCCTCCAGGACTCAATAAAAATCCCCAGTGGGGGAAAAGCACACCTGCTGCTAATGGAATAGCTAGCAGATTGTAGGCAAAAGCCCAGAACAAATTTTGTTGGATTTTTTGGAAGGTAGCTCGACTTAGCTGTAGGGCAGCCAGCAGGTCAGGCAAACGATTACGCATCAAAATGAGATCGGCGGTTTCGATAGCAACATCCGTCGCCGCATGAAAGGAAATACCAATGTCCGCTTGAGCCAAAGCGGGCGCATCATTGATGCCATCCCCAACCATGGCTACCCGTTCTCCTTGAGCCTGGAGGTGCCGAATCACGTCTACTTTGCCTCCGGGCATGACATTGGCCACAATCGGCATGTCTTGAGGGGAAAGCCCTAGGCGATTTCGCAGATGGCTAGCAACAGCGCCGTCATCCCCCGTAACCATCATCAACCGCAGTCCCATATCCAGAAGTTGGTGGAGGGTGCGAGCCGCATCAAGACGGACGGGATCCTCAACGGCTATCAAGCCCATCACCCCTTGTCTCTGGGATCCCACTCCTACGACTGTTTTTCCCTCGTTGATCCACGCTTCAGCCGGAGAGAATGAATCAGAATGGCAGGGCAGAGAAAGCCCCAGTTGCCTCAGCCAATCGAGGGATCCCACCCAGATCACTTCTCCAGCGATGTCAGCAGCAACCCCTAATCCGGGATAGGTCGTGAACCCTTCCGCCGCCAAAAGAGGGATCCCTTGCTGGTGAGCGGCTTGCAGAATCGCCTGAGCAAGGGGGTGACGAGTGCCACTTTCGACCGTTGCCGCCAGTTGCAAAAGATCGCGGGGATCCTGAGAGCTTTGACTAACCCAGCTATTGCTGACCACGGGATCCCCTTGGGTGAGGGTGCCTGTTTTATCGAAGATCACCCGATCCAATTGGTGGACATTTTGCAAAACATCTCCCCCTCGAATCAGCAGTCCCCGCTCAGCCCCGATGCCAGTTCCCACCAAAATAGCAGTGGGGGTGGCTAATCCCAACGCACAGGGACAGGCCACCACCAAAACGGCAATGGCTAGTTTAAGACTGACCATGAGGGGAGTCGCCTGCACCGAATGGGGACTGGGCATCCAGTGGGTGGCGGTGGCGGCGGCCAGAAGGTTGGCACTGCCCCAGTGGGGGATCCCCCAGCCATACCAAAAGACAAAGGTCAGGAAGGCTATCGCCATCACCCCGTAAGTGAAGTAACCCGCCACCTGATCCGCTATTGCTTGAATGGGGGCCTTGCGGGTTTGGGCGTTTTCCACCAGAGCAATGATCTGGGCTAGGGTTGTGTGCTCGGCGGTCTGGGTTGCCACGAGGGTAATCACGCCGGACTGATTGAGGGATCCCGCCATCACCCGATCCCCTGGCCGCTTCAGCACAGGTAACGACTCTCCGGTGAGCATCGACTCATTGACGGTCGTTTCCCCCTGGTGGATCTGCCCATCCACGGGAATCTTTTCTCCCGGTAACACCTGCAACCACTGCCCCACCTCCACTTGCTCCACCGGAATAGTTTGGGTAACTGTCTCCCCAGGCAAGGGATCCCCTAGTGGATTGGGGTTGGCAAGGCAACGAGCCATATCCGGTCGCAGCGCCAGCAATGATTGAAAGGCACGAGCCGCCCGCCGACGGGTATGCTGCTCTAGGGTGCGCCCCAATAAGATAAAGCCCAGCAGCATCACGGGTTCATCAAAGAAACAATCCCAACCCATCTCAGGAGCCAGCAATCCTACCCAACTGGTGATATAGGCAGTGAGCGCCCCCAAACTAACTAAAGTATTCATGGTCGGGGCAAGGCGACGCAGACCTCGCCAGCCATCTAGCAAAATCGGTCGGGCTGGTCCTACCAAGGTCAAGGTGGCTAGGGCAGCGTGAACCCCCACATGGCTCAAGAACGGCCAACCCATCTGAGCCCACCATCCAAAATGCCCACCCATCGATAGCAACAGCAATAGAGCCGCTACAGTGACTTGTTGAAATGGCTGAGGAGAGTCTGGATGACCCTGGGCGGCTGGTTTCTGGTTGAGGGGATCCCTAATTGGCGTGTCGGAGGGGCAGCTAGGAAAGCCCGCCTCCGTCAACATCATGGCTAGAGGCTGAGCCGCGATGGGGGTGCGAGACTCAATCAGCGCCACCCCAGTTAGTAGGTTGACAGTGGCAGTTGTTACTTCCGGTTGGCTTAAGAGCAAATCTTCCACCGCCTTGACACAACCCGCACAACTCATGCCCCGCACCTCTAGGCGCAGCGTGGAGAAAGATTCCTCTGACTGAAGGTTGGGAGTGGGGGATGGGTGGATTAAGGGGGGCATGAGGAGAGGAGATTCAAGTGGGTATTTTTCTCATAGTAGTCGGATCGTTAGCATTTGCTGGGGACGAGCAGGTCCAGATCTAGGCTGGATAAATCTTATAGTTGCTAGATTCTGGAATGGCTCACCTTCAGCATCGAGGCAGCCCCATACAGTACCATCCATAGATAGAGTAGGGATCCCTGGGTCAGTGAGCCAGCCAGCAAGGAGAGGCAATGAACATGCGGGCAACAAATATTCAGAACACAGTAGGAGACTGGCGCAGCCTATGGCTGGGGATAGCCTTGCTAGGATTGATTTGGCTGAGCGGATGTGGAGCCAAAGCCCCTCAGTCGGTGGTACAACAAGCCCTTAACTATCAAATGACCCATGCTCCGGCGGCACTTCAAGCCATTGTTGGCTATCCGCAACTTCAGGAAACAGTCCAGATAAAGGATGTCAAAGTCAAGCGAGACCAAACCCTAACCCTACCCACTGGCCTTCGGCAAAAGCTAGAAGCCCATCAACTAACGGGAACCTACACCCTGACGATTCCATCGCCTCAAAAACGACGGGGCTATCAGCGACGGGGAGAACCGTTTCAACTGACGTTAGCCCAGGTGGGAGAACCCAAAACCTGGCAGTTGGTTTCTCCTTTGCTTGAATCGGTTCCCCCCCTTTGGGCGACCCAGCCCTTTTTACCGGAACCACCGCCTCCCTCTGTTTCACCCACTCCTTCCCCTGATCCAGAAGTGGCTGGCGAATCAACCTCACCCCCAGAATCAGTTGCTCAAGCAGGGCTTTAACCCTCAAGCATATTTTTCTAGTAGGCTAGTGCTTTTGAGTTGCCACTGTAATCCCATAAAAGCCCAGTTAAGAAACTCTTCTACTTCATCAGGGCTAAATTGCATAGCCTTGCCAATCTCAAGGATTAGATCCTCTTCTTTGGGTAGCAGATCATTATTCACTACCGCCATCGCCGATAGATCTCGCAGAATCAATGCCCCCACTGCATTACGCATGGCTGGAATCTCGCTGACATCTAGGGGATCCCCCTCCAGGAAATGCGCGATTTGTTCCCCCTCTAAGCCAACTCCCACCGCAATCTGGCTAAAAAAGGTGATCTCTTCTTCATCTAGCTGCTCATCTGCTTGGGCAACGGCGATCAGCGCCTTCAAATAAAACTCCCGTTGGCTTTCTGTCAGATCGGCATAGGTAATCATGGCTGGATCCCGAACTCCACCCCTTCACTTTGCCATATTCTCTTGACCAGCTCAGGCAGAAGCGGGTGTTTCCCCCACCCTTCCAGCAAGCCGGGATCCCCCTCAGCTTGGCGTCGCTTGTTGACCCCTCACAAAAATCAGTAGAATGCCTCTTTACCCCAAGGCTTCTGCCACTCCGGTTGAGTTTTCTCTATTTTTCTCTATTCCTCACCCCTGAGGTTCTCTGGCATGACTGAGCCAACCCCTGACGCCAAATCCAAACCCAAATCGAAGCATATTGTTCTCACCTCCCATCCCTCACCCTTTGGCCCCAAACCCCTGCCGATTGTTTGGGGAGCACGGGATCCCCTACAGCGAGGCCCGATTATTGGATCCCTAACCAACCCCAGTCATCGCAATGTGATCGGTACCCATTCTGGTGCCTATGCCGTGTATCGAGCGCTGGCGGTGGCGAGTGGGGCGTTGCAATCGGATCATCGGGCGGATCTCACCAATACTGCACCTGTGGAAGCTATTGGTCCTCATGCCAGTTGGTTTGATCCGGAGCGGATTATCTCCCTGGATCCCTTTGGAGCAATTGTGGGGGAAGTTTATGCCCCCCTCTACCAGCAGGGCTATGATATTCGCCCGACCATCGCTGTGACCCAAGCCCATATCAATATGCCGGAGCTGCAAGAGGCTGTGCAAAAAGGTCGCCTGCAGGTGGATGGGCTGGTGATGAAAGCTGGTGGCGATCTGGTCGTCACCAAAGCCGCGATTGAACCCGTTTGGTATTTGCCAGGATTGGCTAAGCGATTACAGATCAAAGAGTCAGACCTGCGACGCACCCTCTTTGAACAAACAGGGGGAATGTTTCCGGAGTTGGTGACCCGCTCGGATCTGGAGGTATTTTTGCCACCCATTGGGGGTCTAACGGTTTATATTTTTGGGCGGCTGGCTGCCATCACTGATCCAGAACGAGCCGTAGCGGTGCGGGTTCACGATGAGTGTAATGGCTCGGATGTATTTGGCTCCGATATTTGCACCTGTCGTCCCTATCTGGTGCATGGCATTGAGGAGTGCGTTCAAACCGCCCAAACAGGGGGCGTAGGCATCATTGTCTATTTGCGGAAAGAAGGGCGTGCCCTGGGGGAAGTCACCAAGTTTTTGGTCTATAACGCCCGCAAGCGGCAGGAGGGGGGGGATCGGGCGGATGCCTATTTTGCCCGCACCGAATGTGTGGCTGGGGTGCAGGATATGCGTTTTCAAGAGTTAATGCCGGATGTGTTGCACTGGCTAGGGGTCACCCGCATTGATCGGCTGGTTTCCATGAGTGACATGAAGTATCGGGCTATTACTCACTCCGGGATTGAGGTGGTCAAGCGGATCCCGATTCCTGAGGATCTGATCCCTGCTGATGCCCGTGTGGAAATCGAAGCCAAAAAAGCCGCAGGTTACTACACCGAAGGAGAAGTCCCCGATCCTCAGGCATTGGCCGACACCAGAGGACGCGACCTGATTCCTTAACCCCCACAACTCACCACCTTTGGGATGGCTGCCGATTGAATGGCTGCCAATCGGCCAATTGTTTAGATAAACTTGCCCAATCAGGATTGTTACATTTCTTTGGAAAAGTTACATTGGTTTACATGATTGCATTGGCGAGTACCTACCATGACACTTTTTCAGAGATCCCTAACGTGGCTAACTTACCTGTTGAAGTTTGATAGTGTGCCCCTTTCTGTCTCTCATTGGGGCTGGTTGCTGTTGCGAGTGGTCGCGGGCTTGGTGATGATCCACAATGGCCTGGACAAATTGGAAGATATTCAGGGATTTGCCACCGCCTATGTAGAGGTGATTGGTTTACCCTACCCTGTGTTTTTTGCCTATTTGGCGGCTTATACCGAGCTATTGGCAGCTCCCTTACTGGCCTTGGGGTTGTGGGTTCGTCCAGCAGGGCTGGCTTTGTTTAGCACGATGGCAGTGGCGATTTTCCACCATGTCAAGGTGGCCGGCTTTAATATTCCCTATCTGGAGCTATCCAGTTTGTATGCCGCTTGCTTTCTTGCTTTTGCCATGAACGGGGGGGGGTTGTTTTCGTTGGATTATCTGCTCGCCGCATGGATCGATCAGCAGTTAGCTAGCCAACAGTTGAGCCAACACTTAGCCACGACCACCTCTGGGCAAAAGCCCCTCAGACAGGTGGATCCGGAAATGGCAACCCCAGCTAACTCCTAGGCTGGCTGGGCAATCCCTTCCCTTTCCCTTCCCTTTTGAGGATCCCCCCATTCCCTCTCCCTTTTGCCTGCTGTTCGGCTTGAAGTCCCACTGTATCTCCGATGATCTCAGATAATCTTGCTGGAGGGGAGGTGGAGTTAGGGGGTAATGGGGATCCCTTCTGGTTATCTGGGGCGCTTTTTGTCAGAGAGGAATGTTCTAGACTAAAGGCACTGTCCTTGTTTAGGATGCTGATTTCATGAAGCCCAAGCCTGCGATTACCCTCTCCCATGTCAGCAAGGTCTATTCCAACGGAACTCTGGCTTTGCAGGATATGAACATGGTTATTCAGGGATCCCAATTTGTCAGTTTGGTGGGGCCTTCTGGCTGCGGCAAAAGCACAGTTTTACGGATCATTGCTGGATTGGGCAACATGACCAGTGGCAACATTAGCTGGGGAGAGGGATCCGCCACCACCAACCCCGGCAAGCTAGCCTTTGTTTTTCAAGAGCCGGCCCTCATGCCTTGGGCCACGGTGATGGAAAATGTGCGCTTGCCCCTCAAGCTAGCCGGGATCCCGAAACAAACCTCTCAAGGGGATGTGCTAGAAGCTTTGGATCTCGTGGGATTGCGAGGATTTGAACGGTGTTTTCCACGGGAATTGTCGGGGGGTATGAAAATGCGGGTATCGATTGCCCGCGCCCTTGTTACTAAGCCGGATGTTTTATTGATGGATGAACCGTTTGGGGCACTCGATGAAATCACCCGCAGCAAACTCAACAGCGATCTTCTGGATCTGTGGCAACAGAAACAATGGACGGTTATTTTTGTGACTCATAATATTTATGAGGCGGTTTATCTCTCTAATCGGGTTGTGGTGATGGCAGCTCGTCCAGGGCGAGTGGTGGCTGACTTGGGGATTGATGCTAGCTATCCCCGCACAGAAGACTTTCGCACAACCACCCTCTACAACCAATATTGCCGTGAGGTGTCTGCCCAACTGTCAGCCGCCATGTCAGGCACTGATCACCATCTGCGGCGAGTCAGCAGTAGCCGCGTTGCCTAATTTTATTTCCGCCCATCCAGATGAGCTTCTATCCAGCCAAGGAAAGGACGCAGTTATGAATCTACGGCAACTGATGGCTCTGGGGGGCGGCATCCTCTCTAGCCTCCTCAGAACCGGAAAAGCAAGTTTCTCCTCGGCTGTCGGACTCTCAGAAGAGGGATCCCCTGCTCTCTCCTTTGGAGCTGCTATCGGGTGGCGGCGCTTCTTGTCCCTGGAGGTGGTGGCTCCCGCGATTGTCGGCATCCTGTTTTTGGTGGGATGGGAGGTAGCGGTGCGGATAACGGGGATCCCACCCTATCTACTGCCGGGGCCAATTTTGGTGTTTAAGACCCTGATCGAGGAATGGGGCGATCTGTGGCCTTCTTTGCTGATTACGATTCAGATTACCCTGCTGGCCTTTGGGGTGGCGGTGTCGTCAGGACTATTAATTTCTATTCTTTTTACCCAAAGCAAATGGATTGAACGCAGCTTTTTCCCCTATGCCGTGATTTTACAAACCACGCCGATTGTGGCGATTGCCCCCCTGATTATCATTTGGTTGCGGAATAATGCTCTAGCAGCTATGGTGGTCTGCGCTTGGATTGTGGCCTTTTTCCCGATTTTGTCCAACACCACCCTTGGTCTCAACAGTGCCGATCACAACCTGATCAACCTCTTCCAGCTTTACAAAGCCAATCGTTGGCAAACCCTGCTCTACCTGCGCTTACCCAGTGCTATGCCCTATTTTCTGGGGGGGTTACGCATCAGTGGTGGACTCTCTCTGATTGGGGCGGTGGTGGCTGAGTTTGTGGCGGGCACCGGGGGACAAAAGGCGGGCATTGCCTATCAAATTTTGATCTCCAGCTTTAATCTACAAGTCCCCCGCATGTTTGCCGCCTTATTTTTGACAACTGCTTTGGGGGTAGTGATCTTTGTCGTGATGACAATATTTTCTGACCGAATGCTAGGCAGTTGGCACGAGAGCGCGATCAAACGGGAGAACTAGCCCCTTTTAGGACAACCTTCTGAACAATCAAACCGTGCCAAGCCAGATACTTAGCTGATGGCTATAATCGGTTCGAGCTGGAGGAATCGTGAGCTTGTTGACCCACCCAAAAGGACTTAGCTTTACTGAGTAGCCCCATATTTTTTCAAGATATCCATCATTTTTCCAAAGCTCTGTTTGTCCTCGGCAGTGAAATAGGACACCTCCATAGCTTGAAGCAAGGTAGCCAGAGGAGTTAATCCATCGTTATCATGAGCATGAATATCGGCACCTGCATCCACTAGGCTCCTAACGATAGCTTCGTACTGAGTTGAGTTTAGGGGTGAGAGGACTAAATTTTTAGGAAAATGATGAAGTGGGGTCGCTCCTCGGTAGTCTCGGATATTAGCTAGGATCCCCAGTTCTAGAAGCTGTCTAACAGTTTGCTCTTGCTGGCAACTCACAGCCACATGTAGTAGGGATTGATCGTCTCCATAAAAATCAAACTTTGATCCGTTAGCGATTAAGTAGGCCGCCATTCTTTCAGAGAATTTCCTATCTCCATCTACAATCTCCATCTACAAAGTTAGAGGAGGCTTCTGATAATGATCTAGTGCATTAATATCTGCACCCATTTGTAGCAGCGTCTCTACCATGGAGAATGAGCGACAATCCACTGCCTTGTGCAATGGAGTTAATGCATCTTTAGTCTTAGTGTGAATATCTCCACCATCAATCAGATAATCCTCTATCTGTTTGGCACAGAAAGCATTAAATTTTTGCATGTCATGAGAATATTTTTTTGGATTGCCTGCTTGAGGTTCTAGAGAATCTAATTCAAGATTAATTCGGATCCATTCAGCACTTGATGGAGTTGCTTGAGCAGTTGAATTCAGCAAAATACAGCTCATGGCAGCCACAATATGGAAATGGAAGTTTCTCATGATTGACTGATTTTTGAGATAGTAGATTCTATTGAATTACTCCCAAGTGAGGAGGATTCCAAATGCGTTACATTCTTCTTTTATTTTTTTCAGATCATTTTTTGTTAATTCACCGAATAAGTGAATCCTCTTTTTATGGTTAGGGTAATTTCTTCCATAAACAAGGATTTGACCGATAGCTGCCTTCCAATTACTAGCTTTTTTTACTTCAATCACTTCCCGATCCGTAAGAATATCTATCCTGCCAGATGGGGTAACAACCTCAACCTGTCCTTTCAGCTTTTTTGCCAACTTGTCTCGATACCACGCCTCACTCCCTTGAACAGGGGTGCTGATCTGGGGATCAGCAATAATTTCATTGATCTGTTGGTTGATCTGTCGAATACCACCTCGAATAGCTGCTCTCACAACTTGTTGCAAAAAATGAGGCTTTTCTTTCTTTTTAGTTGCCATTTTTAGGTATCATGCTTAGTTATTATATGAGTTACCTTGGCTTTCATGCTTTTCCTTCTGAAAAAGCTTAGAAACTCCATACCCTGCCAGCCCGACTACCGCTCCAGCAGCAGCAACCGGAGCCATAGTGACCGCAACGGCTGTACCTGCAACGGCTAAACCCATGCCTCCCACAACTGCTGAAAGCCCTGCTCCGGCTCCCAATCCCAGGGTAGCAGCTCCCCAAGCATTGACATCTTTCTGTGCAATAGCGGTCTTCACCCCATACATGGCTGTACCAACCACAGCGCCCGCTGCGGCCACTGGAGCCATGCCAATACCCACTGCTGTGCCCGCAACCACCAAACCCATACCGCCTACGAGGGCTGATGCTCCAGCTCCGGCGGTAGCACCAATACCCAGAGCAGCGACAGCCTTGGAGACTTCAGTCAGTTGAATGGTTGGTTGAGAGTCAGGAGCTTTCATAGAAGAATGGTGCATTTTGTGAAATGAGTCTAACACCACTACTGAACATCGCCTTCAGCACGTCAGGGATCCCTAAGCTTGTTAACCAGGGGAGGATACCTGCTGTTGAGGGATCCCGCGCAACAAATCCATAATTTGATCTTTGTAGTCTTGAAATTTATGAGAACGCTTGAGCTGATAGTCCCGTTGTACGGGAAAGTCTAGTTTTATCTCTTGTTTGACCTTGCCAGGACAAGCACCTAAAACATAAATTCGTTGAGCCAAATAAACGGCCTCTTCTACATCATGAGTAATCATAAAAATACTGGTGCCAGTTCGTTGCCAAAGATCCAGTAAAAATTCTTGCATATTCATTTTGGTTTGAATATCAAGTGCTCCAAACGGCTCATCTAACAACAGGATTTTGGGTTGAGCGGCTAGGGCACGGGCAATAGCAACTCGTTGTTTCATGCCGCCAGATAGCTCTTTCGGCAATGATTTCGCGAAAGGAGCTAGGCCAACGACCTCCAGATAATAAGCCACTTGATGTTGCCGTTCTGCACGAGGGATCCCTTGTAGCTTGAGACCAAACCCAACATTATCCGCGACCGTCATCCAGGGATAAAGAGTGTAGGCTTGAAAAACAACCCCTCGATCGGAGCCAGGACCAAATACTTTTTCCCCATCCACTATGACGTGACCACTACTAGGTAGCTCCAGTCCAGCCATGATCCTCAACAATGTGGTTTTGCCAGAACCAGAAGCTCCCACCACACAGACGAATTCTCCAGTTTCCACATGCAGGTTAATGTCTTCTAGCACCACCATTGACCCTTGACGGGTTAAAAATTGCTTATATAAGTGAATAACTTCTAAATGCATAATCAAAATTCCAGATAGTGTTATCAAGCAAGCTTGTCTGTCATTGATTTTTTCTACCTATTAACTTTAGTTTTTTTGACTTAGAATCGAAGTTCAGTTAGTCCACCGCCCACCTGCAAGTGAGACGAAGCATGGCTTGCAGACCAACATCCAATAAAAAACCAATCAAACCCAAAACAATCAAACAGGCAAAAATTTCATCCGTCTTGAAGAATCGCTGAGCTAACTGAATTCGTTTTCCCAACCCTTCATTAGCCGCTACTAGCTCAGCCACCATCACCAAACTCCAGGATGTTGCCATATTCACCCGCAGGGTATCTAAAATGCTGGGAATGACATGCGGAGTAATTACCTGGAAAAGCACCTGAGATCGTTTTCCGCCCAGAGTATAGGTTGCCTCAATCAGATCTTTGGGAACAAATTTAACGGCATCCATAATCATCAGAACATTAAAGAAGACTGTGCCAATAAAAATCAGGGTAATTTTAGGCGTTTCATCCAACCCTAGATAAATAATCAATAAAGGAATAAAGGCGGGTGCTGGCATATAGCGAAATATCCCCACCATTGGCTCTAAAAGAGCACGGATGCTGGCAAAGGATCCCATAGCTAATCCAATCGGAATAGCAACCATAGCCGCCAAAAGGAAGCCTAAGCCCACCCTCAAACAGCTCATGAATGTATCTTTAAGTAGGTAACCCGACTCCCAGAGATTACCCAATGCCAAAACCACTTGCCAGGGAGAAGGTAAAAACTTAGAGTTCACCATCAAAGAAATTACAAACCATACCAAAAATGGCAAACAAACAGAAAGAATGCTTAGCGTAATCTGGAGTGATTTTGGAATATCTTCGGCAATTCGCCAGAAAACCGTAGGACTTAAGGTTTGCTGATGACCGGGAGAGGCTTGAGTGGCATTTTTCATCGGTTAGGATCCTCTTAATATCATCCTTTTGTCCTGCTCACTGACTATTATTATGGTAGGCTTTCTGCATAGGCTTTGATAAAGGTGTCATTAAAAATTTTGCTCAGATCCGGACCCTTTTCAATGAATCCAACACTCACCATAAAATCTGTCATGACTTGAGCAGCATAAGGCATGTGCTTCATATTATCTCCAGGGCTAAATGCCTCCAGATTATCTTGCACAGAAAAAAAGCGAGTTCCATCCTTAAATAACTTCAATTCTTCAGGAGTAACTCCAGCTCGCTTAGCCATGATTTGATCTGATTTTTCAGGATTATCCTTCATGAACTGCAACGTATCAAACCAAGTTTTGATTAGAGCCTGAACTTGTTCGGGCTGTTCATCAATCAGCTTTTGACTAACCACCAGTAAATCGGGGATCGCTCCCGGAAATTCAGCCGAAGAAAACAGCTCTTTGCTACCTTCTCGCTCCAAAGCTGTAGCCCAAAAAGGCGGGAAAGCTCCAACCGCATCCACTTGACCCGCAACAAAAGCCGCCGCCGCTGCTCCAGTTTCCAAGGGAACAATTTCTACATCACTACGAGTCATACCAGCCTTTTGCAGCCCTAATGAGAGCAAGAAATCATCCACAACCCCTTCTTCCACGGCAACTTTTTTGCCCTTTAGATCTTGAATTGTGTTGATTCCTTCAGCCACAATAATCTTGTCATTTCCGGCTGAATTATCATTGACCAAAACAACGACTTCTCCATTAACTGCATCAGCGGCAAAAGAAATGGTATCGTTGAGCGTCTGGCAATTCCCATCCAGTTGGCCTGCGGCAAAAGCTTCCATAGAAGCAAGATAGCCATCAAACCAACGCATCTCCACATTGGCTCCATTCTTCTCAAAAAGTTTCTCTTCTTCAGCAATTGCCCAAGGCCACCAGCCAGCCCAATTACTATAACCAATCACAATCGGATCAGCAGCTTGAGAAACTCCCCCACTCCAAAGGAGAAGTAACATTGCCATTCCACATGTACAGGTTAGCAGCCAAGGGATCCAGCGTTTCATTCCATACCTAAGGTTCATATTCTTTCCTCCAAAAATCAGTAATACTTAGCAAGCGACTTGGGCAAAAGTAGATAGCTGGGATCGACTAGTAATTTTGTATAAAATCCAATCTAACCAGTCTTCCAAACCAACTCCGCTACGGGATGAAACTTGAATAATTGGAACGTGAGGATTAACTTCTTGAATGTGAGACTTTATCCGTTCCAAATCAATTTCTAGATAGGGAGCCAAGTCAATTTTGGTGATCAATACACAGTCAGCGGCTTGAAACATAATCGGATATTTCAGGGGTTTATCCTCGCCTTCTGTGATACTTAACAAAGCCACTTTGGCATGTTCTCCCACCTCAAACTCAGCAGGGCAAACCAGATTACCAACATTTTCAACCAGCAACAAATCAATCAGTTTAGGGTCAGCATAATTTTGCAGTTGAACTAACCCACCTGCTACCATTTTTGCATCCAGGTGACAGGCTCGTCCCGTATTAATAGCAATCACAGGAAATCCATATTTTCGTAGACGTTCGGCATCCAATTGTGTAGTCATATCTCCCTCAATGACAGCAACATCAAGGGTACCGACTAATTCTGCCAATGTCCGTTCTAAAAGAGAAGTTTTACCAGCTCCAGGACCACTCATTAGGTTCAAACAAATGAGTTCCCAGGCATCAAAATTAGCCCGATTATGAGCGGCTAAATGTTGATTAGCATGGAGTAGATTCGATCCGATCGCGGCTTCAAAAGTTTGATGCATAGATAACCTCTAATGGCTGATTAGGCTGATATTCAATCCGATCAATTTTTAGCTCTCGTCCCGATCGGATATCTTCCATTGCACTCCCACAACTTGGACAAGCATAGCGGGATCCGATTTGAGGTAGATAGGTTTGCTGGCACGGATGACAAAAGGCCACAAGAGGAACCTCTTGAATAACCAATTGGGATCCCTCTAAAAAGGTGCCGATAGTTTGATGGTAATAACTAAATTGAAGGCTGACAGGCTCTACACAGGTAAACTGTCCCACGATTAGGTGAACATGGGTAATCCGAATGGGTTGGGATTGTGCTTCCATCCAGTCTTTTACGGTTACGATCAAGGCGCGAGTCATATCGGTTTCATGCATAAACCCTACCTCCATTCCCCAGTCATTTCAGGGGGAGCCTCGGGGTAAATAAAACTTGGCTTTGATGAACGGGGTAGCTGACCGGAAATAACTAAATGGGCTAAGGTGTCACAAATAACACGGGTTGCCATCAAAGACGTAATATCACTGATGTCATAAGGAGGAGAAACCTCAACTATCTCCAAACCACAAACGGGTGCATGTCTGACTATCTTTTTCAGCAAATAGAGAGCTTCTCTTGGCATCAGTCCCCCCGGTTCCGGCCACCCTGTCCCTGGCACAAATCCGGCATCAATACAATCAATATCAAAGCTAATGTAGACACAATCCGTACCATCCATCGCTCGTTCTAGAGCGAAATCAGCCGCTGCATCCAGCCCCATGTCGGTGATATCGGTAACCGTCAAAATATTGCTGGCTCGCTCTCGGCAAACCTTTACCCCTTGACGGGGAACCTGCCAACCACCAATTCCCAATTGCACCAAGTTCTGAGCAGGAGCATTCTTAATATTGGTGGCATGAAACCAGGGGCAGGTATGCATCCGTTCATCCAAATCGGTCTCTTGAGTATCGACATGCCGATCAAAGTGAATAATGCCTACCTTTTTATCCCCCAAATGGCGACAGACCCCACGCACAGTGGGAAATCCAATAGAGTGATCCCCCCCCAAGATAATCGGGAAGGCTCCCGATCCAAAAATATGAGCAACTCCCTTAGAAATTTGATCGAATGATTTCTCATTGTTTGCAGGAATCGTAAAAACATCCCCTACATCACAGAGGGTAATCGACTCCCTTAAATCCACTCCAAATTCAAAATTATAGGGGGTGTAGAGAGCAGAAATACGGCGGATCCCTTGGGGGCCAAAACGGGTACCCGGTCGATAGGTAGTACCGGAATCATGGGGGATCCCGACGACGGCTACATCATAATTGCCCACCTGTCGCACATCTTCACAATAGGGAGCCTTCAGAAAGGTATTGATGCCCGCAAAATGAGGCAATTCTCCGCGTGAAAAAGTGGGAATGGAGCGATCATTGATGCTCTCAGCCGCCTCTAACCCCAGCGCCAATCCGCGATCCACCTCCTGCTGCCACCCCGTTAACGGGATCCGACTTTCAGCGGCTAGTGCTTGCTCTGCTTCACGGGATGCGCGAGGGGAAGGGGAAGAAAAATCGGAAGTCATCGACATAGGAGTCAGTCAGAAACAACAGAGTGTGGATGGGTTGCTGGCTTGAGCCTAGTCTTCAAATACTGAAGCCCAGGAAAGCACAACCTTTCAAGGCTTGCTCTCCCGGGCTTTTATCCCGCCGTGTCACCACACGTAAAAGTAACCAGACATATCGACGGCTGTCTTTACGGGTTGCCCTTACCTAGAGGTTATCTAGAGTTGTGGCTGCTTCTCTCGACCCAGACATTAAGTTAACTTGCCATCCCCAGAATTAGGTAGGTGAAGTCGCTTAACCGGAACCCTAGAAGCCTGCTTTATTTTGTTGTCCCAAACTATAACCAAACCCTTTCAGAAGAAACCGTGTTACAGACTACCGTTTCCTGAGGATCCCAATTAGGGAACATCGGCATGACCCTCAACGAGTTCACGAAGAACCATATCCATCCTTCGCTAAAAGACAACCTGTTGATAACCTGAAGAACTTGATCCTCGTCGTAAGGTATTCGAGTAGCGGATCCCTAATCATTCAAAACCTGAGATTTCCTCAAATAACCTCGGCAGGAGCAGCTTTTTTTATGTCAAAATCCATAGCAAATCGTTGGGGCTGGTCGGTCTTCCTACCTGCTATGTGTTCAGCCCTCTTAGGTTGTACTTCTTCATTGCCCACCACCCAAGACCAAAACCCCTCGCAATCTACCCAAGTTTGGTTTGAGGGATCCTCCGCAACTTTTGACTCAACAGATGCCGCCATTGCCTTTGGGATCGCTGTTTTACAGGAGCCACCCAACAATATTACTAGCCCTACCAATCAGCAAGTTAAAAAGGAGGTGTTTTCTCGCTTTGGTCTGATTCTGACCGATGCTGAACTCAGTAGTAATAATGCCCAGGTATTAAGCAGCAGTGATTTTGATGAGGATGAGGATGCTGATTCTACTGACGCCGCTATTGCTTTTGCGGTCGCTATTCTGAGAGAGCCTCCCAAAAATATCAACTGCCCAACAGAGGCTATGATCAAGGCTGAGGTAAAATTTCTTTATGACCTAAAACCTAATAATATTGTGGACTTTCCCTGCCAAGACGACGAGTTTTTTGTTGTGAATGTCGTTACTGATGCCTCGGATGCTGACTTAGCGGATGGCATTTGTGAAACCGCCTCTTTCGGTGAATGCAGTTTACGAGCTGCTATGGAGCAGGCTAATGCTACGGGAGCCGGGACAACTATTTCTTTCAATATCCCTGGATCAACCCCCCAAATAATCAGTGTTCTCACCCCCTTACCCATCTTAACTACCTCTGTAACCGTTGATGGGTTGAGCCAACCCGGATCTGATTGCAGCACAGATAGCCTAGGGATTGTCATTGATGGCTCTAGTGCAGGAAGCAAGACCAGTGGTATATCAGGTTCAGCAGATAATCTTATGATCCAAGGGTTACAGATCCAAAACTTTAGTCAAGATGGGATTGCTCTCCAGGGCAATGGACATACAGTGCGCTGTTCTATCAGTACCAATAATGCCAAACGAGGAATTAGTCTTCAGAATGGTGAAACCGTTACTATTCAAGATAATCGGGTAACTAGTGCTTTGGGCGAAGGAATTTTCGTCAGTGATATCACAGGAAATATTACGATCACTGATAATAGGGTTAGTGATACTCGCCAGGAAACCACAGATACGAACCTAGAAGCAGGAATTTTTGTGAGAAACAATGCCGGCAGTATTAACGCCATCATTGCTGGCAACTTGATTGAAACTACTACCCCCTTTACCGACTATCGAGTTGATGGAGTTGAAGTCAATCTCTGCCGGCCATTCTCTGGCTATACCACATGTAGTAGTACGGCATCCGGCACATACTTGATTCAAGAGAATACCGTTATCCATAATGGGATCGTGGTTGGGGGCGCTGATGGTATTGATATTAACGGGGATACAGGAGCTATTTTCGACTCCATCACCCTACACAACAACACAATCACTAATATGCCTGACAAATCGATAAGTTTTGGACTGTTAGGTACGGCGGAAGTCACTACTAGCAATCTGCATGACAATACAATTACGGCAGCGGTTGACAACGGCATTCATATCCGTCCACGTGGCAGTTCGATAGTTCAAGAGATGCAAATTTATCGGAATACCGTTACAGGTGTTGGAGCTAATAGCATCAGTGTTAGTCTTAACCGTGATGATCCCCCCAATGATGGAGCCAATAGTGCTAAAGCCAACGTACTGATTTATGAAAATACTCTCTCTGAAGCCAATCGAGGCATTGATTTAGCGACAGATGATACAGGCTTGCTAGAGGTGTCTGTCAGTGATAACACTATTAGCAATACTTTAGGAGAAGGGATCCGTCTACGCACTAATCCTGACTTTAATGCGACTAGCGAGATGTATGCCACGGTAAAGGATAACGTTCTGACTAGCAACATCAATACGTCAGGGAGTGGCAATGGCAGTCTAGCAGCTCGTTCCCGCCGCACCTCGGTGTTTTGTGGATGGTTCCAAGGGAATCAAGGTGGCAGCACTAGCACAACCGACTTTGAACTGCGCCAGAGTGACAGCAGTACCTTCCGAGTTTCCGACGGAGTGAGCACTACCCCTACTTTGATCACTCTCTCCACCAATAACAACGGCACCTCCTTCACCAATGGCGGCGGCACCCTCACCTTTATCTCACCAGCGACCTTTGCCGCCGCTACTCCCTCCGGCTGTACCCCAGCAACTTTTTAGACTCCGGCGGCTTTCCCAATAAAGACCCTGAAATTGACCGGGATCCCTTCTGACAACGAGGGGATCCCTTTTTTAGGCAACCTACTTCAGCAGCATCACCCGCACAGGTTGTTGGGCAGCGATCCCCGTCACCCCCACGGGCACAACCGCCAGCCCATTACATCCGGCTAAGTTGATTAGGTTACCGGATTGATAGTCCAGCACAGGGGTAAATAAGGGGGGATCGCTCTGCCAGTTGAGGGATCCCCAGAGATAGGTTTCCCGCTTGCCGTCGCCGGAGAGATCGCTCTGAGCCAGGGCGGTTAGACAACGGGGATCCCAGGGGGGGGCTTGGGATTGCAGTTTGGCGAGGGCGGGCTGCACAAACCGCCAAAAAGTGACGAGGGCAGAAACAGGATTTCCGGGGAGGCCAAAAAAATAACAGCGGCGGTGGGGATCCTTCTCAAAGATGGCAAAGGTGAGGGGTTTACCTGGTTTAATGGCGATGCTATGAATAAGGATCTGCCCCCCCAATTCCGCCAAGAGTTTTTCCACATAGTCGTAGTCTCCTACCGAAACCCCACCGGAGGAGATGACCACATCCGCCCGTTGGATGCTGGACTGCATGGTGGTGCCTAAACATTGGGGATCATCAGGGAGAATCCCCCATGAGGTGGGGATCCCGCCCGCCTTGTGAATGGCTGCCCACAGAGCATACTGATTAGAATCCACAATCTGCCCCGCTTGAGGGAGTTGATCCAGCCGCACCAGCTCATTACCTGTCGAAAAGAGCGCCACCTGAGGTCGTTGCCCCACCGGAATCACCGACCGCCCCAGTGCAGCCAACACCCCCAACTCCGCTGGCCCCAACGCCAACCCTGCCCGCAGGATGGGATCCCCTTGTCGGCAGTAATGCCCCTGTTTTCGGACAAATTGCCCCAACTGGTTAGCAGGTTGGACAATCTTCACCCGTCCATCCCCTAACACCTGCGTATTTTCTTGGATAATCACGGTATCGGCTCCAGGGGGAAGCAGGGATCCCGTAAACAGGCGACTGGTTTGTCCCGCTTGCACCGTTTGGCTGGGCAGATGACCGGCGGGAATAGTCTCCATCACCTGGAGTTCACAGGGAGCCGCGCACCCATCCTGATAGCGCATCGCATACCCATCCATACTGGAGATATCCGCCGCCGGAAAATCCGAGGGACTCAGCACCGTTTCGGCCAATATCCGATCTAGGGCGGCGCTAGTGCTGATCCACTCCGGCTCTAAGGGATGGATGGATCCCATAATCACCTGAAAAGCCCTCTCCACCTGCATCATGGTTAAGTCCTTGCCTGATTGAAACCGTTAGGATATTTGATGAGAAAAATACCATCTCAAGTCTATCGATGCCCTCCACACCCCCTGACCAACGGATGATGCGGCCCCAACTGCCTGCTCAATGCCAGCCGGCGCTTGTTAAAGCACAGGATCTATCTCCCCCTGAACTCCCTGACACGGGATCCCTAAGTCGCCCAATTTTGAGCTTGCGGATCCACGATCAGGTGCTTTATGGAGAATTGATCCAGGAAGCCAGCCCTGTCCCAGCCGGGGGATCCCGTGCCATGCTGTGGGTGCGTCCCCTATGGCTGGTGAGCAGGGATATCACTCAGCCCGGCCATCAACAGATATGGAATCTGCTGGAAACCAGCGACTTGCTCTGGCCTGCGGACGCCTTTCAGCCCGCCTATGCCGAAGAAGTCCTGCCGTTGATCCAGCAATCCATACCCTTGCCGGAAGCCCGTCAACAGTTGCAAGCCTTCCTCAAGCGGGCTTGGCAAGCCAATCAGTGTTACACTTGTTAATATACCTTCTCAGACTCCCACACAATACATGTCTCATACTCAGAACGGTGTCCAGAAAGCTCTGGTCACTGGAGCCAGTCGGGGCATTGGTCGAACTGTTGCCTTACGTCTGGCTAGCCAGGGTTTTAGCGTGGCTGTCGTGGCTCGTTCTGCCCCTGATTTGCAAGCATTGGTTCAAGAAATAGAACAGATGGGTGGAACCGCACAAGCATTTCCTGTCGATTTGAGCGATGTGGAGCGGGTTCCGTCTCAGTTGGATGCTTTACTAAAGGAGTGGGGATCCTGTGATTTGCTGATCAACAATGCGGGCATCGGCTACACGGGGACGACAGCAGCCACGCCCTTAACGGATTGGCAGC
This sequence comes from Cyanobacteriota bacterium, assembly GCA_033764955.1. Classification (GTDB taxonomy): domain Bacteria; phylum Cyanobacteriota; class Cyanobacteriia; order Thermostichales; family Thermostichaceae; genus JANRIL01. Next base: position 80,716 of record JANRIL010000044.1, on the reverse strand, counting down.
GGGTATTCAACCTCAATGTGACGGCAGCTTTCTTGTGCATTCAAGCGGTGTTACCAGGAATGCGTCAACGGGGAGGAGGTCAAATCATTAACGTGATATCGATTGCGGGCAAACAAGCCTTCCCCGGATGGAGCGCCTACTGTGCCAGTAAATTTGCTCTGCTGGGGATGACGCAGGCGCTTGCCCAGGAAGAGCGCGCCAACAAGATCCGCGTTACTGCTTTTTGTCCCGGCTCGGTCAACACTCCCCTTTGGGATAGCCCCACCGTCCAAGCCAATTTTGATCGCAGCCAGATGTTGACCATTGATCAGGTGGCGGATTCTTTGTTGCATCTGGTGCTCATGTCCCCTGGTGCCGTGGTGGAAGAGATGGTCTTGATGCCAGCGGGAGGGGTCTTTTGAAGCCCTCGCCCTGACTCATCGCATGCCTCCATTTTCCTGGCCAATCCCTCGTCAGGATGTTCTGAAAAGTCAGGTCAGCCACAAGGGAGGCGAACGGGTCGTTACGTTCTTGTTCTTTATCATCTGGAGATGCTCAGGTTATGACCATTGCCCACAGTGGAAATCCTTCCCTCAACGACAAAAATAGTTTTCAAAAGCGGGTGGTTAAGTCGGTTACCGCTGACCTGATTGAGGAGGAAACCAACGAAGCCGTGGATCCGGAGATGGTGGCGGCGGTGGAAACCCTGCTGCGGGGCTTGGGGGAGGATCCCAGTCGGGAAGGATTACTCAAAACCCCCAAACGAGTGGCCAAAGCCCTCAGATTTCTCACAAATGGCTATGACCAATCTCTGGAAGATCTGGTGAACGGGGCAATCTTTGATGTGGGGCACGATGAGATGGTCTTGGTGCGGGACATCAACCTGTTTAGTATGTGTGAACACCACATGCTGCCCTTTATCGGACGCGCCCATGTGGCCTACATTCCCACCCAAAAAGTGGTGGGATTGAGCAAAATTGCCCGCATTGTGGAAATGTATGCCCGCCGTTTGCAGGTGCAGGAGCGCCTCACCCGTCAAATTGCCGAATCTCTCATGCAGGTTTTGGAACCACAGGGGGTGGCAGTGGTGATCGAAGCCTCCCACATGTGTATGGTGATGCGGGGTGTGCAAAAACCGGGATCCTGGACGGTCACCAGTTCGATGGTGGGGGTTTTTCAGGAGGATCCCCGCACCCGCGAAGAGTTCTTGAGCCTGATCCGCCACCAAGCCAATTTTTAAGAGGTTTTCCCGACGGTTTGGCCTGCCTTTGCCGGCCAGAAAAGCCGGGTAGCCCATTCCCCGCAAACTTCAGTATGATTCTGCTCAGAATCCTGCCATCCCCCCATGCGCCGTTGCCCCGCCTGCCAAGGCATTGCCTATGACACCGATCATGCTTGTCGCCGTTGTGGTCGGCTGCTGCGGCAGCGACGGTATAGCGGGATCCCTTCTTCGCGACGGGATCCCAGCCCATCAACCTCCTGGCTGATGGGTAGCTGGCGGTTTCCGTGGGTATCGCTACTGCTGATGTCGGCGGTGATAAGTGGGCTGGGCTTGTTGGGTTGGGGCACTTGGATCGTAGTGAATCCACTCCTGGATCCACCCCTACCTCCTCATTTTGAACCGGCCACCGCCTTTGGACAACAGGCCGCCGAAGCCGCTCCCCAAACTCAGGAGCGCTCTTTCACGGGGGGAGGTCGTTAGGGGGATCCAGCTTTTTCTTGCAGACGCTCCCGCAGACGGGGGCGATCTTCAAGAGTGGTTTGAATTTTTTGCTGAAGTTGCTGCTGCACCTGTTGTTTGTTTTCCACTACCCGTTCTTCTACTTCTTGTTTCGCTTCCTGAATCTGTTGCTGAGCTTCTTGTTTGGCCGCATCTACCTGCTCTTGCACCCGTTCTTCCACCTGCTGTTGCACCGCATCCACTTCGTTTTCGATTTCTTCCCGTAGTTTTTGTTTCACCTCCTCGCGGATCGCTTCAATCTCGGCTGGGCTGAGTTGGGGAGCTTCGCTAGGGGTGGGTGGCGGGGGAGGTGTTTTTTGACAGGCGCTCAATCCCAAGAGAATGAGGGTTAAGCCAGAGCAGACCGCCAAACGTACCAGTGGTTTCATCGCTCTTTCCCCACAATAACCATTGATTGCTATTCATCCTACTCAATACCTTTGACGATTCCAGAGGCCAAAACCGCCAGATCTTTTGCGGGAAAGACTGAAATATGGCTGACTGGCCAGAGCAGCAACAGGACAAATCCGCTTTCGTAGTGCTGCTTAATGAGCAGCCCTTACCTTTGAACTTGTCTCTTGGGCAAAAAAGCTTTAGCGTGAAGACGCACCCTAGATTCACCGTGTCGGTCAAATCCTTATGGATGTATTCTCCCTAACCCAAAACCTCCAAAATCTAAATGCGGGCACGATTATTCCTGAAACGGTGGTCACCCTCACCTTGATGATTGTTTTGATTGTGGATTTGCTGGGGACTGGTCAACGTCGTCAATCCTTGGCGGGGCTGGCGATTATTGGGTTGATCGGAGCCTTGGTGACCCTGGTCTTGCAGTGGCAGCATCCCGATATGTCAGGGTTTTTCGGGAGCTTTTCGGCGGATCCCGTCAGCATTTTGTTTCGAGGTTTGGTGGTTTTGACGGCGATTTTGACGGTGATGATGTCAGAGCGGTACGTCTTTTTGGCGGGATCCCCAACGGCAGAGTTTTATGTCCTGCTGCTCACCGCCACCCTGGGGGGCATGTTGCTGGCGGGGGCAACCGATTTGATCATGGTATTTGTGGCGCTGGAAACGTTGGGAATTGCCAGTTACCTGATGGCGGGCTATATGAAACGGGATCCCCGCTCCTCGGAAGCAGCCCTCAAATATTTGTTGATCGGAGCCAGCAGCACCGCGATTTTTCTCTACGGCATGTCCTTACTCTACGGCTTATCGGGGGGAGAAACCAACCTAGAGGCGATTGCTCCCACCCTCTCCCAAGCGGGGTTGGCGGGTATTATTGCCTTGGTGCTGTGCATTGCGGGGATTTGCTTTAAGCTGGCGGCGGTTCCTTTTCACCAATGGACGCCCGATGTGTATGAAGGGGCACCCACTCCGGTTGTGGCTTTTTTGTCGGTGGGATCCAAAGCGGCGGGATTTGCCCTGGCGATTCGCTTTCTGTTGACCACCTTTGCCACCATGAGTGAGCAATGGCAGACGGTATTTGCGGTGCTAGCCATTTTGAGTATGGTTTTGGGCAATGTGGTGGCAATCGCCCAAACCCGTATGAAGCGGCTGTTGGCTTATTCCTCGATTGGGCAGGCGGGGTTTGCCATGATCGGCTTAGTGATTGGCAGCGAGGCCGGATACGCCAGCCTAATTTTCTATCTATTCGTCTATTTGGTGATGAATTTAGGGGCGTTTTTGTGCGTCACCCTCTTCAGCTTGCAGACCGGAACCGATGAAATCACGGAATATAGCGGACTCTACCAAAAGGATCCCTTCCTCACCCTTTGCCTGAGCTTGTGTATGCTCTCCTTGGGTGGATTACCTCCCTTGGCGGGCTTCTTCGGCAAGCTGTATCTGTTTTGGTCGGGCTGGCAGGCAGGAGCCTATACGCTGGTCTTGGTGGGCTTGGTCACCAGTGTGATTTCCATCTATTACTATGTGCGGGTGATCAAGACGATGGTGGTCAAAGAACCCCAGGAAATGTCTAGCTCTGTGCAAAACTATCCCGATGTGGATTGGACGTTGGATGGCATGAGACTGATCCAGACGGGAATGCTGGTCACGCTCGTGGGAACGATTGTGGTCGGGATCCTCTCCAATCCTCTATTCAACATCACCACCACCTCGATTGAAGCCAGTCCCTTTTTGCGGATTTCCCCCGCCGCTGTCATGGGAAACTTGACCGAGACACTCCCTCCAGCCGATCGGATCCCACCCACCCTCAGCTAGCGGAAATGTTTTAAGGATTCTCACTATCATGCGTAGGAAGGACGTTTTACTCTGGGGTGGTTATCTCCTGCTGGCAGGGGGATCCCTCTATGGGGCGATGCAAGCCTTGGGTTGGGGATCCTCAGCTCAAGCCTGGAGTAGTGGGATCCTTTTGTTGGGGTGTCTCGGCTGGGTACTCCATTACCTGACACGAGTCACCTCCGGTCACATGACCTTTCACCACCAAAAGCAGGTTTACGAAAAAGAACAGTTACAGGAAGCCTTGAACACCCTCACCCCAGAGGCATGGCAGGCGTTGCAGGCGGAGCTAGAAGCCGAGTCTGAAGAATCATCGGCTTAATAGCAAAACCCCACTATGGGCGAGCAGCATTTTGCTGGCAAGCAGGGGAGCATCTAGTTATGTATCTGTGGTTCCCCTCATCATGAATTAAGATAAAACTAGTTCCGAGCAACCATTTTGAGCGCATGATTAAGGGTAAGTGCCTTCAAATATTTGAGATATGGTTGATTTGGATAAGGGTGAGACAATCTGGCCTGAAAAAACCCTTGTTATAGAGGCTTTGTTTTTTCACTTTTAAGTAAATCAACCGTATTACTACAAACATCGGTAGTTCTAAAAGAGTAAGGATGGGAGTTGGTTGGGGGTTTGGGGGCCTCGCCCCCATATAAGGGCAATGCACCTACGACCCCTCTTAAGTCTTTTCCTTTTTACCACTACCCAAACATCAGAGACCTCAGAGGTTTGAACTTTACCCCTATGGAAATCCAACGGATCATCTTAAATAATATTGGGCTGTTTAAAAGTCTGGAAATTCCCTTAGCGCCCACTGAGCGAAACCCCAGCAATATTACTGTCTTTGTTGGTAATAACGGCGCTGGTAAAACCTCTGTACTGAAAGCCTTAGCAACCTCTCTTAGCTGGTTTACTGCTCGTTTACGTACAGAAAAAGGCAGTGGTAACCCTATTCCTGAAGATGCCATACTCAACACTGCCAATGCGGCCAGCATTGAAATAGAAATTTGTGACTCCTCTGGATTGTTGAACAATTCCAATCAAAGCGAGATCGATCATTATTTCAAATGGACTCTTGCAAAAAACAGAAAAGGGCGAAGGGCTCAATATAGTAGCATCCTAAACAACTGCACTCGCTTAGCCAATCGTTATCGTGATGCACTCACTCATAATGACAAAACTAGCTTGCCCCTAATTGCGTTTTACCCTGTCGAGCGTGTCGTCCTCGATATTCCACTAAAAATTAGGACTAAGCATACCTTTTTGCAATTGGATGGTTACGATAATTCCTTAAGTCAGGGCGTTGACTTTCGTCGCTTTTTTGAATGGTTCCGAGAGCGGGAAGATACCGAAAATGAATCAGGAATTCCTGAAGAGGTTCTGAACCAACTAAGACCACTAGCTGAAACTAATCAAGATGTATGGCGATTGTTAAACGAACGCAATAATAAAGATCGGCAGTTAACCGCCGTTCGCACCGCTATTAGCCAGTTTATGCCCCATATAAACAATCTTAGAGTCCATCGTAAACCTCGTCTTTACATGGCAATTGACAAAAATGGTAAACCCCTGAACGTAGCCCAACTTTCACAAGGCGAAAAGTCACTAATGGCTCTTGTTGGTGATATTGCCCGCCGTCTAGCCATGCTGAATCCTGCTCTAGAAAATCCTTTAGCAGGTGATGGTATCGTTTTGATTGATGAAGTTGATTTGCATCTACATCCCTCTTGGCAACGAAGCCTGTGCGATCGCTTGATTGCAACTTTCCCAAATTGTCAGTTTGTACTGACGACCCATTCACCTCTGATAATCAGCGACTGTAAAAATGTTTTGGTTTACTCCTTAGCTGATGGTAAGTTGCGACAATTGCCTTCCCAGTATGGACAAGATGCTAATACGGTTTTATTAGATGTCATGGATACTAGCATCCGTAACGAGAAAATTGATACTGAACTAAATGATTTACTAGATGCCATACAGGATTCAAAGCTAACGGAGGCTCAACAATTGCTTGCCAGATTAACCGAGGAACTACCTGCCAATCATCTCGAATTGGTCAAAGCTAAATTATTGCTCTGTAAACAAAAATTACGTCATGCGAACCATTAGTAAAGGGGCTGAACCGTCTTGTTTGACAACTTGGAAGAAGAAGAACCCTCATGGCGTATACGATGACCTAGACAAAACAGAAGAGGGGAAAGTCCTTCGTGCAACGATTCGAGACTATGCTCTCAAGGAGCAGTTTTACCTTTGTGCCTATTGCTGCCAGCGAATCCAAGACATTGATGATTGCCATAATGAGCATGTAGAAGCTCAAAAACTGAATCCTAAACGCACGCTCGACTTTTTAAATATTGTGGCTAGTTGTAATACCCATAATCAATGTGGCGATGCTCATAAATCGCAGCACCTACCCCTAACTCCTCTGATGACGGAATGTAAAACAGAACTGCGATTTAAAATTAGTGGTCGGGTTGAGGGGTTGAGTAATCGGGCAATCGATACCATTCAAGTCTTAAACTTGGGCGACCATGAGAACAATAACCGTTCTTTGATCGAGAAACGCAAACAATTATCCAACGTGTTGTTATGGAAGTGTTATGGAGATCCAAACCAAGGACTGGAAGGAGATAAAGAAGTTCTAGCATTGTTGATTGACGAGCTAACACAACCTCAACAGGGACAATTGGAGCCTTTCGCTCCAGTAGTGGTTAATATTTTACGAAATTGGCTTCAAGTTTGAAAGCAGCCCTTTAGATGGTTACGAATCAGCGCAACTCAAAAGCCGATACACGACACATAATAACAAGTCGCTGCACCGCCCCAAGCTGATCGGCTGAGTTGCAAAGGTTATTTGCGTCCGGTGAGATTGGTCGATCCGCCAAGGGTTGTGGGCTAGAGTCGGGATCCGGTTTGTCCTATAATCGCGCCTAACGATAGCCTACCTATTTCTGTGATCGGATGACCCAGCCCTCAGCCCCCCCTCTTTTGCAGGTGAAAGACTTGGTTGTGACAATTCCCCAAGGGCAGCAACGGGTGTCCGTGGTGGATGGCATCGGCTTTGACCTGAAGGTGGGAGAGACCCTCGGCATTGTCGGGGAGTCGGGATCCGGCAAAACCATGACAGCGTTGGCTTTGATGGGGCTGACCCCAACCCCAGCGATAGTGAGTGGATCCGCCTGGTTAACTCCCCCCCAAGGAAACCGGGTGAATTTGTTAGATAGCTCAGCCCGCCCCAAGCAAACCTATCGCGGACGGCAGGTGGGGATGGTGTTTCAGGATCCGGGTCAAAGCCTCAACCCTGTCTATAGCTGTGGCTATCAGTTACAAGAGACTCTTCGTACCCATTTGTCGATGAATCAGCGCGAGGCAGAACAACGGGCAGCAGACTTGTTTGCAGAAGTGCAATTACCGAGTGCCCTTTTGCGGCGTTATCCCCATCAATTGTCGGGAGGACAACGGCAGCGGGTGGCCATTGCCTGTGCTATTGCCTGTGACCCCTGTTTATTGATTGCCGATGAACCGACAACTGCCCTGGATGTGACCATTCAAGCAGAGATTCTCAAATTATTGCGCCAGTTGCAAGAACAGCGCCAGATGTCGATTTTGTTGATTAGCCATGACTGGGGGGTGGTGGCTGAACTAGCGGATCAGGTGCTGGTGATGTACGGAGGCAAAAAAGTGGAAGCGGCTCCCATATCCAGCGTCTTTGCTCATCCCCAACATCCCTATACCCAAGGATTGTTAGCCTGTCGTCCGGTTTTGGGTCGCCGCCTGCACCGCCTACCCACCACCGAGGATTGGGTCAGGACGATGCGGCGGCAGGATGGTCAGCTAGAGATGCCGACCTCATCTATCCCTCTCCAACCCCTCCCTTTGCTGGAAGTGAGTAGCGGAGAAATGTCCATTCGTCTGCAACGGCTGCAATCACGTCCTCCCCTCCTCCAGGTTGAGGGCTTGCAGGTGCATTTCCCGATGCGGGGGGTATGGCGGCAAAGGATTGGGGACATTCGCGCCGTGGACGATATCAGTTTTCAGATATATCCGGGGGAAACCTTAGGAGTGGTGGGGGAGTCGGGATCCGGGAAAAGCACCCTAGGGCGAACCATTTTGCGACTGACTCAAGCTACGGCGGGATCCATTCGCTACGACGGGGAGGATTGGCTGGCGCTGTCTCGCCAACGCTTGCGGCAGCGGCGGCGCGAGATCCAGTTAGTGTTTCAAGATCCGACAGCCGCTCTCGATCCGCGCCTGACGGTGGGGGAGAGTGTGCTGGAGCCGATGATTTTGCATCGGCTCGGGGACAATTCCATGGTGCGTCGGCAACGGGCAGAGGAGTTGTTTATCAAGGTGGGCTTGGATCCCCAAGCATTGTCGCGGATGCCCCATGAATTTTCGGGAGGGCAGCGGCAACGGATCTGTATTGCCCGTGCCTTAGCCAGTCAGCCCCGCCTGCTGATTTGTGATGAGGCCGTATCCTCCCTCGATGTCTCGGTGCAGGCACAGGTGCTCAATCTTCTCAAACAGCTACAAACCGATCTGGACTTGACCTATTTGTTTATCTCCCATGATTTGAGTGTGGTGCAGTTTATGAGTGACCGGATTTTGGTGATGAACCGAGGCCGTCTGGAAGAAATCGCCCCTGCTGATCAACTGTATCGGGATCCCCAACGGGAGTATACGCGGCAACTGCTGGCGGCCATCCCCACGGGGGATCCACAACGCCGTCACATTTCCTCCCTGACGGCCAGGGATCCCTAGCTCTTTCCATACACACTAATCATCTTTTCTGTTGAACTAATTCTGTTCCTCATGAAAAATCATGAAAATCTCCCTGGAGTATCTCTACCACTGCCATTGCCAAGCCTGCGGACGTTGGTGGAGTCATGCCGACATTGCCCCCCACATCGGGGATCTCTTATACTGCCCTTTTTGTGGCTTTTGCAATCATGTGGAATCCATTGAAACATTTCGGCAGGCGGCTCAATCCCCCTGTTTAAGCAAAACCCCCGATCCTCCCCCTCTTTCCTCCCAGGCGGGATCCCTTTAGGCTGGCTATAGTCCCGTAGGGCTGATTATGTCTCAGTTGACGTTGGCAGAACGCATTATTGTTGCTTTGGATGTGGCTGACCAAGAGCAAGCTTTGGCTTGGCTGGAGCGTCTTCCAGAAGTAGTCTGGTGGAAGGTGGGTCTAGAGTTGTTTACAGCGGGGGGCTGGCCTGTCATCCGCCAACTCAAGCAACGCCAAAAAAAAATTTTTCTCGATATTAAGCTACATGACATTCCCCATACGGTAGCCCGTGCCACAGCGGCCGCGATCAACCTAGGGGTAGATATGCTCACCCTCCACAGCACGGGAGGAGAAGCGATGTTGCAGGCAGCCGTAGCAGCAGCACAGGGATCCCCTTGCCAGCTTTTGGCCGTCACCGTCTTAACCAGTCTCAGCCCAGCTCAGCTGAGGCACGATCTCAACATTGCCCTGGATTTGCCGGACTATGCTCTGCATCTTGCCCAAATGGCGCAACGGGCCGGCTGTAGCGGAGCCGTGTGTTCTCCCATGGAGGTGGCCAGCCTCCGTCAGCAGTTAGGATCAGATTGGCTGTTGGTGACTCCCGGCATCCGGCGTGTTCAAGATGGTCTTCAAGATCAGGCGCGGGTTTGGACTCCTCAACAGGCGCTCACCGCCGGAGCCGATTACTTAGTGATTGGGCGCTCGATCACACAAGCCCCTGACCCAGAAGTAGCTTGGGCAGAAATCAGGGCGGGGTTATGAAAGGAACGGTAGGGATCCCTATTCTCTGGGTAGCGTGGATCAGCCTATCGTGGCCCGCGCTTGCCTGCCCAACGGAAGTAAATGCTTGGGCGGAAGGGATGACCAGCCAATTGCCCCGCTTTGTCAATCTTGTCTTAACTCGCACCAACGCCCAATTTCGCCTGATTTTGGTCAGCCCTCCTCAGGTGGAACCCCTCCTCCCCTCCCCTCTCGATTTAGCGGTGGATCCCAGTCAACCGTTGGGCTATGGGATCTATTTTTCAACCTTAGAACGCCAATTGGTCGGGGTGGATTCGCCAGACACCTGGGACAACCGACGTACCGACAGCCTCTCCCTCGCCTATCGAGCTGAAGTTTTTCAGGCTAGTCCGACCAGCAGCCTGGTGTTGAGCCGATTGCAAGTGCTGCGACCGGAAGGGATCCCGCGGGATATATCGGATGGAGCCACCGCCCAAGGGATCCGCGCTTGGCAAGCGGCGGGTTGCCCGACGGCGGAAGATCTCCAGTTAACCCGCTGATTACCGACGAGTTTATCCCTCGCTCGTTATGATGTCAGGGGAGTTGTGGTTAGGACAGACACAGCCCATAGCTGGCCTCCAAGCAAGCTAACTGTCAGTAGGGGGTTGCCCGTTGTCTTGGAAACGCAAAAACCAGTCTTTGAGTCGCCGCCGGATCCGTTCGTCCGTCGATCTGCCTCGTAGGCAATCCTGGACAATATGGGGATCCACCTTGCTTTGGGTAGGCATGGTCATTTTGATCAGCCAACGTCTGCGCCTGACTCTGCAAAAGCCCAGTTTTCATCATCAATGGTGGCGCTCACTGCCAATCTTACAAACCACCAGTGACATGGACGCTGGACTCAGCCATAGTCCTCCTGAGTTACCCCTCTATCAGGGATTTAGCCAATTTATTGCCCAAGTTCCGGCACCAGAATTACCCAGCTCGTTCTTTTTGCAGGGGGTGGCGCTTTTGGGTTGCTTACTGATCCTGCTGGGCTGCTGGGTAAAGGGAAATTTTTGGAGCGCCGGTTTGTGGGGATTGAGTCCTTGGGTGATTAGTCAAGGGTTAGAACCGGGCAGTGAAATTTTTGCGGCGGCCTTGCTGTTTTGGGCTTGTCAGGTGAGGCTCCCCAGACGATTTATCGGCTTAGCCTTAGCCTGTAGCCTGAGTGCGCGGGCTTGGCCGATTGCCCTTCTCCTTACATTGCTCTGGACAAGCCAGGGGTGGCCTCGCTATCGCTGGCAGGGGGTGATGCTGGTGGGGGGTAGCATCCTGATTAACGCTATCTGGTACGGCGGGATCCCGGCTTGGGTGCAGCCTCTGCACGATACCTTCGGAGCAGCGGTGGTCTGGCAAAGTGGGCTGGCTGTGTTGGCGGCGCTGATGCTGCCATTGGGGTTGACGTTGGTGCGCTTGGTCTGGCCGTGGAGCCATCGCCAGCAAGCTCTGATTAGTCTGGCTGCCGTGATTTATATTGGCCTAGAACTGACGATGCTCCTGCTCCATAGCCACGGATCCGTCAACTGGCTACAGGCCAGCGCCCGCTCAGGGTTGGTGATCTTGCCCCTTCTCTGTGTGAGCGCCGGTGGCGTGTTGATGGAGATCCCCTGTTTGGGTTGGCGACGCCTCCTCGGCACCCTGCTGTTGGGCAGTTCCTTTCTTTTGTCGGTGCAGATGATTTACTGAGAACAATCACCTGAGGGGAAAAGAACCCTCTGGGCAACAAGCCGAAGGGATCCCCCGTCGCTACCGTTGAAAATGCAAAGAAATGTAAACTATACTGGAATCACGAAATGCTGCATTCTTGATTTTCTCAGGAGGACCCCATGTCTAACCCCAATCTTACCGAACCCAAATTTGGCTTTAATGAATACGCCGAGCGCCTAAATGGTCGGGCGGCCATGATTGGCTTTTTGCTGGCTATTGTCATTGAAGCGGCCACCGGCCAAGGTGTTGCTGCTTGGCTAGGATTGATGTAACCACTGATTTAATGGTTAACTAACGTTCCTCCCCCTAGTGAGTTTTAGGCTGAAGCGAGATCAGCGTATCTGATAGAACATAAATTCCTGGCCTTGAAGCCTTTGCCTTCAATTTATCTTTAACCACAAGCATGTCCTACAAAGACATGCTTTTTTAATTCACCTTTCTTATGAATAGTTTTCGAGGAATCGTTTCCTGTCGATGATCTCTGCTGATTAGTGAGTCGCTTCGCCTAAAAAGCAGTCTATTCAATGTCCGGAATTCAATATTGGGGATGGTTAATTGGTGAAGGAAGGGATACTATTTCAGCGAAGCTCTCTTTGCCCGTTTTGAAAGAGGGCGACAAACGTGAAGTTGAGCGTCCGATTTGCGTCTGAAGATAGTTGCCCGTCGAGGAGTCATTATGCCCCATGTCCACTGGCAGATACCCAGACTAAAAGGGATAATCCCGATGGGGGAGAAACCTCTTGGGCAATGGGGGAGGGAACAAGGCCGTTGGCTAGTGCGGTTGCTCAGCACAGGGTTGGGATTGCTGCTGGTAGGGTTAACCTTGCTGTCATGGCCGGGATCCCTCCATTCTCAGGCGCAGGAAGAAGCTCGCTTAGGAGTGTGGCAAAGTGGGGGTGGAGCATGGACGCTCCTTCAACAACGATTGGATCGCAGCAACCTCCCTTATCAAGTCATGGCTGCCCAGCAGATCAATGAGGATGGATTGGCTGGCCTGAAGATTTTGTTTTTACCCAATCTGGGTGAGTTGACCGCCGATCAAACCCAAGCCCTGATCAATTGGATGGAAAATCAGCAAGGACGTCTGATTATCAGTGGGCCGCTCGAGGTAGATGCTGAAAACAAATCCGCTTGGCGGGCTTTAATCGATGCCTACTGGAGTGGGGAATTGCGCCAAGCTGAGGGGATCCGCCTCACCCCCTTTGCCGACAGCAGTTGGGCTAGCCTTGTGACCGATTTCACTCCCATCCGAGGGGGATCCCTACTGCCGGCGGGGGTAGATAGCCGCTTAATCGCTCAGTGGGGAGAAAGCCCTAGGGATCCCTACGCGGTGATTGCCACCCGTCGGAGTGTCTATTTAGGCTGGAAATGGGGATCCATCGATCAGCCGGAGGCCGCCCAACAGGATCAACAATGGCTACAAGCTGCCCTGCAATATCTGCAAGGGCTGACGGTAGTCAATCAGCCTGGAGGACAGGGAACCCCCTCCCCTCCCCCTCCTCAACCCATCAATACCTTAGAAGCCCTGGCGATGCGGCAAGAACTGCAAAGCCTCTTGGGACGGGTGGAGAGTGCGCTGTTAGTGACCCAAGCCACCCAAGCCTCCACATCCTCCCTTTCGCCGCAGTTTGCGGGTGTAGTTGACCATGCCCGCGACGTGACCAGCAACCTCTTGAAATGGGTAGAAGCCGGAGAACATGTGAAGGCACGGCGGGAGTTTGAACAGGCACGGGCGGATCTCTGGCAAAACTATCCGGTGGATCGTCTAACAGCTCTGCCGGAGGTGAGAGCCATTTGGTTAGATCGAGGTACGATTGTCGAGGCGGGATCCGAATTGGGCTTGAGCCGCGTTTTTGATCGGTTGGCAGCAGCGGGCATCAACACGGTCTTTTTTGAAACCATCAACGCTGGATTTCCTATCTACCCCAGTCGGTTAGCCCCGGAACAAAACCCCCTCACCCGTGGCTGGGATCCCTTAGCCGCCGCCGTCAAGCTGGCTCATGAGCGACAGATTGAGCTACATGCCTGGATGTGGACGTTCGCGGTGGGCAATATTCGCCACAACGTCTTGCCGGAGATCAGCCGTCCGGAACGCTATATCGGCCCGGTGTTAACCGCCCATCCCACCTGGGCTAACCTGGATGACCGCCAAGAATGGTTTCCCCGTGGTCAGGTGGAAACCTGGCTAGATCCCGCCAATCCAGAGGTGCGCCGCTATCTATTAGGGCTGATCACCGAAATGATTCGGGATTATGGTGTGGATGGCATCCAACTGGACTATATTCGTTATCCCTTTCAAAATGCCTCCAGTCGTGCCACCTTTGGCTATGGACAAGCGGCTCGTCAGCAGTTTCGCCAACTGACGGATGTGGATCCCTTAGATGTGGATCCCACCCAGGATCGCTCTCTCTATCAGTTGTGGACGCAGTTTCGCACTCAGCAAATCAACCAGTTTGTCGGCGAGGTTGCCCAAGCGATTCAAAAACTCGATCCGCATGTGGTGTTATCGGCGGCGGTCTATGCTCTGCCCGAAAATGAGCGGGTGCAAAAACTGCAACAGGACTGGGAGAAATGGATTGCAGCGGGAGACATTGATTTGCTGGTTCCCCTCACCTATGCCCAAAACACCCGCCGCTTGGCACAGTTGGTGGAACCCAACCTAGAGATTGTCCGCCGTTCTCCCACCCTTTATTTACCCAGCGTCAATTTGCTGGATCTGCCTGCTGTGGAATTTTTGGATCAGATGCAGGTGGTGCGCGATCTGCCCACGGGAGGCTATGCCCTGTTTGCCGCGCGTCAACTCACCCAAGAACTTGAGCAAATTCTCAGTGGATCCGCCATTTCCTCTAGCCAGATTCCCCATCGCAACCCCTTTGGAGCCGCTCAAGCTCGCTTCCAGGTTTTGCAGCAGGAGTGGCAATTTTTGCTCAATCAAAACCAGATACGGATCCCAGAACCAGGGCGTTCGGAGTGGCTTGCTGCCATCAGGCAGGTGGAGCAAGATCTCAATGGCTTGGTCGGGGATCCCAGTCCTGCTCAACTCGCCGCCACCCAGGGATCCCTAGCTACCCTGCGGGATGGTTTTGCCAACTGGATGCGCTCCGAGTCTCTGCAACAGGCTTACCGCGTTAACACTTGGGAAAATCGCCTAGCCTCTCTAGAAATGCTCCTGCGCTACGGCGAACGGGTTTTACCCCGCCTGGTGGCCGCCAGTCGCACCCGTTCCTAAGCCCTGATCCGCCTAATGTCATGTTGTGAGTTGCCTTTTTCGCCAGTTTTGCCAACGGGCTTCAGGGTAGTCCTATACAAATAATGATGCATAGTAGTGATGCAAGAAGTTGAAGATCATCCCAATAGGGTTCTCCAGCTTCTTGGAGAAGGAGAGAGTTTTTCTGACTAGCCTTCCCATTCGCTGTCTAAGGGTGTTGTTCAATCGCAGAAGTGTTGAATCGTGATGGTAAAACTTTATAAAATCCAGGATCGATCACCTGCTCAAAAGTATAGGGGCACTGCGCCGGCAGATCTTTCTGGGATAGCGGAGTTTCTTTGGCTACCAGATCAGGTTTGAGGCTAGGATTATCCTCAATCAACTCCTCTACTTCCTGCCGTTGTCCGACAATGGTCACCACCCAACTTTTGCCCCGACATTGGGGCTGAAACTGCCACTTCAGCAGATGTCCCATCAAGATCTCTAGCCAATTCATCAATTCCCGTCGTTCTTGTTTGCCTAAAGACTCAATCTCCTCCACCAAGTTGGCAATATCTATCTAATTGATCCCATTGCCCTGATTTCAGAAGCTTGGCTTGTTCCTGAGTCCAGGCATAAAAATCTAGATCATAGAGTTTCATGATTTCCTCCTAGCTGGAAACAGGTCAGAGATGGATCCATCCGAAAAGATCTGCAAAACCTTTTTCTTTTCCCCTTCAGAAATCGGTCTCAACTGTCCCCGATCTTCCTCATGCTAAATCTCTCCATCACTTAAAGATAACCATCCCGCGCTCAGGGGGGATGGGATCCGCAAAGCAGTAGACAGAGGGGCAGCTCAATTCCTGCTGCAAAGATTAAGATAGATTGGGGCTTAATAACCGTTGCCCAATACTTTATTTCCAATGCAAATTCCAATGCCAATGGGCAACCTCACTATCTATCCATCCTGGATCATGGGTTGTTATGGGATAAATAGATGCTTCTTTCCGCTAGTCCCAACGATTCTGGGTCTGCTGGCGGGGTTACTGTAGGGAGGAAAAGAGTATGGGATCCCAACCTCGTCGATGGCTCCGCGTGGGGTTGTGGCTGCTGGCAACACTGCTGCTAGCGGGTTTGGCATGGGATCGCCTGAGTGCCCTCCTGATTGAGTTTAGTTGGTTTGAAGAATTGGGCTATGCTTCAACGTTGGCTTTAGGGGTGGGGGCAAGAGCCTTTGTAGGGCTGCTGGCTTTTGGTCTGGGGGCATGGGTGTGGTGGGCAAATCTCCGACCCCTCTGGCCGGAAAAGCGACCGGGGTTAGGAACTCTTATCCTCCTGCTGGCGGGGGGATTTGCGGTGATCTTGGCTCGCCAATGGTTCACCGTCATGGCCTGGATCGATCAAGTGGAGGTAGGGATCCAAGACCCGATTTTTGGGCGGGATATCAGCTTTTTCTTGTTTAGCCTGCCTTTTTGGCAAATGCTGCAATCTTGGTGCTTTAGTCTGCTGGTCATCCTGCTGGTGATTGTGGGGATTGGCTATCTCACCCAATGGGGCTTTGGCAAGCGGCGGCTCCAGTTTGCCCTACCCTTGCCCGCTCAGCGCCACCTGATCCTCCTGGGGGGATCCCTATTTGCTATCGTGGCTTGGAGACATTGGCTGAACCGCTACGAGCTACTCTATTCGCCGCGCGGAGCTAACTATGGAGCCAGCTATACGGATATTCATGCTCAACTGCCTGCCGAAACCTTCTTGGCGGGGGTCGCGCTCCTCAATGCTATCGGGTTTGCCTGGATTGCGTTGCGTCAGATTAACCCACAAATTGTCCGTTTCAAATTCAAATGTCGTCCTTGGGTATGGTGCCTGATTGCTCCCGCAGTTTTGGCGGTGTCTTACGGATTGCTTGCGGAATTGACGGGTGATATTTACCCTGAGTTTGTTCAATCGGTGTTTGTGGCTCCCAACGAACTGGAGCGGGAACGCCCCTACATTGAACACACTATCCGCTTTACCCGCCAAGCATTTAATCTGGAACATGTCCAAGTACAGCCCTTTCAAGATTTGGGACAACTCACCGCCCAAGACATTCAGGCCAATGATCCCACCATCAAAAATATTCGCCTCTGGGATCCGGATCCCCTGCTGGCCGCCTATCGACAGTTGCAGGAAATTCGCCCTTACTATCAATTTCCCTTTGTGGATGTGGATCGCTATCGGATTGGCGGAGAACTGCGTCAAGTGATGCACTCTGCCCGCGAACTGGACTATCAGCGTGTGCCCGAACCCGCTCAAACCTGGATCAACCAACGCTTTTTTTATACCCACGGCTATGGTCTGGCTCTCAGTCCGGTCAATGTTGTCACCTCGGAGGGTTTACCCGCCTTCTTCATCTCTGATCTGCCTCCCAAATCAGTGAATTCCCTTGTGGACGAAGCCATGACCATCCGTAACCCAGCTATTTATTACGGAGAATTGACGGACACCGATATTTTTGTCGGCACCTCCGCCCGCGAACTGGACTATCCCGAAGCCGATGAATATATCTATAGCAACTATCAGGGATCCGGGGGAGTGCCCGTACCTCACCTCTGGCAACGCCTGATGTTTGCTTGGCATTTCCGAGATCTACGGATTTTAATCAGCCGTGAGTTTCGCCCAGAAACCAAATTCCTCTTTCGTCGGCAAATTCGAGAACGGGTTCAACACCTAGCTCCTTTTTTAGACTACGACGCGGATCCCTATTTAGTGATTAGCCAGGGAAAGCTCTACTGGATTTTGGATGCTTATACCCTCACAAATTACTATCCCTATTCCGAGCCAGCCGCCTCTCTCCATGCTTTCAATTACATTCGCAATTCCGTGAAAGTAATCATTGATGCCTATGATGGGAGCGTTGATTTTTATGTGGTGGATGAGGGGGATCCCTTAATTCGTACCTACCAGCATATTTTCCCTGATCTCTTTCATCGTTTTGCCGAGATGCCCGATGATCTGAAGAATCATCTGCGCTACCCCCAAGACCTCTTTCGTATTCAAACCCAGCAATATGCCACCTACCATATGGTGGATCCACAAATTTTCTATAACCGCGAAGATCTCTGGCAAATTCCGAATCAATATCGCCATGAAAAACTGCAACCAATGCAGCCACAATACTTGATTTTAACTCTGCCCGAATTGCCCAATGCCCAAAATGAACCAGAATTTGTCTTGCTGTCTCAATTTACTCCCTTTAGCAAACAAAATATGATTGCCTGGATGGCAGCCCGTTGTGATGGAGAGCATTATGGACAACTCGTTGTCTATGAATTTTCGCGGCAACGCTTGATCTACGGCCCTGAACAGGTGGAAGCTCGCATCAATCAAAATCCTGAGATCTCTGAGCAAATATCCCTGTGGAGTGAGCATGGATCCCGTGTTAATTACGGTACGCTGTTGGTCATTCCTATTCAAAATGCCCTCCTCTACATTCAGCCCCTTTTTCTAGAGGCGGAACGGGATCGCTTGCCCCAACTAACACGGATTTTGGCCGCCTATGAAGAACGCATCACGATGCAATCCACCTTGAATCAAGTTCTAGAAAAACTGTTTTCCCCCACCCAGGGATCCCCAGACTCCTCCCACTCTCCTGACTCAGCGAGCGATTGAACCCACCCTCTTGACAGCCCTAGACCGACTGGTCTACTCTTTAGTCATGAACAAGCTTGATACCCGTGCGTTACTTTTGCAGGCAGGCACCCAGATCATCCGCGAGAAGGGGTTTCATCACACTGGCATCCAGGAGATCTTGCAGGCCACCGGAGTACCCAAGGGATCCTTCTACCACTACTTCACCAGCAAAGAAGACTTTGGCTTGCAGATGATTGAGCAGGAGGCCGCCGCCCATCAACGGGTTTTGGATGCCTATCTGTTGGACATAACCTATTCGCCGCTGACGCGGTTGCGTCGCTACTTTACCGACAAGCGGGAGGCTTTTGCTTCCTTGCAGTGCCGGGAGGGTTGCCTGTTGGGAAACCTGGGGCAAGAATTAGGGGATCAACTGGAGAGTTTTCGCTGCAAATTGGCTGAAGTATTTGCCCAATGGCGACAACAATTTGCTCAATGTTTGGCTCAGGCTCAGCAGCAGGAAGAAATTCCAAGCAACTTGAATGTCAGTCTTTTGGCAGAGTTTTGCATGAGTGGATGGGAGGGAGCGTTGTTACAAATGAAGGTGAGTAAAAGCTTAGAACCCATTGATGCCTTTATCTCAATTTTATTTGATCATGTGTTGATAAAACCAGGATCAGGGAAAAGGGATCCCTAAGGGCTAAGCGATAGCAAGCCAAAAGGTAGCCGGTCAACCTGTTATTGACTGTATAGGAATAGACCAGTCTAATCAACTACCCCAACTCGTAGGAAGTAAAGCGATGCTAACCTTAGAACCTCAAACCGTAGATTTATTTTCCCCCCTACAGGTGGGACCTTACCAACTAGCCAATCGGATGGTGATGGCTCCCCTCACCCGCAATCGAGCGGGCGCGGGCAATGCCCCCACTGCCCTCAATGCCCTGCATTATGCTCAACGGGCTTCGGCAGGCTTGTTGATCAGCGAAGCCACCCAAATTTCTCCCGAAGGAGTGGGCTATCCCGGCACCCCAGGCATCCATTCACCGGAGCAGATAGAAGGGTGGCGGCTGGTGACCGATGCGGTTCATGCTAAGGGGGGGCGGATCTTTTTGCAGCTCTGGCATGTAGGCAGAATCTCGCATCCTGACTTACTGCCCAACGGCCAGTTACCCGTAGCTCCTTCCGCAATTGCTCCCCAAGGAGAGGTGTTAACTTATACAGGCTCCAAACCCTATGTCACCCCACGGGCGCTGGAAACATCAGAAATTCCCCGTATTATTGCTGACTATCGACAGGCCGCCGCCAATGCCCTGACCGCCGGATTTGATGGGGTAGAGGTGCATGGGGCAAATGGCTATTTGCTGGATCAGTTTTTGCGGGATGGGACGAACCATCGCAGTGATGCCTATGGGGGATCCGTTGAAAATCGCGCCCGTCTTCTCTTAGAGGTGACCGAAGCGGTTAGCCAAGTCTGGGGGGCTAACCGAGTGGGGGTGCGGCTTTCCCCTGGGGGTACGTTTAACAGCATGTCTGATTCCAACAGCGAAGCCACCTTTGGCTATGCAGTCGAGGCGTTGAACCGTTTTGGTCTGGCCTATCTCCACCTGCGAGAAGCCAGTGAAGCGGATTTGCGCTATGGGGGCGTGATGATCCCGATCTCCTATTTCCGGCAACGCTTTCAGGGAGTCTTGATGGTGAATGAAGGCTATGACTGGCAGCGAGGAAATCAGGTGTTAGCCTCTGGGCAGGCGGATTTAGTAGCGTTTGGGCGGTTGTTTATTGCCAACCCCGACCTGCCGGAACGTTTCCGTCAGCAAAGTGAGTTAAATCCTCTGGATCCCACCACCCTCTACGGCGGGGATGCCAAGGGCTATACCGACTATCCAGCCTTAGCCAGCTAGAGCATCCGCCTAGACAACGAATAGACAGAGCAGGGATCCTCGGTGCGCTAAGCTAGCTAAACCAGTTGTCTGAGATTTTTGGATCATGGCTAGCCAAGTCACCACCCTAACGGGACGCGGGATCCCTCTTCCCGGCAATGATATTGATACGGATCGGATTATTCCGGCGCGTTTTTTGCGCTGTGTCACCTTTGATGGGCTGGGATCCGAGGTCTTCAAGGATGATCGCGCCCAAGCTCAGGGATCCCATCCCTTTGATCAAGCGGCCTATCAAGGAGCCGAGATTTTGCTGGTAAATGGCAACTTTGGTTGTGGTTCCAGCCGCGAACATGCTCCTCAGGCGATTGCCCGTTGGGGGATCCGCGCCATTGTGGGGGAAAGTTTTGCGGAGATCTTTTTCGGCAATTGCTTGGCGATGGGGATCCCTTGTGTGGTAGCGGTCTCCGAGGTGGTCAAGCAACTGCAAGCGGAGGTGGCGCGAGATCCCCAGATCTCCATCACGATTGATCTAACAACCATGCAGGTTCGCTGGAGCGAAAAGCAGGCTCCTCTGCAAATGAATGAGGGATCCCGTGGCATGTTGCTGAGTGGCAGTTGGGATGCTTGCGGGCAATTGTTAGCCTCAGCCCCCCGCATTCGAGAGGTGGCGACAGATTTACCTTACCTGAGATGGGGAGTTGCCCCTTAGTCCACCACGCGAATCTCTCGCCGCAGAACCATTTCACGGATTTGTTCCATCAACTGAGCTTCTTCCGTCGAAACCTCTCCATCAGCAGTGATGGCGGCCACGATTTCATCCATTTCGGCACGGGTGAGTTCTTTGTCTTCCAGTGCCCGTTCCACGAGGGCTTGAATTTCGGGAAAGTCCACAGCTAAGCTCCTAACACCTGCGTTGAGTCATAATCCCCACTGCAACTATAGTGCAGGTTTTCGGGAATCACTAGTTTTAAGCGATACCGCCAAAAGAGTAGGGATCCCTTTTAGACAAGGAAGGCAATCGTCATGGAACGCGGTGTATTGTGGTTACCCCTGCTGTTCACATTTTCACTGTTAGCTGGGTTGGGCTGGGTAGAATATCGCAAGGTGGAAGCCTATCGGGAATGGGCGAAAGCCTTTGATCGCAGCAAGTATGATCTGGAGTCCGTGCTGGGTTGGCAAGGAAGCACCCTGACGTGGGGTAAACCCGCCCACCCACAACCACAAGCCATGCAAACCCTCGATCTCACAGCGGTCAATCAGATTCAGTTACAGGTGGATCAACAGATTTTTGACTGGCCTTTACTCAAACCACCCAAAGGCCGAAAGATTGTCTTGTTATTTTTACCACAACAAATTGGTATTCCTTTTAGCCAAATTGAAATAGCGGTGATCTGGTGGGGTAAGTTAAGGGAAGCCATTTCCCGCCCAGGGTAAATGAGAATAACCTTCCAAAGGCTCTGTGAAAGGAGAAAGAGGGAAGCAAACTCCATTGCCATCCGATATTTTTGAAGTGCGAAAACGTGCGAAAATGCGCTGAATAATCTTGATATTTTCGTCTCAACCACGAAAAAAGGGATGATTTTGAATAATTAGCCACGCTTCTCACCATTTTGGTGTGCAATAGTTTTTAGACTTTAGGCATCTGGCATGACTGCCTGTTCCCTGACTGATATCAGCCTCAAAATCCAGCAATGGCTGGGGGAATTGGTGGTGCAGTTCAGCCGATGGCGACAGGGATCCCTGGCTAGTCGGTCATCGCCAGTTGCCCCCGGAGCCTCCCTAGGATCCCCAATCAATCTCAGCTTTCAAGCCATGATTGATGATCTGGAGTTGGGGGTTTTGGTGCAGGGAGCAGGAGCTGAAATTTTAGCCAGTAACCAGCAGGCGCTCACCTTACTGGGGCTAACCGAAGCGCAACTGTTGGGCAAAACCTCTTTTGATCCCGATTGGCATGTCATCCACGAAGATGGGTCACCTTTTCCTGGCCCCGATCACCCGGTTCCCCAAGCGATTGCCACCCGGCAACCAATTCGCCATGTAGTGATGGGGGTTTATCGCCCTCGTCATCAGGATCGGATTTGGCTATTGGTCAATGCTGAACCGCGCCTAACCGAGCAGGGGGAAATTCAGCATGTTATTTGTACCTTTCAAGACATTAGTGAACGCAAACGAGCAGAAGATCGCCTACAGGATCAACTGGCTGCCGAAAAAATGCTGGGTGCGATTATGCAAAAAATTCGCCAGTCGCTCGATCTGAAGGATATTTTGCATACAACAGTTACGGAAATTCGTACCATTTTACACGCCGATCGTGTGGTTATTGGTCAGCGACAGGCGGAGGATCATCTGATCATCATTGAAGAATCGGTTGTTGATCCCCTGTTCTCCATAGCCGGACAATCGATAGCGGATGCCTGCTTAAGCTCGGTCTGGCCAGCAGAGGGAAGGGATCCCAGCATTTCTCGGCCCACCGTTCATGCCATTGAGGATAGAGCAAGCGCAACCCTGGATCCTTGCTATGCTCATCTACTCAACCAATTCCAAATCACAGCTAGTTTGGTCACCCCTCTCTTTCAGGGTGACTATTTATGGGGTCTTGTGATGATTCATCAGTGCCAAAACCAGCGGATATGGCAAGCCTGGGAAAAAGAACTCCTGCAAAAATTAGCCAACCGGTTAGCGATTGCCATTCAACAATCTGAGCTTTATCAGCAAGTTCAATCTCTCAATTTGAGCCTAGAGTTACAGATTCAAGATCGCACGGAGCAGTTAGAAAAATCCCTTGATTTTGAGGCACTTCTACGGCGGATTACTGACAAAGTACGGGATAGTTTGGATGAACAACAAATATTACAATCAGCCGTGCAAGAGTTGGGATCCGAACTGGGGGTAATGTGCTGTGACACGGGGATATTTAATCCTCAGGAAATGTCGAGCACAATTTATTGTGAGTATCTGCCCAGCTTACCTCAGGTAGAAAAAGTGATGCCAGCACAGGGTAAAAAGATTTCAATAAAACCTTACGTAGAACCGTATCGCACCCTCCTGGCAGGAAAATCCATTCAGTGGTGTTTTGTGGTCAACCTCGATACGGCCATACGAGGGGATGAATCGCAATACGCTATTTTGGCTTGTCCACTTCGGGATGACCAAGAAATGTTGGGAGATATGTGGTTATTTCGTGCCAATCATGACTATTTTAACTGGCAGGAAGTGCGCCTTGTCGAGCAGGTTGCCAATCAATGTGCTATCGCCATTCGTCAGTCACGGCTTTATCAAGCAGTGCAGGCACAAGTTAGGGAATTAGAAGCTCTCAATGAACTGAAGGATGATTTTGTCAGCACCGTTTCTCATGAACTGCGTACTCCCCTCACCAGTATGCGGATGGCGCTGCGTTTGTTAGAGATGACTTCAGATCCTGAAAAGAAGCAAACCTATTATCAGTTGGCAATCTCCGAGTGTGAGCGACAAATCACGTTAATCAATGATTTATTGGATCTGCAAAAAGAAGAATTTAGCCAGCAAGAACTGTATGCAGAACCGATTTATTTGGAAGCGTGGATATCTGAGTTGATCCAGTCGGTAAATCTGCAAGCTGAGCAAAAACAGCAGCAAATTCTTCTGGCTTGCCTGAATGTAACGGAACCCTTCTGGTCAGATCTATCCTATCTCAATCGAATTGGACGAGAATTGATTGGAAATGCCATCAAATATACATCAGATGGAGGTCTCATTCGGCTAGAGTTATCTTCTCTGTCATCAGGTATCCAACTGATTGTTAGCAATAGCAGTGAGATTAGTCATGAGGAGCTACCCAAGCTATTTAACAAGTTTTATCGGATTCGCCAAGTGGATCGCTGGAAGCACGGTGGCACGGGTTTAGGATTAGCGTTGGTCAAACAGTTGGTCAATCAATTAAAGGGAGATATCGTGGTCAGCAGCCAAGCCGGATGGACTCACTTTCGCGTCTGGATCCCAGATGCCTCTTCTCGATCTGAGACAAATATTGAGATTTAATCTGAGATTTATCCTTAACTCAATTGAATCCATATCCAATCTATATTTTGCTGATTTTAGATTGAGATTGAGCTTTTTTGAACCCTATTATCCCTGCAATCCACTGCTGGTTTCATTGGGAATGATATATCGCTGCATCACCATAAAAATAACGGTAACAGGCAGAATAGCCAGGATGGATCCGGCGGCAATCAGTCGCCAATCGGAGGCAAACGCACTGGCTAAAGAGGCTACTCCTAAAGGCAATGTAAACATTTGTGGCTCATCAAGCATTAACAAAGGCCAGAGAAAGTCTCCCCACATTCCCACAAACGTAAAGATGGCCAACGTGATCAGATCCGGTTGGATCCCTGGCAACATAATGTGCTGCCAAATTTGCCAAGGGGATCCCCCATCCATACGGGCAGCCTCTTCTAACTCACGCGGGATGGAGAGAAAAGCTTGTCGCAGCAAAAAGATGCCAAAACCAGAGACGGCATAGGGAAAAATTAGACCCAAGTAGGAGTTGCGGAGGTTCAGTTGAACCGCCAATATGTAAAGTGGAATCATTGTAATTTGAAAAGGGATCATCAGGGATCCCACCATTAACCAGAAAAAAACCGACTTGCCGACAAACTGAAAGCGAGCTAACGGATAGGCCGCCAGTGCCGATAACCATAAATTCACTATCACGGTGATGACAGCCACTCCTAAACTATTCAGCAAATAGCGGAAGAATGGGTAGTTCTGCCATACTTGGCGAAAGTTAGCCAAGGTGGGGAACTGCGGTAACCATTGTGGTGGATAGGCAAAAATATTTTCGCCAGATGATTTCAGTGACGTACTCAACAACCATAAAAGTGGTCCTATCATCACCAAACTGATCAAACCCAAAATGAAATAAAGTCCAACCCGCCACAAGCAGAACTTCAGCAATCTTTTCAACATCAAGTTAAACATGGAGGTTAACCATAAAGCTAAATGAAACATACAGAATGACTATCCATTCACAACCCATACACCATTCATCCAGCCATTTGTTTGCTTCGGCTTCGGCTGCTTTTTGGCCGTTGTCGAGCTAGACCGTCGCGGAATCTTCCCTAATGGGCATTGGAGGAACTGGGGAAATGGGGGGATACTAAGCATGAATCAAAAACAGTTTAGGGTGATCACGAGATCATGAGTCCGTTCATTGATTGGAGTCCAGCCTTAGCCGCCAAGCTAGCCGGAGTGCATCAGTCCATTGGGGGGATGTCCCCGGTGGTGGTGGCCTATTCCGGTGGCATTGACAGCACGCTGGTGGCGAAGTTGGCTCACGATGTCTGGGGATCCCAAGCGGTGGCTGTCACCGCTAACTCCGTATCGCTGATGCCGGAAGACCTGGATGAGGCCATCGCCCAAGCCGACTATCTGGGACTGCGGCACGAGATTGTCGAAACCGACGAATTGGGGGATCCCGATTACGCCGCCAACCCTGTGAATCGCTGCTACTTCTGTAAACGAGAACTGCATGATACCCTGCGCCAGTGGGCTAGGGAGCGCGGCTACGCGGTTGTCTTGGATGGTTTGAATGCCGACGATTTGCAGGATTATCGGCCAGGGGTGCAGGCGGCGCGGGAACGAGGGGTTTATTCACCCCTCGCCGAATGGGGTATCAGTAAACTGGAGGTGCGGCAGCTATCTCACCATCTCGGCTTGCCCTGGTGGGATAAACCCGCTCAACCCTGCCTAAGTTCTCGCTTTCCCTACGGAGAGGCCATCACCGCCGCCAAGTTAGCACGGGTAGCCGCCGCCGAGCGCTATCTGCGCGGGTTGGGGTGGCGACAGGTACGGGTGCGCTCGGAGCAGGATACCGCCCGCATTGAGCTACCTGTAGAGCATCTGTTGACCTTTATGCAAACCACCGATCTTCCCAGCTTGGTGGAGACCTTTCGGTCAGCAGGATTTCTCTATGTCAGTCTCGATCTAGAGGGCTACCGCTCTGGCAAACTCAATCGGGTATTGCTGCCTTCTTCACCCTTGCCAAACCTACCCAGTTGATCAGCAAGCCAGTAGTCAGCCTTGCCGCTACCCTAACGTTAGAGCGTTGTTTCTATTCCCTCCGCCCGCTTTTTGATGGGTCATGCCTTTTTTTTCTCTCCTGCTGCCTTTATTCACCGATCCCTTGGCTGTGGCTACCCTGCCTATCCGGCCAGAGGGATCCCTGATGGCTCAGCAGCCCCCCTCAGCAGCCCAGCAACTGCGTCAGCCCCTCCCCCAAGCTCAGCAGCTTCAGCCCCTTCCTACCCCCCTACCCCCCTCGGATCCCGCCGCCCCCGCGCTACACCTGAGTGCCCAAGCTCTGCAACTGCGCTCCGATCAGCAAACCTTCAATCCGGTGGAGGAGGTGTTTGAGGCGATTGGCAATGTCGAGATGAAACTGGGGCGTTCGCGGTTGCGAGCCGAGCGGATGCGGATTGATCTCAAGCAACGCACCGTCACCGCCGAGGGCAATGTGCAGGTGGAATTGGGACAACAAGTGATTAGGGGAGAACGCCTCACCTACGATTTCACACAAGAAACGGGATCCCTCGACCAAGCCTCCGGGGAGATTGATATCGCCAGCCTGCCCAGCGATACCCGCAACGCAGGACTGACCAATGATCGGATCGGGGATCCCTTGCCCAGCCCTTCCCCCAGCCCTGGAGCGCGTATCGTTCGCTTTCGAGCGGAGCGGATTCGGTTTGATGCCCAAAACTGGCAGGGAGAAAATGTTCGCATTACCAACGATCCCCTCGATCCGCCGGAACTCGAAATCCGCAGTCCTCTAGTCACCTCCCAACGACAAGCGGATGGCAGCAGCATTATCAACGCTGAGGCGGGTCAACTGGCTTTTGACCAGGCTTTTTTTCTGCCCGTCCCCCTTCGCTTTCGCCTCGATCAATTTCAGCGGCAAACACCCATCTCGATTTTTTATGATGACTTCGACCGCGAAGATCAGCGGCGAGGCTTGACGATTCAGCCCAACTTTGAGCTATCTAGGGATCCCCGTTTTAGCTTCGTTCTCTCCCCCCAACTGTATCCGCAACGGTTATTGGGCAGTAATCAAGGGTTGCTGGATGGGGTGGGGGTGCAAACCAGGCTGCGGGTTGCCTATCCCGACGGCCAAGCTACCCATGTTTTGGCCGAACTGCGCGGCCTCGTCTTTGAAGAATTGGCGGATCGCCTTCGGATACAGATCGAACAACGAATTCCGACGGGGGATGGCGGCCAAGTCACCTATACCTACGCCCATCGTCAACGCTTTTTTAGCGGGTTGCTGGGGTTTCAGATCGTGCAAAATCGGTTGGGGGTCACCTACAGTTCCCCCGTCATTCCGATGGGAGAAACGGGGATCGATCTCAGCTATCAAATTTCTGCCGATCAAATTGATGCCCTCGGTCAAGCCGAAATTGACGCCGATCCGACTTTGGCGAAAACCACCACCGAACGCCTACAACTCTCCCGCCTGCAACTGGGCACAGCCCTCAGCCGTTCCTTTGCCCTTTGGTCGCCGGAAGCCGAAACAGAGGGATCCCTAGCGGTTGGATCCCCCATGACGCTGCGGTTTAGTCCGACGCCGATTGAGCAGGGATTGTGGCTGAATACGGGGGTGAGTAGCAGTCAGTCGTTTTACTCCGATGGCAAAGCCCAAAGCTATGTGTCAGGCACGATTGGCTTCAACGCTATTTTGGGAGATTTTCAAGCGGATGCGTTTGATTTCACCAATATTAACGTTACCTATTCCAACGGTTTTTTGGCGGGGGCATCTCCCTTTTTGTTTGACCGGATTACCACCCGTGAACAACTCATTCTTGGCTTTCTCCAGCAAATTTATGGACCGATCCGAGTTGGGGCACAAACTACTGTGGATTTGCAATCGGGACAACGGGTAGATACCACCTATACCCTAGGCTATGACCGCCGCACCTACGGCCTGTCGGTACAGTTTAATCCGGTTCGGCAAACCGGAGCTGTCGAACTGCGGATTGACAACTTTAATTGGGAGGGGCCAGAGGGGGAGACAGAGGTGCGCGGCGGTATTGAACGGGATAAATAATAGGGTTACAGCCAGAACAAGCTCATCGAGACGCTCAAGCTTATGAAACTTGCCTATTTAGATTGCTCAGCAGGCATTGCCGGAGACATGTGCTTGGGGGCGCTAATTGATTGTGGAGTACCGATTGACTATCTCACCCAGCAGTTGCGCGGCCTAGGCTTAGCCGGAGAATTTCAACTGACGGTGAGCGATGTGCATCGCTGCGGCCAACCCGCCAAACATGTCTTCGTCGATGTCATGTCAGAACATGCCCATGCCCAGGGATCCCATCATGACCATCCCCATGCCCGCCACTGGCCGGAAATTCGCCAGATGATCGAATCAGCTACGCTGCCTCCCCAGGCCAAGCTCCGCAGCCAGGAGGTTTTTTATAAACTGGCGCAAGCGGAAGCCAAAGTGCATCAGCAACCCATCACCAAGGTGCATTTTCATGAGGTGGGAGCGGTGGATGCGATTGTAGATATTGTTGGCACCTGCCTGGGGTTGGACTGGCTCAAGGTGGAAAAACTGATCTGCTCTCCCCATCCGATCGGGGGAGGTTGGGTGCAGGTGGCTCACGGTCAGTTGGCCGTACCCGTACCCGCCGTCATTCAACTCTGGGAAGATGCCCGTGTGCCCGTCTATAGCAATGGCATTGAAGCGGAACTGGTCACCCCCACAGGAGCCGCCCTGGCCGTCACCCTAGCCAGTGATTTTGGCCCCTGTCCTGCCCTGCGGGTGGAAAAAGTCGGGCGGGGAGCCGGCACCAAAGAATTCGCCATTCCCAACATTCTTCGCTTATGGCTAGGGGAAAGCAGCGGTCTCGATCTGACGGAAACCGTCACCCTCCTAGAAACCCAAATTGATGATCTCAACCCTCAGATCATTGGCTATGTCTTTGATCAATTGTTTCAAGCGGGTGCCCTCGATGTGTTTACCCAAGCTATCACCATGAAACAAAGCCGCTCAGCCACTCTCTTGAGCGTGATCGTGCCACCCGACCGTGCCAGCTTGTGCGAACAGATTATCTTCCGCGAAACCACCACCCTCGGGATCCGCCGTTGCCAGCAACAACGCACCCTGCTGGCGCGAGAAATAGTCAAGGTTTCCACTCGCTATGGGGAGGTGGGGATGAAAGTGGCTCGCCAGTACGGGCAGATTGTGAATGGGCAACCGGAGTTTCGGGATTGTGCCAAACTAGCAGGACAGGCCAAAGTTCCCGTCCAAACGGTCTGGTTGGCCGCACAGTGGGCTTGGCAACAAACCGAAACCCCCTAGCTCGGTTTAGGATAGGGATCCGCTAGTCATGATGCTGCCCTTCGATTGAGTTTGTGCTGTTGCTGGTGAGGATCCCTTGATTGCCCGATTGACTCGTCTCCCTAACCCTGGGTTTTGGCTGGCGGCGCTTGTCGCCATTCTTTTGGATCGCCTCACCAAGCAGTGGGCAGTGGCACGGTTGTTGCCAGGACCAGAGATCGAACTGTGGCCAGGGGTGTTTCACCTCACCTATGTGGAAAATACGGGAGCTGCCTGGAGTCTGTTTCAGGAGTCGGGGGGCTTTCTCAAGTGGATCTCGTTGGCGGTGGCGGTGGGGTTGCTGATCTTCGCCCTGCGCTTTCCCCTGCCTCGGCGGGAACAAATCGGTTATGGTCTGATTTTGGCGGGAGCTGTGGGCAACGGCATCGACCGTTTTGCCACCGGATACGTCGTGGATTTCTTGAATGTGATTGCCATCCAATTTCCTGTCTTTAATGTGGCGGATGTAGCCATCAACCTGGGGGTAGGATTGCTGTTGTTACAGGCGATGCTGACGGGATCCCAGTCTAGACCTACCCCCCCTCCAGCCGAAACCCAGGATCCCCCTCAATAACCCTGAAGGGGTCACCATCGCGAGTCCACACCCCTTTGGACAATCTGAAAAATCTCCTTCAGGCTGTGGGGGAACCGGATCCCGCTTTCCCCTCCTAAACTAGGTTTTTAGTAACAATTTTCTGGGGACAACCCTTTGTTGAGGCTTCCCTTAAGCGCCGCTTAACTATCGCCGCTCAGACTTCGTGTTAAATAAGAGTTAAAAGATTTACTGATAAGGCAGGAATGACTACGGAGAAGCTTGCTCCGAGGGGTTGGATCCTTACTGCCCATCATTTTTGTTAGCCATCCTCTGTCCAACTCCTATTGTCTACCTCCTAGAATGAAGCCTCTCAGTCTGCATAGGCTTCTAAAAATAGGGAGAAGGAGATTGGGGGTAGCTGTGGCCTAAATTTCCCGGTTCTTAGAGGTAGATCTTGAGCTAATACTAACTTGAGCGGTCAGAGCAGGGCTTTTCCATAGAGGTACTCTTATGACAACCGTTGTAACCATGAACGAACTCTCCACCGATGCCAAGCTCAAAGACCTCGATTTAATCGATTTTCAGGTGACGGAGGAGACTCCCTGTGAAAACGTCGTCCGCCGCCTTGAGGACGACAACAAACTCTGTGGAGTGGTGGTGCTGCGGGATGGCGAGCTGTTGGGGATGTTGACGCGGCGAGCCATCTTGGAGTGGATGCTCAGTCGCCCCTATGGTCTGGATGTGTTTCTGAAGCGTCCGATTAGCTCAATGATTGAATATCACCAACGGGACTTTATCTTGTTGCCAGGGGAGAGCAATGTTGTGGATGCCTCCACTCTGGCTTTTCAGCGCCCCGAAGAAACAATCTATGACCCCGTTGTGGTGGAATATGCCCCCAATGACTATCGCCTCCTGGATCTGCCCATTTTATTGGTGGCACAAGCACAAGTCCACCTGGCAACCAAGCGCAAGATTGAAGAGCAGCAAGACAATATGAAGCAGGTGATGGTGGTTTTGGAAAAGGAACGGGTACGCAGTCAACGCTATGCCCAGGATCTAGAGCGGCAGCAGTCGGAAATTTTGGCACAAAATCTGGCGCTGGAAGTGGAGCGACAGGCGGCTCAAGCTCGTTCTGAAGAGTTGGCGATGCTCAACTCGCGCATTTTGGATATCAGTACACTGCTTTCGCAAAAAGGGCGATCCACCTTTGCGGCCACGTTTGAAGGGGTGGAAGCCGTGCGGAGTCTGGCGGAAGAAATCTCCCGCAGTAGTCAAGATCTGCAAACGGAGTTACGGGAAATCAACACCATCGCTGACTTGATTGTGGAAGTGGCCGGATACATCCGCCTGCTCTCCTTTAACGCCGCCGTGGAAGCCAATCGTTCCGGTAGTTCGGTCGGGGGCTTTGGCGCCATTGCCCAAGAAATTCGTAAATTAGCAGGGCGCACCACAGAAGCCAGTAGCCGAATTCGGGGATTGGCGGATCGGATTCAACGCAAGAGTAGCAGTACCGTGACGGCAGCTCAATCCAGCACCCAGGTAGTACAGTCCCTTTCGGAGCAGGCTCAATCTGCCCAGGAAGCCCTCGATCAGTTACAATCGCTGCTGGACTCTGCCCAGACGGAGTTCTAGTGGTCATTGATTTGAACAATTCCCTTGCCTGATTTGTTTGGGTTCTTTTTTTCTAGATTGACTAGCTCAGCCCTGGCGGGCAGAAATTCTCTGCGGCCTATTTTGGGGTGGCGGGATCCCTATGGCTGGCTATGGGGCGGTGTGGGTTTTCTGCTGCTCAGTCAGTCGGTGGGTGGTCAAGCCAGCTATTCTGCTGAGAGCTTGACCTTCAAGGCGATTGCAGCGGGCGGACAGCACACCTGTGGCGTGTCGGTGGGGGGAGAGGTGTTTTGTTGGGGATCCCATCAACAGGGGCAGTTGGGCTTGTCTGCTCAGCAGCCCGTTTTACGTCCGGTGCGGGTGGCAGGGGTGGGTCAGGTGATTGGCATCGCCGCTGAGGGATCCCAAACCTGTGCCTTGCGTGCAACCGGGCAGGCTGTTTGCTGGGGATCCGATAGGTTGCCCTCTGGGGAGGTGAGCGCCGTTCATACCCCTCAACCCACCGCCGTCCCTCTGGGGGATCCCGTCCAGTCCATCTCGCTGGGGCGACATCATGCCTGTTTTTTGTCGCAGCCACCCGCCATCTATTGCCAGGGATCCAATCTGTTAGGGCAGGTGGGCACGATTGTAGATGCGGGGACGGCGGCGGCTCAGCCCGTGGCGGTACGCCATCTGGGGGCGGTGGTGGGGGTGGCGGCGGGGGCTGTCCATACCTGTGGCTTGTTGCCAACCGGAGGGGTCAGTTGTTGGGGAGATTTTGGCTTGGGTTCGGGATCCTATCAGCCGATACCGATGCAAGGGGTCGTGAATGGGCAGGGATTGGCGGCGGGAAACCGGTTCACCTGCGCCCTCTTGCGGGATGGGCGGGTGCGGTGCTGGGGGGTGGATGATTTTGGGCAACTGGGCAATGGATCCCTGGATGTGCCGGGGGCAGCCGTTTTTGTGAATGGGATCGGCGAGGCTCAGGCGATTGCAGCGGGCAGTTACCATGCCTGTGCGGTGGTGGCAGGTGGGGCGGTAAAGTGTTGGGGAGCCAATATTTTAGGTCAGTTGGGGGATGGTACCACCCAAAGCTCCCCGATTCCTGTCACGGTTAAGGGCTTGCCCCCCGCGATTGCCCTCAGTTTGGGAGAGGGGCATAGCTGTGCTTTGCTCACCGATCAAACCGCCCGTTGCTGGGGATATAACCTGTCTGGACAACTGGGCAATGGCACCACCCTCAATTCTGCCGTTCCGGTGATGGTCGAGGGATCCCCTAGCCCCTAGCTTCCCCAATGCCACCTGAGTGGGGGAGAGGAACTATCGTCAAAAGCCAGTCCGTCTAAAGGGGTGGATGATGGATGACAGGCTTACCAAACCAAGGAGAGACTAGCCATGCGACCCTACCGCCACTATCGCTTGAGGATCGGAATCGGGATCCTGGCTATCTCGCTACTCTTGGGTTGGCAGGTTGCTGCCCAGTCCTCCCTGACCCAAGCCCAAATCGAGCAAAGTAATTATGTGCAAGCCTGTGGCAGCTGCCATCTGGCTTTGCCCGCCGAAGTCATGCCCAGCCAAACCTGGCAACGCCTGCTCTTGGATAACAATCACTATGGACAGCAGATTCCCTTACCCACGGGTGTCCCTCTGCAATTGGCCTGGAACTACCTGAAACAAAACTCAAAATCGTTGCTGACGCGGGAGTCGGTTCCCTTCCGGTTGGCAGACTCTCGCTATTTCAAAGCCCTGCATCTGCAAGTGGATTTTCCTCGCCCCGTGCGGGTGACCAGTTGTGTTGATTGTCATCTGGGAACAGACCAAGGAAACTTTGCCACCCTCAAGCCCGAATGGCAGTAAGGATTCGGATAAAGAACCATTTTTCTAGGGAAATAAAATTCTTAAAAAATCAGCGTCCACAAACTCCCCTCGCAACGCCAAGCCCTGCCTGACGATCACCACATCCTGGGAAGGGATCACATAAAGCCGTTGTCCGGCGGCTCCGGCGGCCATCACCGTGTCGCTTGGCCCCGCCCCTATCGGGTTCCCCGGTTGATCATCGGGTAGGATGCCTGGGGCATTTAACCAAAATGTGGTGCCATAGCCAGGATTGGGATCCGTCCCTTGCCAACTACTGGCCAAGAGCTGAGCATCCAAAATCGTCTCCCCCTGCCATTCCCCTTGCCCCAGCAGCAACAGGCCAAAGGTTCCCCATGCTTGGGGCTGCATGACCGCTCCCGACGATACATTCCAGTAGCCGTCCTCCCCCACTTCCCAATCTGCCCAGGTGATGCCCAAAGGGTCAAAAATGCGTTGCTGCAAGTAAGTGGGCAAATCTTTCCCTTCTGCCAGCAGCTTGCGCCGCATCAACTCACCAAATACCTGAAAAGGAACAGGCCCATAATCAAAGGTTGTGCCTGCCTGCGCCAGACTCGGATAGGCAATCGCCTCAGCATAGGTGGGAGGTTGACCAAGTTCTCCAGAATCCACCCCACTGATCAACTGCAAGAGTTGGCGAATTGTCACCTCAGACCGTTGCGGATCAGCTTGCCACTCTTGAATCGTGTCTGAGACCAACTCCTCAAAGCTGAGCAGACCATCCATACTGGCGGCTATTGCCAGCACTCCCACAAAACTTTTGGTTCCACTGTAGATGGGGTGGGCACTGTCGGCACTAAAGCCCCGTTCATATTGCTCAAAAAGGATCCGATTGCCCTGCCAAACCACCATCGATAATCCTCCCTTGCGAGCGGAGTAACGAGCGGCCTGTCGCAAACGGGTAGATGAGATGGTCGTGGATTGAGCAGAGGCGGATAACGAAAGGGGCTCTGCCTGGGTTGGCAAAACTTTAGAGAGCGAAGCATCTTGAGCAAGACAAGCGGGCAATAGCAGGCTCAAGCTGCTGAATACCAGTGTCCATAAATGTGGCGGAAAGTGCTTGCCCATGTCCATCTCCTCTGTGCAGAACTGTGGATTGGCCAATGACTTGTGATCAGTGATTAGACTCAGCCCAGGCTCCCACGGTTTCGATTGAATAGCCAGATCCGTCTGGAGAAGGGGTGGATTTGCTGACTAGGATCACTAAGATAAACAGGGATCCCTTGACCTGGAGCCTAGCTTGCTTTGCTAATTCTCGTTTCTGGTCTTGTTTTTTTCAGTGCCTTTTTGCTGTTTTGGGTGCAGTTGATGGTGGGCAAGCTGGTTTTGCCTCTCTTGGGGGGATCCCCAGCCGTCTGGAATACCTGCCTCCTCTTTTTTCAAATGGCGTTGCTGCTGGGCTATAGCTATGCAAATTGGCTGAGTCAATGGAGAAGCTTTGCTCAACAACGGATCGGTTACCTGCTGTTCTGGGGTTTGGCCGCTCTGAGTTTACCGATTGGACTGCGCTTCCCCGTTTTATCGATCGATCAACCCATTCTCTGGTTATTGGCGGTGCTGACTTTGACCGTCGGACTCCCCTTTGTTTGTTTGGCTATCACAGCGCCTCTCTTCCAACGGTGGTTTAGCCTCCATGCCCCCAGTCGGGATCCCTATTTTCTCTATGTGGCCAGCAATGCGGGCAGTCTGTTGGGATTGTTGGGCTATCCCTTGCTTTTGGAACCTCTGCTCTCTCTCACGCAGCAACGCTCCCTTTGGAGTTGGGGTTATGGACTGCTGGCGCTGGGCATTGGTGTGATGATGTTGAACCTGAAGGGATCCCCGGCTCGTGCCGATCAGGAGAAAGATCCGGCGGGAGAAGGGGATCCCTCGCCTCCACCCACTTGGCGGGAGCGCTGGCGCTGGGGGATTTTGGCGGCGATTCCCTCCAGTTTGTTGCTGGGGGTCACCACTTATCTAACCACCGATATTGCCGCGATTCCCCTGCTGTGGGCAATTCCGCTTGCCCTCTATCTGGCAACCTTTATGGCGGTGTTTGGGCGGGATCCCCACTGGCCGTCAGCGATCTGGACAGGCATCCTCCCCGGCTTGGTGACGCTCGTACTGGGGGCGCAAGTTTTGAATATCGTCCGTCCGGCTGGGCTGCTGTTGCCACTGCATTTGCTCACCTTTGGGGTGGCCACCTGGAATGCCCACGCGCAACTGGCTCGCCTGCGCCCCTCTGCCACCTATCTGACCGAATTTTATCTCTGGATTGCCCTGGGCGGGGGGGTGGGGGGGATCTTCAACGCGATTGTTGCCCCTTTACTGTTCAACAGTGTGGTGGAATATCCCTTTGCCCTGCTGCTATCCGTCTTGTTGTTATCCGGGTGGTCAGCGATCCCTAGGTTCTGGCGAGGGATCCCTCCCCTCAGCTTGGGGTTGCTGGTACCCGTTTTACTGCTGGGTTGGGATCCCAGTTCGTGGCAACAGGGATGGATCGGACGCTTACTGGTGATCGGTCTGGGCTGGGGGATCAGCCAGGTGTTGAGGATACCGCGCTGGGCACAGGCGATCGGTGCTGGCCTGTTGCTGCTGCTGCTCAGTCAACCCCTGATCGGCTTGAGTGCCGAGGTGGTAGACAGCCAACGCAGTTTCTTTGGGCTATATCGGGTGGTAGAAAGTGCACAACCTGCTGACTCCGCCTCCCCCACTCCCCGTTGGCGGCGACTCTTGCATGGCACGACTTTACACGGCATGGTCAATCTGGATCAGCCCACCCTACCCCTCACCTATTTCACGCAAGCTGGCCCCGTCGGGCAACTGTTTGCGGCTCGCCCCCAGGGATCCCTAACAACGATAGGGGTCTTGGGCTTGGGAATTGGTACCCTCATGGCCTATGCCACCCCCCAGCAATCCTGGACGTTTTTTGAGATTGACCCGCTGGTCGAAGAGCTTGCCCGCCACTATTTTCCCTATCTATCTCAGGCCGAGGCGGCGGTCGAGGTGATTGTAGGGGATGGACGATTGAGCCTGGAGGCCAGCACCACCCACTATGACTGGATTGTCTTGGATGCCTTTAGTTCCGATGCCGTGCCGGTGCATTTGCTCACCCACGAAGCCCTCCAGATCTATCAAGCCCACCTCAATCCCCACGGGTGGCTGATCTTCAATATCACCAATCGCTATTTAGAGCTTGCTCCCCTCCTGGCGAGACTGGCCGCCCAAGAAAACCTATGGGCTTGGCACCAGGGGGATCTATCCCTGCCGCTTGTCGCCCAGCAAAACGGTCACTTGCCCTCCGAATGGGTGGTGATGGCAAGTCCTGAGGATGCTGATTTGGCGAGGCTGGCCTCCGACTCCCGCTGGCAGCGATTAACCCCTCAGCCCACGGATCCCCTCTGGACGGATGACTACTCAAATCTATGGGGAGTGCTGCGTTGGGGGAACCGCTAGACAAAAGGGATCCCGGCTAGTTTTGCCTAGAGAACCGTTGGTCGAGCCAATCGAGCATTAAGCGGTTCACCAACTCCGGGCGCTCATCATGGGGGCAATGTCCGGTCTCAGGAATGCCGATGAATTGATAATCGAGATTCGAAACATACTGTTCAAAAGTTTTGCCCCGTTGAATAGGTGTCCAGGGATCCCCTTCTCCCCACAACACCAGCAGGGGATGGCGCAGCTTAGGCAACAGTTCTTCTGGGCGGGGGCCTGCCGGAGCCGTCAAAATCGAGGCAAACACCTTTTGTGCCCCTACATCACAGGCGGGTTGATAGAGCAAATCCACCAACTCATCGGTGATCGCCGCCGGATGGCAATAAACCTGCTGCAAGGTGCTACGAATCCGTGATTTTTGCCGAATCTGCTCAAACAGCCATTCCCCGATGATCGGCGTTGCCACCAGGCGGGTAAAGCTAGCCATGATCAGGGCAAGAAAAGGGTTGAGTTCGTCGGCGCGATGATTGAGTCCGCCCGCACAGTTGAGCAAGATCGCTCCCGCCGCCAAGTCAGGATGATCCGCCACCATCATCAAGCTGAGCAGCCCTCCAATTGAGTTGCCCACAAAGATAGTGGGTTTTTGCATGTGCTGCTGCCAAAAATCCTTGAGCATCTCCTGCCAGACGGATAGGCTGTAGGCAATCGGAGGTTTCCCTGAACCGCCAAACCCCAACAGGTCAATCGCCCAGACCTGATAGCCTGCCTCCGCTAGCACCGGAATATTCTGACGCCAATGCCCAATAGAAGCGCCAAAGCCATGAATCAACAGCAGCGGCTGACCGGATCCCATCACGGTGTATTGAATGGGGTAACCCTGCCATGTCCAGGTCAAACGATCAAGGGGTGGGGAAGCAGTCAGCACAAATGCTCCTGAGAAAAGAATACGTGGGAGGTCTGTTACATTTTGTTACCTCTCATGATAAGCGTTATCAAGGGATCCCTTCCCTAGTCACATTCCCCTGACTGTCTCCGTAGTGACTGAAGACCCTCAACGGTGGGGACTCATGGGATCGTAGGCAATCAGCCAGACCGAGCAGGATGTTGTCTGCGCTCTAGCCCCCTTGCTCCAGATTGAGATGGGCAAAATAGAGCAACTAGGGATCCCTTGTCCTGCTTAAATCAAAGGTAGCCCTGATGGTCAAGAGATGAAGGAGTGCCCTTTGCCTCCGCCTATCGGGGTTGGCGATGCCCCTTCCACCCTCCCAATCGACCCATGCAAACTCTCCTGACGGTTCCCACCCACCCCTTTGCAGGCCAGAAACCCGGCACTTCCGGCCTACGTAAGCCGGTGACGGTGTTTCAGCAACCCCACTATCTGGAAAATTTTGTGCAGGCGATTTTCGACAGTTTGGAAACCTGTCAGGGACAAACGCTGGTGTTGGGAGGGGATGGACGTTACTACAACCGTGAAGCCATTCAAATCATCCTCAAGATGGCAGCAGCCAATGGGTTTGCACGGGTGATCGTCGGTCAATCGGGAATTTTCTCCACCCCAGCGGTTTCCTGTGTGATCCGCAAGCATCACGCCTACGGGGGAATTATTCTCTCTGCCAGCCACAACCCCGGTGGTGCCGATGGAGATTTTGGCATCAAATACAACATCAGCAATGGTGGCCCTGCCCCCGAAAAAGTCACCGATGCCATCTATGCCCGTAGCCAAACCCTGGAATCCTACCGGATTTTGCAGGTCGCCGATCTGGATCTGGATCGAGTGGGGGATCAGCACCTGGGATCCCTGCGGGTATCGGTGATTGACTCGGTAATTGACTACAGCAATTTGATGCAGTCTTTGTTTGATTTTGACCAGATTCGGGATCTGTTGAGCGGGGAGCATTTTCGACTGGCCTTTGATGCCATGCACGCGGTAACCGGTCCCTATGCCCACGCCATTCTGGAGCAACAACTGGGAGCCGCCCGTGGCAGTGTTCATAATGGGGTTCCCTTGCCAGATTTTGGGGGAGGTCATCCGGATCCCAACCTGGTCTATGCCCATGAGTTGGTGGAGTTGCTGTTTGGGGAGGATGCCCCCGACTTCGGAGCCGCCTCCGATGGGGATGGGGATCGCAACATGATTCTGGGGCGGCGGTTTTATGTGAGTCCCAGTGATAGTCTGGCGGTGATCGCCGCCAATGCCCAGCGGATCCCTGGTTATCGACAGGGGCTAGCGGGGGTGGCACGTTCGATGCCCACCAGCCAAGCGGTGGATCGAGTAGCCGCCCAGATGGGCATGGACTGCTACGAAACCCCGACGGGCTGGAAGTTTTTTGGCAACTTGTTGGACGCAGGCAAAGTTACCCTCTGTGGGGAAGAAAGTTTTGGCACCGGATCCGATCATGTGCGGGAAAAAGATGGTCTGTGGGCGGTGCTGTTTTGGTTGAATATTCTGGCGGTGCGGCGACAGTCGGTGGCAGAAATTGTTCAGGATCATTGGCAAACCTACGGTCGGCACTACTATTCTCGCCATGACTATGAGGGGGTGGATAGCACAGCGGCGGAAGGTTTGATGGATCATCTGCGAGCCAGTTTGCCCCACCTAGCCGGCCAGGTTTGGGGATCCCAAACGGTGGCTAGCGCCGATGATTTTGCCTATGTAGATCCAGTGGATGGCAGCACCAGTCAAAAGCAAGGGATCCGCATTCGCTTCCAGAGTGGGGCACGGCTGATCTATCGTCTCTCGGGAACAGGTACGCAGGGAGCCACACTGCGGGTTTATCTGGAAAGTTTTGAACCGGAGATCAGGCGGCAAACCCAGGATCCGCAGGCAGCCCTTGCCGAAATCATCGACATTGCCGATCATCTGGCGCAAATTCGGGAACGCACCGGACGTCCGGATCCCACCGTAATTACCTAAACGCTCACCCTACCCTGCTGTCCAGAAAGGACTACCCAGAGGTGGTTTTGGCTAGCTCAGGTGGTGCAGTAGAATGGATGGGCTAGCTAGCTTGCTCATAGGGAAGGGTAGAGCCTCCCCTTGATCCTAGGGAGGGTGAGTGCTGACTGGCTTTTGCCCATCTCGAAGGACAAACCGCACGCATGGCAGACTGGATTCTTCTTGCCCTAGTTGGCTGGGGATTTTACATTCTCCTGCGCTGGACGCTCACCCGCCTCCCCACACTTCCCTGGAAACTCCTGTGGATGGTCATGATCACCCCTCCCAGTGCTGTGGTGGTGAGTAAGCAGGTGTTTGCCTATGACTTGCCTGCCTGGCTAAAGTTAATCCTTTTTTTCGGATCCTACGTGGTGGTGGTGCTGTTGCTGCGCCGTGCCAAACAGCAAACGATGGGAGCACCGACCCCATCCCCAGAGGCTCAGCCCTCCCCATCAGCACAGCCATCGGTTTACCCTATCCCTCCCACTAGCCCTGCTATGGCTGCCGCCCTCAACCATACCCCCATTTCCGAAGTTCCCCGCGAACA
Source organism: Cyanobacteriota bacterium (assembly GCA_033764955.1). Classification (GTDB taxonomy): domain Bacteria; phylum Cyanobacteriota; class Cyanobacteriia; order Thermostichales; family Thermostichaceae; genus JANRIL01. Next base: position 40,395 of record JANRIL010000044.1, on the reverse strand, counting down.
TTTGAGTGGCTGCTTTCCGTGGAATGTTTTTTATTTGCAGAATGTGGAATATCGCCCCCAAGCCATCATCTGTCGGGGCAATCTGCGGGTGGATGCCAGCGAAGCCTATGATCTGGTGCGCGCCAATGTAGAACAGACCTTCGGCAATCGCTTCTTGGTGGTTTTGCAAGAGGGATTTGCCGGAAAGCCCTTTTTTGCCCTAGTGCCCAACCCCGCCGCTCGCCGCGACCCCTCCACAACGGCTGAGCAGCCCGGTCTGGCGATAACGCTGCTGCTCTGTACGGTCTATTGCACCCTCAGTGCCGGAGCCTTTGCCGCCGGAGTAGATCCGGCGCAACTGTTGCCCCTCCAGTTTGTCTTAGCCCCCCAACATCTGCTGGTTGGCCTCCCCTATGCCCTCGCCATCGTGGCCATTCTGGGATCCCATGAACTGGCTCGCTACTGGATGGCTCGTCGCTATCGCATCCAAACGTCCCTGCCCTATTTCATCCCTATTCCCTTTGCCCTGGGTACCTTCGGAGCTTTTGTCCAGATTAAAGAACCCGTTCCCCACCGCAAGGCGCTCTTTGATCTGGGGGTGGCTGGTCCATTGGCTGGAGGAATCGTAGCTCTCCTGATGTTGGGGGTGGGGTTAAGCCTCTCCGAAACGGAAATCGCCCCGCCAACCGAACCCAACCAGCCCAACTTGCTCATCTTCCAAACCATGGATCCTAAGTTCTCTCTGTTGCTGGGGGTACTGGCTCGCCTGATCATGGGATCCACCCTTGTTCCGGGCTATGTTATTCAACTGCATCCCCTCGCTTTTGCCGGATGGCTGGGGTTGTTGGTGATTGCCCTCAATCTGATGCCGATTGGTCAACTGGATGGTGGACATATTGTTCATGCCGTCTATGGACAACAGGTGGGGGCGAATGTGGGACGGGTAACCCGCCTGCTGGTATTACTCTTGGCGCTGACCGTGCAGCCCTGGCTATTGCTGTGGGCGCTTTTATTGTTTTTTATCTCCAGTGCCGATGAACCCACCCTCAACGATGTCACTGAACTCAACGAAGGACGCGACCTGCTGGGATTACTGATTCTCACCTTTTTGGTGATGATTATCCTGCCGCTCCCCCCATTTTTGGCGGAATGGTTAGGTCTCCTCAACTAGGGATCCCTCCCCCCATTCTGCCTATCCCTACCATCTGATTTTTCAATCCTGAGATCCCCCGGATCAGGGCTGGGGAAGTGCGGTGAAGCCAAAAAATCACGGTATGCTGAGAGCGTAACTTATTGTTGAGCACCCTGTGTTTGTCCTGACCGGTTACGATTACTTTTTGGTTTTCCTGCTGTTGTGCGCTTTGTTACCGGTGGCGGCTTTGGTTGCTTCAGCCTTGCTGGCTCCCAGCCGTCGCGGAGCCTTACGCCGCAGCACCTACGAATCGGGCATTGATCCCTTCGGACAAGCTTGGATTCAGTTCAACATTCGCTACTACATGTTTGCCCTTGTTTTTGTCATCTTTGATGTGGAAACGGTCTTTCTTTATCCCTGGGCGGTGGCATTTCATCGGTTAGGCTTGTTAGCGTTTGTAGAAGCCCTCATCTTTATCGCCATTTTGGTGGTGGGTCTGGTCTATGCATGGAGAAAAGGAGCATTGGAATGGTCATGAATGATAATTTGACAGCCCCAACCGCCGCCCAAGCAGCACCGCCTGAGTTGATGTTTCCGCCGCTGGCTCCCCAGGTTACCTCCGATCTCTCCAACAATGTCGTTTTGACGACGGTCAATGACCTCTACAATTGGGCCAAGATGTCTAGTCTGTGGCCGTTGCTCTACGGCACCGCCTGCTGCTTCATTGAGTTTGCCGCCATGATCGGATCCCGCTTCGATTTTGATCGGTTTGGGTTATTGCCCCGTTCTTCCCCCCGACAGGCTGATCTGATCATCACGGCGGGAACCGTGACCATGAAAATGGCTCCCGCCCTTGTCAAGCTTTATCAACAGATGCCAGAACCCAAATATGTAATCGCCATGGGAGCCTGCACCATCACGGGGGGTATGTTTAGTTCTGACTCCTATACCGCCGTGCGAGGTGTGGATAAGTTAATCCCTGTGGATGTCTATATCCCCGGTTGCCCACCCCGCCCCGAGGCAATCATGGATGCCATCGTCAAGCTGCGGAAAAAAATTGCGGCGGAAGATATGCGGGAACGCAGCTACCTTTTGCCCACCCACCGCTATCACACCGTTAGCCACAGCATGCAAGCTGTACCGGAAATCCTGACCGGGGAATATTTGGAGAGTGAATCTCGGCAAGCGCCTCCTCCCGAATTGGCGGCAGCCATTGGCTTACCCGTTCCTCCCGCGCTCCAGACTGCCGATTTGCGGCTCTCCCCTGAAGAAGTGAAAGCGCTGCGGGGAGGCAACTGAGATGACCACCACTACCGACCCCCAACAGCCAGAACCAGCGGAGTCTACTTCCGCCGCAGTAGCCACGGTGGAGCGGGGGCCAGTTTCTCAGTTTCTTGTTGAGAATGGCTTTGACCACGAGGTTTTGGGGCGAGATCACGCGGAAGTGGAGGTTTTGGGGGTAGAACGGGAGTTTTTGCTGCCCCTCTGCACCGCCCTCTATGCCTATGGATTTAATTATTTACAATACCAATGTGCCTACGATTTGGGAGCAGGGCAACCGTTGGTGAGCGTCCTGCACCTGATCAAAGTCACGGATCAGGCAGATCGTCCCGCCGAAGTACGGGTTAAGGTGAGCGTACCCCGCCAGGATCCCCGTCTGCCCTCCGTCTATTGGATCTGGAAATCTGCCGACTGGCAGGAACGGGAATCCTATGATATGTACGGCATTATCTATGAGGGACATCCCAACCTGAAGCGCATTTTGATGCCGGAAGATTGGGTAGGGTGGCCGATGCGTAAAGACTATATCACCCCTGACTTTTACGAGTTACAGGATGCCTATTAAGTTGTCATCCTTGAGAGGGATCCCTGATGTCCTCTTCCCTCATCTCCTCTGTTGAGGGGGATTTAGCGACTTGGCTGCGCTCACAGGTGATGGAGCATCAGCGCTTGACGTTTGCCCAGGTGATGGAGGCGCTCCTCTACCACCCCGATTATGGCTACTACACGTCTGGGCAGGTGAAGATCACCCGTCAGGGAGATTTTTTGACAGCCCCTGAGCTGACCAGTGACTTTGGTGAGTTATTAGCGGAACAACTACTTGAGATGTGGCAGGTTTTGGGGTGCCCGCGCCCCTTTAGCCTGATCGAGATGGGATCCGCCTCCGGCAAGCTGGCGGCGGATATTCTCACCTATTTGGAGGGACACCATCCTGAGTTTGCCGAGGGGATTGCCTACGGGATCCTGGAAAAATCGGCGGCTTGGCGACCCCAGCAGGAGGAGCGACTGGCTGGGTTTTCCCAGGTGCGTTGGTTGGATTGGGAGGATTTACCCGATCAGTCGGTGACGGGGTGTTTTTTTGCTAACGAATTGGTGGATGCTTTTCCTGTGCATCGGCTGGTGGTGCAGTCCGGTCAGGTGCAAGAAATCTATCTCACCCTAGACGAACAGGGAAGCTGGCAGGAGGTGACGGGGGATCCCTCGACACCTGAGTTAATGGAACATTGGCCAATAATCGGCATGGATCTGACGGATCCCATCTACCCTGATGGCTATCATACGGAGGTGAATCTTGGTGTGAGAGACTGGCTAAGGCAGGTGGCAGCCAAGCTGTCCAGAGGATATCTGCTGACCATTGATTATGGTTATTCTGCCGAGCGCTACTACCATCCCAGTCGCAGCCAGGGCAGCCTGCTCTGTTATCGCCAACATACCACCCACACCGATTACTATCAGCAAATGGGATCCCAAGATCTCACCGCCCATGTCGATTTCACCGCCCTTCAGCGCTATGGAGAGCACTATGGGTTGCGCCCTCTGGGATTGGTCAAGCAAGATAGCTTTTTAGCCCATCTGGGGTTACTAGATCGCATAGCCCAGTTAAGTCATTCTTCCCATCAGCCCTTAGGAGAGATTTGGCAGCGGCGACATCGCCTGCATAGCCTGATGGATCCCCTGGGATTGGGTGGGTTTTGGGTACTCTTACAAGGGCGAGGTTTGACCGCTAATGAGCATTGCCTGCGAGGATTTCAAAAAGACTAAGGGGATTTCAAGAGGACGACCATGAACGATGTCACCAGTTGGATCGGTCTATTGGCGGGCTGTTTAACCACCGCCAGCTTCTTTCCGCAAGCTCGCAAAACCTGGCAAAGCCGCAGTGCTGAGGATTTTTCCTGGCCTTATTTACTCCTATTTGGGGTGGGGATTGTCATGTGGGATATCTATGGAATATTGCGCCACGATCTGGCGATTACGGTTGCCAACACCGTTACCATTCTGCTGATTAGCATCATCATTGTGACCAAAGCTCGCTATCCCAAATCCCCGATTTAAGGATCTTCCTCCGCTTCCCCCTTCGTCAAATATTGGCGCTGCCGTTGATAGCGGTTTGCCTGTTGTTGCTGCTGCTGCTTGCTGATCAGGCGGATGGCAAACCAAGTTAAGCCCACGATCACCACCACAAGGGTTAGGGGTGGAATCAGCAAAATCACAACCGCTAGCAACACATAAATCAGAACTTTCGGAACCGACGCATCCACCTTCATGCCCCGTTGCCGGATCATCCGATCCAGGTGGCTATCCCAACGCTTGAAAAGGAGGCGAGCCTCGGTGAAAACCTCCAGCAGCAGCGGCTGACTTTGCCGAAGCAGGGTTTTGGCGCGATCCGGTGGAGAAGGTTTAGAACGACCCATAGATAACAAACATCGAGGCAGAAAAAAGGCATCACTTCTAGCTTAGTTGACAATTTAGGGATCCCTGACAACCGTGGCGGGTAGCAGCAGGATCCTCCCCGTTAGCTACACTACAGAATCCACGTCAAGTGCCATACTGAAGCATAGAAGCCCACTTGGATCCCTCCCCATGACTTCCACTCTGACTGCTCCTTTCACTCCTTCCACCGATGATCTAGCGCTAGAGGTGCGGAGTGACTTTCCGATTTTGCAGCGGCAGGTACATGGTCATCCGCTCGTCTACTTGGATAATGCGGCCACCTCCCAAAAACCCCAAGCCGTCCTGGATGCCCTGAATCATTACTACCGTCACTCCAACGCCAACGTGCATCGGGGAGTACATACCCTCAGTAATGAAGCCACCGATGCCTATGAAGGAGCCAGGCAAAAAATTGCCAGCTTGATCGGCGCAGCATCTCCCCAGCAGATCATCTATACCCGCAATGCCAGCGAAGCCATCAATTTGGTGGCCTATAGCTGGGGTTTGTCTAGCCTACAGGCGGGGGACGAGATCATTTTGTCGGTGATGGAGCACCACAGCAATCTGATTCCCTGGCAACTGATTGCCCGGAAAACGGGAGCCATTTTGCGGTTTATTGAGTTAGATAGCCAGGGCAACTTAGATCTCGATCAGTTTGCTTCGCTGCTGCATGACCGAACCAAACTGGTCGCCGTCGTGCATGTCTCTAACATGCTGGGATCCATTAATCCAGTGGAAACGATCATCGCTAAAGCCCACCACTACGGCGCGAAAGTGTTGGTGGATGCCTGCCAAAGTATTCCCCACATGGCGGTGAATGTGCAGCAGATGGACTGTGATTGGCTGGTTTTTTCCGGTCACAAAATGTGTGGCCCAACGGGGATTGGCTGCCTTTATGGCAAGCTCGATCTCCTGAGATCGATGCCGCCCTTTTTGGGGGGAGGAGAGATGATCGCGGATGTCTTTTTGGATCACGCCACCTATGCTGATGTGCCCCACAAGTTTGAAGCCGGCACTCCGGCGATTGCCCAAGCGGTCGGGCTAGGGGCGGCGGTGGATTATTTACAAACGATTGGCCTGGAACGAATTCATGCCCACGAACAAGCCCTGACCCACCATTTACTGCAAGGGATCCAGGAGATTCCTGGGATCACCGTCTATGGATCGCGGCAGCATCGCTCCGGTTTGGTCAGTTTCTCCGCCGCCGCCATTCACCCCCACGATCTTTCGACCTTACTCGATCAAGCGGGGATCGCCATTCGCGCTGGACACCACTGCACCCAACCCCTCCACCGCTATTTGCAGGTGCCATCTACCGCCAGAGCCAGTGTTTATCTTTACAACACCCTGGCGGATATCGATACCTTTTTGGCCAGCCTACGGGAGGCAGTAGCGTTTTTCTCAGAGACCTTCGCGTAGGCAGGAAGATGGGGATCCCGGCTTCTAGGGGGATTCCACCTCTCCCCGCGAATAGCCCTGTTCAAAAGCAAAACGCACCAGTTGGGCACGATTTTCTAGGGAGAGCTTGCTCAAAATGTTGGTCAGATGGGTTTGCACGGTGCGGGGACTGATATAGAGTTTCTCACCAATTTGTTTGTTGGTGGCTCCGCGGATCACTTCTCGAAACACCCGCTCTTCCGCCGCCGTCAGGGGCAGATCGACGGGCTGAGGAGGGCTAACTACGGCCACCGGTTCCGGCTGCTTTTGAATTAACCGCAGGATCTCCGCTTGCATCCGCCGCGAACGTTCAATTTGAGATTCAATTTTAGCGACTAATTCCCGTGGTTCCACGGGCTTGATCATATAGTCATCGGCTCCCCACTCATACCCCTGCACCCGATCTTCCACCTCTCCACGAGAAGACAAAAAGATGAAAGGAACCAGTTCCCCCCCCCGTTGTTGGCGCAATTGATGGCAAAACTCGAAGCCATCCATATCGGGCATCATCACATCCGACACCACCACATCAGGCGTCTCTTGCCCAAACAGCTTCAATCCTTCCACCCCTGACACCCCCGTACAAACTCGGTAACCGTGTTGGGCTAGGTGCCGACTCAAAACTTTTAAGGAAATCGGATCATCATCCACCACTAAAACACGCTTCATCGCTCACCTCCTTGCCAGGGATCCCTTCCACACCATGTCTCTTGAAAGATACGTGCAGCGGGGTCGCCAGGATCGCTGACTATGCCAAACCTACCCATGTCTCACCTACACCATACGCTTGCGGTAGTCGTAGCTTGCGGAACGAGAGCATCCAGTCACGGGCTAGCTCTGGTTGAAGACGGGAACGGGATAAAGCCTAGCTTGCCCATTTGCCCTGCCAAACTCAACCTTCTGGATGAAAATAGCCACAAGGGATCCCTCTTCTATCATCGGAGGTGACGGAGTGGAGGGCAAGTCAGGCCAGGAAATTCCCCTCAGTTTTGTAGCCGGGGCGGCAGGCGCTCAAAGCTGGTTTGATGGGGATCACTGGATTGAAATTTGGCACTGCGAAAATCCACTTTCTCGGTATAACGGGCAAATTCTTCGTTAGAGAGGTTGGCGCTGACATAATAGCCCGCGGTCACATCGCTGCTAAAGATGATGATGTCGCCGTGGCTGAGGTCATGGGAATAGCAGCGTTGCCCATTCACGGTAATGCCGTTGGTGCTGCGCTTGCCCTGCAAATTGCCATCAATAATCCGAAATAAGTAGGCGTTAGCCCCTGGAATGGGGACTCGCAACAGGATGGCATGTTGGCGGGAGGCAAAACTGGAGTTGAGAACAATACCGTTACTGGGATCCCGGCCAATTGAGTAGGTGGCAGCTTCCAGAGAGATCGTGCGCCGTCCTTTGTTATCGTCAATCACCATGACATGCCGGACTTGCTTGCGTTCACCCTGGGTATCAGAGATAGAAGGTTGACTAGTCACCGGAACTCCTCTTGTGAGCCGCATCGGATGGTTGCCTATAAGCATAACTAGGATCTTTAGCAAATTCGCCAAGGAAAGCTTATCCAGGGCTGAGTCTGGTGTTCGGTTGTGCTAATCTCGTAGGGTCGTTTAGTAAGGGAGACTTGTGGATGCAAGATAGTAGTAAACGTCAGGGTCATCACGTTGAATTGAATCGGCTGTGCGCCGGGGCTGTTCTCTAGTTGAGACAAAGCCTAGACCCTTCAGGACGCTGATGTGGCTTCAAGGTTTGCCCGACTGGGGTTTCCTCCCGGCAGTCTGGTTTCAACTTTGTTGACCCGCTAGACCGCTCCCTCTCCCTGCTTTGCCCCCTTTGGCGACTCGGATTGGGAGCGGATAGTTTTTTAAGGGAGGGCTAGTTGGATTGGGCGGTGATGATCTGGCGCGCCAACCCAATGCCTCCTTGGTAGGCTTTGCCCCGATGCAGATAGAGAAGCATCGCCCATAAGGGATCCTGAGCCGGCCAAAAAGCCCCTAACCAAGCTTGAAAGTCTTCTGCCCACTGTGGATGAGCCAGCCGCGCTGATGTCCCCGTTTTGACGGCAATCGCCTGTCCAGAGTCCCCAATCCCCTGAGCCGTCCCGATCTGAGTGGCAGCTACCATCCCTGCCGTCAGAGTTTGCCAAATGGAGTCGGCTAGTGGAAGGGAAGGGAAGGTGATATCTCCCTCAGGGATCCCTTGGCCTTGACGGGCAATCAGGGCGATCAGCCGCAGCAATTGCCATCCATTCACCTGTAGATGCGGATCCTCCCCCACCGCCAGCAACGGGGCTTGGCCTGAATAGTCTCCATTCCCCAGGCCAAACTGCTCTAATCCTTGCCAGAGTCGTTGCCGCCCCAACTCTCGGCCTAGCGTATAGAAATGTACGTTACAAGAGTGAGCCAGTGCCTCCACCAGATTGAGGGATCCATGACCGCGATGATCCCAACAGGCTAAGCGCTGTGTGGACGGAGATCCTGGGGGCTGAAACCAACCGGGACAGGGAATGCGGCGGGCGGGATTGGTAAGGCCAGACTCCAAAGCGATAGCCGCAGTCACTAACTTAGCGAGGGAGGCGGGAGGGGCTTGCCGACGATCCAATTGCTGGGGATGCCAGATCTGATCTATCCATCCGGTCCGCAAGTTTAGGATGACAGCAAAATCTTCCGGCGCTAGCCCAATAACTTTGCTTTCAGCCAAGGTGGGGGATAACCCCGCCAGCAGAGAGGCACTAGCGATGCGGATGGTCGCCCGTCGCCGTGACCAACAGCCCACTCCAGGCGGCAAATCAGTCACAGCCAAGTTAGAGGGAAGCCACCAGAGGAGCCGCTAGCGGCCAGCGACCCAAGGCTTGCCCTAGGTGAGACAAATCTCCCATCAGCTCATCAAATTTGGCAAAGGTGAGGGATTGCGGGCCATCCGAGAGGGCTTTGGCAGGGTTAGGGTGAACCTCCACCAATAGGGCATCCGCTCCGGCGGCAAGAGCGGCTTTGCTCATGGAGGGCACCCACTGAGATTTGCCTGTGCCGTGGCTGGGGTCAATGACAATGGGCAGGTGGGTGAGGGAGCGCAACACCGGAATGGTCGAGAGGTCGAGGGTATTGCGGGTGTATTCCGAGTCAAAGGTGCGAATGCCCCGTTCACACAACAAAACCTGGGAGTTGCCCGCCGCTAGAATGTATTCCGCTGCCATCAGCCACTCGGTGATCGTCGCGGCTGGTCCTCGCTTCAGCAATACTGGTTTGGGCTGGGATCCTACCCGCCGCAACAGGGCAAAATTCTGCATATTGCGCGCTCCCACCTGCAAAATGTCCGCAACGGCAGCAATCTTATCCACATCCGCCGTATCCATCACCTCGGTGATAATGCCCAAACCACTGGCTTGGCGGGCAGCCAGCAACAGATCGAGAGCACTTTCGCCATGTCCTTGAAAATCGTAGGGTGAGGTGCGGGGTTTGTAGGCTCCCCCCCGCAACAGTTGCGCGCCCGCTGCCGCCACATGCTGAGCTGTCGCTACGATCATCTCGTGGTTTTCCACGGAGCAAGGTCCTGCCATCACGACAAGCGGATGCAGTTGCCCAAACTGAACGGCTCCACGCGGCGTCTCGACGGTGACGGTAGTTGGCTCGCCGTGGCGAAACTCTAAGCTGGCTCGCTTAAACTTTTTCTCAACCCGCAACACTTGCTCAATAAAGGGGCTGTATTGCTGAATGGTGCTCTCATCGAGATTGGCCGTATCTCCCACCAAGCCAATCACGATCTTATGTTTGCCAATAATCTTTTCGGGAACCAAGCCCATCTCACTAAATTGCTGGCTGAGTTGTTCCACCGCCTGCATGGGTGTACCCACTTGCATGACTACAATCATGGTTCCGAGTCTCCTGTTGAGGTTGAGTCTGTCGGATCCGGTTGATGGCTGACCGAACCCCTGGGTTGCAGCCACTGGTTGATGGTCAGCCCCAGATTTTGCCGAAACTCCGACCAACCCAACCGGGATCCCGGTTGGGGATCCCAGGAGGCGGAGAGCACCCCATAACTAATACCCACAAACCCCAGACCAAACAGTGCCAGGGTTTCCACAAAGGTAAAGGCGGGGGGAAGGGTAACGATGTGATTCACCAGCAGGTAATAGTTCACCCCAAAGCTGCTCACCCCCAGTAGCGTCGGGATCCCGCAAAACCAGACGACACGCCGAATCATCCGCTGGCTGACCTCCGGCGGAATATAGTTGGATCGCTCTTCCGCAGGCAGGGACGAGGGGGAAGAGCGCGGCGTGGATTGGCTGGGAGAAGCGTTTGCTTGGGTTGAGGATGGGCGTAGCTTACCCCTTGGTGCCTTTTTGCGCTTGTCTCCAGACTGACGAGCCGGCATGGGTTATTTCTTCACACGGATATTGAGGCGGGAGGTAATCTCGCGGAACCGTTGTGGGGAGTGAGCGGCAATATAGTCGAGAAGGCGCTTGCGCTTGCCGATCATGATCAGGAGTCCCCGCCGAGAATTAAAGTCTTTGGGGTTTTTTTGGAGGTGCTGGCTCAACTGATTGATGCGGTTGGTTAAAAGCGCCACTTGCACATCCGAGGATCCGGTGTCGGTTTCGTGGACTTGATACTCGCTGATGATCTCCTGCTTGAGGGCTTGCAACAAAGGCATAAGATTGGGAAAAGTAGGCACTGCCTAAAAATGATAGCATTCGTTTTTTGAGGATTGCTATCACCCTGGTTCTCGGCTGGCAGTTTTGATGGATCCCTTGCAAAGACCCCCTACGGAGACCTTGATATGAGTTTTAGCTCTGGTTCAGCCAGTCTTACCCCCGGCGATGTGGCCGATCTCCTAGACTCTCAAGATTTAGGGGATCGGCTGCGTGCGGTCAACCAAACCCGCTATCTCCATCCGGATGTTGGTTTTGACTTGTTGGTCAAAGCCGCCCGCGACAATAATGCCAGGGTGCGTTATGCCGCCATCAGCCAAATCGGAACCCTGACGTTGGGGGATCCCAGTGCCGCCTTGGCCTTGTTGCAGCAATCCCTGAAAGAGGATCCTGAGTTTGATGTGCGCGCCGCCGCCGCCGCCGCCTTGGGGGATCTCAAACAGCCGCAAGCCCTGACCGACTTACTAGAAGCCTATCAGCGGGAAAGCGAGTGGTTGGTGCAGTTTAGCATTGTGGCGGCGTTGGGGGAGTTGGGAAACCCTGAAGCGGTGGAAACCCTCATGCAAGCCCTAGATCAAGGGAGTGACTTGATTCGCACCGCCGCCGCCGCCGCCCTGGGGGATCTCGCCGATCCCCGCGCCATCCCCGTCTTGGAGAAATTTATTGGGGCGGACGACTGGCAGTTGCGTTACCGGATTGGCTTGGCCTTGGCACGAATTGGTGGGGAGCAGGTTCGCCCTGGCCTACAGCGATTAGCGGCGGATCCCATGGAGCAGGTGGCCAACCAAGCGCGCGCAAGTTTAGAAAAATTGTCTGATTAAAGCAGAGTCAATGGGACAAAACCACCTGTTATGAGTTGCCCTAGCTCCGCAAAAGCAACCGGATAATCTACCGCCCATAGGCATTTATTGGTATTATGTGCCCTGATATTAGGTGTGGTGTCAGGAGTGAGCGCGAGTGAGTACCCAAGATGCCTCAAGGCCGGGATCCTATCATTTCATCGGGATTGGCGGTGTCGGCATGTCCGCCCTAGCCCATATTTTGGTCAAGCAAGGCCATCAGGTGGCTGGCTCCGATCTCTCCCGCAATGCTCGTACCGACCAATTGCAATCTTTGGGGGTTGACATCTATCAAGGCCATGCTGCTGAGCATTTGCAAGGGGATCCCCAGGTCATCTACTCCAGCGCCATTCGCACCAACAACCCAGAAATTGCCGCCGCACTGGCTCGCGGGTTACAGATTTATCATCGAGCCGATTTGCTGGCCAAAATTTTTAATGATCGCCCCAGCATCGGCGTAGCCGGCACCCACGGCAAGACCACCACCAGTAGCATGATTGGCTATATGTTGCTGAAGGCAGGTTGGGATCCCACCTTGATCATTGGGGGTGAGGTGGATGCGTGGGGGGGCAATGCCCGACTTGGTCAAGGGGAGTATTGGGTGGCGGAGGTGGATGAATCGGATGGATCGCTGGTACACCTCTATCCCCAGATTGGCGTGATCACCAATATCGAACTGGATCACCCCGATCACTATACCAGTCTGGAGCAGGTGATCATGGCTTTTCAGCACTACGCCCAGCAGTGTCAGGTGGTCGTGGCTTCCCTCGATTGTCCGAATGTGGCGGCTCACTTGCCAGTGGGGTTGGGCTATAGTATCGCCGATCACCCCCAAGCGGCCTATCAAGCCAAGCAGATCGTTTATTCTCCAGCGGGTACGCAGGCGGAGATCTGGGAGCAAGGCAGTCATCTAGGGCACCTATCTTTGCAGGTGTTGGGATCCCATAACCTCAGTAATGCACTGGCAGCAGTAGCGGTGGGTCGGCATCTGGGCTTACCATTCCCCTTGATTGCCCAAGCTTTGGCAGAATTTGTGGGTGCCCATCGCCGCTTTGAACGCAAAGGGCAGGTGGGGGAGGTGGTCTTCATCGATGACTACGCCCATCATCCCAGTGAAATTCAGGCCACGTTAACGGCGGCTCGTCTGCAACAACGGCGGGTGGTCGCGGTTTTTCAGCCCCATCGCCATAGTCGGCTTGCTTCTCTGTTTCACGACTTTGTTCATGCGTTTGAGCAGGCGGATGTGGTAGTGATCACCCCTACCTACGCAGCCGGAGAGGTGGATCCCGCCCAGAGTGGCAGCCTCAAGCTGGCGGCGGCCATTTCCCAGTGGCATGGGGAGGTGTATTACGAGCCTGTTTTGGCTAATTTGGGGGAGTCGTTAGCCAGTCGCCTACAACCAGAAGATGTAGTGATCTTTTTGGGGGCTGGTGATCTCAATCAACAAATTCCCGCCACAATCAAAGCATATTCACAAAAGCGAGAAGCCTCTTTAGTGCCTACCGCCGAGGTGTTGGTGTCATGATCTCGATGGATCAGCCACAATCTCCTGCCTCCCCTGAGCGGGGGGATCCTCTACTGGGCAGAGAGGGACAGGGGTTATTGCGCCGAGATGTTTATCTGGCTCCCTTGACGACGTTTCGGGTGGGAGGGCTGGCGGAATGGTATGGCGAACCCCGTACCCTTGCGGATCTTCAACAACTTTTGGGCTGGGCCGACGAGCAGGGGATGCCGGTGACGGTATTGGGGGCAGGCAGTAACCTGTTGATCAGTGACAGCGGCTTAGGGGGGGTGGTGCTCAACACCCGCAAGCTACATGGCATTCGGATTTTGGGAGAGGGACGGTTGTGGGCTGCCGCCGGAGAACCTTTAGTCAAAGTGGTGCGGCTGGCAGCTCAGCAGGGTTGGAGCGGCCTGGAATGGGGGATTGGGATCCCTGGCAGCGTGGGGGGAGCCGTCGTGATGAATGCGGGTGCCCACGGCTGGGCCACCGCCGACACCCTAACCGAGGTGACGGTCTTGGATGATGATCATCACCTGCGCACTCTATCGGTGCCAGAGCTAGCTTTTGGCTACCGTTATTCGCTTTTGCAGGGGCGCTCTTGGGTGGTGACGGGAGCCTACTTTCAGCTACACCCCACTGGGGATCCGACAGCGATATGGGCGCACACCCAGGCCAACTGGGAGCAACGCCGCCGTTCTCAGCCCTATGACTTGCCCAGTTGTGGCAGTGTTTTTCGCAATCCTCAATCCCACACGGCAGGTTGGTTGATCGAGCAGGCTGGTCTGAAAGGACATCAAATTGGTCGCGCCCAAGTGGCGGAGCGTCATGCCAACTTTATTCTTAACCTCGATCAAGCCTCCGCCATGGATGTGCATCATTTGATCCGCCACATTCAGGAGCAAGTTTTTCGCCAATGGTCGCTCTTGCTGGAGCCAGAGGTGAGAATTTTGGGGGATTTTGCAGGCCATCAGCTACTACGGGCTTGAGTATTGGTGAGGCACCGAGCGGAAGGGCTAGAATAATCCCATCTCCTGAGAAGGATCCGGCACACTATCGACAAAGGGATCAACCAGTCATGACTTGGCGCGGCGATATTCAACCCAACCATCGCATTTTTGGAGCTTTGCCTTATCTGCTGCCGATCTTGGCAGTCATTCCTTTTGGGGCTTCCCTCTTTCAGACGATTCCTGTTTTGGCGGTGTTGTTTTCCCCTTTGTTTCGCCTGCTGCCCTTAGCCACAGGCATGGGATCCCTGCTGGTCTTTTTTCTGCTGTTATTTTTGGTGATTCGCAACACCCGCATTGCCCATTTCATTCGCTTCAACACCATGCAAGCTCTCTTGCTGGATATTGTTGTGTTTTTGGCCGGCATTCTCATGCAACTAGTGGCTAGTATCTTTGCGGGATTACCCCTCGGTTTACTCTTACAAACCGTTGCGACAACCGTCTTTTTGGGCATTGTGGGGGTTAGCCTTTTTGCGGTAGTGCAGAGTGGGCGCGGTCGTTATGCCGAGGTGCCGGTGCTGTCGGATGCCGCCTATACCTGGGTGCGTTACTAGTGGGTGAGGTGGGACTAAGCCATCTGGATGAAGCCGGCCACGTTCAGATGGTGGATGTAACGGACAAGTCCCCCAGCTTTCGCCAAGCGACGGCTATCGGACAGGTGCGCATGCAGGCAGACACCCTCGCCGCCATCACCGCCGGACAGACTACTAAGGGCAATGTCGTGGAAACCGCCCGCCTAGCGGGGATCATGGCAGCAAAGCGCACCTCGGAATTGATTCCCCTCTGCCACCCGCTACCCCTGACCGGGATCCAAGTGGCAATCGAGGCGGATAAAGATTTACCGGGGTATCAGATTGTGGCTACGGTCAAAACCACGGCGGCCACAGGAGTAGAAATGGAGGCGCTCACCGCTGTATCAGTGGCCGCTCTCACCCTTTATGACATGGCTAAAGCGCTGGAAAAGACGATCCGCATCGAGGGGATCCATCTGCGGGAAAAAGTGGGGGGGAAGTCCGGTCGATTTTTAGCCTAAGCCATCCCGATGACCGCTTGATAAAAGGTGGATGATAGCCCCTCTCAAGGTTTGGGTTAACACAATGCTTCAGAACAACCAGTCAGAATAGCAACCCTATCCCCCATGGGAATAATTAGCCAGTTCGATCAGGTTGCCATCGGGATCCCGAAAATAAATGGATCCCATTACTCCCATTGCTCCGGTTCGCATGACGGGGCCTAGCAGTACAGCAACTCCCTTTCTCTCTAGATCCGCCATCACCGACGATAAAGGTTGTTGGGTGATAAAGCAGAGATCCGCTGAACCGGGTAGGGGATGGGCTGCTTTTGGATCCCATTCCTTGCCTTGTTCATGTAGATTCATTTTTTGTTGCCCAAACCGGAGGGCTTTTCTGCCTTCCCCCTGTTCTTGTCCGAACGTTATCACTTCCATCCCCATCACATGGGTGTAGAAGTCAAGAGTAGCTCTCAGATTGCTGACGGTTAGAACGAGGTGATCGAGAGATTCAATCATTTCAAACCTATCCATATACAGAGTGTTAGCGCCAATCTAGAGCGCTATCGGGGATCCCAAGGAAATCGCCATGACTGGGCAACTGGGAATGCACTGCTCACAAATCACACAGCGATTCCGCAGAAACTCCAGCTTCCAGTCGGGGGGATGAATACGCAGAGCCTCGGTAGGGCAAACCCCCGTGCATAACCCACAATCCACACAGCGCTCTGGGTCAATTTGAATCTCGCGGGTACGTTCGGCGACTTCAATGCCCAGGGAACGTGCCCATTCTAGGCTGGCTTCCACCTGATCAATATCCCCAGAAAGTTCCACTACCAAGGTTCCCACCTCGTCGGGTGCCACCCTAGCACGCACAATATTGGCCGCCACATCAAAATCTTTGGCTAAGCGATAGGTGAGGGGCACATTCACCAGGTGGCGAGGAAAAATGAGCGTGACGCGCTTTCGCATGGTTGGTCGCCAAAAGGTATCTCTATTATTTCTGATGCCTATGTCTGATGCCAGCCGATTTCGAGAACGGCAACCATGCTTTCACCAAGCTATCTCAGGCGATCCTAACTATCCCTTAGCTGGCCAAGGCAGTCAGCGCATTAGAGCAGAGCACAAACTCAACTTAGCATAGGATTCCAGTCTGCCTCAAACAGAAAAATTCTACATTTGTCTTGCGCTGCAAATGAGATTCACATAAACTCATATAAACACCAGTAAGTCGATAGAGCTACCGGAGTATCTAGACCTGTCAACCCCAACCTAGCCGCTGTCAGGGGAAAAGGGGGGTAATGGGCGGGTGGATCCATCAACCAGCCTCTATCGGCCATGTCTGAACATTTTTCTGAAACATTGTTAAGGATGGAGCATATGCCAGCGTCGTTGTGGAATCGTGGTATTCGTCAGAGCTTTTGGGCAATTAGTGGAGCCTTAGTGATCGGCTTAGGGCTGACGGGAAGCCATTCCAGCCTTTCTCTGATCGCCCAAGCCCAGGAAAACGAGGTGAATTTGACCCTGGTTTCTTTTGCTGTGACCAAAGCCGCCTATGACCGGATCATTCCGAAATTCGTGGAAGACTGGAAACAAAAGACAGGACAGCAAGTAACCATTGATACCAGTTATGGCGGATCGGGATCCCAGGCTCGTGCCGTGATCGACGGGCTAGAGGCAGATGTGGTGGCATTGGCGCTGGCCCTTGATACCCAACGCATTGAAGAGGCAGGCTTAATCGATGAGGGATGGGAGGAAGAAGTTCCCTACGGCGGGATTATCACCCGTTCGGTGGCGGTGATTGTAACCCGCGATGGCAATCCCCAAGGGATCCAAGATTGGGCAGATCTGGCTAAACCAGAAATTCGAGTGGTGACGGCTAACCCCAAAACCTCCGGTGGTGCCCGTTGGAATTTCCTGGGATTGTGGGGATCCGTCACCCAAACGGGTGGAGATGACGCCCAGGCGCAGGAATTTGTCACACAGGTTTATCAGAATGTGCCGATTTTGCCGAGGGATGCTCGAGAAGCCACTGATATTTTTGTCAAGAAAAATCAGGGAGATGCTCTGATCAACTATGAAAATGAGGTGCTATTGGCGGAGCTAAATGGAGATAAATTGACCTACGTTGTCCCCAAAGTCAACATCTCCATTGACAATCCAATCGCAGTGGTGGATGCCGTGGTTGATAAAAAAGGAACGCGAGAAGTAGCTGAGGCATTTGTCAACTATCTCTATACTCCTGAAGTCCAACGGATCTTTGCTTCAGTTGGGTTTCGTCCTGTGGATGAAAAAGAACTAGAAGGGTTCCAAAACAAATTTGCTCCGGTTGAGACACTATTTACTGTGGAAGATTTGCAGGGATGGGATGTTATTCAGGAAAAGTTCTTTGATGACGGAGCCATCTTTGACCAAATTCAAAAACAACTCTAGGCTGCCATTTTAGTCGGATAAACGAGTAACCGATTGCTGGATCAACTGACGCAACCATTGATGGGCGGGATCTTGATCCAGCAATCGACTCCAGATCAGCGAGATCATCCACGGCTCCGTCGCCACCGGTAGCTCAAACAGCTCTACCAACCCTTGCTCCTGAAAGTGTCGTGCCAAATGCAACGGCACGGCGGACACCAAATCACTAGCCGCCATCATCGAGGGCAGCACCAAAAAATAGGAGGTGGTCAAGACGATCCGCCGCCGTAGCTGCCGTTGTGCCAACACCCGATCCACCTCACCGACCCGATCCCGCCGCAGCGTAAACAGGGCATGGGGCATGGCGGCATACTCCACATCCGAGAGGTTGGGGTGCAAAGCGGGATGTCCAGGGCGACAGATGCCCACCAGGCGCTCCTCGATCAAGGGTTGCTGGTGGATCCCCGATGGTAAATCCGTAAAAGTGCCCAGCGCCACATCAATCCCCCCCCGCTCTAACAGGGCTGGCACCTCCTCTTTATGAAAGTGGGTGAGTTCCCAGGTCAACCCCCGTTGGGATCCCTGGCTGGCTTGAATCAGGTGGGGAGCGAGCCAGGTGGTGAAATAGTCGGAACTGCCGATGACAAAATTGCGTTGAGCGGTGATCGGATCAAACGGCTGGCTGGTTGTCAAAAGCTGACGAATCTGGGTGAGAGCTTGCCGAATAGCCGGAGCCAGCTCCGTTGCTCTGGGAGTGGGTCTCATCTGCCGCCCCACCCGCACAAACAACTCATCTCCTAACAAAACGCGCAACCTAGCCAGAGCCGCACTCATGGCGGGTTGCCCAATGTGCAACCGTTGAGCCGCCGCCGTCACACTCTGTTCGGTAAAGAGGGCTTCAAAGGCCACTAGCAAGTTCAGGTCTACAGAACTTAAGTCTATGGATTCCATGCGTAAGCTTAGTATTGATTTTATTGATGAATTTTATTGTTAAGTTCGATTTGACTTATATCTATTCTGTCACTAATTTAGTTAATAGATAGAAATTGTTACATCGCTTTGATCAATTATTTGGTTTGTTGAGTTTTCTTGGGTTGGTGAGGAGTACTATTCCCTCATTTTTAGGAGTCTATTCATGACCGAACAAACAAGGACTAACCTAGAGGTGGCGCGTCAATTTGTGGAGGGGTATTTGGGTCACGGCAATCTTAGTATTGCTCCCCAAGTTTTGGATAATCGGGTGCAAGTCTTCACGGGCTTAAAACCCAGTGGCCCGATTGATGGCATTGAAGAATATGTGCAGGTTTTTGGCAGTTTTCGGGAGGCATTCCCTCAGGTCGAACCCCTGAAAATTCTGGATATATTTGCGACTGACGAGCGAGTGGTGGTGCGCTTTCAATCGGTTCAGCAACATACCAAAGACTTTTTTGGGATGGCTGCTACCCAGCGAGTGATCACCTTTGATGAAACCCATGTGATGCGGCTGCAAAACGTCAAAATCATCGAGAATATTGTCAGTGCCACCAATCTTGAGTTTGAAATGTTAATGGCTCCCGTTTTGACTCCTTTGATCTTGAGATAATTTTTTCTTTCATTAAGTCATTACTTGCGTTGATTGACTGTTTTTGAATTGGAGTTATGTCGCTATGAAAAGAAGTATTGTGGCCTATCTTTTGGCACTGACTATAACGGGATCCCCTGTGTTGGGGCAAACTTCAGAGATGCCTGCTTCTGCCCGCCTAGCCATGCCGGGAGAAAAGCACACCTGGTTGGATCCGTTGGTGGGGGAGTGGACCGTCGAAATGCTGGTATATCCTGAGGCGGGCGCTGAGCCGATCACCTCGAAGGATCTCCGAGCTAGCCGCCGCAAGATCTTGGACGGTCGGTATATTTATGAAGAGCTGCGGGGGGTATTTGCGGGCAACCCCTCGGCACGGGATGGCATTTTGGGCTACAACAACCTGGAAGGTCGCTTTGAGTTAGTAACGGTTGATACCTTCGAGCCGGGGCAGATGGTTTATGCCGGACGCGGGGATGAAACTCCTAACAAATTTTCCATGCTTGGGGAGAGTACCGAGGCTGGGCTGGGATCCGAACCCAGTGGGCGGAAGCGGGAATTGCGGTTTGAGTTTGAGATCCTCGACCCCGATCGCAATGTACAGCGCATCTTTGCCAAATTTCCGGGAGAGTCAGAGTTTCTCTTTGTGGAGCAACGCTTTACTCGCGCCCAGTAATATCCACAAAATCTAGGGAGGAGCGACCAAGAATGACCAAGATTTGCGTGATTGTCGGCATGGGTGAAGGCAATGGTATGGCAATTGCTCAACGCTTTGCCAGAGAAGGGTTTGCCATTGCCATGCTGGCTCGTGATGCCGCTAAGTTGCAAGGCTATCAAGAGAAGCTAGCTGCCCTGGGCTACTCGGCTCATTCTTTTGTGGCGGACGCTGGGGATCCCCTAGCGGTGACAGCCGCCTTTAGCAGCCTGAAAAGCCAACTGGGGGATCCCTCCGTGCTGGTTTACAACGCTGCGGTTCCCCGCATGGAAAGTGTTCTGCAAACGGGTTTTGACACCTTAGTGAATGATTTTCGCGCCAATGTGGCTGGGGCGATCGTGGCGGTAGAAGCGGTATTGCCCGCTATGCAGTCCCACAATCAGGGAACGATCCTATTCACTGGAGGCGGGTTCGCCCTCTACCCTCACCCCGATTTTGTCTCCCTTTCCATCGGCAAAGCCGGGATCCGTGTGTTAGCTAATGCTCTTCACGCTGCCCTGGCCGAAACCGCCATCAAAGTGGGTACAATCACCATCTGTGGCACGATTAATGGGGCGGATCCCAAATACAGCAGCGAAAAGATTGCGGAAGAATACTGGAAACTACATAGTGCCGAAAAAGCAGACTACGAAGTAGTTTACTGATCCCCCAGCCTTAGAATACTGATTCTGAAATCTACAGTTACTAAAGACCACTGATACTCAAAACATTAGCCGCCCAAGTTGGTGAGACAGGTTTGCAAATCAGCACTCAGTTGAGAGCCGCTGCTATATCGCTCTTGTGGATTTTTTTTCAGACAACGCATCACGATGGCGGTAACCGACGCTGGGATTTTCAGATAAGTGGGAAAGGGAATTGGCTGTTTTTGCAAATGAGAAAAGAGATATTGTGTCGCATTTGCTTGAGAGGTCAGCCCAAACGGGTTAGTACCCGAAAGCATTTCATAAAAGATCACCCCCAAACTATAGATATCTGCCCGCCCATCGATCTCTTCACGCCCTTGACATTGTTCAGGGGCAGCATAGCGAGCAGTTCCCATAAATCGTCCTTGATCGTCGGGGTTATCTTCCAATTGGCGGGATCCCTGAATCTTAACAAGCCCAAAATCAGCTAACTTGATAGATTCTTTTTCTTCAGAAGTGGAGAGTAAAAAGATATTGGCAGGTTTCAGATCCCGATGGACAAACGTAAAGTGCTTCCCTTGAAAATTAACTCCCTGGTGAAGTGTCTGCAAAGCCAAAGCCATCTCATTGATTAAATGTAGGGTGCGAGCCACAGGAAATTTAGGCTGTTGCTGTAAAACTTGGGCTAGGGTTGGAGCTGCCATATACTCCATCACTAAAAAAGGTAGGGATCCCTGACCCGTTTCAGGATGAGTCATCAACCCAGAGTTAAGTATTTTGACCACCCGATCGTTTTGCAGATAGATGGAAGCTTTCATCTCTCGATCAAATCGTCCTAGACTTTCGGGATCCCGTTGCCCATCAATCATCATAAACTTGACAGCAACGGTTAAATACAATTCCTGATCGAACGCCTTATAGACTTTTCCCATGCCTCCCGTACCAATCAAGGAATCTAGACGGTAGCGATTGCTAACACCAATTTCCCGATTAATCCAGGGATCCCGTTGTATGGTTTGGGAAATCTGTAAATTCTGTTTCTCTTGGCGGAGTTTGGCAATTTGCTTTTGATAGGTTAATTTGAATTGCTGGGGATTCGCCACTGCATACAAAGTGAGGCTACTTCGCATTTCGGCCATAATACGAACAGAACCAAAATCAGCCAATTTTTGCCAGGATCCCTGAGAGATTTTGATCTCAGTAATTTCATCAGCTCGGAAGGATTCTAATTGAGGGTTGATTAGATCTTGAGGGGTGATTTCCCCAGATTTAATTAAGATTCTTCCCTGGTCGGTTAAAGCCATAATGGATCTGTTATACGCACAAGATGATTGATAAAATTGCAAAATAAATGCCACAAAAATCAGGATCAAAATAATTGGCCAAACCCACATGGGGGGGACTGAAAAAGCAGGCAAAAATCCTAAAAATATCACGACAAGTGTGCTGACAATAGCTATGGGATAAGTCCTTAACCACTTTACTGGGTCTAGCAGAGCAATCAACTTGAAAACGGATCCAATAGCTCGATAGAGAAGAATTGGCAAGATAACAAATAAAGCCAAAAATGTTGGGCTAAGCATCACATCTAGCCAAGCCAACAAAACCACGGGGGTTAAATTCAACTCCAGATAAGCAACTAAAAGTTGTAGGCAAGCCAGCAGAGTTGGCCAGATAAATATAATCCAATGGGAGCGAGCATAGTAAATTACTTTCTCTGGTTTGAGCTTTTGAGGATGTTGAGACTTGCGACCCACAAGTTTGGGATCCTGCTTTGCCAGCTCAGCCGCCTCAGTGGCCGCTAAAAAGCTGGCCGTCACTCGTGGTAAAACTTTTTCAGGATCCAAGCAATAGCGGCTCAGCCAGATTGCCACGGATTGCAGTTGCCGCTCGTTGAGCTTTTCCAAACCTTCTAACCACTGCTGTAACAACAAACTCAAATGAAGACGATAGGAGCTCTCAGCTTCAGGTTTATGTTGGTGTAAATTCTTAAAGAAATGGGTCAATGCTTCTAGCGTTATTTTTTGATCAGCTAAGGACAGTTCATGAAAAAAGCGAATCGCTTGCCCCACTTCTGCCTCTGGATCAGGAAGTGAAGTAGTCAACAAAAGGCGATTTCTCACAAAACAATAATCAGATAACTTAAAACTATCTTTATCAGTAGCTGACTCCAG
Organism: Cyanobacteriota bacterium; assembly: GCA_033764955.1. Lineage (GTDB taxonomy): Bacteria > Cyanobacteriota > Cyanobacteriia > Thermostichales > Thermostichaceae > JANRIL01. The sequence continues at coordinate 17,653 of JANRIL010000044.1, read as the reverse complement.
AGTTTGTGATGATTTTGAGGTGAGTGACTCCGGATCAGAAGCTCGCGGTTGGGGAAGGGTGGATGATGGATGTAGTGCATTTAAGGAAATCTGAGTTTGCCAATCCGGTTGATGTCGTCCTTGTGGACGGCTGAACAGCTTTACCTTCTCAATATGCTCTAAATTGAGGGTGGCGAGGTGCTGGCTAATCTCTGTCGTGAGGGTGGGATAATCTAGCGGATCCTCGTCCGGTCGGTTAATTAAAATACCTAACTCTGAACCCTGCTGCTTAATTTGTACGGTTAGGCTGCGGGATTGATAGTAGCGATTTAACATCTCGCCAATTTCATCCAAAGCTGGGGCCGTTTGAGTCGGCAGTGAAGTGAGATTGAGGGAGGGATCCCCGGCAAAAGTGCGGGGAGCAGGAGAGGTTGCCGCCGTTAGGGTGGGAGCAATCACAGCTAAAGCCTGATCCAGTGCTTGTGCTGAGGCATAACGTTGTTCAGGATCCTTTTCTAAACAGCGAAAAATCACCGCTTGTAGAGCCTCTGGGATCCCAAGTTCGGGACGAAAAGGAGCCACAGGGTGTTCGTAATGAGCCGTCACCCACTCGGAAAAACTCAGTTTTCCTGGCAGGTTAAAGAGATTGGTTCCACTCACCATGCGATAGAGAATACAGCCTAAGCTATAAATATCAGCGCGAGCGTCTACATCCTTAAATTCTTCAAATTGTTCCGGTGAACAATATTCAGGGGATCCGGCAAATGTGCCCGTGCGGGTCAGGTTTTGATCCCCCGATTCTCCGATGGCTTTTACAAGGCCAAAGTCACCCAATTTAACCGTTTCTTGAGGGGTTTGCGGGTGTAATAAAAACACATTAGCAGGCTTCAGATCGCGGTGGATAAATCGCATGATCTTGCCATCTAAGATGACTCCTTTATGCACCGCTTGTAATGCTTGAGTCACCTGTCGGGCAATCTTAACGGCTCGTCTCGGATCCAGTCTGCGTTCTTGCTTCAATACCTGGCTCAGTGTTGAACCATCCACCAATTCCATCACCAAAAAGGGAAATTCTTTGCGCTGGCTTGCCACCATCATGGGGATCACCCCACAATCTAGAGCTTCCACAATATAGGGGTGACGCAATAGGGCACAGGTTTGCATTTCCCGTTGAAAGCGCAACTTTACACCCGCATCGGAACCAAGATCTACCAAAATAAATTTAACCGCACAATAAACTAGCTTTTCTGGTGTGGAAAGACGTTGATCGATCGCTTTGAAAACTCGACCCATGCCGCCCTGTCCTAGAAGGGCATCTAGTAAATATCGCTGATCGTCGCCAATAGTTTTACCCAGCCAGGTATCCTGCTCTTGTGGGTGCATCTCACTGCCTACGTTGCTGGAGAATACCCAATATCTTACTTCAGCGATTCGGAGAAAAGTTTTGCGGATGACTATCTTGGATGATGAATTTTGCTAATAGCTTTAACGCCTCTATTCCGCAAACAGAAGGGGGAATAGTTCTCTACGGAGGCAGACCATTGGTTAGGAGTAGCGGAGAAAGCCCATCTCACCCTAGGTCATTGCGGGTAAAAATGTTCGGGGTTTTTCAGCTTTATTTTCAGTTGTTTCAGTGGAACAACCGGATATGGAGCTAAATCATCGTGATTTTTTGGCGATCGCCTCTGACTCCCAAATCCAAATGGCTAGTCCTTTGGGCAACTGGGTAATCTGAAGGCGATCCCCTGCCTTCTGAAGGCGGGATCCCAGCCGTTCTGCTTCTGCCCAATTGTTGACCACCCGAAAAAAGCTGTAAAACTCACCATTAGCTTGAATCGCAGCCAAGGACCCCTCTTGGTCGGGCACGCGAATACGACAGGTTTTATATTGAGAAGGCGGCAAAAGTGTCAGGGATCCGGATGGATCGGAAGGGGAGGGGGGAGAGGGGGGAAAGTGCGGCATGGGTGAAGGGAAGCAGTGGGAGTTGTCCAGGGACTAGCCATCACAACTAGCCCTTCACAGGATTTTCAATGCACAGAATTTGATTAATACTGGGTGGGGCGGCGCAATTCACTAGCCATATCTAGAAATTGCTTAGGATTTCCGGCAGAAGCATAGGAGGAACGATCCGCGACCGTTTTGCCTTTTCCCTGGGAGGAACGGGATCCAAACAATTCACTGGCCATATCTATAAATTTTTGAGGATTGCCTTCAGAACTGGCGCGGCTGCGGTTGCGAGAAATAGCCATAGGGGGAGCGTCTCTCAGAAAGGAAATATTAGTTGATATTATGACACAGACTTTTAGGGTTAATCGTAAAAATTGTTGCCTTCACCACCCCTGTTAACACCAATGGCGAAGCAGATTAGCTGGCTCCGGCAGGGGAAAAGCGGGAGGGAATGGTGTGGATCCCTAATTCATACAATAGCTGTTCAGCGGCATCATGCCCTGATAACCAAGCCCCTTCGATCTTGCCCCCCCCGCACCAGTCCCCCGCACAGATTAACGGAAAAGTTTGGGATCCCCCCCCTGACATGCGGGTAGCAAGACTCGCCATCCCCACGCTCTCCTCCGGCAGAGCATAGCGCCAGCGATGCACCTGCATCCAGACCGGGGTTCTCAACCAGGGATCCAACCGTTGAGCCGCATGTTTGAGGAGTTGGGATCCCACCGCTTGCAGTTGCTCTGTATCCTTTTCGAGGTGCTGTGCCGAAAACTCTGGGCTAGCGTGCAGTACCACAACCGGGGAAGCCGGTTGGGGACGTTTACTGCTGTCGAGGGCAATCCAGGCCAGTTTTTCATCCCCCTGACAACAGATCCCTTTCCAACTGGGCAGGGGAGTGGTTAACGGATAGCCCGCCATGACGGCCAAGCAGGGAAGATAAGTGGCAGAATCCAGCAATCCCTTCATCGCCGCCGAAGCCTCTGTCAACAGCTCCGCCAGCAGTTCCAGCACTTGAGGAGCCGGCAAAGCCATCACCAAATTGGCCGCCGTATAGCGGGTGCCCTGCTCAGTCGTGACTTGCCATCCCATCGGTGCGAGGTGGATCCCGACCACCTTAGTTTGGGTATGGATAGTTAAAGCATCCGCGAGATACTTGGCAATAGCCGTCATACCCGCCGGACAAACATAGCGGGGGTGATGCCTCTCCACACTGTCGGGATGAAGTCCCGTTTCATCCAAAATATGCAGCGCGCGAGTCCATTCCACCACAAGGCCAAGGGTCAGCCATTCCTTAAGTAAGCGATGCAGGGCGTCGGTATCGGTTGTCAGGTATTGTGCCCCATGATCCACAATCACCGCCGCTTCCCCTGGGCTGGGGGTAATGCGCCGCGTTGCCATCCGTCCCCCCACTCCGGCTGACTTTTCCAAGACCACCACATCCAGTCCGGCACGCATCAGTTGACGGGCACAGACCAGCCCAGACATACCAGCCCCAATCACCAAAACGTCAACCATAAGATAAAGAATAGCTAGGATGTGGTAACGATGCTTATTTTGACATCCTCCCCCCCCTAAAGCACGGAGTTTCCCAACCCAGAGCAGCTTTAGATGAGGATCTTCTCAAATCATGGCTAGTATTCAGGAGAAAACTCATGGATCAGTTGATGGCTCGGCGGGCTGGTTTTGGATTGATGGCCGTGATGAGTCTCAGTTTGTGCCGCAGTGGCAGCCTATTGGTCGGGGATCCCGCCCTAGCGGTGCAAGGTCTCGGTGGCATCACCTATTTCCGTGAGGTGCCGCGCCTCAGCCATAGCTCCGTCAGCCCCCGCACCACTCGCACCCGCGGAGCAACGTTGCAGTTTACCCTCGACCTACCTGCCGATGCTGAAGAAGCCTTACAAACGGTAGTGATTGAGCAAAGTCGGAACCCGGAAGCCCTCCGGATCAGCCCTGAGCGGATCCGTGTGGTGGCCGGATCCCGCTGGCATTCAGAAGCTCCTCCCATTCCGGCTGAGGTGACGCTTTCCAAAGAGGCACGTCCCCAGATTGAAATCCGCTTTACCCCTGCGATTGCGGCGGGATCCACGATCACGATTGGTCTGGATCCCATTTCGACTCCCCAACGTTCCGGGACTTATTTATTTGGTATCCACGCCCAGCCGGTTGGTGAGCGGCCTTTTGATTATTTCTTGGGATATGGCAGCGTCGGATTTGACGATAGTGGAGGAAATCAACGTATTTTTTTGCCCCATCCCTAATCCCGTCTCCTGCCGGAAAATTTGCCTACTGATGTCTCCCCTGTCAGTCAACTGTTGCCCAAAAACCTTTCAACTTGGATTGCTGTGATGGCTATTGTCAATTTACTGGGAATGGTGATGCTCTTGGTCTGCGTGGCTACCCTGGTGGCCGCCCATCCACAGGCGGTCATCCTCAAGTTTGTTGCTCTCCAGTCAGTGGCCCTGCCTTTGGGTTGGGTCTTGGGGATGGGGATGGGGATGGGCATCTTGACCATGCTGATCCTGCCTCTGGGTGAACGGCCTGGTTTTTCGATGGTGGCTCGCCAGTTGCAAGCTCGGCTGGCCGATTTGGAACGGGCAGATTCTTGAGCGCAAAAATAACGGAGATGGCCGGAGAAATGCGTCAGGGATCCCTATTTTCTGGTGAAATGTAGAGGAGGGGCTAGCCATTTTCAGACCTCCAGGCATCCCCATAGACCACTGCAACAAAACCAAAACACACAGGATAACCAGTATGGGTGTTCGCCGTCAGCCGATGCCAATGCGCCAACAACCAGCGATCCCTGGTTGGCTCGTGATTATGGCTGTCCTGCTGTGGTTGTGGAGTTGTCCATTCACCCCCGTCTGGGCGGCTGACTTTACCAAAGAGGACCTGCAAGGGCGCAACTTTGCGGGGCAAGATTTGCGGGACTCTTCCTTTGTCAAAGCCAATTTACGACAAAGCGACCTCAACCATGTTCAAGCGGCAGGGGTCAATTTATTTGGGGCCAATCTCAGCCATGCCAACTTGCAGGCGGCCAACTTGACGGGAGCCACCCTCGATATGGCGAACTTAGCGGGGGCAGATCTGCGGGGAGCCATTTTGGAAAATAGTTTGATGTGGCTGGCTAAGGTGGAGGATGCTCAAATTGAAGGGGCGGACTTTACGGATGCCCTGATTCGCCAAGATGGACTGAATATTTTGTGCAAGTATGCTAGTGGCACCAATCCGGTGACGGGACGAGATACCCGTGAGTCGCTGGGCTGTTAAGCTAGCTGGGCTTTGGGGGATCCGGCTAGGGCGTGGGATCCCTGGTCAGAGGTGTGACAATGGCCACCCAGTCCAGCCAGGGAGCAGGCTATGATCAAAATCCAAGTTCATTGGCGAGGTCAATGGTCGAAGCGGATGCATTTACACTGAGCGCCCTCTGTCAACTGGGCATTCTCGATTCAGAAACCCATGTAGAAATAGACCCAGAATGGAGTAGCGCAGCAAACTCGGCGATGCCGGCATCTGCGGATAGTGTCTTAGCCGCTTGGCCCTATCAAACAGCGCCGTTGCCCCTCAACCCCAATCTGAAGGAACGAGTGTGGCAGCAGATCCAAACGGGGATCGCGGATCATAGGGAAGCGGCGTTAACGTCACTCAGACAAGCTGAGCAAGTTTGGCAACCCTTTCAGGAGGGGGTAGAGATCGTTCAACTGTATGTCGATGAGGAAACGCGGAGTATTAGTTGTTTGCTGAAAGCGGAGGCGGGGGTTTGTTATCCAGCGCACCGCAACCCTATCCCTGAAGAGATCTATATGCTAGGGGGGGACTTAAGTGTGAATGGGCAAGCCTTGGCAGCGGGAGACTATCTTTATATCCCAACGGGCACTGTCCATACCCTCACCACGGAGAGGGGCTGTATCTGCTATCTCCACACATCGCTGGATGATGAATTTTTGCAGCCATTGGTTTTGGCAGCGTCTCATTAATGTAGGGATCCCCCATCGGTTGGGTGGTCTCGATAAAACCCCACCGCCGGAAAGATGAAAGGTGAAAGTGGATCCCTTATGGAACGAGCGGGGGAAAAGTCTATCTAAGAAGCCGTTTTTTCGGTTAAAGCCCATGTTTTGATAGAATCTGGCTCTTTCGTAATGATGTTAAATACACCCCGATCTAACCAATAGCGGCAAGAAACCGTTGCCTCTTGGAGGGTCTGAAAACTATCCTTAAGGGCATATTGTTTGCTGCGATAAACAATCACTTCACGCTTCTCTTGCTCAGTGGTCATGGATAAATGGCGTTGGACATCGGTAGGAGAAAGAATGAGCATCGATGAACCTCGACTTGCCAACTAAAGTGAGAGAATGAAGGGAAGACTTCTTAAGCCAAGAGGGCATCATAAGTTGCCCAAACACGCCTTAGAAGAGATTAGTTTACAAAAATATCATCATTAATTGTGAGTCTATCAAAGGATAGTGGCATTGGACATGCGTGCTTTAACTGAATCCCTAAATTTTCCTTAGAAAATGAACCGGAGAGCGCTGCAAATCAAGGCTTATTCCTCATGTTTTTTAGGCATAAATCTATCAGTAGTGTTTATATTAAAAATATCTTTTACTAAACACTAAATATGGGATTTATGCATAGTCTATGGGGTGACTAGGATCCCGATTGCTATGGAGCGTCCATTCCAGGGCTAACGATTGCTTCACCGCTTGCCAGACACCCTGCCAATCCCCCGCCTGTGATTGGCGAAACAAGCGGAGACTGGGATACCAGGGGCTATCACGGCGGTTGACTAACCAGCGCCAATCACTGGCAAAGGGCAACAGCAGCCAAGTGGGGATCCCTAAGCTGCCCGCTAGATGCACGACAGCGGTATCCACGCTGATCACTAAATCAAGTTGGCGGATGGCAGCGGCTGTGTCTGCAAAGTCTTTGAGGTGAGGAGCCAAAGGGTGGAGACGAGGGTGGGGGAGGAAGGGATCCAAATCAGGGGCGTTGCCACCCACTTGCAGGCTGTAGAGGGCAACGGAAGGCCAATCCAGCAATTCCAAGAAATAACCAAGGGGGCAGGATTTTTGCCGATAGGTGCGTTGCAGATCCAAATCTGGGCGATAGCCTGTAGCCCAGACGATGCCGATTTTGCGGGCTGTCGGATCGTTGGCTAGCCGGTCGGTAAAGGGGGGAAGCGGAGAGGGTAGTTGAAAGGGGCGGGGGGGCGGGATGCTATCCAGGCGGGTTTGCAGGATGCGGGGCAGGCTGAGCAGAGAGGCATGACAGTCAAAAGCGGGCAAAGGGGATCCCTGCGGGATGACCTCATCCACTTCCGCTAGGGTTTTGAGGAGAGAGACCAGCGGCGGTTGGCACTCTAGCAACAGACGGTGACAGCGTTGCCGTACCTCTACCACATAGCGGACAAACTGGAGGGTGTCTCCCAACCCCTGCTCGCTGTGCAGCAACAGGCAAGCGGTGGCGGTTCCGTCCCAAACAGGCTGAGCAAAGCCGCGGGGAGTCGCCTGGGGCTGCATCCAGCGCCATTCATATTCTTGCCACCCTTGCTCCCAGTCTCCCAAGGAGAGAAGAGCAGTCCCCAAGTTATAGTGAGCGGCGGCGGCGATGGGATCCCGGCGGATCGCTTCTTGATAAAGATGGATGGCTTCGGCAACCTGACCATTTTCCTGCAGAACGATGCCGAGATTGTTGTATGCCTGCGGATCGGTCGGACGGAGTTGCAGCGTCTTTTGATAGGCCAGAATGGCTTCATCCAGGCGATCGATGCTGTGCAGGGCATTGCCCAAATTGTTATAGAGTCTGGCATCCGTGGGAGCCAGCAAGATTGCCTGCTGATAATATTCAATTGCCGCCTCCACCTGCCCTGCTGTCATCAGCAAATGGGCTAGGCTACCCAGACATTCGACATTTTGGGGATCCTGGGCAATCAACTCTTGATAGCAGCGCTTGGCTTGATCCAGTTGTTGGAGTTGCAAAAACGCATGAGCCAGATTGCTGAGTACCGCTCGATCGTGGGGCTTGAGGGTGAGTGCCTGTTGATAATAGTCCACGGCGAGGCTGAAACGAGCCTGAGCTACAGCAATATTACCCAGGCGATAAAGCAGCTCAGGGGAGTTGGGATGCAGGCGCAAGGCTTCTTGATAATGACGAATCGCGGGATCCCAGGTCTGCTGATGTCTATAAAGATCCCCCAGATCCCGATGCAACTCCTGTTGGGTAGGCAGCGAGCGAGTGGTCGCTAATGCCTCTTGCAAAACCCGAATGGCGGTTGCCAGATCCCTTTGTTGTAGCGCTCTGCTCGCTTGCTGGCGGAGGGTTTGGATTTGCCCAGGCGATAACCACTTTTTGCCAAAACCCCCTGCCATCTGCCAACTGCCCCCTTGCCTGCTGCTCCGGGATCCCTCTTAGCACGGATCAAGGCTCTGACTCAACTGCGCTGAAACAAACTATTGAGGTAGATGCGAGCCGCCCGCCGATCCGTGTCTCCGTTTTGCAAGAGAAACAGGGAGAGCGCTGCCGTAAACACGCGATCCTGATCCCAGTCAGGATGGCTGGAAAGATAGCCTTTGAGGGTATCGTGCAACTCTTCTGGAATCTCCGCCAGAATACTGACACTTAAGGGCTTCATAAACATTGCTCCGCAGACAACTCCGAACCAGACCATCCCCGCCATCCTCAATCCCCCAATCCCCACTCCAACAGACCGAGAGAGGAAGGAGAAGAAGGTTCGCTTATTTTGCCTTCACCCCCTCCAGGGATGTCAATCGTTTGTCAGGGTTTGAGAGCAGAGATCCGACCATTTTTGGGATGAATCATGGCAAAAAACGCTAGGATTTTGTTACATTCCGCAACATATATCGCCATAAACAGTCTGGGCTGGGGTTTTCCACAGAAGGGCATGAAAGGTTGGTGAGCCGGGGTTCTATCTGTGGAAAACGGGCGGTCAACCTGTGGAAAACCTGGGGAAAGGCTGTGGATTTCCTAAAAAAAAGGATTATCGAAAATCTTCATAGGGATCCCCAAGTCACCCACGGCCAACCCGCCAAATCCTGTGATCTTGGTTAAGATTACTAGGGTTTTGTCCCCCATCCCCCTGCCTCAGGTGCCGCTTGGGTGCTCCTCCCCCAGACAGAGATTCCTCCAGAGATCCATCCCCCAAGAGCAAGCGTATCTCCTTGTGGAAGTCGGTTGACCGATAGAGCTAAGCCAGACAGGGATAAAACCCATAACGACTCAGAACGGCTCCGCTCTCAACCGATGCCCTCCAGAGATTCAATGGTTGGACGTAGACTTTTTCTAGGAGATTTTTAGAGATGAAGGTAAAACTAACCCTGCCGCAACGGATTGCGGACGTTGCTCCCCAGTCTTCTCGGCGACACATCCTCCTAGCGGGTGCACTCGCAGGCGTGGGAGGAGCGCTAGGCTTGACAGCTCTCTCTCGCCCCAGCTCCGCCCAAGACAACAATGCTGACATTGCCATTCTTAACGCGGCTATCGATCTGGAGCAGCAGGCGATCTGGGCTTATACAACGGCGGCGGGCAAGCTGTCTACCAGCGATGTCGGCAAAACGGTGCTGATGGTGGCAACGGGCAACCTCAAAGATCACGAGCAACACCGCGATGTCTTGGCGGGAGCCGTCAAAAGTTTGGGGGGCACCCCTGCTCCGGCTAGAGATAGCTATGACCTCTCCACCTACTTAGATGCCAAAGAAGGAGGGTTGGACTCCGATGCCAATATTGCCAAGCTAGCGTTGGCTTTGGAGTATGATGCGGCTTTGGCCTACAACGATGCCTTTAGTCAGCTTTCTAACAAAGACTTGGTGGCAGCGGCTAGCACGATTGGTCCTAACGAAGTGGCTCATGCCACCAAAATCCGCGCCGTCTTTCACAGCCTAGATGCCCAGATTGCGGTTGTCCCTTCTGCTTTCGTTAGCTCGGATACCCGCGATGCCTGGATTTTGAAAGTCTAGATACGGTCTCCGAATGGTTCTCCTCCTTCCCGTCTGACTACCCTTAGCTCAGTAGGGAAGGGGGGATCCTTGAAATGGTTTGCAGGTCAAGTCTTGTGGAGCCTCGCTGTTATGAGTATCTCTCGCCGCATCCTGCTATGGTCCGGTGTGGCCACAGCCGTCAACGCTGGCGTGATTGTCTGGCTGAAAGGGTTGGGGTCGTCGGGATCCGTGGCATCGTCGGGATCCCCTCAGGAGGCTGCCACAGAGGTAGCGGTCACGATCCAGGGTTTTCAGTTTTTGCCGCCTGAGGTGGTGGTCAAGCAGGGTGGCCGGGTTACCTTTACCAACCAAGACTCTACTCCCCACACGGCCACACCCACTAATGGGGCGACCTTTACCGGCACCGGTCGTCTCAAAAAGGGAGAAAGCAAAGTTGTGGAATTCACTACGGCTGGGGTACAAGAATACTTTTGTGATATTCATCCCAGTATGGTTGGGAAAGTGACTGTTTTGTCATAGATTTTGGTCATAGATAGAGATCAGCCAACTCAAAGTAGGGATCCCTATCCCGACCGGTTTGGTTGATCAGGTTCCATATATTTATTGAAGGAAATTCGGGGTTTTCAGAACGTGTTACTGTCAATCTGAGGCTAAGCAGTTAATGTCTAGATTTTTTGGCGCTCCATTACCCTCTTGAGGAGAGATATGAATCAATCCGATTCTTTAACTTGCCACCCGTTGATAAGCCATTTCTCAACCGTTATCACTGGGTTATTTCGACCCATTGGTTTGCTGCTTGCCGGTCTGATCCTGGTCTGGGCAGGCGTCAGTTCACCCGCTCATGCTTCCGATCACCAAGACACAACCTTTTTGGGATTTGATTTGCCTGCTGCTGATCTTACCGATCTCTATGTGTTTGAAAGTCCAGATGATCCCGATCGAGTGGTTTTAGCGATGGATTTTGATCCGCTAATTCCCCGTGGGGGATCCCGTCCTTTTGATCCGGCTATTTTGTATCAGTTCAAGATTGATAATACCGGAGATACCATCGAAGATTTGGTGATTCAGTTTCAGTTTAACGGAACGGATCCCGATCAGTCGGTGAGTGTGTTTGGCCCCGGCACCCCCAATCAAACGGGAGTAAGCTCAACCCTCATTTCTCTGGCGGGGACAGGGCCTGTCAACGAGGTTTTTACACTGCCGGGAGATATTCAGGTTTTTGCTGGACTGCGGAAGGATCCCTTCTTTTTTGACCTGGCTCGTTTCTTTGAAATTATCCCCGATCGCAACTACCTAAATCAGCCCAACCCCGATCCACCCTTCCAAGTGTTGTCCTTCAATCCACCAGGGGTTGCTACCGATTTGTTAGCGGACTTTAATGTCAATTCCTTTGTGATTGAGTTGCCGAGAAGTGCTCTAGGGGGATCCCAAATTGGCGTGTGGATGACCACCAGTATCTAAGCAAAAAGGGTAAAAAAGGAGTTTGTGATTATGTTAAAGCCCCAGTCATTAAAAGTCATGCGTGGGAAGCAGCCGATCGGATCCCAATGGCGGATGCTCCGATCCTATGGTCAACAATGCTTAGCAGTTGTTTTGCTGGTGGGAGTGTTATTCATCACGGGCTGTGGAGACAGTGGCAGTAGCTCGATTCCTCCCGTCAGTCCCCCACAGGTCTATGCCCAATTAGAGCGGTTGGCCGTTCCCGCCCTCAATGAATTGTTCATGGATTTCAGTGCTCATGATGCCAGCAACCGCAGCGCCCCCACCGGTGATACGGCTTTTCAATCCAGCTTTATCCGCAACTTTATCAATGCGATTGGGCGACCCCAAAGTATTGCAGATGCGGTGATTTTGGTGGTGATTCCTGATGTGATCGAAGCCGATCTTTCTCTGCAAGATGGGATTTATTTTGGAACGGAATTAGCCAGTTTGGGAGCGGCTCCGGCTAATTTTGGTGGGCGTCGTCCAGCGGATGATCCGATTGATGTGACCCTTTCCGTTGTTTTTGGGGATGCGGTAACAGGGGTGACAGAGGGGGCGATCCCTGAGTTGACCACAGATAATGTGGGTCCAGAGGCGATTGGAGCTACCAATACCTTTCCCTACCTGGGCAGTCCTATTTAGGTCGAGCCAGTCCAACCTGTCCAAAAGCGCTGCCTGAGCCATCTGTTTGGATCACTTGCCATCACCTGCCATCATTGGCATCACTGAATTGGCATCACTTCTGTCAAAAACTATGGGGATCCTTTTTCCACTGCTATCGGTGTTGCTGGGGTTAGTGCTGGGGTTGGCTCAGCCCGTCTTGGCTGTGCAGGGGATCCCGGCAATGGCTCCGGTTTATCCTGACTATCTGCAACGCTCCGCAACCATCACCACCTACGAACAGTTGGCGCGTGAGAAACCCAGCTTTTTGGGGTTACGGCTGTTGGCCGGCGAATACCTAAAACGCTTTCGGGAACGCATGGATGTGGAGGATCTGCGGCGCGCCGAAACAGCAGCTCGCCGTTCTCTCTCCCTGCAAGATCAGGGTAATCAAGCCAGCCGTCTGCTTTTGGCTTCGGCGCTCCTCTCCCAGCATCGCTTTCGGGAGGCTCTAGGGGAGGTGGAACTGGCGGGATCCTCCCTCAAAACGGGATCCCTGATGGCCTCAATTCAGATGGAATTGGGTAACTACGAAGCCGCTCAGCAACTTTTGCAGGATCCGCCGCGGGATCCCTCCCCCCTTGGTCAACCGGGCTATCAGGCGGTCAGGGCGCACTATCTGGAGTTAACTGGACACCTGGATCAGGCTCAGGCGTTGATCGAGCAAGCCATGCATTCTCTGGATCGCTTTTATACGGTTCCGGCGGAAACCCGTGCCTGGTTTCATGGACGAGCTGGGGATTTGGCCTTTGCCCAAGGGCAGGCCGCCCAGGCCGAACGGCGCTACCAGGAGGCTCTCCAGCTTTATCCACAGGCGATGGGATCCCTGATCGGGCTGAGTAAGCTCTATGCCGGACAGCAGCGCTGGCGGGAGGCGTTGCGGGTGGCGGAGCAGGCCAACCAAGGGAGCCCACTGGTGGAAACCCTGGGGATTCAGGCGGATGCCCAACGGGCACTGGGGGATGAAAAGGCAGCTTTAGCCACAGAAGCCTTAATCGAGGTGGTAGGGCATTTGAGTACGGTGCAGGGCATCTATGATCGAGCCTTAGCCAGCTACTACAGCGACCATGGCATTCATCTGGAGAAGGCGGTAGAGATAGCTCACCAAGAGTTGACCAATCGACCGGATATTCTGGCCTATGACACCTACGCTTGGGCACTAGCCATGGGGGGAGACTGGGCAGAGGCGGAGCGGGTGATGCAGCAGGCTCGTCGCTACGGAACCCAGGATGCTAGGTTGTTGTTTCACGCCGGTATGATCGCTTGGCATCTCGGCCATCAGTCAGAGGCACAGCGAGCTTTGCAACAAGCCCTCCGCCTCAATCCTTACTTTCACCCCCAGCAAGCGGCACTCGCTCGCCAAACCCTCCGCTCCCTTCCACGGTTCCTTTCGTAAGCAGGCGGAACGGATGACTACTTCTGCCGACTTTTATCAGCGACTCCAGCCCATCCATCGCTTGCTCGACATCACCGAGGCGGATCCCTTTAGCCCTGTGCCCGCCGACTGGCATCTGGTCATCACCGATATCCGGGGTTCCACCCGTGCCATTGAGCAGGGACGCTACAAAGAAGTCAACTTGGTTACTGCCTCAACGATCGTGGCTCTCCTCAACCTCATTCCCAATCACCAGATGCCTTTTGTGTTTGGGGGGGATGGGGCGGCGGTTTTGATTCCCCCCCATTTGTGGCAGGCGGCCAGTCAAACCTTGCAGGCCACCCAACAGATGGCGGCACGAGCATTTGACTTTGAGTTGCGGGCGGCAATTGTGCCTGTGGGGGTGATTCAGGAAGCAGGACACGCCCTCAACATCGCCAAGTGGCAGGTATCCAACAGCTATCAGCAGGCGATATTTATGGGGGGAGGGTTGAAATATGTTGAGCAGTTGATCAAATCGGAGGCGGGGCGCGCCTATCGTTTTTTTGCTGATGCCCACACCCCCCTGACAGCGACGGCGGACTATTCCGGCTTGGAATGCCGCTGGCAAGATATTCCGGCGAAACGGGGAGAAATCGTCAGTTTATTGGTGATGGCAACCCACCCTGATAGCAGCCAGCATCCCTCCATTTACCGAGAAGTTTTGCTGACCCTAGAAACTATTTATGGCGATAGTGACCAACGGCGACCTGTGCTCCCCAGCACCCTCAAACTCACCTTTGAGGATCAGCGCCTGCAACTGGAAACCAAAGTCAGAACCTACGGTCAAGCGGCTTCTCAGCAAACCCGCTATCGCCAGCATCTCAAGCATCTCAATTGTCTGGGCAACCTGCTTATGAATCTGCGGATCAAAACCGCCGACATGGACTGGGGATCCCACCGCCAGGAAATTAGCCAAGCCACCGACTACGAAAAGTTTGATGATGCCCTACGTATGGTCATCCAAGGCAATGCCCAGCAACGGCAACAGTTACAGCAAAAGCTGGATAGCCTGCATGAAGCAGGATCCCTTGTCTATGGCCTGCATGTCACGGATCGCGCCCTCATGACCTGTCTGGTGTTTGAGCGCAATGGTCATCACGTTCATTTTGTGGATGGAGCCGATGGGGGCTATGCCCTGGCGGCAAAACAACTGAAATCGCAACTCCAGGCTCTCTTCTCCGCGGCGGCGTGAGGAGGATCCCCATTGTGAGCTTGTGGCTGACCTGACCACGGCTGGATGTTCTCCCCTCCTTTCCTCTTCGTTGGAGACCCCCTTTTATGTTGCGACTGATGCGGCGACGGCTCACCCCCATCTGGGTGGCTCTACTTTTGACCCTGCTGGCGGGAACTGGCGTGAGTGCCCATCCCCTCGGCAACTTTACCGTCAACCACTACGCGGGGCTAGAGATCAATCCCTCCTATCTCACGGTTGACTATGTGCTAGACATGGCAGAAATTCCGGCCTTTCAGGAGATTCATCGGTTAGATGGCAATCACAATCGCACCCCTGACCCAGAGGAATTTCTCGACTATCCAGCCCAGCGCTGTCGAAGTATCCAGACCAGCCTCAGCTTGCAGGCCGCCGCAACGGAGCTGCCATTGACCTTGATGGACAGCCAAATCGCCTTTCCTCCAGGAGTGGCCAACTTGCTCACCCTCCGCCTCACCTGCCAATGGCGAGCCACCCTTCCCCCGTTGACGGCATCTATCCCCATGCAGTTTGTGGATAGGAGTGATGCTCATCGCTTGGGTTGGCGAGAAATTACCCTGACAGCGGCCGAGGGGATCCCGTTTAGCTCCGAGTTGCCGACCGAAAGCCTCAGCCAACGTCTCCAGGCATATCCGCAAGAGCGGCTAAGCAGCCCCCTCGATCAACGGTCAGGCGAGTTTACCCTCTATCCAGCCGGATCGGTGTTGGTTGACAACACAAAAAATTCTCAACTAGCAGGGAGATCAGAGCGAAGGAGGGAGATCGCGGCATCCCTGGCGGAGGGGGGATCGCTGGGATTACTGGGGCGACAGGAAGATGCCTTTACCCGCCTGATCACGACGGGAACGGATCAGCCGGCATGGCTGGTGGCACTGGGAATTGCCTTTTTGTGGGGGGGCTTTCATGCCCTCACGCCGGGACACGGCAAAAGTATGGTGGCCGCTTATTTGGTGGGATCCCGTGGCACGGCTGCCCATGCTCTATTGCTGGGGTTAACCACAACGGTAACCCACATGGCGGGGGTGATTGGACTAGGGGTGTTAGCTCTGGGCACATCCCGCTGGTTCTTGACAGAGCAATTGTTTCCGTGGTTAAGTTTAATCTCTGGCCTGTTAGTGATTATAATTGGCATTAGCCTATGCCGTCAGCGTTGGAGACGATCCTCAGCCTTATCTTCCCAAGGGGTTAACTCCCATCTCCACGGAGGGATCCCTGACGATATCAGTGATTCTCTGGGGGATCCCTCCCCTGACCATATTTCCCTTTCTTCGCATTCCCATTGGCATGAAATCCCCCATCACCATTACCACCACCATCCCCAACACCACTTTGCAACTGGTCACCCTGATCACCGCCACGGCAGCCACCACCACCATCAGCACCTCCATGCTCACGGAGCGGGCACGCCTCATTCCCATCTCCCAACGAGTTCTGACGGAGCGCCCTTAAGTTGGGTTGGTCTCTTGGGTTTGGGCATCTCCGGTGGGTTGATGCCTTGTCCCTCGGCTTTAGTGGTGATGTTGAGTGCGATTGCCCTCCATCAAGTGGGTTTGGGATTGCTGCTGGTGACAGCCTTTAGTCTTGGCTTGGCGGCAGTGCTAACAGGGGTGGGGCTAGTTTTGATCTATGCCCAGCCGTTTTTTCAGCAGATGCCCACTCGTCTGCCTTCCTTGCGCTTTCTGCCCGTGGCTAGTGCCCTGTTGGTAACCTTCATGGGGCTGGGTATGACCGCCCAAGCCCTCTGGCAGATTTATGAATTTTAAGACCCAGAGATGGGGGAGTGGCTAGCGGGAGTAGCAGCAGTGGTACGACTGGAGATTGCAATGCCTGGGTTGACGGAGTATGGCAGGGCTTGGGCTTGGCAAAAACAACGGGTTGCCCGACTGCAACGGGATCCCAGCCTCCCCGATGGGCTACTGTTGCTGACCCATCCTCCTGTCTACACGCTGGGGGAGGGATCCGATCCACGCTTTCTCAAGTTCGATCCCCAGCAAGTGGAGGGATATTCTCTCTATCGGGTGGAGCGGGGGGGAGAGGTCACCTATCATGGACCAGGGCAGTGGGTGGGCTATCCGATTCTCAACTTGCGGCGACATCGCCAGGATCTCCACTGGTATTTGCGGCAACTGGAGGAGGTTGTGCTGGATGTCTTAGGGGGTTTAGGGTTGAGGGGGGAACGTGAGGCGGGCTTGACCGGGGTGTGGCTAGAGGGGGTGAAAGTAGCGGCTATCGGGATCCGTGTCACCCGCTGGATTACCTTTCATGGTTTTGCCCTCAATGTCTGCCCCGATCTCAGCGCCTATCAGCGCATCGTGGCCTGTGGGTTGTCGGATCGGGTAACGGGATCCCTAGCTCAGTTTTGTCCAGATATTGAAATGGAGCGGGTGGGATCCCTAATTGTTCAGGCATTTTGTCGGCAATTTGACTTGGATCCTTATCTTGTTGGAATGGCCGATTGGTTAGATGGGAGGGATCCCATCCCTCAAGAGCAAATCTGCTCAAGTTGACATTGAACCTGTTTAAGTTGTTCGCGGCTATGGGCAGCTCGCTCATCTCTGGGGAGTTCTTGTAATCCTCGGTGAAAGGCGGTTAAGACCAAGGAAGTAATCTGTGAGCGGGTTTTGAGGCTGAGATCATCGAGAGGCTTTGGCAACAATTGATCCCCAAACCCAATAAATAATAAACCCAGCAAAAGCAGGCAAGGAGTTTGAATTTTTGGAGGCATGAAACACCCCTCATTTTTACCTCCCTATAGTTTCACCCACTGGTTTTGAGGAATCATCCTAAGCCAATGATAAGAACTGAGATTCGCGTATTTTCCACAAAGGAATCTACGAGAGATACCCTTACCCATCAGCAATAGAAAATCTATCTTATTTCCGATAAACCACAGATATTTTGGCAGAAAATCAACTTCTGAATTGAGTATTTTCACGGGAAAACTAGGGATCCTCTCCGACCCCAACCTCTCCCTCCCCATACCTACCCATGCGTAGCTGTTATTGAGAG
>JANRIL010000040.1:0-138523 GCA_033764955.1 Cyanobacteriota bacterium | reverse complement strand
CCCTCCCAACGCCAAGTAGGCGCAGGGAAACAGCAGTAACCCCGACCACCCCACAAATACAAATCTGTCCCGTTTGAGCCAGTCGTCGAGAATGTCGAACCATCCCCGCTCTGTCCCCATACGTCCAACTGCTATCGTCATCTGGCGATCTCCTAATGGATTTTAAGATAAGTACGTTAATGAAACTACAAAGTGCGCCGGAATGGAAGTTGTGACAGTTGTTGCAAAACTTCTTACTAAACCCGCAAGCTGTTTACCAAAAATGGTAGCTCATAATCTTGCTGCTAGAAAAATGGATTTGGGTCACCTTCGCTACCCAAGCCATCTAGGACTGGCAACAAGTGCTATGGGATTGACTTTTCAGCGCTTGATCTGTCTTGCTTCTAGCATTACGATACCGTTCTGCTAGTAAAGACTTGTAAACCTGTCTCATTATAGGGGATCCCCAGCGGTTTCCAAGAATGGCGGCGGATTCCCTCCATCCGGCATGAAGTGGGCTAGCCAGCATGTTAGGAATGAGATCATTGAACTCTAATCCAGCATCGCAGCCCAAGATGTCCCGCTCCACAATTCAGCCTGCCCGTATCAGCCGTGTTTTGCCGGGATCCCTAGCCGCCCAGGCGGGAATCGAGGCAGGAGATCGGTTGTTATCGGTGAATGGGCAACCCTTGCGGGATTTGATTGATTATCAGTTTGCGGTGGCTGAGGAGGAGCTGGAGCTGGAGATACGGCGGGGGGATGGGCAACCCTATCGTTTACATCTGGCCAATCCTTGGCAGCAGGATCTGGGTCTAGAATTTGAGACAGCTTTATTTGATGGGTTGATTCAGTGCAATAATGCCTGTCCGTTTTGCTTTATCGATCAACAGCCACCAGAAATGCGGGCCAGTTTGCACCTCAAAGATGACGACTATCGCTTGAGTTTTCTCTATGGCAGCTATCTGACCCTGACGAATCTACCCACAACGGAGTGGGAGCGAATCGCCCAAATGCGCCTATCCCCTCTTTATATTTCCGTTCATGCCACCGAGCCAGAAATCCGCGCTCGCCTCTTGAAAAACCCACGAGCGGGTTTGATCCGAGAGCAGTTGGCTTGGTTTCGCCAGCATCGCCTCCAGATTCATGCCCAAGTAGTTTTATGTCCTGGCTGGAATGATGGAGAGCATTTGACCCATACCCTTTTGGATCTGGCAGGCTTTTATCATGGTGAGCTGGGGCAGGATCCCCCAACGGTCTTGTCGGTGGCCGTGGTTCCGGTGGGCTTGACTCGCTTTCGTCCACCGGAGGATGCCATGACTCCGGTCAATCAGCCGATAGCCCAGCAGGTAATTGAGCAGGTAACCGCCCTCCAGACGCAATTTCGTGACAGCCTGGGATCCACATTTGCCTGGTTAGCCGATGAATGGTATTTGCTGGCCGGCCAGCCATTGCCCCCCGCTTCCCACTACGAAGGCTATCCCCAAATCGGCAATGGAGTAGGATCCCTGCGGCAATTTCTAACAGATTTTCAGAACCTCCCCCTGCCCAGAGAGTTCCCCTCCCCCCTACAAGCCACCTGGGTGGTGGGCAATGCCGTCGAACCAGCCTTGCAACCTATTGTCGAGCGGCTCAATCGGATCCCTAACCTCCGTGTGCACCTGATCGGTATTGCCAGCCCTTTTTGGGGACAACCCATGACCGTAACGGGATTGTTGACCGGGCAGGACATCTGGCAAGCCCTGCGGGGAGTCAAGTTGGGAGATGTCCTGTTGCTGCCCTCGGTCACCCTCAAAGACGACACCACCTTTTTGGATGATTGGACTTGGCAGGATCTGCAAGCAAAGCTGCAAACGCCTGTAGTGCGGGTGGGAGGGGGAGCGGATGCCTTGCTCAGGGCGTTGCTGGCCTACACCCTCTCTCCTATACCCCCCGTTCAGGGAGGGATCCAATTGGCAACAATTGGTTAGACTGCCAGGGAAGGCTTGTATACTACCAAACGATCTCATCCTTGCTGGGATGGGGTAACCGGATGATAGTTTTCCTAACTCCTAAAACCGATCCCGCAACCGTCCACACCAAGGGCAATCGCTATGACACTACTAGAAAATCAAATGGAGCGTGCCGTTCTGGAGGCCATCAACGATATTTTGATGCTGGACAGCCAAGAACGATTTTGCTCCTGCGAGAAGTTTCGCACCGATGTGGCGGCTTTGGTGCTCAATCAGTTGCGACCCCGTTATGCCAATAGCTTTCAGGGATCCCTCTATACGTTGGAGGCGATTCAATCGGATCAAGATTTGCAGGCTCAGATTGCGCGGGAAGTCATGGTCTTCATGCAGGTAGTGGTGGATTCCCCCCGTTGCTTAGAGCAAAATTGCCCCCTCAAAATGGATAAAATGGCAGTAGAAATGGAGTTAGCTCCCCAGCCTTCTACTTAATTCAAGATCCAACGCAAAACAAACGCTTACAGGGGGTTTCCCCTGGTTTTTCTCTATAAAACGGCATGTTTGCACAAGTCACATCCGCAACCCTGCTGGGGCTAAAAGGGATCCCGATTACTGTCGAGGTGGATATTGGCGGCGGGCTACCCCAGATGGTCTTGGTTGGATTGCCCGACAGTGCCGTCCAGGAAAGCAAAGAACGGGTGCGGGCGGCCATCAAAAATTCCGGTTTGGCTCTGCCGCAACGCAAGATTATCATTAACCTTGCCCCTGCCGATCTCAAAAAAGAAGGACCCAGTTTTGACCTGCCGATTGCCTTAGGCATCCTGGCTGCTGCCCAGCAGATTCCGCTAGCGGCTCTTGAGCAAACCCTTTTTCTGGGAGAACTCTCTCTGGATGGCAGTTTGCGTTCTGTGGCGGGGGTATTGCCCATCGCGGCGGCGGCGGAACGGATGGGGTATCGTTGCTTGGTGGTTCCGGCAGCCAATGCTTTAGAAGGCGGGGTTGTGGCAGGTCTGGCGGTTTATGGTCTAGCCAGTTTGGCGCAGGTGGTGGAGTATTTGCACGATCCCAGCCGATTTAGCCCGCTACGGGTGGATAGCCAGCAGATCTTGCACCAGACGCCACCCCGAGCCTGCTTGGATCTAGCGGATGTGAAGGGGCAGGAACACGCTCGCCGTGCCCTGGAGGTCGCCGCCGCCGGAGATCATAATCTTTTATTGGTGGGAAGTCCCGGTGCGGGCAAAACCATGCTGGCTAAACGATTACCCAGCATCCTCCCCCCCTTGCATTGGGAGGAAGTTCTAGAGATTACCCAAATCTATTCGGCGGCAGGATTGCTGCGGCAGGGATCCCAAACCAGCGGAGAAACCCGTCTCATCACTGAGCGTCCTTTTCGTGCTCCCCACCATTCCGCCTCCTCGGTGGCTCTAGTGGGGGGAGGATCCTATCCCAAGCCAGGGGAAATTTCTCTGGCGCACAAGGGGACTCTTTATCTCGACGAACTCACAGAATTTAAGCGAGAAGTGCTGGAGGTGTTACGCCAGCCCCTTGAGGAGGGGGTGGTCACTATCTCCCGTGCCAAACTCTCCCTAGAGTTTCCCGCCCAATCGATGCTGGTGGCCTCCACCAATCCCTGCCCCTGTGGGTTTTATGGGGATCCCGTCCATCCCTGTACCTGCACCGTCCAAAAGCGAGAAACCTATTGGGCGAAGTTATCTGGCCCTCTTTTGGATCGCATTGATTTGCATGTACGGGTGAACCGCCTCAAGCCGGAAGAGATTGTTACCTCCCGTACCGGAGAATCTTCCCAACAGGTCAGGGAACGGGTCATGCAAGCCCGCCACATTCAGCAGCAACGCTTTCAAGGGGATCCCACCATCTCCTGCAATGCCCACATGCAATCAGCACAGATTCGAGAGTGGTGTCATCTGGATGCCGCCTGTCAAAAGATTTTGGAAGGGGCGATCCGTAAACTGGGCTTGTCCGCTAGAGGTAGTGACCGGATGTTGAAAGTGGCTCGCACCATTGCCGATCTCAGCCAGTCTCCCCAGATTCAAGCCAGCCATATTGCCGAAGCCATTCAGTATCGCAGTTTGGATCGCTCGACTTCCGTCTAGCCTGCGCTTAGCGACGGGCAAGGGATCCCTCATCCCCCCACGGAGGATCCCGCCCCAGGCAAACGCTCCAGATGGGGAAGCGGGGTCTTGACCCAATCCTGCTGCTGCAACAGTCCTTGTCGAAAGATTTGTGCCGCTTGAGACTGATAGCGGTCGGGATTAAACGCTAACCAGAGGGTGCGCTTGATTTGTAGCCCTTCCACTTCTAGCCGCTGCAGGCTTTGCCGCTCTAGCTCCCGCCCCACGGCCATCAACGAGAGAAATGTTACCCCCAGTCCCGCCTGCACAGCATTTTTGATGGCCTCCAGGGAACTCAACTCCATTTTGACCTGCAAGGCTGCTGGATTGATGCCATACCGCTCCAATACCCGATCGAGGGTATGGCGGGTGGAGGATTGGGAATCGAGGGCGATAAAGGGCAACAGCAATAAATCACGAATCTGCAAGACCTCCTCCGGCAGCCCTATCACAGATGGCACGGCTCTCACCAAAACAAACTCATCTTGAGCAAACGGAATAATGGTGAGACTACCCTGTAAATCAAAAGGAATTTCCCCACCCACAATGGCTAAGTCCAATTCTCCATGAACCAATTTGTGGGCAATCCGGCGAGTGGATTGCACCAAAAGTTGCACGGAAATTTGTGGATAAGACTGGCAAAACTGACCAATCAAGGGGGGCATCACATAAGTTCCGACCGTCTGACTGGCTCCTAGTGTCAAACTCCCCCGTTTCATCTCTTGCAATTCTGCTAGCGCCCGCGTAGCTTCCTGACATAAATTCAAAATTCGCTCACAATATCCCACCAACACTTGTCCCGCCTCGGTCAACTGAACTCTTCTGCCCCCCCGATCAAACAGGGTTACCCCCAATTGCCGCTCTAAGTTTTGGATTTGCAGGCTAATAGCAGGCTGAGAAACGTATAAGGCGTCGGCGGCACGGCGAAAACTTCCTTGCTGAGCAATCGTGCGAACAATCAAGAGCTGATCTAATGTAAATGGGGCTTCTATTGCTGACATACCGAATGGTGGAAGATAAAGATTCTAACATGATGAAAGGCAGGTCATACCTGGCTTAAGTCACCCCTCGACTGTCCTGATCTCAGCTTTCTCAGGAGGCAAAATTTTTCTCGGATCCCTGGCTCTGCCAAAGCTCTATCGAGGGGGGTTGAGCCAGTCAAAAACCCCGTTACTGAGGCAAAACCAGAACTTTTCCGGATCCCTCGCTGGCAGATGAAGCGAGCAGTCTGACCCTTGTTTTTTGATACGGAATGCTGGGGTATCGGAATGGAAATAGATCTATAGGATCCCCCGCAGAGGGATAAATAGGATCCCCCACCTATTGGTCAACTTGCCCCACTGAAAACCTATGGTTCGGCCATCGCAACCTGATCAGATGATTTGGTAATATTGCTCAAGCAGATGATCGGCAGCAAGAGTTCAGGAATAAAAAATTTAGTCTGGCTCAAAGTCATTGCAAACTACCCATTTGGGGCTATTATTTAGAAAAGAAATCTGTTTAAGAGTTATATGTCTGATATTCCAGCCCAGCCACTAACGGGTAAGGCTCTTCTGCAAAAAGTTGAGTCTCTATCCCATCTATCTCGCCGTGAAACTGCTAAAAGATGTGGTTATGTTACCAAAACAAAGACCAACAAGACTCGCGTCAATTTAACCGACTTCTACGATGCGGTTCTGGCGGCAAAAGGTGTACCCTTGTCTCCCGGTTCCAGTCAAGATCGGCGGGGACGGGAACCCACTTTTCGAGTGAGTGTTCACAAAAATGGCCAGTTGATTATCGGAGCGGCTTACACTGAGAAGATGAATCTTTCTCCCGGAGATGAGTTTGAAATTCTCCTGGGATATAAGCACATTCATCTGAAACAACTGCTGAATGGCAAGGTAATCGACGAAAGTTAAGGGATCCCTCTGAACTAACCGGAGGGAATGATTCATTGGCTGATGTTGGTGTCACCCTATTGCTGGTGGCTCCGTTCTCAAGCCAAGCTGTTTTTACCGGATGTAGTTTATCCCTAAGCAGACGATTCCGCTCTCTTGTCAGGGTTACTTTAGTTCGTTGCCATCTAACCGTGTTTGCCTGCGATGGGGATCCTTCTGGGGAAAGAGGGATCCCTTTTAGCATCCATCGGATTGGGGATCGATGATCGCGCCATCTAGAGGGTGAGGGACTGGGTTTTTCGTTCTACAATCTCGGCCAGAGTTTGTAGAAAGGCAGCGGCGTGAGCGCCATAGACAACCCGATGGTCACAAGTGAGGTTGACCTGCATCTGAGATTTCACGGCAATAGCTCCCTCAGGCGTGGCGATGACGCGGGGCTGAGAGGCTCCTACGGCCAAAATAGCTGACTGACCGGGGGGAAGAATGGCGTCAAATCGATCCACCCCAAACATGCCAAGGTTGGAGATAGTAAAGGTTCCACTGTTATATTCTTCCGGTTGCAGTTGCTTGCGGCGAGCGCGATCCACCAAATCTTTCCACTGACGGGATAGTTCGTAGAGATCAAGCTGCTGCGCATGGCGCAGCACAGGGGTAATTAACCCGCCATCCTCCATCGCTACCGCCACCGCAATGTGAATGTCCGGTTTGTAATGAATGCCAGCTTCTGTGTAGGCGGCATTTACCAAAGGGTGTTGGCTGAGGGCAGTGGCGACTGCTTTAGCTAGAAGCGCCGTCATGGTTACCCCCTTGACCTTGACCTGTTTGTAAAGATCATCAAGGGCAGAAGTAGTGATCGTATAGCCAACCCGAAAAACTGGCACATTCAGGCTGAGATTCATGTTGCGAACGACAGCCGCTTGCAGGGTGGTGAGGGGAACCGTTTCTCCCAAAGGCGCAGAGGCAGGGGGAGACGCAGCTGGAGCTATCGGGGGTGCCGTTTTGGCAGTCGGTTGTGCCAGAGCAGCCTTTTCCACATCCAGTTCGACAATCCGCCCTTGCGGACCACTGCCTTGAACCTGAGTCAGATCCACCCCCAGTTCACTGGCGCGACGCTTGGCTAAAGGAGAAACTAAAATTCGATCTCCGTTCCGACTGGAGGGGGGGGCCACGGGGGCAGGAGCGGCGAGAGAAACGGGAGCAACCGCGACAGCGGCGGGTTTGGGATCCTCTGTGGGCTTGAGGTGGCTGACTCGCGCTTGGGCTTGTGCCACTTCGGCTTCTGTTTCGGCAACCAAGGCAATAGCCGCCCCTACGGGAGCAGATTCCCCCGCCGGGACTACAATACTGGCTAAGATGCCGCTATAAAACGATTCCACATCCATGTCTGCTTTATCAGACTCCACCACGAGGATGTTCTCTCCCTTTTCGATCCGATCACCGGCAGATTTGTGCCAAGCAACAATCTTTCCCACTTCCATCGTGGAACTCAGTGCCGGCATGGAGATTTCGTGGATCATGAGGGTGCCAATACAAGCTAGACAATAGGTTAAATTTTACCGCATTCCTCTCAGCCTCGAAGGATTGAGATAGGATCCATCAAATCTTTTGAAGTCGCCATCGGCAGCTCAAGGAAGCCAGGCTGGTTCTTTCTCTTGACAGTGATCCATGGCCTGTTGGAGGATTTGCGTTCCCTCCGCTATGCTTTCCATCTGACACAGTTGAGCGCGGAAAGTGGCGGCTCCTGGAAAGTCTTTGGCATACCAAGTCATGTGCTTGCGGGCTTGCCGGATCCCTGATAGCCCTTTATGCGCCCATAGCCCTTGCAGATGATCGAGTGCCACTTGCAAGCGTTGGCGAGGGGTGGGGGTAGGCAACAGGGATCCCGTCTTGAGAAAGTGGTCAATCTCGCCTACCAAAAAGGGGTAGCC
The DNA here is from genome assembly GCA_033764955.1 of Cyanobacteriota bacterium. GTDB lineage: Bacteria > Cyanobacteriota > Cyanobacteriia > Thermostichales > Thermostichaceae > JANRIL01. The sequence goes on along the minus strand of JANRIL010000040.1, from coordinate 130,658 downwards.
CATTGTGGCGCGGGAACACATCACCCCATCGGCTCCCGTTATTTCCAGGCAGCGCACTGCCGCTTCTACGGAAAAGATATCGCCATTGGCGATCACCGGGATCCCCAGGGCCTGTTTCACCTGGGCAATCCATGCCCATTGAGCTTGTCCACTAAATCCTTGGGCACGGGTGCGTCCGTGCAGGGTTAACAATTGCGCTCCAGCTTCTTGCAGACGATGGGCAAACGGCACAATGTTGATTTCTTGACTCGACCAGCCCAGACGGGTTTTCACTGTCACAGGCACCGACACCGCCTTCGCCACCGATTCGACAATCCGCGCCGCCGTATCAGGATCCCGCAATAGGGAAGAGCCACCGCCATTTTTGGTGATTTTATTGACTGGGCAGCCCATGTTGATGTCCACTAAGTCGGCTCCTTCATCCACCGCCATACGAGCGGCTTCTGCCAAAAAATCGGGCCGACAATCAAACAGTTGGATCCCGACGGGATTTTCCTGGGGAGCCAATTCCATAAGGTGCGGTAGGGCTTTGGCATGGTGCAGTCCGGTGGCATTGACCATCTCGGTATAGACCATGCTAGTGGGGGCATAGCGACGAACCAACTGACGAAAAACTTGGTCAGTCACCCCAGAGAGAGGAGCCTGAAAAACCCGACTGTTCAAAGAAAAGTTGCCAATCCGTAACGGACTAGCCAATCGGGATTGCAGTGTCGCAGACAGCCCCATCGGGATCCCTTCTAGGGGTTAACCCTCTTTGTTGACAAAGTGCAGCAAGCCCACCACCCGTGCCCGCTTGATGGCATAGGTGAGATCTCGTTGTTGTTTGGCGGTTAAACCCGTGATACGGCGCGGCAGGATCTTGCCCCGCTCGGTAACAAATTTTTTGAGCAATTCAATGTCTTTGTAATCAATCGGATCCCCAGGTTTAACAGGAGACATCCGTTTACGCATGAAAGTTGACATGGATTATGTGGGGATAAAGGACAGAGAATGGAGTGGGCATCGAGATCAACCGGAAAAAAGTATATCTGGCAAATTACCAACACAAGCCTGATGCCAGACGATGATTTGGATCTCAGTTACTGGATCGACTACTTGATCTCTTTGTGAACCGTGTGCTTGTTGCAATGGGGGCAAAACTTGCTCAACTCAATGCGCTGAGTTGTATTTCGCCGATTTTTGGTAGTGGCATAACGATTCACCCCAGGGGATCGCTTATCCAGGTTAGTGCGGCACTCTGTGCATTCCAGGGTGATGACAAGGCGGGCACCTTTAGCTTTAGCCATAAGAAAAAGTCCGTAACAAAATGAATCGCGTCAGAGCGCAGTGCAATCATTCATTATCCAACTTTTTCTTGACGGCATCAACCCATGTTTGGGCTTGTTTACCAGATTGTTGGCGAAGATGGCGGGTATTTTGATCCATTTCCTTGCGTAGACGCTCCAATTGGTCAGACAAATCGGCCACTGTATCGTTCCGTTTGGCTTGCGCCAGCAGGTCTGTCAGGGCTTGTTTGACATCGGCGGTGGCCTCTCCCTGCACCATTTCCTGTAATAATTTGACGGCTTTTTCATCCAAATGAAAGCCAGTTTCTGCTTCCACCACCTGCGTGCGCCCCGCCCGATCATGCAGAGACTGCCGTTTTTCTTTGTCAAAGAGGGCAAACAGCGCATCGGCAGCCAGTGGCACAACCAATGCTTCCGTCAAAATCAGCACCGACAAAACTCCCTCACGAGCCACTGAGCGGATCACATGAGGAGATTGTTCCGTTTCCGTGTCAATGGTTTTGATGTTGAGCAACCACTTGCCGATGCTTTGTCCCTCAGGTCGGGATTGTAAATAGCCACGATTAGCCAACCAGGCGGCAAAAAAAGCCCCATAGCCCACCATATCGACGGCTCCCCCCCCCGCCCCAAACAGAGCAGCCACCCCTTGGGCTAAATAAGCTGCCCCCAGTCCAATACCAAAATCGAGGGCAAAGGAGCCTAGCCGTTTTTGCCAGGTTGCCAACTTAACTCCGGTAGCCACCGCCGCTGCTTGGCTTTGGGTGCTGGTTTTGGGGGGAGTGGACACCTCCGGCTGGGGGATCCCTATTTTGGGCAGAGGCGGCGGTAGGGCGCTAAAGGTTTGCCACTCGGCTTGATCCAGTTGCTCGGTCTTGGGGGGATATTTGGGGCGTTCAGGAAAAGGTTTGGGATCCGTCATCGGGGGTTCTACTCACTGAATAACTTCATGTTAGCGATGGGCAAGGGTGGGCAAAAGGGGTGGCGAAACGGAAGGGATGCCCGTAGAATCTGAGAAATTTTGTCTGGGGGCAAGCGGGACTAGGGGGAGATAGGCATATCGATAGCATCGATCTTAAAAGATTTGCGAACGTTTGCCAGAGGGATCTGTGGCTAAACTGGTGACTGGCTGAGGGGGCAAACGGCGGGGAACCGGGTAGGTGAGCCGATCCTGCGCGATCAGGGTGTGGGGAAAGAGGGTTTGAGCCTCCGCTTGTAGATCCTCCAGGGTGATCGCCGCCTCTTTGTGATAGCGGGGGCTAAAGTGGGTCAGGATTAGGGTTTGGGCTTTGGCCTCTGCTGCTACTTGAGCGGCCATCATAGCGGTGGAATGTTTGCTGCGTTGCGCGAGTGCCAGATCCACCTGGGCATAGGTGGCTTCGTGAATCAGCAGGTCGGCAGCTCGCGCCAGATCCACCGCATTTCGGCAATAGGTGGTGTCGGTGCAATAGGCTAGTTTTCGCCCGATCTGGGGGGATCCGACATAATCTCGCCCATCCAGGATGCGACCATCTGGCAGCGTCACCTGTTCGCCCGCCTTCAAGCGTCCGTAGAGAGGACCAAATGGGATGCCATGCGCCTCCGCCTTGGCCACATCAAAGGATCCGGTGCGGTCATGCTCAACAATCCGATAGCCAAAAGCGACGACGCGATGATCCAACGGAGCACAGTAAACCGAATATTCCGCCTCCTGCAAGATCAAGCCCGTTTCCACCGTATGCACCTGGATGGGGTAGTGGAGATGGGTATCACTGTAGCGGATGACCCCTTTGAGATAGTCCTCTAAACCGGGTGGACCATAAATATCCATGGCCTCCGGTCGGCCACTCATGCCACAGGTGGCTAACAATCCCGGCAGGCCGTAGATGTGATCCCCGTGCATGTGGGTGATAAAAATACGACGAATCTGGCTGGCATTCAGATCAGGATGGCGGAGGATTTGGTGCTGGGTGGCTTCCCCACAGTCTAAAAGCCAAGTTTCCGCCCGTTGAGGTAGCTGAAGAGCCAAAGCAGAAACGTTACGCTGGCGAGTGGGAACCCCAGAGCTTGTGCCCAAAAACGTAACGCTGAGGGCGTTGGGATCAGGGGGATTCATGCCGTTGTGACCAAGAAACGTATGGAATCTGCCCCTATTCAGTAGGGGATATTCAAGCTAGCTCACGCTAGGGATCCCCTGCCACTTTCCCCTAGTTGCGCTTGAGAATCGTCAGGACTTAACAGGACGACCTCGGTAGAGGACTTGATATTTAGCCTGATCGCTGACCAACACGGGATTTGATTTAGGGGGAGGAGGGGGGTCAGCCTTGACAGGAGGAGGGATTTCTTTTACCCAATCTTGAGGGCGAGGCCATAATCCAATTTTCTCCAGCTTGGCGTAAAGTTTTTCACTATCAACCGCAGGCCAGCCTATGGCGCGAAACACTCGCCCCAATGCCTCAAGAATATCGGCAGCATCCGAAAGTCCAGGTACGACTTCCGCTGCCCCCTGATAGATAGCCCAACGCTGCTCGGCTGGCTCAATCTGCCGCTGCACCTGATGGGTGAGGACGATCGGCACCTGAGGAAAGCGAGTACGGCTTTCTCGACAAAGGGCATAGGGATTGAATAGCCCAGTGGTCATATCTACGATCATCAGGTCTAAGTTGTAGGCAGCCGCAACGTTCAAAAGGTCGGGCTGAGGAGGATTAAAAATCACCTGGCAAGACTGAGATTCCAGAACGTCCTTCCAGAGATTAGCCTGCTCAGATAGTTGCTGAGCTACTAACACAGTCTTAGAGGCATGTACCATTGTGTTCCAACCGCTCCAGCTACAATTTCAACTGCTTTTGAAGTTTTTCGCCGATTTCCTGTGTCACTCGTCTCAAAAATCTATCCAAACCTTAACATTTCCTTTCTCTGATTAAAAGTAGTGATATATACAGTCAGATAACTGGTGCTGAGGTATCCGGATATACAGGCTCTAGCCAGGCAAGCCTAAGTGTTTGAAGCCTTTAGGGCAGACTACAGGGGGTAGGCGGAGTGGACTGACTTGACTCCTCAGCCACCCTTGGGAGGCTCTCCTCAACAGCTTCAGGCTAAGAGAGAGTTAAGAAAAATCTACGTTAATCCTATCGAATTTTGGGGTAAGTGGCTGAACTATGGATCCTAATCTTGGAGCAAAAATCCAGTTGCCAAGACACCGACCATGGCTAGTCCACAGAGGATCCAGCTTCTAGGGGGTGAACCGATAAGTCCCGCAGGGTGATGGTATAGCTGCTCGCCTCATTAGTCATCAAAAAATGGGTCAAGGACTCGCAGGCCACCGCCACCGCCAGCAAAACCAGGTTGCGCGCCAAAGGATAGTCGCAGATATCGTCCTGAGCCTCGGAAGGAACCCGATACAGGGGATCCCAAATCACCTCCGCATAATCCGCCGCCAATCCCACATGTAGACAGGGCTGTCCCGTCCGCCGACAGTGCTCCGCTACGGCTCGTCGAGCCACACTATTGTCAAACGTATCGATCAGCCAAGCCTGATTCCCCAATAGTTGAGGGGTGTTATCGGCAGTTAGCTCACGGGTATCGGTAGCAATCGGGATCCCTATCGCTCGGTAGAGGCTGTTCGCAAGAATTTTTGCCTTGAAAGCTCCGACATCAGATTGGTAATAGGGTTGGGTCGAGAGGTTGCGCTGTTCAATGCGATCCCGATCAATAACGGTCAGTTGCCCCCAGCCGGAGCGGGCTAGGTTCTCGGCGATGTTGGATCCCAGTGACCCTGCCCCCCCAATCACCACCGGTTGCTGTCGTAGACGGCTCATCACAGTCATCGAACGATAAAGCTGTTCATGAAAATAAATAGACATCACCCTATCCTTGCGGATTCCTTCTCAACCCTGCTAGGGTAACCACCCTCAGCCCTAAACACCACAGATAAAACCGAGACAGAGCAGAGATACGGTTAAGTTTTTATTCTGCATTTTTTTAATTTCCGGTTTGCTGCCTCAGTCACCCTACCCTGCCGTAGGCTAGAGAGCTTGGGTTGAACAGGGGTTCTCGGCTGTCGATGGCGGGTAGCCTGCCTTCTCAACCGTCAAAATGCCTATGATAATATAAGGAAGAGTACCTATCAGGAGTTCTGCCAGCATGTCCGCCGCCGTCGATATCGCTGATGCCACCTTTGAGCAAGAAGTTTTGGGCAGCGAAATGCCTGTCCTCGTCGATTTTTGGGCTCCCTGGTGTGGCCCCTGCCGAATGGTTGCTCCCGTTGTCCAAGAGATCGCCGAGCAATACGAGGGCAAGATCAAAGTTGTCAAAATCAATACGGACGAAAACCCTCAAACTGCCAGCCAGTACGGGATCCGCAGTATTCCAACCTTAATGATTTTCAAGGGTGGGCAGAAAGTTGATGTGGTCGTAGGGGCGGTTCCCAAGGCTACCCTTGCCAGCACTCTAGAACGTCACCTCAATGCAGAAGCTACAGCCTGAACTCAACCAGCAAGATGGGGAGAGTTTTTGTGGGTTGGCTGAGGTAAAACTCCTGGAACTGAATTTGCATACTTCAGATTCAAGCAACTTTTGGGTCTGAAGTGGTTCTTTCGGTCAGAATGATTACTTTATGCAACTACGCCCAAATCAGTGAAGTTTTGGTGGGTAGCTAGAATTAAAGTAATTTACAGATGAATTCTGGTTGCTTGGTTGACACAAGAGATCTCTAATCTGCTGCAAGCATTGCAGCAGGAGCTTGAGCAACTGCACCAAGATCCCAACCAGGGGTTTTGGTTGCGCTCATTTCATTCCCTGCTCAAGATGTACACTCTGGGGCTGAGTCGTTTGGATGCCAAAATCTTGGCGGCGACCCTTGAGGATCTGGAGCAGGGCTTTGCCGCTTTTCACCATTATCGGCAACAGCGTAAGCTGACGATTTTCGGTTCTGCCCGTCTAGAACCCACCACTCCTGAATATCAACAGGCTGTAGCTTTTGCCTATCAGATTAGTCAGCAGGGGTTTATGGTGCTGACTGGGGGAGGGGGCGGCATCATGGAGGCAGGCAATCGTGGGGCAGGACTGGAAAATACTTTTGGCCTCAATATTCAACTGCCCTTTGAGCAAATGGCCAATCCAGTCTTAGCCGCCAGTGATCGGGTGATTAATTTTAAGTACTTCTTCTCCCGCAAGTTATTTTTTGTAAAAGAGAGCGATGCCGTTGTGCTTTTTCCGGGGGGTTTTGGCACCCAAGATGAAGCCTTTGAGTGTTTGACCTTGATGCAAACGGGTAAAACCAAGCTGATGCCGTTGGTGTTGGTTGACAAACCAAATGGTCGTTATTGGCAAGAATGGGATCAATACATCCGAGAGCATGTTTTGGTGCGATCTCTGATTAGTCCTGAAGATTTGAGCCTCTATACCCTGACGGACAGTGTAGAGGGAGCCTGTCATCATGTCACTAATTTTTACCACATTTTTCATAGCAATCGCTACATCAAAGATTTGTTGGTATTACGGATCAATACACCCCTTTCTGAAGAGGCTTTGCATATTCTCAATGATGAGTTTTCCGATATCTTAGAGTCGGGATCCATCTGGCAGTGTGCCGCTTTTCCTGAAGAGGATGAACCAGAGATCGCCCATTTACCTCGTCTAGCGATGTCTTTTAATCAACGTAACTTTGGCCGCCTTTGGCAATTAGTTTATCGACTTAATAGCTTGGGATAGTTGCCGTGTCGAATAGTTGTCAGATTCTGCAAACTCCCATCTGCCTCTATAGTTTTTATGCAGGTCTTTATGCAGACACCACCAGTAACTCTCAGTAAGAACGGTTTGCGAAAGGTGCATCATATTGCTCTGAATGTTCGAGATATGAAGGCATCTAGGCATTTTTATGGAGAAGTCTTAGGGTTGACAGAGTTAACAGGGGCAGGGATCCCATCCACGTTGGTCGATTTAGTAGCGGCTGGAAAGGTATGTAACTTTGTGATGGGAGACGGGCTAGTTTTAGATCTGTTTTCTGAGCCGGATCTTTACCCTCCTCACCCAGATCCAACCCAGCAATTTACACGAATTAGCCATCTTGCTTTTGATATTGATCCTGACATGTTTGACTATGCTGTCAAGGTTTTGCATGACCATCAGGTTGTTATTGATCATGGCCCAATTCAACGCCCCACGGGACGAGGAATCTATTTTTATGATCCCGATGGGTTGTTGCTGGAGATCCGTTGTGATCCATCTCCATCGAGCGAGACCTAAAAATCAGGAGAGAACAGGCCATCATTATTAAGCAGTTAGGGGATCCCCTTGGGATAGAAAGGCTTGAACAATCGACAGATAAGCGGAGCTATCTTCTAGCATGGGAAAGTGGGCGGTTCTGGGAATTTCAACGTATTGAATAATCGGGTTGAGGCGGGCGGCGGCTTGGCCTAATTGGGTGGGAATAATGATATCTTTTTCTCCTGCAATCAGGAGCGTAGGGATCCCTAACTGAGCAAAAGCACTGGGCATTTCTTGGCTGGCCTGTTGGCTGACTGCTGTGTAGATGGTGCCCAATAACGTGGTCTGATCGGCGTTGAGATAGTCCTCTAAAAAGGCTTGCCGAAAAGCAAAAGGTAGGGGGCGATGCAAAAAACGTGCCATAAATAAGCGATCCATGCCAGGGATGCGGCCTAGCCAACGGGGACGGATGCTTACCACTCCTCCGCCAATCTGATGAAAGAGGGGAAAGGTAACGGGGTTGTAGGCAAAGATGCCGCTACAGGTCAGAATCAACTGCCGAACTTGCTCAGGAGCGCGCGCCGCCAACAACGTCGCTAGCGAGGCTCCCATCGAATGGGCATTGATGATCACACTGCCTAAGCCAAGCTGATGGATGAGATCGCTCAATTCGGCGGCATAATAGCCCATTTCATAGATCGGATCACGGGGGCTACTGGCAGCCGCCTGGCTACGGCCAAAGCCCCGTAAATCGTAGAGTAGGCAATCATAGCTTGTCACCAGTGCGTGAGCGGTAGATTGCCAATACCGACTGGAGCCTCCCCACCCATGCACAAACAGCAGGACAGGTTTCTGGCTAAGGGGATCCCGTGCATCTCCCTGGTCGGTGATCCACTGGTAGTAATGGGGCACACCCCGTAAAGCAATTTCGGGCAAGGCTCGGCGGAGACTAGGATCCCCGTGTCAAGGTGATGGGAAAAGAAGCATTTTTACAGGTGGCGGTGCCGGAGATGGTCTTTCCATCGGGGCTGACGGTTCCATTCCAGATAATCTCTGGGGATCCCAGATCAATCTTGCCACTAATCGTTACCGAATTGCCCTGCAAGGTACCAGAGCGGGGACGGGTGGTTCCATAGCTGGCACTCAGGTTGCCGCCGTCTTGAGAAATCGTTACCGCTAGTTGCCGTCCACCAGTAACATCGACGCGGCACTGACTGGCGTTGGGCCACGCAAAGACCCCCCCGCGATAAGTCCAAGTGCCCGTCAAGTTGAGGGGTTGAGTTTCTGGGGTAGGAGGGAGGGTAGCCACCGCAAGCGGAACCGGAGTGGGGGTGGCAGCCGGAGTAGCAGGTGGCACAGTCGTCTTGGGAATGAGCGGACTCAGCCTGGGAATTGGGGTTGAGGTCGCTGGGGGGGGGGAAGTAGGTGTTGCGGGTGTGGAAAGAGGAGTTGCAGGCGGCGGTGTTGAGGTCGGAGGAGGAGTGGGAGTGGGAGTAGGAGGCGAGGTGGGGGCAGGGGTCGGTGGGGGTGGGGGTGGGGTGGCCTGACAGCGGGGCTTGAGTTCTACCCAATACTTGTTGAGGCTGGCCTGCTGGTCTGGATAGTCAAACAAAATCTTATCGATCAAATCAATAGTAGGCTGGCAATTGCGGTTGGCTACCGATGCTTGGGCCACTTTGTCCAGTTCACGGTAATAGTCTTTCAACGCAATGGGAGGCTTGGGCTTGGGGGGGGTCGGCAGGGGAACCGGCGTGGCGGTGGGGGAGGGGTTAGCCGCTAGGGGCGTGGCGGTGGGGAGGGGGCTAGCGGCGGCAGGTGACGGGGATCCCGCAGAAGTCATCGGGTTGGGGAGACTAGCTACCGGAGAAGTGGTGGGGGTGGGTTGGGGCTGACGGGTTGGGATGGGGGTCGATCCCGAAAAATATTTCTCCGTCAGTTCTCCCCAAGGAACCATGCGGGCAAGCGTCAGGGATCCCACCCCGGCCACCAGGATGGCGGCTATCCATCCCCAGGGTTGGGCGGGTCGTTTATCCAGAATCAGGGTAGGGATCCCTTGGGTATGGGCGGGGGGACGTTTGTGGGGAATAGTAGCATCCGTGATAGGAGTCGCGGCGACAGGACTACCCACAGGCTGAGCAGAGGAGGGAATGTTGGCTTGCGGAGTGGAGATAGGCTTAACCACCGAGGCAGGAAGGGCAGGCGCAATTTTCACAATTGGCTCGGATGGCACTGGGCTAAGTTGGGCTGAGCGAGGCTGCGCGGGGCTGGGCTGGGGAGGGCTGGTGTGGCGCTGTTCAATGGGCGGTAGGGTCAGGGTGGGGGGTTGCTTTTCACTGTCCCCGATGGACACCGCTCCTCCTGAAGCGTCAGACGTGAGGGGATCCCACATCTCACCGGCTTCCCATTCCCCAATCGGCAAGGGTTCAGCATCTCGATCCCCAAATTGATAGCCCCCTAAATTGGAGTTAGGACTATGGGGGCCGACGGGCACCACCGGACTGATCGGGGGTTTGTCTGCCAAATTTCCTAGGGGGGTTGTGGCGGGAGCTACCTGAGGATCCCCTCCATCCCCATAACCGAGGGGAGCAACCCATTGACCGGGCAGTTGTGTTTCTTGGGCGGCTTGGCTGAGGGCAGACTCTAGCCGTTCACTCAAAACCTGCATGGATGGGGGGCGCTGATTGGGATCCTTTTGCAGACAATCCAGCACTACCGCTTGCAAACTGGGGGGAATAGGACGTGCCCAGCCCACGCCTGTGAAGGGACGAGGATCCTTGAAATTATGAGCTTCATACCAGCCAGGGAAGGAATCCGTTTCCGGGATATAGGGCATGTTGCCCGTCAACATTTCGTAGAGGACAATACCCAAGGAGTAAATATCGGAACGAGCATCCAGCACCTTCCCCTTGAGTTGTTCGGGGGAAGCGTAGCGCACAGTCCCAATAAATCCCCCCATCTTTTGGGTTCCCATACTCACGGATAAATCGGAAACTGTCTTGGCTACCCCAAAGTCAAGGACTTTCACGGTTTCGCCAATCCCCCGCTCGTTCAAAATAAAAATGTTACTGGGTTTGATATCTCGATGAACAACCCCTTTAATCTGTCGCCCGTCTAGGGTGGTCTCAAAACAATGGGCATGGTGCAGCCCATCACAGATCTGGGTAGCAATCCTCACGATTCTTAACAAATCCAGATCTTTCTTTTGCTTGATCAAAACCGAGAGATCGATTCCCCTCAGATATTCCATCACCAGGTAGGGTTGATCCGCCTCCAATCCGTGATCAAAAACTTTGATGATGCGCGGGTGTTCCCCCAACAAAATACTGATGCGGATCTCTTCGGAGAAACGGTCGCGTAGGTGCTTGCGAGTTAGATCCCCCCCCGACATATTTTGGTAGAGAACCTTAATGGCAACCACACGATTGTGTAGTTTTGTGTCTTCAGCTTTGTAGACACAACCCATACCGCCACCCCCCACCACTTCGGTCAAGCGATAGCGGTTGTCGATGATTTTGCCAATTAGATCATCAGTAGCCATAATCTTTGGGGAAATTTAGGGAGCACAACTATCCAGAAAATATCCAGAAAACTATCCAATGATAAAGGAGATGCTTCTAGACCACGATAGATCGAACCGGAAGGGCTTGTCATAATTAAAGGTCTACTTTTGGGTCTGTGATGGATCGCCTGTGATTGATCGCCTCTGCATCGTCAACGTTGCCCAAGCATCCATGCGGCTAGTCAATCTTGAGGCCACATCCAAGCCAGAGCAGTGGGCGGCACGTCTGCCACCAACCGCAGAGATCCCAACCAATCCAATACTTTTGGACGGCTAGGAGCCACAACCGCTTGAGAAGGGTTGTCCGTTTGGGTATGCCCAGAATTGTCCAGAGTAGCTGAATGTCCATGCCGAGACTGGCCATCGTGTTCTTATCCTGAGGGTAGTGGCGAAAAGACTCTCTTCTATGAAGATAGAAGGTGGATCCATCCGGCAACAGTGATAGCTATCGAGGGTTAGCTGTGATGATCGTCACGCCTGAGGGGTCGCCAGCTATAAATTGTCATTAAATTGTCATTGGCTTCCAGTCGCCCGCCACTATCTGCACACCATCAAGGGATCCCATGCATCTGCATCAAGTTGTGATTGCCTACAAAGAGGGAGACTATACCAGCAAAACCGCCTGTCAGGTGTGTGCTGAGCAATTGCGTCAACGGGGGGTGACGGTGTTGACGGCTCCGACGGGCACCTATCACAATCCTTATCCGGTGTTTCTGGAGGCCACCTCCGAGCCGATTGATCTGGCGGTGGTGTTGGGGGGAGATGGCTCGGTGCTGGCGGCGGCTCGCTATCTGGCTCCCTTTGGCATCCCGATTTTGCCGGTGAAAGCGGGGGGACATCTGGGCTTTTTGGCTCAGTCCGCGCAGGTGTTGCAGGAGGATCCCTGGGAGCGGATTGCCGCCGATGATTTTGTCTGGCAGTCGCGCATGATGCTTCAGGCAGAAATTCAAGAGCAGGTACAACTGGGGCAGGGGGATCCCGTGCCGGGGCAGGGGGGGAGCCATCGGCGGCGCCAGTCCGTCAGCGAGGTGTTTTATTGTTTGAATGAGATGTGTCTCAAACCCACCAGCAAAACCCGTTTGCCCTCGGCGATTATGGAAATCGAGGTGAACGGAGAAATTTTGGATCAGTATCACGGGGATGGGGTGTTGGTGGCTACCCCAACGGGTACGACCTCCTATACCGTAGCCGCCAATGGCCCGATCATTGCCCCCGAATTGGACGTGATCACGATTACCCCTATCTGCCCCCTCAGTTTATCCAGCCGCCCGATTGTGATTGGTGGGGATGTGCGGGTGGAGATTTGGCCGCTTTCGGATCCCGAAGGCTTGACCCGCCTCTGGACGGATGGGGTGGCCGCGCAAAGTGTCAATCCTGGGCAATGGGTGGAGATCCGCCAGGCTCCCCACATGGCTAAGATGGTGATTCTGGAACGGCAGTTGTCCTACTTCCGCACCCTCCGCGAAAAACTGCAATGGGCAGGTAGCCGGATTTATATCCCCACCACCAACCATCGTCCCGATCCAATGGGATCCACTTCCAATTGAACTGTTTCATTCTGGGCAAGACATGGCCTCGTGGGGGATCCCTGCCGTAAAGTAGAGATCCCTCTCCTTCCGTCCACAGGTTTGGACCCTAACAAGTTATGGAACTTTTTGAACTCAAACGCCGCCACACTGTCCTCACTAACCGCCTGAGCGATGCTCAGGACTATCTTTGACTTGCCCAACATAGCTGAGCAAATCGCGGTGATGGAACAGGAGGCTTCGGATCCCGGCTTTTGGGAGGATGCGGAGGCGGCTCGTCGTGAGATGCAAAAACTGACGGATTTGAAGAGCACCTGGGAGCAAGTGCATCGCTGGCAAAGCCAGTTGGCGGATGCGGAAGCTGCCCTAGAGATGCTGCAAGTGGAAGCGGATCCCGATCTTCTCGCAGAGATGGAGCAGGTGCTTGGGCAGGTGGCGAGGGGCTTGGATCGGTGGGAGTTGCAGCAACTGTTGTCAGGTCCCTACGATGATCACGGGGCGATTTTGACCATCACCGCCGGAGCAGGCGGAACCGACGCCCAAGATTGGGCGGAAATGCTCCTGAAAATGTATACCCGTTGGGGGGAGAATCAGGGCTACAAGGTTAGTCTGTCGGAGTATTCCGAGGGGAGTGAGGCGGGTATCAAGTCAGCCACCCTGATGATCGAGGGGCGCTATGCTTATGGCTATCTTTCCGCCGAAAAAGGCAACCATCGCATGGAGCGGATCAGTCCCTTTAACGCTAACGGTAAGCGGCAGACCAGCTTTGCGGGGGTAGAAATTATGCCGATTGTGGCGGATGAGGGTAAGTTTGTCATCAAACCGGAGGATCTCGAATTTGAAACCTCCCGATCGGGGGGAGCAGGAGGGCAAAACGTCAATAAAGTCGAGACGGCGGTGCGCGTCATCCACAAACCGACGGGGCTGGCGGTGCGCTGCACCGAAGAACGATCCCAGCTACAAAATAAAGAGCGAGCCATCCAGATTTTGCAGGCCAAATTGATTGAGCTAGAGGAGGAAAAACGGCGGCAGAAGCTAGCCGAAATTCGGGGAGAGATGGTCACTCAGGGGTTTGGAGGACGGATTCGCACCTATACCTTTGACCCCTACAAACTGATCAAAGATCATCGCACCAACGCAGAGACTTATAACGTAGATGCCTTTATGAATGGGGATCCTGAGCCAATCATGGCCTTCATCCAAGCCTATCTACGACAGGAACAGCAAAAAGCCATTGCCTGAACAAAACCCCTGCGGCTAGACACGGGGATCCCTATTGAGAACCACGGGAGCGGAGGGACTCCTCAAGAAACCGCGGCAACCTGAGCAGGCTGATGGTTCGGATTTAGCCTCACCTGGATCAGTTCAATCTTGTAGCCATCCGGATCCTCCACAAAAGCGAGGACAGTAGAGCCATGTTTCATCGGACCAGGAGGACGGGTAATTTTGCCCCCTTTGTCGGCAATGGCGGTGCAGGTTGCGTAGATATCATCCACCCCTAGGGCAATGTGACCATAGCCGTTGCCCAAGTCGTAGTGATCGGTGCCCCAGTTATAGGTCAGCTCCAGCACGGCTCCCTCCGATTCCGTTCCATACCCAACGAAAGCGAGGGTAAATTCACCCGCCGGATAATCACTGCGGCGCAGCAGTTTCATCCCTAAGACATCACAGTAAAAAGCCAACGACCGCTCCAGGTTGCCCACTCGCAGCATAGTATGCAAAATACGCATATCTTCTCCTTAGATCCACTGAGGGGGGCGGCAGAGGGATCCCGCCCTCTCCCCATTCTAGTGGGGGATCCCTTCTGCCCACCTTGACCAGATGAGAATCGGGTAGATCGAGAAGACTTGAAAGGATCCACTCTCTTTATGGAAGGACAAGGCTAGGAAGCAGCAAACGTTAAGGAAAGGGGGACGTTACCCGCCAATAGTCTCCATCCTCCGCCCAGCTCACCTGTACAGGGGGTGTTTCGGCGGTTTGCTGGAGGAGGGATCCCTGTCGGACAAAGCTGAAATAGTCGCTCATCAAAAAGTAGGTGGTCAAAACCCCACCGGCAGCCACCACCACCAAGACGCCGGCTAGCATCCTGGAAAACTCCTGCTGTTCATAAGCTTGCTCCATCAGGCGCAAAGCCCAAAAACCCAGGACGATCACAATCGCAATCATGAATATCATAGTATTAACTATTGTAACAGAGTTCCCAGCCAACTGGACGGTAACTGCACGATGTCTCAGTTTGACTATTCCGCAGAAATTTATGAACGGGCTTTACGGGCGTGGCAGTGCGCGCCGTTTCGGGTTGAGTTGTTGGCGGCGCTCTCGGCGCGGGGAATTGCCCTCAGCCGGATTGCGGGTCAAGTGGGCTATCAGGCGGGGTTGACCCAACAGGTTCTATCGGAGCGACAGGCGGATGATGAGTTGATGTGGCTGATCCAGGTGGGGATCCTGCGGCGAGAGGTGGATGGACAGGGGATTACCGACAGCTATCGGCTTGCTCCCTTGGGGCGGGTGTTGTGGGAGCGCTTGCAGGAGGGGCAGGAGCATCCCCACCCCTCTTCGTTGAGAGGGTGGTTGAGGCGCTACCAGAATCAACTGACTCGCTGGGGACAGTGGCTTTCTTAGAAGGACGGATGAGTATAATCGTAAACATCCCTACTCCCTGAGCCAGCATGACTGATTTGGATTCCCGTCGTTTGTTGGCGGCTCGTCAGAAAGCCGTTCATCTGCGTAGTCGTTCCTTACAGCAACGGAGTCAATTAGTCCGCCTCAAAAACCAAAGTCTCTCCCAGCGCAATCTCTCCCTTTATCTACGAAATTTGCTTTGGCAGTTTCGCCATACGGTGGTGATGGGATTGCGTCGTTCCGGCCACTAGTTTTGGGTATCCCATGCCAGAAGATTATCCTGGGGATCCCGTCCGTTATCTGCTGTCGGCTCCGGCGATTCGAGACCGCTGCCTTCAGCTTTTTGAGTTGGCTGGTGTCGATCATCTGCCGCACTTTCGGGTGAATCCTTCCAAAATGCAAGGGGTAGCGGACTATGTTGTGGCAACAATGCGCCGTCATTATCCCGATCTTGATATCCCTTTTCACAGTCGCTGGCGACACCTAGAAGTGGGAGGTGTGGATCGTTGGCAGCACCTAGACCAGGAGTTGCCCCCCCTATCGGCTCTAGACAAGGCGAGAGTCAAGTTTGACTGGGTGATTCCCAGTGTGTTGCTGGATGCGGGAGCCGGAGCGGGCTGGAGCTATTGGGATCCCCTCACCCAAACCCGCTATGCTCGCTCAGAAGGCTTAGCCATCGCCAGTTTTCACCTATTTAAGACAGGATCTTTTTCTAGCCGTCCTGATTTTCCTTGGCAAACGGATGGGCAGGGGTTACAAAACCTCACCCTAGAGCAGTTGGCGGTGGGATTGCAGGTCAGCGCGGAGAATCCATTGGTGGGGCTGGAGGGACGTTGGCATTTATTGCAGCAATTGGGCAAAGCGCTAACCAATCAGCCAGCCTTCTTTGGCAGCGCTCCGGGGCGTCTGGGTTATCTGGTGGACTATCTTTGGCAAACGGGATCCCCAATTTCAGCGCAGGCGGTCTTTGATGCGGTCATGGCTAGTTTGGGCACGATTTGGCCGGGTCGGCTGCACTGGCAAGGGGTCAATTTGGGAGATGCCTGGTTCCACTCGTCCCTTAGCGGATCCCAGCCTCACCACCAATGGGTGCCTTTTCACAAGCTCTCCCAATGGTTAACCTATTCCTTGTTGGAGCCCCTCCAGGCATTGGGAGCATCCATCACGGATCTTGATGCTTTGACAGGTTTACCAGAATATCGCAATGGCGGCCTTTTTCTCGATCTAGGGTTGCTCACCCTCCGAGATCCGACGCACGTCCAACAGGCGCATTGGGTGGGTTCTGAGCTGGTGGTGGAGTGGCGAGCTTTAACGGTTTGTCTCTTGGATGAGGTGGCTCAGGTCATCCGCCAGAGTTTGGGGTTGACCAGCCAATCGTTGCCCCTGGTGAAAGTGCTTCAGGGAGGAACCTGGCTGGCGGGTCGTCAGATGGCGGCACAGCGGCGTCCCGGTGGGATCCCACCCCTACAAATTATCAGTGATGGAACCGTTTTTTGAAGCAATGGCCTGAGTCGGTTTCTTGCCTGTGCAGGGGGAGAAGCTGAGCTTTCGTTTTTTGCTCTCTGAATCTATAGTTAACCAGAGACTAAATAGACCCCGCCAACTTTAGCCTCAAGTGCCCACAAAAAACTTTTCAGATAAACCCCCACCAACGACTGATTCGATTCTTCCTATTTATTCCTGCGGATACCTCCTATGCTGCCAAAACCCCAATCTGGTTGGACTCCCGAACATTGGGCTACCTGGAAGCCCTTTGGATGGGGAGAGCAATATCCCAACAATTATTGGGAGGTGATGCGGGCTATCTGGCAAAGTCGGCAAAATCTGCCCTATGCCTGGGAGATTCTCAACAAAGGGGTTTGCGATGGCTGTGCCCTTGGTACAACGGGCATGAAGGATTGGACGTTGGATGGGCTGCATGTTTGTAATGTGCGGCTGCGCCTCTTGCAAATGAATACGATGGGATCCCTGGATATCGCTCGTTTGCAGGATGTGGCGGCATTGCGCGGACTCAAAAGTGCCCAACTGCGGGAAATGGGGCGCTTACCCTATCCGATGTTGAGACAAAAAGGGGATGCCGGCTTTCAGCGTATTTCCTGGGAAGAAGCCCTCTCCACTATTGCTGAGCGGATTCGCGCCTCCTCCCCCGCACGGATTAGTGGATATGTGACCAGTCGAGGCACGGTTAATGAAACTTACTATGCCATCCAAAAGGCGATGCGGGCAATGGGATGCAACCACATCGATAATGCAGCCCGTATCTGTCACTCCCCCAGCACCGCTGCCCTGAAAGCCTCGATCGGAGCCGCCGCCACCACCTGTTCGTATAAAGACTGGATTGGTACGGATCTATTGGTATTTATTGGCTCGAATGTGGCCAACAACCAGCCCGTCACCGTCAAGTATCTGCATTGGGCGAAAAAAGCAGGGACTCGCATGGTGGGCATCAATACCTATCGAGAACCGGGGATGGAACGTTACTGGGTGCCCTCTATTCCCGAAAGCGCCCTATTTGGCACTAAGTTTGTCGAAGATTTTTTCTTGGTCAATATCGGCGGGGATGTCGCCTTTTTGCATGGGGTGATCAAACACTTAATTGAGCAAAATGGAGTGGATCACGCCTTTATTGAAAACTACACCACTGGCTTTGCTGAGCTAAAAGCCTCTCTGGATCAGCAATCCTGGTCAGATCTGGAACGGTTATCCGGTATATCAGCAGCAGAAATGGGGCGCTTTGCCCAGATGGTTGCCCAGGCTAATAAGGCGGTTTTTGTCTGGAGTATGGGGATCACCCAACATGCCTGTGGGGAAGACAATGTGCGTGCCATCATCAACTTGGCCTTAACCAAAGGGTTTGTCGGACGGGAAGGCTGCGGCTTAATGCCGATTCGCGGACATTCGGGGGTGCAGGGAGGAGCGGAGATGGGCTGCTATGCCACCGTTCTGCCGGGGGGCAAACCGATTAGTCCTGAAAATGCCGAGTCCCTCAGCCAGCTTTGGGGATTTCCGGTGCCGGATCAGGTGGGGCGGACGGCGACCGAGATGATCGAGGCGGCGGCGGCTGGAGAGTTGGATGTGTTACTGACGGTGGGGGGGAACTTCCTAGAGGTTTTGCCGGATCCCGATTATGTGGATGGAGCACTCGCCCAGGTGCCTCTGCGGGTGCATTGGGATATCGTCTGCTCCAGTCAGATGTTGGTGGATCCCGCCGATACAGTCATTTTGCTACCCGCCACCACCCGCTACGAGATGACAGGGGGAGTCACGGAAACCAGCACCGAACGACGGGTGATTTTTAGTCCCGAAATTCCTGGCCCTCGGATTGGCGAAGCGCGTCCAGAATGGCAGGTGTTTATGGAGATCGCCCAACGGGTGCGTCCTGAGTTGGAGGATCAATTGCGCTTTGACTCGACGGCAGCCATCCGCGCCGAAATTGCACGGGTGAATCCTCAATATGCTGGCATCCAACACCTCAAGGAAGCGGGCGATCAGTTTCAGTATGGGGGATCCCATCTCTGCTTTGGCTGGAACTTTCCCACCGCCGACGGCAAAGCTCACTTTAGTGCCCTACCCTTGCCCGACTCCGCCATCCCTCCGGGGCAATTTCGGGTCACCACACGGCGAGGCAAGCAATTTAACAGCATGGTACAGGAGAAGAAAGATGCCATCACGGGAGCGCTACGGGATGCCGTCTATATGAATGCAGCCGACGCCCAAGCTCTCCACCTGCGGGCAGGGGATCCCGTGATCCTGCGGAATGCCCAAGGAGAATATCAGGGACGCATCCAGATTGCTGCCGTTAAACCGGGCAACCTACAAATTTATTGGCCGGAGGGGAATATCCTCCTCGATAAGACTCGCCGTTCCCAGGAGGGTGTGCCCGACTACAATGCCTGGGTAACGGTGGATCCCGTTACCTGAGCCGTTTACACTACTCACGATCTTAAGAGAAGAAAAGGCAAGCACAAAAGATCAAAAAGAGCTTTTGAACCCTCAAATGGCACAACTGATTTGTTCAGATTTTTGGGTGAAATAAAGGTTTTCACTATAGTCAACTGGGCAGTCAATCACGCTAGGAATTGGCTGGTCAAGAGCCATTTTTAGGGTAGGAATTAGCTCCTCTGTTGAGTGAATACGATAGCCTTTTAGTCCCATACTTTCAGCCAACTTAACAAAGTCGGGATTGGTGAATTTGACAAATGCCGATTCGCCAAAATGATTGTGTTGCTTCCATTCAATCAAGCCATATCCCCCATCATTAAAAATCAAGGTAACAAAAGGAGTGCCAATTCGAGAGGCCGTTTCTAGTTCTTGGGAGTTCATCATAAACCCGCCATCTCCCGTTACGGCTACAACCTTGCGATCAGGATAGACTAACTTAGCCGCCACCGCCCCTGGAATGGCGATTCCCATTGCCGCAAAGCCATTAGAAATTAAACAGGTATTGGGTTTGTCACAATGATAATGACGAGCCATCCACATTTTGTGAGCACCCACATCCGAAATGACAATATCTTCGGATCCTAAAACCTGCCGCAGATCATAAATTAACTTCTGTGGTTTGATGGGAAACCCTTCGTCATGGGCATACATCTTATAGTCAGCGTGGATATTGGCTCGCAAACTTAGGCTATAGGGATCCGGTTTTCCCTCTCGATCCGCCCGCCGCAAAATCTCTAGCAATGAATCGGAGATATCCCCCACAACTTCAACTTCTGGGATATAACTGCTGTCGATTTCCGCTTGGGTGGTAGCAATATGTACAATCGGGATCCGTCCATCAGGATTCCACTTTTTTGGAGAATATTCAATCAGATCGTAGCCAATGGCAATCACCAAATCGGTTTGATCAAACCCGCAGCTAATATAGTCCCGATGCTGCAACCCAACTGCCCAGAGCGCCAAGGGATGAGTATAGGGAATCACCCCCTTGCCCATAAAGGTATTCACCACCGGAATATGCAAACGGGTAGCAAACTCGGTGAGGGCGTTGCTGGCTTGGGCACGGATGGCTCCATTACCCACCAAAATCAGAGGGTTAACTGCCCGCGAAATCAGGGCTGCTGCTTCGTTTAACGCATGATAGGAAGCAAAGGTTTTTTCATGGCCATCTTTCCGCAATGGTTGTCCGATTGCCTGCATAGCGGCGATGTTTTCGGGGAGATCAATATGCACGGCTCCCGGCTTTTCGGTTTGGGCAAGCTTAAAGGCTTTGCGGACAATTTCGGGGGTAATGCTGGGGCGAACAATTTGGGCATTCCACTTCGTTACCGGAGCAAACATGGCCACTAAATCCAGATATTGGTGAGATTCAATGTGCATCCGATCCGTTCCCACCTGTCCGGTGATGGCCACTAAGGGCGCTCCATCCAGATTGGCATCCGCCACCCCCGTCATCAAATTGGTGGCTCCTGGTCCTAACGTAGAGAGACAAACTCCCGCTTTGCCCGTCAGCCGACCGTAGACATCCGCCATAAAGGCAGCTCCCTGCTCATGGCGAGTGGTAATAAACTGAATCGAGGAATGGCGTAGCGCCTGTAACACCTCCAGGTTTTCCTCACCAGGCAGGCCAAAAATATAGCGAACCCCCTCATTCTCTAGACAGCGCACCAACAATTCCGCTGTATTCATCTCCTGCTTTGCCCTATCCATAGCCATTGGGATCCCCTTACGCAACCATTAACGGATCAACTGTGTCTATGCCAACTATCACCCGAAACTCTGACCTGAGAGACCCTTCTCCCGCAAAGACAAGGGATCCTCACCGAATGTTTGCCTCTTGATAACAATCTTTACAAACGCGAATGGGATCAGATCGGCAAGCTGTCACCCCATCGGAGTCGGGCAGAGGGGCTGACGAGTGTAAACTACCCGACTCCGACCGCCTAATCGGTAGGGAGCGGGCTTTCAGTAGCCCTCAAGACAACATCTTGCAAAGAGCAAGACATTACCTCGGAGCCTCTAGGGCGGTTTACGAGCGCCCCCAAAGTAGCGATATTTTTCGCTCCATTTACATCAGCATCACCGACCCATCCGCAGGACAGGTTCAGGCACTCAAACTTTTTGCCCTGTCGATTGCCGATCACTTTGCATCAATGACAAGTTTTCGAGGTGTAGCGAGGATCTACCAGCCTCACGTCCACGCCAAACTTCACGCCTTTATAGGTCAGAAATTGGCGCAACTGATAAAACGCCCAACTGTTAGACCGTCTACGCTCCGTCTTAGAGCGTGGCAGTTCGTTGGTGCGTTCTCTGATACCTATGAGATCCTCAAGGGCGGTGGACTGATTTGCGGCTTTGGCCTTCTGGATCAGTCGATAACTGCTGGTATGGTTCAACCATGCTTGGAATCTTCGTTCACGTCCACTCAACCGTTGCAAGAGCTGACGGCAGCGGCGCCGACTAGACCTTGTGCCTTTGGACGCTTTGCGTTGCAACCAAGCCCCTACACGACTGTATTTGTCCCTGGTCTGCATGACCTGCCTTCCGCTGAACTTCCCTCCTTCGGATGTACAAGCGATGTCGGTGCGCCCCAAATCGACTCCCAGCACATCGTCCGTATCGGGGATGGCTGGCGGCTCAGACTCCAACTGGATTTGCAGGTAGAAGCTGCCATCATTGCGTTTAACCAGCGTTGCCGACTTGGGGCTTTGCCCTTGCAGCAGATGCTTCTGGTAGTTGCCGATGTGCAGCTTAAACTTCTCTCTACCCTTCAACATAGTCAAGCTAACCACCCAATCGGGTTCTCTGTTCGTGCTAGCGGCGCCTTGGCGCAACGTGAAGGTGCGGCTGTCGTAAGTGGCGGAAGTTGGGGCAAACCCTTTAACGAGCCTACCCTTCTGCTTAGCTGTCTTCCGGTTCGCACAGACACGCCGGATAGCGTGGATGGTCATTTGGGCGGACAAACCAGAATGCGCTCTAGCCTCCTTGTAAATCAAGGACTGCACGGCAATCTGGTTTGTCAGCTTTTCAGGGGTCTTAGCATTCACGAACTCACAGCAGGCTGCAAAGGCGGAAAGCACCGCATCCAGTTTTTCAACCTGCTGCGGCGTGACCGTCAATTTACAAGAAACCGTAAGGACTTGAGTCATTTTCAAATGGTGAAATTTCTTGCTTCGACTATACCGTATTTGGCAGCTTTCAGGGTATCGAACCCCTCAATCTGCCGCGCATTCCTCCCGACGCTCACCTTTCAGGTAGAGCGCGGGAGGAATGCTGTTCTAGTTGACATCCATGACGGCCACGGCACGGGGTCAACGTGAGCAGCCGTCCCCTCAAACTAACCGGATGCTTTTTCTAGGCGGGGCAAGCGGGCGGAAAAGCCACACAAAATTTCATAGGCAATCGTGCCCAGATGATCGGCCCAGTGCTGGGGGGTGAGATCGGCTCCAAACAGTTCCACCACATCCCCAACCGCCACCTGCTTTAGGGGGGTGACATCCCACATACATTGATCCATGGTGATTGTGCCCACCTGTTGAATTTTTTGTCCGTGCAGATAGCCCTGCAACCAACCGGACAATCGGCGGGGGATCCCATCGGCATAGCCAATCGCCACGGTGGCAATGCGGGCGGCTTGAGGGGTGAGATAGCGATGGCCGTAGCTGACCCCTGTGCCTGCCTCCACCCATTGCAGATGGGTAATGCGGGCTTTGATTTGTAGGAGGGGGCGCAAATCCTCTAGATGGAGATGGGATGCCGGAGCCAACCCATAAAGCACCAGCCCCAGACGAACCCGTTGATGATGCCGCCGCCGACTGGCTAAAGCTCCCGCCGAATTGTCGACATGCAAAACAGGGATCCCTAAGCCCCGTGCCTGTAAGTCTTCAATCACAGTCTGGAAGCGCTGCTCCTGCAGCTCCACCACCTGGGTATCCACTTCATCGGCGGTAGCCAAATGGGAATACAAACTGCGACAGGCAAATTCTGGGATCTGGAGCAAATCCTGCCAAATAGCGGCGGCTTGCTGCCAAGGTACACCCAAGCGGGTCATGCCCGTATCCACATTCAGGTGTAGGGGAATCGGGGTGGGATGGCGGGATCCCACGGCCTGTAGAAGAGGGATCTGACCTGCATCCGTAAGGGTCAAATCCAGTTGGGAAGAGAGGGCGAGTTTAACCTCCAGTTCGGTGTTGAGTGCCCCCAGCACCAAAATCGAGGCAGTTAACCCCTGCTGGCGCAACTCCATCCCTTCCGCCAGGGTGGCGACACAAACCCCTTCGGCTCCGGCAGCGATGGCGGTAGGAGCAATAATCTGGACACCATGACCATAGGCATTGGCCTTAACCACTGCCCAAATCTGGGTATCAGCCCTCAACTGCTGGCGCAACACCTTTAGGTTGTGGTGCAAAGCCTGCCGATCCACCTCAACCCAGGCGCGACTCCTGGCTAGCTCATAAGCGTCGCTGGGCAAAAGCAAATGGGCACTCGTTAGCTGTGGGAACGGGCTTGCGGATCCCACCCGCTCCACCAGGGATCCCTCCATCTCTTATGCTCCCTTTAATGAGTTAACCAGGCGGGAGCCAACCAGAGGAGCGACACCTCTGGACGCCCTTCTTGCCATAGCCCGCCTGCCCAAGGGGATCCCAAGCCAGCAGATCCGGACAACTGCGACAACAATAAGCGGCGAATCACGCTTTCCACTCCGGCTCCCTCTTCCCCAACACTCAACATTTCCTGGTCATCCTTCAACAATCGCCGCAGATCCGCCAGCGCTTCTGGATAACTACCGATGGCATCCACTAAACCCACCGTCACCGCCTGTCGTCCCGTAAAAACCCGTCCATCCGCTAGCTCGCGCACACGGCTAGGAGTCATCTGCTGGCGGAGCGTGAGCATCTCCTCCGAGAGAATATCTGCTTGGCTGGGGATCTGCTGCCGTCCTTGGGAAACATCCTCGACAAATTGATCTAACGTATCTTCAATCAAGGCTTGCAACAATTCCTTCTCGGCGGGGGTGGACAGACGATAGGGAGACAAAATATCTTTGTAGGCTCCCGTCTTAAACGTTTGCGGTTGAATGCCATACTCCTCCAGCAATTCCCCAAAACTCAGTCCTTGCAGGATGACCCCAATACTGCCCGTCAAGCTGCCCGGATTGGCAAAAATTTTATCGGCGGCGCTGGCAATATAGTATCCACCACTGGCGGCAATATCCCCCATCGTGGCCACCACGGGTTTTTGGGCGGCCTTGATAGCCAGAATCGCTCGATAAATCTCTTGGCTGGTGCCCACCCGTCCACCGGGGCTGTTGATCTGCAAGAGCACCCCTTTCACATCACTAGCTTTGGCTAGCTTGAGTAGACGGGTTTCTAGGGATCCCGCTGAGACAAACCCCGAACTCTCCTGTCCAATCGCTCCCTCTACTTTGACGACGGCAATTCGCCCTAGCCCCCCCCCCGCCAATGGACTGGCCGGACTGGCCTTGAGGGTACGGGATCCCCCCACCAGCGCGGCCAGTAGGCAAACAAGAATCAGAGTAACAGCCAAAATCCGGTTGATCTGCATGAGTGTCGGGGATCCCTACCATTGCCTTCTTTTTATCACTTATTGTCCTCACCCATGGGGAGTATTCTTGCCTGGAATCTGGCCTAGCCTCTTCCTTATATCCGTATAAGTACAGATGGGTCTAGCTGTCTGCAACGAATGAGATAATCGAGATTTTACCCAAGTTTGGATATGTCTAATGCCTTGACTGGCAAGGCTTTCGAGTTTGTGCGAAGATAAATACCAGAAATTTGTTGGATAAATATCCCTATTTCTCTAGTCAAAATTTTGCAACAAAAGTTCCCCATCATTCAATTTATTGAACACTCGGCTGGCGGGTTTCACAGATGTCTAGGCGCAGCACCCTTCTTCTCTCTAGCTTGTCTGACCGACTATTCAGCCTTAAGCGGGACTGTTTTAGTGGGCAAATGATCCTGACGGGATCCCAGAGCTATACCTTTCACTTTCACCTAGGGCGGTTGCTCTACGCCAATGGCGGGCCACATCGGGTGCGGCGCTGGCGACGTTGTTTAGCCGCCTACTGTCCTAACCTCCAACTAGAAACCATTCAACTGCCCACCAATCTTTCGGACGCGGTTTCCAACAGTTTAGGGGTGTGCTGGGAATATGAACTGCTCTGCTGGTGGTTGGAGCGACGTTGGATTGGCCGCGAGCAGGTAACAGCACTGATTCAGGCGGCTCTGCAAGAGGTCTTGCTGGAGGTCAGCCTTTTGGCTTGGTCTGATCTCAAGCTGATTCCCCAAGAGAGTCCCTTTTCCACCCATCCTGTGTTGCTCGATCCCGAAGTCCTCTTCGCGGGTTTGCCCCAGCAGATCCAACGCTGGCAGGAAAGGGGCTTAGCTCACTGCTATCCCTGGCAGGCTCCGATTCTTTGCCCTTCTCAGATCGAGGTGGGGCAAGACTGGTCAACACTGCCCTGGGCGGAAGGATTGGATGGGCAACAAACTTTTTTTGATCTGGCTCGCTCCTTCAACCAAGACATCGCCGATCTGGGATCCTCCCTAGCCCCTTATTTGCAGTCCGGCCAAATTGAGGTGGTTA
The DNA here is from genome assembly GCA_033764955.1 of Cyanobacteriota bacterium. Classification (GTDB taxonomy): domain Bacteria; phylum Cyanobacteriota; class Cyanobacteriia; order Thermostichales; family Thermostichaceae; genus JANRIL01. The sequence continues at coordinate 104,934 of JANRIL010000040.1, read as the reverse complement.
CCCTACCCGACTTGCCGGATCCCATTCCTCCCATTAGCCGCGACTCCTGCCCAGCCATCCTGGTTGCCTGCATTGACGAAGATCGCTGGGTCTGTCAATCCCTAGAGATACTGCTTACCCGCACCGGACATCGGGTGGTAACCTTTCAGGATCCCTTGCGAGCCATTCGACAGTTGATGCAGCAGAAACCCGATGTGATCCTTGTCAATCTGGAGCTGCCCCATCTGAGTGGCTATGAGTTGGTTACGCAACTCCGCAAACAGCCACATTTTAGCGAAACCCCCATGATTGCCCTAAGCAGCAGTGACGGTATTGTGAACCGTTTTCGCGCCAAGATGGTGGGCTGTTACGACTTTATGGCCAAACCTATTGATCCAAAGCTCTTGCTCTCCACAATGGCTAAAGCCTTATCTGAGAAGGCAGCCTCTCAGCCAGCGACCCATCATTCCTAAACACTTTTCTGGTTTGAGCTAGGGGGATCCAACCCTAAAGGGGATCCCATGGTTCCTCTTTCATGCCTGTTTAGAGAGGGAGAGGAGCCGTTTGGGCGTGCCCATCCTGAAAAATTTGTAAAGAAATGTTGCATTATGATAAGCTAAGTAAAGTCAAGGCTAAAAATTGCTGGGTCAGCGTCCCCAACATTCCCAGGGTTTCTTGACCTTGACGGATGCCAAAAATCATTTCAAAGTAGGACACCCTATGCGCTTTACTGTTGATTCTGCACGAGGAATTTTCCCTAGCACGTTGACGGCAGATGTGGTTCCAGCTACGATTGCTCGATTTGCCCAGCTTAGTGTCGAAGATCAACTGGCTTTGATCTGGTTTGCTTATGTAGAAATGGGGAAAACCATCACCATTGCTGCCCCCGGAGCTGCCAGCATGGTCTTGGCGGAAGGGATCCTCAACCAAATTAAGCAGATGCCTTTCTCCGAACAAACCAAGGTGATGTTTGATTTGGTCAAACGGATTGATACTCCGATTGGGCGCACCTACGGGATTTTTACTCCTAATGTCAAGTTGGGCTTTTGGTATCAGTTAGGGCAATGGATGGAAAAGGGGTTAGTCGCGCCGATTCCCAGTGATTATCAACTGTCGGCTAATGCAGCGGCTGTTCTGAAAACCATTCAAGAAGCAGATAAAGGGCAACAGATCACGATTTTGCGTAGCGCTGTGGTGGATATGGGATACGACTCTTCCGCCTTTGGCAACTACACCCGTATTGCCGAACCCCTCTCTCCTCCCAAAGAACTTTCCCAACGCACAAAAGCCACGATTGAAGGACTCTTTAACCAGACCGTCCTCAATTATATAGACAACATGAATGCCAACGATTTTAGTGCGGTTCTGGAGCTTTTTGCAGCGGATGGGGCATTGCAGCCTCCTTTTCAAAAGCCGATTGTGGGACGGGAGGAGATCTTCCGTTATTTGCTAGAAGAATGCCAAAATCTAAAATTACTGCCTGAGCGGGGTGTTTCGGAACTGATTGAGGATGGATTTACGCAAGTTAAAGTCACGGGCAAGGTGCAAACCCCCTGGTTTGGAGCCAATGTAGGGATGAATATTGCCTGGAGATTTTTGCTCAATCCCGAAGGGAAAATCTTCTTTGTAGCGATTGATTTGCTGGCTTCTCCCAAAGAGTTGCTTAACTTAGCTCGTTAACCTGAAAAGGACTTACAGATTGTCCCTAGATAGTTAAATACAGCCCTCACCCCCAACCCCTCTCCCCAGACAGGAGAGGGGAGTTGGTCTGTGCATGATCTGTGCTTGATAATTAAGGGAAAGGCAGTAGCTAGCTTTCCAAGTTTTTTACTCAAGCTCGCTAAGAACTCCCTGACTATCTCTCCTGACTATCTTTATGGTGAGGAGTTTTTGTGTTGACTTATGATCTCAATTTTCTAACTAAAGTTGGGAGGGATCCGGCTTTGTCAACCAGCCACGAATTTGCTGCCCCAACAGTTGTAGGGTCAAGCCCAATAAACCCAGAGTCACCACCCCAAACATAAAGGTCATTAGGGCAACGGATCCCACCAAGAAATAGCGAATCAAAATGCTGAGGCTGCGAGCCAGGGGGGCAGCGTTATCAGAGATTGCCGGCAATTTAGCAGCGATGCCATTCAGCAACAGATAAAATCCGTAGCCAAGGGATCCCGCCAGGAGAGTGCCCAGCAGGCTATTCCAAAATCCTAGTTCCGGCTTGGGGGCGGGGGAAGAAGAAGACTCCATCAAATTCCATCCGAGCAGAGGGGAGCCTCATTATTATGCCTCGTCGGGTTCTAGGTTCTGTTGATGTTTAATATTTGAGCCAGAAGTGAGCGCCCAGCAAGCAGAGAGCCTGAGAGAGCAGATGTTGAGGCAAGGGATCCCTGGGATGATGAGATACCAGTTTTTCAAGAGTGGGTGTGGGATCCCGCTCCATAGGCAAGGGGCTAGCCGCAGTGCTCATCTTTAGGGTTGAAAGATCCGCAGCAGTTGGCGGTGGGTGAGGTCTGCCAACATCAAGTCAGTCTTGAGGAGGGTCATGCCACCGATCTGAGGTAACCCTTCCAGCAAAAGACTCACCTCCCCATCAGGGCTAATCCGCCAGAGGGAAGGAGGGGATCCATAGCTGGGCTGACCAAGTAACCACAGCCTATCCGACCCAGCCACCAACCCCTGCACCGCCGCCACAAAATCCAAACTGACCCATTCTCTTGCCTGTCCTGTCGGAGAGATTTTGAGGAGCTGATTGCCCTTCACCACAACCACCTCCTCTCCCATCACCGTCACCGCCCCCAAAGCATAGGGATCCTCCAAGTCAGACCATAGTGTCGTTGCCTCTGCCTGCTCATTCACCCTCACCAGATGGGATCCCACAGGTAAAACATAAGGACTCTGGCGGCTCTGGAGGGATCCCCCCACATATTGAGAGTTGAGCGTCATCCACACCGATGACCCTTGGGAAGCTAATCCCCGCACCAATTCAATCCAAGGCCCTGACTCGCTCACGGCAAAGCTAATGAAGGGAGTCACCTCACCCGTGGGCGTCACCCGCAGCGGCGGATAACCACTGGGCGAGGCCACAATGAAATCTTCCTCTAGCCCAGCCACAAAGGTGAAATTATTGACCAGCCCAGACGCTATCGACCCAATCTCTCCTTGGGGGTTAATCCGCACTAATTCTGCGGTGTCGGTGATGGCGATGATATCGGCTCCAGCAGCAGTCATGCCCCACAACAGGTAGCCAGGAGTTGGTGTGGTGGGAGTGATCACCCCCAAGCTAGCCGTGGGTAAATTTTCTGCGCCAAGGCTTGCTGCCGTTTCTGCTGCCACCGTAGCCAGTTTGGGATCCCCAGTCAGTGCTACATCCAGAATGCAATCTGACAGCAATAGTTCTGGCACTCCAGCGCTTTGACAAGCGGTTTGAGCCACCTGATAGTCCTCCTCTGGCAGGGTACTGGCACTGACATATTGCTGGGGGAAATTGAGGTCAGTCAAGGTGGCTGTGCTTTCCCCAGGTGAATAGTCAAACAAGGATTCCGCCTGGGAAATCCGCCAAGAGTTGGCATAACTTTGATAGATCTGCTCAAAGGAGAGCACCCCACTCAACACTTCTCCCTGACGAGTTTGCACATCATCCTGGGGATCCCCATTGAAATTGCCCAATAATCCTCGTACTGAGCCTGCTAACTGAGCAGGTAAGTGTAATGTCAGATCTAAGAAACGGGCTTCACCTTGATCAATGCCATTGATCCCCCGCACTTGAGCTTGCAGTTGGGATCCATCCGGCCAAATCAGTCGGTAGGTGTGCCAGCCACTGCCCTTTCGCTCATCAAGGTCATAGTAGAGAGCAGAACCATCTTCCCAGGTGAGCAGTTGTCCATCCTGGAGGGGAGAGGGTTGACCGTCTAGCCAGAGGGGGATGTCCGCAAAAGCATCAATCATCAGGCGAGTGGAGCCGAGACGAGTGGCCATGGCTTGGTTGATAGCCACTTGACGGGTTTTGGGAAGCCAATAGGTTTGACGCCCTTGGATTTGCCAATCGGAGTAGAGGGAAGCAGCCAGCACAAACTCCCCAATCGATTGGAAATCGTAGGCAAGGCGGTCAAAGGTATAGACATGAGGCTCACCCCAACTACCGCCTGGAGTGCAGTTAGAACAAGGAGGTGGACTAGGTCGTGGGGATGGAGGCGGTGGCGATGGGGATGGATTAGGAGAGGGATTAGGTGATGGATCCGGAGAGGGATCCGGAGAGGGAGAAGGACAGGAACCTGCTTCACAAGTGCAAAAGGGTTTCTCGGCGGGGTCACTGACATCACAGGGATCCCTCATCTGGGCACTATCGCTGGCGGTCAGCGTATAGGAATTATTTGGCTCTGGTTGGTATTCAGCCGTGATCTTGACTTGGAACGTCCCCAGGTTTTGAGTGAGGGTGGCAGTGGTACGGAAGCATCCTTGGTTATCTGTGCTGCCTGTTGCGGGGTCAACCGTACCTGATTGTGGCTCAAACAAGAGTGAGACTGCCGGACGATTGCCGGTTTCATCGAGGAGGAGGGAGCCATCAGCATCTTCTAGCGCCACACAAACTTTGAGAGATTCGGGAGTGCCATCGTTAGTCGTAGCGGGCAGAGCAACCGACTCAATGGAGAGGCTGATACAACCAGGGTCAAGGGTAATGGGAATAGCCGTAGTGGCAAGGGGGAAATAGAGGCCAAAGTCGAGGGGATTGAAGACAGTCGCCGTCAGGGTGTGGTTGCCTGCGCTGGGGATGACACAGGGATCCGGAGAGACGGTTAGTTGAGAGCGAGATTGGGCGATCACTTGGTCTGGATTAGCACTACTGCTCCAGATGATGGGGTAGTGGGCGCTATAGATGGGGATATCCACAGACAAGATCTCACTTGCTTGGATAAGGGGAACCTCTAGGGAAGCAAAACCAGGGAGAGGAACTTCTAGGGACAGTTGGAGAGGGGAAGAATCGGAGGCAGCAGCAGGAGCAATCGTAGAGGAGGTGCTAGAGCCACAACTGGTGATCAAAAATAGCAGCAAAATTCCACAGAGGAGTCCTAGATTTTGCATAAGTCTTTGAAAAGGGGAAAAGGTAGTTATTAGAGATTCATCAAAGAAAAGAAAAGTCTTTTTCATGTTATTTTCGGAAGATTATAGTAAATGATAATTACGAATCAGAAGCTTATTAAGCAAAGCTCTTTACCCAGCAGACAAGAGTATTAGACTCATAATGCCATCAAGAAATATACATGTTGGTAGCTTTTACTGAGAATCCATCATTTGACAGGAAAACATCTATGCAAACACGTAAAGAGGTCGTAATATGCTTTTCTTTTTTCTCTGTTAGGTTAGGCTCAAGAAATAATTCGATATATAGTTCTCTATAAAGGCTGGGTAAATCTGTAGTAACAACCATATTGTCAACATTTTGCTTGGTATAAGCCTCATAGTCTTCCTCATATTTAGGTATCTCGTTTACCATGAAATTATCTAGTGTGCCTTGAGCCATCTGTCCAATTGCTCGATATATTTCTGTGTCAGGAGGATCTACAGCAGTTCCAGCATAATCATCTAGAGATTGAATCATATAGTCTACTCTCTCTTGTCTTATTTGATCTTGCGAAATTAGTTTTTCAAAATTTCTATTGATGATATCATGAGCTAATTCTTTGAGTATGGGAACGAGGCTAGACAATTCTATCATTTTGCGGTTTTGATGTTCATCCTGTGTCATTTTAAGAGTCCCCCAGAAGTTATTTTATGGCATTGGTGATTGTATCATCCTGAAATCCAAGACTATAAAAGAAAGTGTCAATGCATTCCATCAAGAAATATACATGTAGTTAGCTTTTACTGAGAATCTATCATTTGATAGGAAAACATCTATGCAAACACATATAGCAGTCGTAATATGCTTTTCTTTTTTTTCTGTTGGGCTAGGCTCAAGCAATAATTCAATATAAAGACTGGGTAAACTGGGTAAATCTATAGTAACAACCATCTTATCAATATCTTGCTTAGTGTAAGACTCATAGTCTTCCTCATAGTTAGGTATCTCATTTGCCATGAAACTACTTAGTGTGTATTGAGCCATCTGTCCAATTGCTCGATATATTTCTGTGTCAGGAGGTTCTACAGCAGTCCCAGCATAATTATCTAGAGCTTGAGTCATATAGTCTAAGTTTTCTGGTTCTATTTGATTCTTTGAAAGCAGTTTCTCGAAGTTTCTATTGACGATATCATGAGCTAATTCTTTGAGTATGGGAACGAGGCTAGACAGTTCTATCGTTTTGCAGCTTTGATCTTGATCCTGTGTCATTTTAAGAGTTCTCCACAAGTTAATTTACGGCATTGGTAATTGTATCATCCTGAAATCCAAGACTATAAAAGAAAGTGTCAGCACACTCAATTTGTTTTGTAACCTCATCACCCTGAAGGTTTGCTGCTGTCAATGCATTTATTGCAATGTCTCTTTCACTACTATAGGTTCCCGCTGGTCGCGGGCGAGGTTGAGCTGCATTTGCTTTTTGATGATCTGATGGAGATAACAGAACTGTATAGGCTTTGGTCGATTTACTTGTAGGGTAGCCATTAATACCTTTAACCGCAGCTTCTTGAATAATATGATGTGACTCAAATGGGCTACCTGCGTAGCATTTTTTTCGAGAGTTGACTCCTCCTGTATCTCTAGTATTTTGTCCATGAGTATTACATGTTGTATGTCTTGGTAACGGTGGAAGACTAGGAGGTTCTGGAACTGTAGCTAAATCAACTCCATCTCTAACATAAACCTGCTTACATTCACATATTCCCTTATAGCTAACTCCTCCTGTAGCTGTATTAAGTAATGTTCTTTTAGTTGTCAAAGCAGATGTGGAACTAGGCTGAGAATCTGAACATTCCTCTACAGAACCATCGCGGAGGGTTAGATCTACTCCCGCCAATAGAGCCAGCTTTGGATCTCCACTCGCTCTTGCTCTGAGAACAATACTTTCATTCCCTGCCAATGTGCTGCCCGATTGAGGCTGCTCTATCTCCACCCCAATCTCATCCGGCAGCAGCTCAACCTCCCCCCTCACATAAAAGTTCAGCCCTATCTTCGGCAAAACAAAGAGCTTTAATCTCGCTGTCGATAACCCAGGCGGGGATCCCCATAAACTGGTCTCAATCTCTGGGTTAAATCCCACTTGTATATAGCCATCTAAGTCAATATCTCCTTCCAAAATGAGGCTAGTTCATCAGTCATTTTGCTCACACGAGAAACAATAAAATACCCTCTCATTTGTCAATATAAAAATCTCATTGACCAGTGATTTCAGACAAAGGAATAACAGTTATACTATTAACTAACGGATCAAAGCATAATCTTTCATTCTCATTTATTGAAAGATCCTGAATAGCAATTCTGCATTGTATTTTTCTCGATATATTCTTTGCAACTTCCATCTCATTATATGGATTCAGAAACCTATGATTTGTAGGAATATAAAGACAAAGATTGCCAGAAGATTTTTGATGAGAATTATAATATGAGTAAATAACTTTTCTTGACAAAAGAGTTTTATGCCAATCATCTTCATGAAAAAAATTATCTTTTGGCAAGCACATAGATTCAGATAAAATATTCTTTAAATCTAGTGCTATCGGAGGGGTTTCAATTAAGATTTCTAAAACTTGTTGCCAAATTGAATACTCTTCATCATCCATAATTGCAATTCTATAGTATTCCCTCCTTGATAGAAATAAATACATCTTAACTCCAGAATTTCCAACGCGATAAGAAATCATTGCCCTGCAATTTAGAATTTCACACAGTCCACCTATAACCTCAAGGACTTTCTCCTTATTTTTTTCAATAGGTAGATGTAGGTAAACACAACAAGAAAAATTCCCAGAAACCATTTTTATTTCACAAACAACAGGAGGAATAATCTTATTCGTTTTTAAATATTCCGAGAAGCTCAAAGTAGCTGCAACCTGAGAGATATCAACTTTAAGTAGCTCAGCTAAAGCTTGCTCAATCTCAATTAGTGATGGATATTTATCAATAAAAATCTCCACTAGGGCTTGCCTCCTAAGCTCACTCCAAGTTCATAAACTGTAATTGCTTCATCCCTTTGACTATCTGTTATGCCTGGATTTAGGTTTATTTCATTTAATGCAGCCTCTGTAATACCATGATATTTCTTGATGATGGTAAGTGCTGTATACGCACCTCTATCCATCCGAAAGAAACCTGGGCCTTCTTCAGGTACAAGTCGATATCCTGCTGATGTTGTTTCAGATGAATATTTTCTCCCATTAGACAGTGTAAAAATCCCTTGAACTTTAGGTGTCTTTCCCTCATTTATTTCTGACACATCATTATAAACATCTATGTCGGGCATCATTACAGTATTTTTATCTTTAGAGGGGCTACTACCACTAATTTTATTAAACCAGTGGCGACCATTTGGTTGTAGATAACAAGGTTGCACTTCTAATAGAAGAGTGTACTCATTATCTTGGTTTTCTTGTGCTCCATAGGAAGAAGAACACCCATCTTCTACAGAACCATCGCGGAGGGTTAAATCTACTCCCGCCAACAAAGTCAGCTTTGGATCTCCACTTGCTCTTGCCCTCAGGGCAATACTTTCATTCCCTGCCAATGTAGTGCCCGATTGAGGTTGCTCTATCTCCACCCCAATCTCATCTGGCAGTAGCTCAACCTCCCCCCTCACATAAAAGTTCAGCCCTATCTTCGGCAAAACAAAGAGCTTTAATCTCGCTGTCGATAACCCAGGCGGGGATCCCCATAAACTGGTCTCAATCTCTGGGTTAAACCCCACTTGTATATAGCCATCTAAGTCAATATCTCCTTCCAAAATGGGACTGAATGTTCCCAAACTCGATTCCGAAGTGTTTTCCCATTTCCCACTCTCTCCCTCATCCTGATAAGTGATCCGTTGCAGATAACTCCCTCCCCCATACCCCACCCCCAATTTCACTCCCGTTGCCGATAAGCTCACCCCCGCTTCTACCGGAAAATGTCCCAATGCCTCAAAACTCACCCACACCGACACTGGCCCCACCTGCCCCAAATAAAACGTGGGTGTCGTCACCAAACTAATCGCCGGAGTCGGGATCCGCCGGATAAATCCCCATTCCAACAACCCTTGCATTTGTAGATAAGCCTGTGCCGTAATATCTTCTACCCCTGCCCCCATCGCAAAACGGCGGATACCCGAAAAGAGATTCCCCTCTTCGTTAAACTCAATCGTGGGTGGCTCAAATACAGGACATAGACTAACCTCAGCAATTCCTCTCACCTCTAAACTGGTGGTCAGTTGACTCTCTACCGCCTGAAACCCATTGACTGAATTGTTGACTTGCACACCCACTCCCACCGCTGCTTGGGAATAGATCGGCAGGTCGAGGCTTTTGGTGATAGCTCCGGCACAGCCTGCTTTGGCGGTGAGGGGAGAGCGTGCTTCCAGCTTGCCTTGACTATCAAGCCTCACCTGCTGCCATTGGGAAATCTTTCCTTGCCTAATCACCTCTTGCGGATAAGCAGGCTGCATGGTCAAGGAGAGGGTGCCATCTTGAGCCTCGATTTGGCTAATCCGATGGGGAGGAATTTCGACTCCAGCCCCCAACACGACATCCCCAACTCGCAGTGTCGGCAGAGCAGAGATGTCGGCTAGTTGCAGCAACCCCTTCTCAAAATCGAGCAGCAAAATCTGTTCTTGCGCTTGTTCTGGCAAGACTTTGACATGGGGAGCAATCACCGCCTCTGGTGTAGACACCGTAAAACTGACTCTGGCTGAAGCCATCCCAGTCTGAGCTTTACTTTGGTCTTCCCCGATTTGCGCCGTCAGAGTTTCCATGACCACACTATTGGCTGGATAATCCAGAACGGCTCCTCTCCCCATCACCTGATTTTGAGGATTGCGCCACTCAATCCACTGAGAAATATCCCTGCCCTCAGCATCGATAGCCACCGCTTCTAACCTAAGAGTCTCGCCTATGGTGAGCGGGATCCCATCTTTGTCCTCCACACCAATAATTTGAATGGTTCCGGTGGGTGGTTCGCTTGCTTCTGCACTGGGTGTCACATCAGGACTAGGGATCCCTGGGGGGAATGCGGATCCCGAACAAGGAATCGGTTTGAGTAAGGTGACCGAGAATCCAAATCGCCTCTCCACCTCCGTTTGCACCTGCACCTTAGATGGGCAAGCAACATTGTTGGGAGGTTCTCGCAGCACCGCCACCGCAAAGGCCACCGCCGCATCTTGAGAATTAACCTGACCATTGCCATCCAAATCGGCAGCAGCCAAGACAAAGCCATTGCTGCTATTGAGTTGTTGCTCACTCAGAGAAATACCAAACCGACTTTCCACCTCCACCCGAATTTGGTCATTGACAGGATTGGCTATTGAGTTGGGAGGCTCTTTGAGCACCGCAATCCCAAAGGCAATGGCGGCATCGGTCGAGTCAAAAGTCGTGGGATCCCCTTCAAACCAAACCTGAGTGGTATCGGGATCCCCTGGAGTGGTTAGGGTACTGGGGGTGTCTGAGCCACAGGCAAGCAAACCCAACAATAGGGATCCCAACAACAAATAGTGAGTCATTCTGCGGAAAAGGGATCCCATCTTTAGAAAATGAGTTGAAGAAATCAGAGACTTTTCTGAACTGCCCACAAGGTATCAGACTCAGGTACTCTTTGAAAAAAAACTGTGGTAATTCTTAATAGAGCACAAAAGCTGAGGTATTCTTGAACACACTTCAAGGAACTTGGGGATCCCTGGCGGATGGAGCAGGGGTAAGTCGAGATGATGAAGCGGGATTTTAGACTATGGCAAGACTTAGAGAGTAGCTCTAGGGATGAAAAAAACGACCAACGGATGCCCAAAAATATGACGAAATTGAGCAGTGAAAGCGAAAGATCAACACAACCTAGTAGGTTCCCAGATTTCCCTGTTGCTTGCCATGATTGACCGCCCAACGAAAGCAAGCCAACCCCACAATGAAATAGAGTAATCCCACTAATAAGGCCAACCCCGCACGGAATCCGTCTAGCGCCATACCCTGCGCCATTACCTGTCTGAGTAAACCCGCCCCGGCAGTCATCGGCAGCCATAGCCCCAGCAGGGCAGGGATCCCTTGCCAGTCTTCGATGGGGGTTGCCAAAAGAAACAGCAACCCAAATTGCAGAATCACCAACAGTTGTTGAATACGCTTCAATAAAACCGCTAGGGATCCCATCATAAAAGCCAGACCATAGGCTCCTAAAATGACACTCAGAAGCGGCAACAGGAGCGAAATTGGAAAAGCCAGTTGGCTACCTGTTAAAACCAAGATGATTAGCAAAATGGTGATAATGGTTGTCAGTCTTAACAGTAAACTGGCTAAGGCGCGAGCCAAAAAAATTTTAACTGGCTCATAAGGGGAGAGTAAAACCTGTTGGAGAGTTCCGGTTTGCACCTCAATTTGTAGGGTGATGGCAATATCATTGACAATAAAAATAACCAGTGTCCATAAAATATAGCCAATCACGATACTATCCAAACGATTGCCAAAAGAGGCCGGAGGTTCTGCGATGTATTTGGATCCCAGAAACAGGGCATAAAAAAAACAGGTAGTAATAAAAATGCGTCCCAAGGCCTCCAAGGGATAACGAGTAGACTGAATCCATGTGCGCTTTAGCTCCGCTTTCAACAACTCAATCATGATCCCGCACCAATTTCAAAAATACTTGGGTTAAGTCGGCCTCCTCTTTTTTGACAAGAATCAGAGGCAAAGGACGGAGAATATCTAGGGTTTGGTACAGCTTCTCAGGGGTGTGAGCAAAGGAAATGGTTTGTGTGTCAATAATTGTGACTTGTGAGGATTGCAGCTTGATCATCCGTTCCGTATCTAAAGGTTCTGCCAATTCAATGCGATAGGTAGCACTAGAAAACTGTTGAATGAGTTGTTTGGGAGTTGATTCTACAATAATCTCTCCCCGATGAATAATCGAAACCCGATCCGCCAGGGTCTCCACCATATCAAGCTGATGGGTGGTTAGCAAAATGGACTGTCCGGCGTTAGCAATTTCGCGGATACGAGATTTGATCTGCTGGGTTGATTCCACATCCAATCCCAATGTGGGTTCATCAAGCAGCAACAGAGGGGGATGATGAATCAATGCCACCGCAATGGCAACCTTTTGTTGCATCCCCCGCGATAACTTTTCCACAGGGGTTTGTCGTTTATGGGCTAGCTGAAATTGATCGAGTAATTGCTCAGCCCGTTGACGAGAAACTCTCTGGCTTAGCCCCCTCAAGACACCAAAATATTCTAGATTTTGTATTGGAGTCAACCGCCAATAAAGATTGCGGTTTCCTTCTAAAACTGCTCCTAACCATCCCAAAACAGAGGTGTCTTGATAGGGATCCCTACCTTCTATCCGCACCTGTCCCCGATCCGGTCGAATCAGTCCGGCAATCATCTTGACCGTGGTAGTTTTGCCTGCTCCATTGGCACCCAGAAAGGCCAAAATTTCACCGGATTTGAGGGTCAGTGATACATCATTAACAGCGGTGATGCGCTGCCGACCAGAGCGATAGGTTTTATGCAAATGGCTGGCCATTAAAGTAGACATGAATAGGTACTCATAGTAATCAAAAGAAGTGGCTCCGTCTGCCTTTCCGATGGCAGTGGATTTAATCTCAGCCCTCAGAGAAAGATGACTCTTGTTATTATTAGCATCCTTATGCTTTTATCTCCTTGATAGATAGAGCTGGGGGTTTGGATGGAGGAAGCTAGGGTTATCGGGATCCCCGTAGTCCCCGCTGCCGCTTCGCCATCTGCCGGAGAAACAAAGGCAAAATCTTTTCTTGAATGTGCTGGAAGGCTGCCGTCAACCCCTGCTGTTCATAGATCAGACCGATTTCGGCTTCGATGCGAGTGGGATCCCCTAAGCCTGACAGAAAGTTATTGGAGGTCATGCGAATAAACAACTGACTGCGGGTCAGATCCGAATCGAGAGGATGGCGGAGCAACCACTCCCGCGCATACAAAGAAAGAACCGCATCCCCCAGCCAAGCTTTATCTTGTAGCTCCTGCGGATTCATGAGAAAGCGTGCTGGATGAGAATCGTTGGCTAGGGGAACTGTGCAGAAAGACGGTGGGCAGGAGGGGGATCCCGTCTATCATACGGGGATTATGGATACCAAAAGTCCCCTTTTGACCGCCCCCGTTACCAGGACTGAGCCGCCTCTACCCCATCGTCCCACGGTCATCTTTTGCCTGATTGTTCTCTACTTTATCTGGGGATCCACCTACCTGGCGATTGCCATCGCTACCCACGATTTCCCCCCCTTCACCCTGATGGGGCTGCGCTTTATGGTGGCGGGCAGTTTGCTCTATGGCTGGTCACGCTGGCAGGGATCCCCTTCCCCTACTCTCCCCCAATGGGGAAGCTCTCTCCTGGTGGGGAGCTTGTTGTTAGCCCTCGGCAATGGCGGCTTAGCCTACGCCGAACAGTGGGTAGATACTGGATTGGCCTCTTTGATTATCGCCACCACCTCCCTCTGGGCCGCCCTGTTTGCCCGCCTCTGGGGGGATCCCACTAGTCGCCGTGAGTGGTTGGGAATGGCGATTGGGTTGCTAGGAGTGGGGTTCCTCAATCTGGAGGGGAATCTGCAAGCCAACCCCGGCGGGGCACTGCTGCTGATCGGCTGCGCCATGAGTTGGGCACTGGGATCCGTTTGGAGTCGGCACTTGCCCCTGCCAGGGGGGATGATGTCGAGTGCCGCGCAGATGCTGGGGGGGAGTTTGGTATTGCTGCTGATCGGTGGTCTGCGGGGGGAGCGCCTCACCCACTTCCCGACTGGGATCCCGTTGCTGGCGATGGTTTATCTGATCATTTTTGGATCCCTGGTAGGCTACAGCGCTTATACCTACCTGCTGCGCCATGTCAGAACTTCCCTCGCCACCAGCTACAGCTATGTCAATCCAGTGGTGGCTGTCATGCTAGGAATTGCCCTAGCCGGAGAACAACTCAGTTCGATGGGATGGCTGGGGATGCTGGTCATTCTGTCGGGGGTAGTCTTGGTCGTTTTCAAAGCCAACCCAGATCATTAGGGGTATCGAGCCTAACTGACCCACGACTAGCCAAGGGGGAGGCACACCCAACCTGCTAGGATAAAAGCCCTGATTGGTAGGATGGGCGATGGCAGCCAAAATTCCCGTAACGGTGGTGACAGGCTTTTTAGGGAGTGGCAAGACCACCCTGTTGCGCCACCTTTTGCTCCATAACGAGGGCAAGCGGATCGCCATCCTGGTCAATGAGTTTGGGGAGATTGGCATTGATGGAGATTTGCTGAGAGCCAGCCAAGATGCTAGCCAAGATAACTGTGGCATTTGTCAGGACGGTCAGGTTGAGCAGGAACAAACCCAGGGATCCCTTTCCCCTTCCTTGCCGATTGTGGAACTGACCAACGGTTGCCTTTGCTGCACGGTGCAGGAGGAGTTTTTGCCCACCATGCAATATCTACTGGAACAGCGGGATCGGCTGGATGCGATTGTCATTGAAACCTCCGGCTTGGCTCTGCCCCAGCCTTTGCTACAAGCCTTTCGCTGGCCTGAGATTCGTCATGCCGCCACAGTGGATGGGGTGATTACGGTGGTGGATGGGGAAGCGGTGGCAACGGGATCAGTGGCGGCGGATCTGCCGTCGTTGATGGCGCAACGGCAAGCGGATCCCAGTTTGGATCATGAGACGCCCCTAGAGGAACTGTTTGAGGATCAACTGGCCTGTGCCGATTTGGTCTTGCTCAGCAAAGGGGATCGCCTCGACCCGATCACTCTAGAGCGGGTGCATCAGTGGCTAGTCCCCCAAGTTCGCCCAGGGGTGAAAATTCTTTCCTCGCGGAATGGGCAGGTGCCTCCGCCCGTCTGGATGGGCTTGCTGGCGGCAGCAGAAGCCGATCTTGAGCAGCGCTGGGGTGGTCACGAGCATGATCATGAGCATGAAGACCATGATCATGACCAGACGATTCAGTCAATTCCTCTGACATTACCCCAAAGCTTTCAGCCGGAAGCCCTGATCGACAGCCTGAAAATCCTTGTTCAGGAGCAGGAAATCTATCGGATTAAGGGATTTGTTGTGGTGCCCGACAAAGCGATGCGGTTGGTGGTGCAGGGAGTTGGACAACGATTTGACTGGTTTTATGACCGTCCTTGGCAAGTCGGTGAGGCCAAAGTAACCCAGTTGGTGGTGATCGGGAAGGCATTGGATGCAGTCGCTATCCGCACTCGCCTCAGCCAGTAGCCAGTCGCCGCCAGTCACGAAAACGTCAGGGCGAGCCGCTTTTTGGGATCCCCTATCTCCTCCCGTTGAACCCTTCCCCCTCCTCGACGGTCTAATCGGTAACTGGCCTGGAATAAGGAGGTGTGGGTATGCTGAGGCGGCAGGATTAAATCGCTATGGCCAGCCAAACCGAGGTGAATGACGATCTGGCTTTGGTACAGGCTTGTCTGGAGGGGGATCCCCGCAGCTTTCGGCAACTGTATCAGCGCCACCAGGCAAGAGTTCGATCGATTTTGTTTCAACTGGCGGGAGCTACCCATTTGGATGATCTGGTGCAGGAGGTGTTTTTGCGGGCGTGGCGAGGCTTACCCAAGTTTCAGCAATCGGCTCAGTTTTCCACTTGGCTCTATCGGATTGCCTGGAATGTGGCCTGTGATCAGCGTCGGCGCTTTGCTCAACAGCGTCAACAGGTGCAGGTGTTGGGGCGGATTGCTCCCCTTCAGCAGGAGGCTCCGGATCTGATGAAAAGGCACTATCAAGAAGTTTTGCAGCAGGGATTGGCTCAGTTGAGTTGGCAACATCGAAGTGTGCTTGTCCTGCACGATCTGGAGGAACAACCCCAGAAAGCCATTGCCGATATCCTTAAGATCCCAGTGGGAACCGTTAAATCTCGCCTTTTTCATGCCCGTGCTGCTCTCCGTACCTACTTGCAAAAAGCAGGAATCCAACCATGACTGATCCCTCTCGTCGTTCCCCTCGACAACCCCACTGCTACTTTGATTCTGAGGATGGTCTGGATCCGACTGAATCCGAGCAGCGTTGGCTGACCTTTCTGCGTAGTTATGCCCCAGTGGCTCCCGTGGCAACCAAGGATCTAGAAGATCGCATTCTTCAGAGCATTCAGTCCGACAGGGTAGCTAAGGCAATCCCTCCGAAAAACCTGATCTGGGGGATCTCCCTGCACCACCGATGGGGGATCCCAGTGCTAGCGGCAGCCAGTCTGCTCCTGGCTATGGGCTTACCTTGGCTGCTGACCACCCGCTATCAGATGGCTGAGATGCAGGAATTGGAGGATTTTTTGGAAGATAACTGGGCTGAGGTTACGTTGGCGTCTTCGGAGTATTTATGAATCAGGGGTGGATCGCTAGTGTTTAAGGATGAGAAGAGATATGAAGCGTTTATGTTCGGTTCTGGTCGCAATTGGGTTGGGATCCCTATCGCTGGGCTGCCAGGGCTGGTCAGGATTCTTAGGGCAGGGGGATCCCCCCCAGTCGGCTGAACCGTTAGGACTCAGGGATCCCGGCAATGCCCAAGCACCTCCGGGACTCGCTCCCCCCCAAGCAGGCTGGCTGAGGCAACTGCGCTTAACCCCTCAACAACTTCAGGACATGCAAGCCCTGCGGCGGCAACACCAACAAACCATCCAAGAACAGCAACACTCCCTCCGCCAAACCCGTCAGCAGTTGCGGCAATCCTTAGCAATGGATGTCTCGACTTCTGAGCTGCAAAATCAGTTTCGAGTGATGCAGCAACAGCAACAACGACTGCAGGAAACCCGCTTCCAAATTATGTTGGAAATACGAGATATTCTCAACCCACAACAACGGCGACTTTTAGCCAAATTTCTGGAAGAACGGGGCGAAGGCTGGCTCGATTTCCTTCCCCGTTCTCCTCAAGATCCCTAAAGTGGCAGAGGCAAGAACCAGTTCCTTGAATGATTAGCCAAAAATAGCAGGAATAGAACCATTGCTTATGAAACGAGGGCTACAAATTATTCTGGCCATACTCAGTGGGATCCCGATTTGGGTTGGGCTACTGGGGATAACTCAGGGGTTATCAAGATGGCTGCCTGACCCTAGTATTACCCCCGATTTTGATAGCCATTATCGCTACATTACAGGCTATTATCTTTCACTAGGGATGATTGGTTTGTGGGTTATTCCCCGAATCGAAGAACACACCAGCCTTTTTCGCATTATTGGCATTTCTGTATTTCTGGGTGGAGTGGGTCGAGTAGTCTCCATCTGGCAGGTAGGTATACCAAGTCCCATGATGTTGATCTTTACTGGACTGGAGTTAGCTTTTCCCCTTTTGATACTGTGGCAAGCTCAAATTGCGAGAAAGCCTTCCTGAGGGAGTGAACCCCTTGCTCCATAGGGATCCACAGATCTCCGGTGATGATTACTCAAATGTTAGGGGATCCCTTGTCGGTATCCCTCACCCATAATGTCCAGGGAGGATCCCGGCCAATCCCTAGGCGGCCAATGCTTAGAGTTTGCGGGAATAAAACTCCACCACTAACAGTTCATTGACAGGGGCAGACACTTGCTCACGCGGAGGCAGTTCTTTAATACGACCTTTGAGGGTGTTTTTGTCAAATTCAAGAAAATCGGGCAAAAACAAGCCGGGATATTCGGCGTAGGTACTGACTACTTTACGGGAGACTGGTCGATTGGCAACAGTGATCACATCTCCCACTCGGCAGCCATAGCTAGGAATCGTCACTTTCCGCCCATTCACTTCGATATGTCCGTGGGTGACGACTTGGCGAGCCGCAGGGATAGTGGGAGCCATCCCCAGGCGAAAGACGATGCAGTCCAACCGCATCTCCAACATTTGCAGGAGGGCTAACCCCGTCGATCCGGTGGAACGGCGTGCCCGTTTCATGTAGCGCACCATCTGCCGCTCGGTGATGCCATAGTTGAAGCGAACCTTTTGTTTTTCGTCAAGACGAACCGCATATTCAGACTTCTTTTTGCGCTCGGCTCCGTGCTGGCCAGGAGGATTGGTGTTTTTGGGGCGCTTGCGGGTCAGACCAGGGAGATCCAGGCCACCAAAGCGGCGGACAACTTTGAGACGAGGGCCTGTGAAGCGGGACATGCAGAAAATCCTCAACGGGTAGTCAGAAATGGTGGTTGAATACAGCGATCTACTATATTACGCTGCCCTCCCCATATTTGTACAACTGGTTGGCGAGATTTTTTTTGCGGGTTACCAGTAGCCAAAATTGCCATCTGGAGTGGGCAATCTGACCGTTAGCAGGTTTTTAGACAAAGTGGTAGCTGGGGTAGAACTGAGTAAAGCTGTCGAGTAGGGCAAAGGCAATGGGCAGGCAATGGCTAAGTAGAGCAATCCGTGGCTTCGTGATCCTCGTACCCACCGTGGCGAGTGCCCAAACGTTTTTGCCAGGAGATTTGGATGGAGATGGGCGAGTCACTACCGCCGATCTGACGATTTTGGATGACTATTTACGCGGGATCCGCACCCTGAGCGATCAGCAGATTACCGCCGCCGATGTGGATCGGGATGGGCGGATTACGGAGCGGGACTGGCAGCAGGTGCAACAAAGCGTGCAGGCGATAGCGGGCGAGCCCAATTCCCAGATCAACCTCAACTCCGCCTATGCTGGGCAAGTGGTGGATCGCTTAACGGGTAAGCCCCTCAGCAACGTCGAGGTGGAGGTGCCGGGGGCAGGCGTAGCCGTCCGTACCGATGCCCAAGGGCGGTTTCAACTACCAGAAAGCCTGCCCGATGACCAGATTCTAGTGGCTAAACTGGAAAATTACGTCCCCTACTCTCAAACCACTCAACAGGGGCAAAGCTTGCAACTGCAATTGGATCGCTTGGATCCGACGACTACCTTACTCTTGCAAACCGATGTGGTGCACCTAGGAGATGATGCCTACTCCCCCAATTCTGCCGGAGCCGATCAATTTCGCCTCAAAACCCAGGGAACCGAATTAACTCGTTCCTTCTCCTTAAGCCGCCTGCCTACTCAACCGCCCAGCCTGCGGATTGGATCGCTGATTGGGTTGGACACTCCCGAAGCCGCAAGGGCAGGACAAACTCGCTTGGTGGAATCGGATATGACTCCTCTGGCGGTGGAACTCAATGGGGTACAGGTGAGTACGATTGCCGTGAGTGGTAACGATTTGCGGATCCCTCTGCCCCTCAACCATCTGCGGGTGGGGCTGAATACGGTCATTCTGCGTACCGGTAAAACCTACCACCCCAGCATTGCTCAACGTGGACAGCAAGTTCCCGTCAGCATCCCCCTTTTGGGAGGAAACTTGCGAATCGGCATTCCCCTGGAATCGCGGATCCCGCGCCGCGATCTTTTAGACTATGACGATATCGAGTTAGCCAATATTGTGATAGATCTGCCCACCCGCTAGCCTTGGGGGATCCCAACTCGTCAAATTCTCGGTCAGTTAAGCCGGTGGAGAACCAATGCGATAGGCTTTTGTCCACATCCGATCCGCCAGAGCAGCGGGCATGGCTCGCATGAACCCTAAGCCCAACTTGCCTCCTGAAAAAGCCGTGTAACGGGCAGCGGGGCGATCATCTGTCATGGCTTTGAGAATTTGTTTGGCTACTCTATCGACGGGCCATGCTAGGTTTTTCACCGAGTCGGTCAGGTCATCAAGACCCTCCACCAGAGATTGATAAGGAGTCTCGCGGGATCGAACCGCTAGGGTTGTCTCACGGGCAACCCGAAAAAAGTCGGTGGTGACGGGGCCAGGTTCGATAATGACCACCTGGATGCCGAAGGGAGCCACTTCCACCCGCAACGCATCACTGATCGCTTCTACGGCATGTTTGCTGGCGTTATAGATACCACTGAAGGGCATAGAAATCTGACCAGCCACAGAACTAATGTTGAGAATGCGTCCCTGTCCTCGTTGGCGCATAGAGGGCAAGAGGGCACGGGTTAACCCGAGCAGACCAAAAACATTCACGGCAAACTGCTGGCGGACAGCCGCTTCGGGAACTTCCTCAATGGGTCCCATCTGTCCATATCCGGCGTTATTCACCAAAATATCCACCTGCCCAAACCGCTCTAGGGCTTTTTCTGCCAGGGCGTTGACCTGATCGGGATCCCCCATGTCGGTGGGCACAATCAGCACTTCTACTCCCTGTTTCTCCAAGACATCCTTTATGGTCTGCAACACTCCCTCCCGCCGCGAGGCCAAGACAAGGCGAGGGTTTTGTTGGGCAGCAGCCAGGGCAACCGCTTCGCCAATCCCAGCGGAGGCACCGGTAATCAACACAACGCGGTCGGTGAGGGGCTGGGGCATGGGGCAGGTTCTCGTGGGTAAGTGGCTGTAGGGATCGGCAGGGGATCCCTTTTTTTTATCCTATCGGGTTGCCTTTCTGGCCGCCGTTATTTTAGACGTGTCGAATACTTGGCGACAACATCTGCCGTTGGGATCCCCTGTTACCTGGTGAGGTTGGGAGGGGAATACTCAGTTTCAGAAGATCCCACTCCACAGAGGCGGGGATCGTCAACCTAGCTTCCCTGAAAGTTCCCCAAATACAGGATAGTGACCTCCATCTGGCTGGGCAGTAGTTTTACGCTTTCAGGAAAAATTTGTGAATAGATTGAAGTATGCTTCTCTGGTTTTGTCTTGCTTGATCTGCGGATCCGCATTCAGTGTGCTGGGTTGTGGAGAATCCTCGACAGCTTTATCTCCACCCACGGTTTTGGCAGACAATCCTGTGGCACTGAACAGCCGCGAGTCAGCCACTTTACGTTCCTTGGCGGATCCCTTGGGGATTGCGGTGGGAAATGTGTTGTCAGACTCCTATGGATGGCCGGATCCCAGAATTGGGGAGATTGCTGCCGAACAATTCAACTTTGGTTTTTTGGAGGTGTATTGGTTTAGCGTCAATCCAGAACCCGATGTCTATACCTTTGCTGAGCAAGAACGGTTACTAGGACTGGCTGAGGCTGCTCAACAAAAAGTGTTTGGACATGTCATCGTTTGGGGAAACCGAGAAGTTTTGCCCGATTGGCTTAGCAATGGCAGGTGGAACCGCCGACAAACTCTTGGGCTGATGCAAAATCACATCCAGCAGGTGATGACTCAGTTTGAGGGTCGCATCAATACCTGGATTGTGGTGAATGAGGCTTACAGCCCAGGTGACTTTTTTCGGGAAAAGGTGGGCTTTGACTATGTGGATCAAGCGTTTGCCATGGCTCGACAACAGGATCCGCAGGCGATTTTGCTCTATAACGACTTTGCTAACGAAACCGCCAGTGGTAGTAACACCCGCCAAACCCGCCAAATTGTGCAACGCTTACGGCGTAAAGGCTTGATTGATGGGGTTGGGTTACAGATGCACCTCAACGGCTCCGAACCTCCCTCTCAATCGGATCTGGTGCAAACCATGCGCTCCTACGGGATCCCCGTCTACATTACGGAGCTAGATGTGGACATGCGGGCAGTGGCGGGTACGCAAGCCGAACGTTTTGAGCAACAAGCCCAGATTTACCAGACCGTTTTGCAAGCGGCTCTAGAAGCGGGAGTAGACACCCTGAGTGTGTGGGGGTTAGCAGATCCCTATTCCTGGCTGGAGACGCCTCCCTCAGAAAACACCTCCCCGTTGGCGGATCCCTGTTTCTATGACGAAAATCTAGAACCCAAACCCGCCCATCAACAGTGGATCGATGGCTTGGCGGCGCAGAATCAGTTCTTGCACCCCTGAAGATGGTACTGTCTCTCGCCAGAGGATCCCGCCAGCATATTCGGCCAGAGATCTAGAAGCGGATCCTCAGATCAGGTAAGATGATCAATGCTCAAAAATAACCCTTTCACCCTAAGAGGATCCCGTGCCCAAATTTGCCCTCAAAGCGCTCTGGTTAGAAAAAGATCTGGCGATTGCGGTCGATCAGTTGGTGGCCAAAAACCGCAGTCCCCTCACCCATTACTTTTTCTGGCCACGAGATGACGCCTGGGAACAACTCAAAGCCGAGTTAGAAGCCAAAAGCTGGATCTCAGAATCCGAACGTGTGGAATTGCTCAACAAGGCCACAGAAGTGATCAACTACTGGCAAAGTGAAGGGCGCAATCGCCCTATGGCGGAGGCTCAACTCAAATTTCCTGAGGTTTTGTTTGGGGGAAATTCCTAGTCTGAGGCTGCTCCTAGCTTTATTGATCCCTTCCCAACAGGTTGCTCTTACCGCCGCACTTGCGATAAATTAGCACTCGAACACCCAGAGTGCTAAGATCGCCGCTACGGCTCAGGATGGATTAACCTATGGCAAAAACCATTGCATTTAACGAAGAGGCTCGTCACGCCCTAGAGCGGGGCATCAACCAGTTGGCGGATGCGATTCGCATTACCCTTGGACCCAAGGGGCGCAATGTAGTTCTGGAAAAAAAATATGGTGCTCCTCAAATCATCAATGATGGGGTGACCATTGCCAAAGAAATTGAGTTAGCGGATCCGTTAGAAAATACGGGCGCTCAACTCATGCGAGAAGTAGCTTCCAAAACCAATGATGTGGCCGGAGATGGCACAACCACAGCCACCATCTTGGCGCAAGCAATGATCCGCGAAGGCATGAAAAATATTGCTGCTGGAGCCAATCCGGTGAGCATTCGCCGTGGCATTGACAAAACTGTCTTGCGATTAGTAGATCACATTGCCGAGTTGGCTAAGCCCGTAGAAGATAGCAAAACTATTGCTGAGGTTGCTGCTATTTCGGCGGGGAATGACCGAGAAATTGGAGAGATGATTGCCCGCGCTATGGATGCGGTGGGGCGAGAAGGGGTGATCACAGTGGAAGAATCCAAATCCCTAGACACTGAGTTGGATGTGGTGGAAGGGATGCAGTTTGATCGCGGTTATATCTCGCCCTATTTTGTGACCGATAATGAGCGGATGGTGGCGGAGTTTGAAAGCATCTATCTGCTGATTTGCGACAAAAAAATCTCCACCATTCAAGATTTGATCCCTGTCCTGGAAAAAGTAGCTCGGGCTGGACGACCTCTCCTGATTATTGCTGAAGACATCGAAGGGGAGGCTCTGGCAACCCTGGTGGTCAATCGCCTACGGGGAGTCCTGAATGTGATCGCCGTCAAGGCTCCTGGTTTTGGGGATCGCCGCAAAGCCATGCTAGAAGACATTGCCATCCTGACGGGTGGGCAGTTGATTTCAGAAGAAATTGGTTTGCGTCTGGAGAGCGCCTCTCTGGATATGCTGGGATCCGCCCGCAAAGTGACCATTACCAAAGATAAGACCACCATTGTGGCGGAAGGGAATACCAAAGCTTTCGTGGATAAGCGGATCGCCCAAATTCGTCAGCAGTTAGAGGCAACTGATTCTGACTATGACCGTGAAAAGTTACAGGAGCGCATTGCCAAGCTGGCGGGCGGGGTGGCGGTGATCAAAGTGGGAGCCGCTACCGAAACCGAGTTAAAGGATCGCAAATTACGCATTGAAGATGCCTTGAACGCTACTAAAGCAGCGGTGGAAGAGGGAATCGTCGCTGGTGGTGGCGCGACCTTTTTGCACCTGACTAAGCAGGCCGATGCTGTTAAAGCGGGTCTACTTCCTGAAGAGCAGATTGGGGCTGACATTGTTTTGAAGGCATTGGAAGCACCCCTCAAGCAAATTGCCGATAACGCGGGGCTGGAGGGTTCTGTGATAGTAGAGAAAGTGCGGGATGCCTCCCCCCAAATGGGGTTTGATGCCCTCAAAGGTGAAATGGTAGACATGATCGCTGCTGGGATTGTTGATCCTGCCAAAGTAGAGCGGTCAGCCCTGCAAAATGCGGCCTCGATTGCTGGCATGTGTCTGACTACCGAAGCTCTTGTAGTAGATAAGCCCGAACCGAAGTCAGCCGCTGCTGCTCCTGGGGGCGGTATGGGTGGCATGGGCGGTATGGGTGGTATGGGTGGTATGGGCATGATGTAGTCCTGCATAAACCCGATAGAATTGGGATCCCCTTACCTACCAATGTGTGCGTATTTGGAGGCAGGGGATCCCATGGCTGTTTCATCCCCCATGTGATCTTTATAATTGAATAGCACAGCCCTCACTCCCATCTCTTCCTCCAGAAGGCAAGGGGAATACATCCGTACTTGATGATCGTCGAAAGGGCTGTATTGAGAATCAATAACCTGGAATAAGGGGCGTAGACTTCGTTTATTCTCAACAAGTGCCTTGCTGAGTTTGTCAACATTACCTATAGGGCACTACCCATTTTCTCAAATCATGAGGATCCCAAGGATAGAATCAGAGTTCAGAAATTTTTCCAAGCTCATATACACGCTATCAAGTTTTGATTGAACATCTGTGTTTGAGAGAAGATTAGTACTGATTGATAGATGAAGAAAAGAATGAGCTATCAGAATATTTTGAGATCCAGTAAAATAAAAGGGATCCCAATCCTCTAAAATAACTATGCCAGATATTGTTGATATTGCGGTAGGCGCGGGTAGCTTTGAAACCTTAGTAACGGCAGTCAAAGCGGCTGATTTAGTGGGTGCACTCAAGAGTCCTGGCCCATTTACTGTATTTGCCCCTAATGATCAGGCATTTGCCAAACTACCTCCGGGAACGATCACAACTCTTGTTCAAAATATCCCTCAGCTTTCTCGCATTCTTTGCTTCCATGTAGTTTCGGGTCGCTATAAAAGGGTAGATTTGCTATCTTTGAAAACTCTTACCTCGCTGGAGGGAACCACTATTGACTTGCATGTGACTTCTGATCTCTTTGAGGTGAATAACGCCACCGTAATTGCCCCAGATATCGAAGCCGACAATGGGGTTATTCATGTTATTGATACTGTCATTCTGATGCGTCCCCATTGGTTTGCTGGAATTATGGCAAGTGGCGAAGCATCCATGGCTCGCTTTTAGAATAGCCGTATGTTGCAGCTCAACGTCTCCTCATTCTTAATCAATTAAATGGATTAAAGTAAAAAGAGGGAATCATTGATATCCCTCTTTTTTATGTTTCTATCAAAATGCTATTCAATGAGGAGGATTTATTATCGGTAGTCCTGATTTTGAATATAACTCAGACGGGCAGCATCACGAATATTATATTCCGAGCGACAAAACCGATTAAGCTGGCCTTCAAAATAAGCTCGATTTGCTCGCAAATGATCAGGGTTAGGATCATCTAGAGGATACAAAAAGGCAGCTCGACCTGCTTGAATTACGGCAGAGGTAACACAATACATCGAGCGTTGAAAGCTGACTCCCAACTGGATCAACATATCATCCTTTCCTCGGCAATGCTGGCTATAGTAATCCACTAAATACTTGGGTAAGAAGTGATACATATCTTGATGCAGCAGTGTGGGAGGGATCCCGGCAGTCGCTACAGGAAACTTGTCAGCATAAAGAATGCCGTAGTGAAAATCATTTTGATCCGCCGGAACTTGATTTGCTTGAGCATTATAGGATTTGGTGCCACGGAAGGGGGAGGTACGGTAAAAGACGGCTTCTACATAGGGAAAAGCAGCTTCGTAAAGCCATGTGAATCCTTTTGATTTCGGGATAATTTCATAGCATTCTCCCCGAATATAAACATGATGATAAATAGGTCGTCCTGCAATTGCAAAAATCCCATTCACCAAAAAATTCATAGCTTCCGGCACACTTGCAATCTTGCCTTCATCGTAGAGATCAGACATCTCAAAAAAGACAGGAGCCATGATTTCCCAGAACAAACCCAAGTTGGCATAATAAGACATTTGCCGACATTGCTCTAAAAATAAGTCAGGGAATAGTCGATAAAGTCCTAACATGAGCGGATTATATCGAAAGTATGCCCGAATAGCTCGATCTGCATTTTGCTTGTATTCGTCACTATCTAAATAAGGGTCAAAAAGCCCACCCATATCGCGATGCCAAAGCATAGCCCGCATACATTCTTCTGCAAACTCCATATTGATGCGGTCATGCCAAAGATGATGAACTATCTTGGGAAGCTTGCGGTTTAATTCACCCTTCTCCATAAACTCGATCAATTCTGGGTGAGCGGTAGCTGGCCCTCGCCAAATCCGCAGATCCGCATCATCTCCCGCATAATGGTTATGCAGTTCAATATACTCTTTGGGTAAGAAGAACTTAAAAAATGGTAACGGATCCAGAAAAACTCGCTCAGCGATATAGAGGAGATCCCGCCAATAAAAGTCCATTGGCACAGCATAGGCTTTATAAAGCCCAATAATTTGCATTAAATTTTCGGGAGTATCCGGCAGCATTGCCCCACCCGCCTCAAGGCGGTGAACCACTTCAGCAAAAGGATGTCGGGAGGGAGGGAGTTTTTGAGTGGGTTTAGCGATTGTTTGTACCATGAGTTCTATCCTTACCAGTCATTAGTTGAGGAAACAATTTAGGAGGACTTTATCCGTCTTGCTATCAAAGTAATGGATCCTCAGCGATCATGATGGGAGTATTTTCTAACTTTTTACCCATAACAGGTGGGATCCAATGGCTGACTAATTGAGGAGTATGAGTGCTCAATTGATAAGAAAAAGGCTCACTCCACTTCACCAACCAATTGGGTTGAACACCTAAGATAAAAATAACTAAGGTCAGGAGAATAGCAGGCGTTTGCTCCCACCCCATCACCTGTGGGTAATAAGCAGTTTTATTATCCAGTTTTCCAAAGCAAGTTCGATTCAACAAAATCACAAAATAAACTGCCGTTAAACCAGTGCCAACCACACACAAAATGGTTTGCAACGGGAATATGGAGTAGCTGCCCTGAAAAACTAGAAATTCTGCGACAAAGGCCACCAATCCAGGGATCCCAGCACTGGCCATTCCCCCCAAAATCAGTAAACCACTAATCATGGGTAGCCCCCGAATTGGGTTGAGGAGACCGTTCAAAACATCCAGCTCCCGCGTGCCCACTTTTTCTTCAATCACCCCTACCAAGTGAAATAGCAAAGCTAGGACAAAACCATGACTAACCATCTGAGCAATTGCCCCCACGATAGATAGCGGAGTAGCGGCTGCACAACCCAACAACACATAGCCCATGTGACCCACAGAACTGTAGGCAACCATCCGTTTGATATCTTTTTGAGCAATAGCAGCGAATGCTCCCCCCAAGACACAAACCACTGCCCAAATAGAAAGATTGGGAGCCAGTGCTGACCAGGCATCCGGAAAGAAGCCCAAGCAAAATCGCACCAATCCATAGGTTCCTAATTTGGCTAAGACCCCCCCCAAAATCATGGCTACTGGAGCAGAGGCTTCCGTATAGGCGTCGGGCAACCAAGTATGAAAAGGAACCAGAGGAATCTTAATGCCAAAAGCAACCAAGAGAGTTAACAGTAAAACCATTTGGGATCCCAGAGGCAGCACCTGAGATTGCAAAGTTTGATAATCAAAACTGGGTAAATCTGCTAACCAGAACAGCCCTAAGAATCCGGCTAACATTAAAATACCGGAGACAGCAGTGTAGAGGAGAAACTTGATGGCTGCATACCCCCGTCGTGGACCTCCCCAAATCGAAATGAGCAGATAAAAAGGAACCAACTCGATCTCATAAAACAGGAAGAAAAGCAAGGCATTTTGGGCAAGAAAAGCTCCGGCAACAGCTCCATTGACTAATAAAAGAAGGGAATAGAACAAACGAGGTCGAATTAGCTTTTCTCCCGTTCCATAGATGGCAATCCAGGTCAAGCCACTGTTGACGGCTAACAATGGCAGCGATAAACCATCCACACCCAATTCATAGTTCATACCCAACATAGGGATCCAGGGCATAAACTCACGCATTTGCAATCCCCCCTGCGTCAAATCAAATTGACCAAAGAGGAATACTGTCCAGACAGTCAATCCAGTTGCAAATACTAACCCTAAGCGACGAGTTTGCTGAAAAGTCAGGGATCCCGGCCAGAATCCCAGCAAAGTGGCTCCAACAATTGGGATCCAAAGTAAACCACTCAACATGGCATTATCTCCTTGTCATGGGGAATGAGGAATTTTTCAAGCAAAACAGGACTTAGATAGAGCCAAAAGCCACCAAGATAATTAGGATAACCCCCAGAGGAATTGCTAAGAGATAAAGCTGAGATTGGCCAGACACCGTATATTTGAGAGTTTGTCCTGAAAAAACTGACAATACTCCCACTAAATTGACTAAACCATCTACTAAAACTCGATCTAAATAAGCCACTGCTTGAGAAATCCAGTCCACAACCCAAACCACACTCGCTCTGTAAAGTTGCTGGGTATAAAAATCTTGAGCCAATAAATCTTGCAGATCAGTGATGAATCTTAGTTGCAAAGGTTTCTGAATTCGCTCATTCAGGAAAATCAAACCCGCTAACCCTATTCCTACTGCATTTGAGATTATCAGTAAAATACCGACTGGATGGGTAACAAGCTGGAAGTCGGGTAACAAATTCCAACTGGCTAATAGCATGGGTACATGCACCGTAAAGCCCAGTAAAATCGTCATGGGCAGTGCCATCGGCCAGTGAATTTCGGGAGAGCGCTCGGTCATTTGTTTGGGCTTACCCCCCCAAATCAGGCTAAAAACCCGCATCAAACTAAATGCCGTCAAGCCATTAATTCCAACTAACAAAGCAGCTAACCAGGGATAGTAAACACTGATTTGATCCGCCAGTTGTACCAGCACCCAAAACGTTCCCAGTGGAGGACAAGCCAACATCCCGACAGCCCCAACCACAAATGACAAACCAGAAATCGGTCGGCGTGACCACAATCCGCCATATTGCCGTAGATCCTGAGTGATACTATTCCAAATCACCCCTCCCACACTCATCACTAAAAGAGCCATCGCTACCGCATAGGTCAACACCAGTTGCAGAGCTAAGTCCGGTTGTCCACATCCCACAGCAATAAAGGTTAGCCCCATATAGGCACTGACGGAATAAGAAAGCGCCCGCTTAATATCAATCTGCGCCATTGCCACCAGGGATCCCCCAATGGCGGTCACCAGACCTATCCCGATCACCACCCAATGCACCGTCGGAGAGAGGGCAAAGACAGGTTCCAGCTTGACCAACACCCAAGCCCCTGTCGCCACCACCACCGAATTTCGCAAGATCGTCGAGGGCAAAGGGCCTTCCATCGCTTCATCCAACCAGAGATGGAGAGGGAACTGAGCACATTTCCCCATCGGACCAGCCAAAAGCGCTAATCCTACCCAGGTCATCAGGGCGGGATCCACCTGAGCGGTTTCTGCCCATTGAGCTAGCTCTGAAAAATTCCAGGTTCCTGTCAGGGGATAAATCGCTAACACCCCCATGAGCAGGAACAAATCTCCCACCCGCTTCGTCAAAAATGCATCCCGTGCCCCCGTCACCACCAAGGGCTGATTGAACCAAAGCCCCACCAACAGATAAGTCCCTAGGGTCAAAATCTCTAGGATCATGTAGCTAAAAAACAGCGAATCGCAGAGGACTAAGGCACACATGCCCCCCTCAAATAACCCCAGGAGAGCATAGAAGCGTGCCCAGCCCCAGTCCATCTCCATATAGCCAAAGCCGAATATCTGAGCCAGCAAATTCAGC
Organism: Cyanobacteriota bacterium; assembly: GCA_033764955.1. Classification (GTDB taxonomy): domain Bacteria; phylum Cyanobacteriota; class Cyanobacteriia; order Thermostichales; family Thermostichaceae; genus JANRIL01. Next base: position 75,378 of record JANRIL010000040.1, on the reverse strand, counting down.
CCGGTCACCAAGAGACAAGCCCCCAAGGTTACTGAGGAGACCATAATCGGGATCCCCAAACGCAGATCCGCCACCTGCAACCAGGTCACCTCAACGGTATAGGCCGATTGCCCCCAGATAGCGATTAAAGCCCCCAAACTATGCAAAAAGGCTAGCAACGTCATCAAGGCATTGATATATCCAGCAGGACGTGGCCCCGTTTTGCGGGTAACTCCTGGAGACCAGGGTAAAGCTCCCAAACTACCGATTAGGGCATAAAGTGGGATCCAACCGACGGTATTCAATAAGAAGTGGCTCATGGTGGATGTTTACGTTGTCACGGCTAACTCTCCGTCATCTTACGGCGAAAGCTACATAGATAAAAATCAAAAGATGCTATTTGACGGATAGATTCTAGTCTATGTATTTAGATGCATAGCGGCTTAGCTCATCCGCCACCAATAATTTTTGCCTTCAACAGGTTATCTCTTGATAGTTGCAGGCTTCATGCTGCCAGGTGCGACTTTGCTGTGTAAGCCAGGATTAGTTCTGGGGATTGCAGCATATCAAGTAGAAATTGAAGATCCCGCTGCATAAATCACCTGGGCTGAGGAAAGAATTTCGTGGCGATGTAAGTAGTTGCGGCTAGTTTCAATCCCCTGCCGGGTAAGCAGGTTAACCTCTCGACAAAAAATGGTTGGCAACTCTGCTTCTATCTGGTCTAGGGCATGAAAGGTGGGGTGTGCCTCTGGGCGAAATTGCACCATCACATCAATGTTGCTCTCCGGGCGAAAGTCATTGCGTAGAATAGAACCAAACAGAGCAAATTCGGTTACCTGCCATTTGTGACAAAATTCAGCTATTTTGTCTGTCGGTAGTTCGATCGTCGTAATCGTCATGTTAGTTCTATCCCAAGGTTGCTAGGTATTCGTTAATCGAATGGGTTTTTACCCTTTCATCAGTCTTGTTGGCATTCCCGCTCCCAGAGAATTACCGATTCTCCTTGATGTCTACCTTAAAGATAGGGATCCAGACAAAACTGTTGGACGGATGGCCAGCAGATTGCTAGGTGATCAGTTAGGGCGTGATCGCTATCCAACTCGATCAAATCCACCCAGGGGCGATGGGCGGCATAGGCACGACTGGCTTGCACCGGAATCACCTCATCCTGGCGACCGTGCCAAATCAGGGTAGGGAGTGGGCGGGTGAGATGGCTATCCTGATAGCGTTGGGCATCACGAATAAACTCATAATCCAAGAGCAACTTTTGTTTTTCGCCATAGTGATAAACCGCAGTGGATCCCTGTTCCTGCCATTTTTGTAAGGCTTCGTCTCCTAATTTGGGCAGCCAATGGGTCAAGAACTGAAAAGCCGGAGCCAATAGAAGTAAGCGCTGAATTTGGGGGTAACGTTCCGCCAGATGAGCCGCCACTAATCCCCCCAAACTGGAGCCGATCATGACCACTGGATCGTTGGGCAGTTGGGATCCCACCTGCTCAAGTTGGCGGGTTAGGGTGAGATGACGAAAATCCCCCTGGTTGAGGTCAGGAACCCTCAGCCCTTGCCCCCTCTCCGCAAAGCTATGTTGGAAAAACTGGGCTTTCGCCGACTGAGGGCTAGAGGCAAACCCGTGTAAATACCAGTATTGGGGGAACATGTAGCAATCCTTCAAAAGAATGGCAGGATCAAAGGAATGTTCTCCTTCACGGATCGTTACCATTATGACCGAAAGCTTCTCCCCCGATGCTCAGGCTCCTCTCGATACCGAAACCTCTGTTGAGTCCGCTCCCAACCACGACCATAGCCCCAAGGGATCCCGTGCCCGTCAATTGCTGGGGATGAAGGGAGCCGCTGTGGAGTCCCGTTCGGTCTGGCAACGGCATCTACAACTGATGAAGCCTGTCACCTGGATCCCCTTGATTTGGGGTGTGATTCCGGGAGCGGCTTCCTCCGGTCAGTTTAGTTGGACGTGGGAAAATGTTGCACTCTCGCTGGTCTGTATGATTTTGGCTGGACCCCTCCTGACCGGATACACGCAAACCCTCAATGAATATTTTGACCGCGAGATTGATGCGGTAAACGAGCCTTACCGTCCCATTCCGTCAGGGGCGATTTCTCTGAAGCGGGTGGTGGCGCAAATTTGGATTCTCCTCATTTTAGGCTTGGCATTAGCCTACGGTTTGGATTGGTGGGTGGGACATGAATTCCCAGTGATTAGCAGCATTGCGCTGGCGGGATCCCTGATTGCTTATATCTATTCGGCTCCTCCCCTCAAACTGAAACAGAATGGCTGGCTAGGCAACTACGCCTTGGGAGCCAGCTATATCGCCTTGCCTTGGTGGACGGGTCATGCCCTATTTGGAGACCTGAATCTGACAGTCTGCCTGTTAACGCTCCTCTACAGTTTGGCTGGTCTGGGTATCGCGGTGGTCAATGACTTCAAAAGTATAGAGGGGGATCAACAATTTGGCTTGGCTTCCTTACCCGTCATGTTAGGGGTTCAAACAGCGGCTTGGGTATCGGTGCTGATGATCGACTTTTTCCAATTTGGAATGGCTGCCTTTTTATTAGGAGCTGGACTTCAGCTTTATGCGTCTATTTTGGTGCTGTTGATCATTCCCCAAATTGTCTTTCAGGATATGTACTTTTTACGGGATCCCCTGAACAATGATGTGAAATATCAGGCGAGTGCTCAACCTTTTTTGGTCTTAGGAATGTTGGTTTTGGGTTTGGCGTTGGGGCGCTCAGGCATAGGTTAACTCCATATCGTCTTCACCGTAGCGCTGCGGCTGTGTGCCGGGGATCCCTAGCGGTGGATCCCTCACCTTATTTATTATGCGCCTTTATCTGAATAACTGGATTCGTCAAACAGGGATTTCCCAACCCTAACCTGGGCCATTTTGGTATAGTTATCCCATACTCATCCATTAACCTAACTTCTATGCGTACTACTTTCTTCGCATGGGATGCTCCAAAATTTGAGCAAAAATATCTTAATATACCTACTTCTATTCTCCTATCCCAATGGCAGGACATGTTGTCGAGCCATAACGATGTGGTAGAAGTGGCGGATCTTCTAGACGAACTGGATCTGTCTGGAGTGGTTAGTGAAGGAGACTATGTAAGCTTGCCGAAGGGCGTAACCCCACTGATATTAGCTGTTTGTCTTGCGGATTGTACAATTGGGAAATATCAGATTTTATATACAGACTTCTTTTTCGCTGACTTAGAAGCCAATCCACCTCAACTTGATGGGCTAAGTGCTGATGCTCTCTCTGCTTGGAAAACCTTTTTGAAAGCAGCCGACATCAGCAGCCATTTTCGATCAGGCTTGCCTTGGTGGTTACAAGAAGCGGCGGGGCAGCGAAACTGTTTTACTGGATTGTTAACGCCCTTGGACGTGCAACAGATAGATACCCATCGAAACCCTCTCTTGCAAACTCTTCATCACAACAAAGACGCTCAAGGATTATTCCAAGTTATTTCTGAGGCGGCTGGTTCAGGAAATTGGCTATGTTGCTTAGAACCTGGCACCTAATCTCGGTAATTCAATTCTAGACTGGCTCCTAGCAGTAAAGAGGCTTACGGTTTTCGGTAGCGAAAGCCACCCCTGATCAACTTGCTGCTTCCTTTCTTCTTCAGCCAGGATCAAACCAGAATAAACAAACCCTTAACCCCAGAGGAGGGATCCCTCATGCAAGAACTAACCCCGTGGACAGGATTGGCAACTGTTTTGGCGGCGCTCGCCCTAGGGCTAGGATCCCCAGCCCAAGCAGAACCGAAGGAAAAAAATGTAGAAACCCGCAGCATCCAAGTGCAGCCAAGTGGGGGGGGCTATAACTGCCGAGCCGCTTCCGCTGCCAGCGATGCCCCGATTATCTGTCGCTCCCGTAGCAATAAGTATGATGTGCGGGTTTACCGCCGCACCGATGTCAACGCCGTCAACTACACCAACAACGGGGGGATTGTGATTCGTGGGCGGGATGGCATTGTTATCAATGGCACTTATATTGGTGTCCCACCCAGTTGGGTGCCGGGAGGAATTGTCATTCGCTAACCCAGATAATCCCCGAACAGCATACGGGATCCCCTAGAGCGGGAGGTCGGAGAACAAAAGGGGGGCAAGGGCTGCCGCCTCCCCCAGGGGGGTGTCTTCGTTAATCGGGTAGGCATAAAACTGATCGAGGCGCTGGCAAAAGCCGGCTGGGGTCATCGCCTGCACGTTCGAGCTGATGATGTAGCTTTGGGAGGGGGAGGAGCGAAAGGATTGAAAGGCTTTTTCGCAATAAGCCAGCTTTTGGTCGGTGGGTGTTGCCAACCATTCGGATCCCAAGATACGCCCAGAGAGAAGGGCGGGAGATTGTCCGGTAGTGACAGTGCTCTTTGCCATGGCTGGGATCCCGCTCCCAGCTAACCAGAGTCCAGCGAAAATCACCAGAAATAGCAAAAGTTGGATCCCTTGATCTCTCCAATAATCTCTCAGCCTCGCCCACTTCTGCATACAGCTTGCCTAGCAACTTGTCTCTTTTAGTCTAGGCGAGTCTAGGCAAGAACTAAGCTCCAATCACAGCCAAACTATTACTGCCACTCACGACGATGCCTTGATCGATGGCTTGGTAAAGCTGCTTGAGAGCCTCAAAATCTGATTCTTGATACTGCATGTGCAGAAGTAACGTGTTGATGTGGCGCTGCTGCCTGGAGGTCAAAACGCGAGTATTCAACGCTTCTTGCACAATCGATTGAATGGTTACCATGTTCTATTCCCCCACGCTTTTCCCTGACTTACTCCGACAGTTAGTTCTAGAGTCTAAATCCATACTCTGATCAGCCAACGCTAGGCTACCAAGGCCAGAGAGGGAGTAGCTAGGCGTAAAGCAGCAGAGGTTTCTAGCAACCCCGGCATCGTCAACACCTCTTCCTGATGCTGAGCAGATTTGAAGTGAATCTTGACTTTGATCGGGGATCCCCAGGCCAACGCCGCCCCTAGACTTCTGGCTAAAACATGGGTTTGAAACTGTAAATCCGAAGATGCTGACATCATTCATAGCTCCTGTACTGGGTGGGAGGATTGCTCTCTCTTGATATTTCCAGTGTGAAGTCAATAAGGCAGCTTTTCCCTAGGGAGAATACGGATTTTGAAGTCCATGAATCGGCGTAATTTCTCTACGCTAACTCGCTTAGGCTGCCCATTTAGCAGGAGTTTGACCAGAATTGGGTGAAGAGATCCGCATTTTTACTACGGAGACAGGAAATTGCTTATATCCGTATTTCTACTCCCAGAAACCAGAATAATTGCAAAGGATTGTTAACTTACTAGCTCGCCGGGAAAGAAGATAGGGATTAGAGAATCAACTCACCCACCCGCCCCAAGGGATCGGTTAGCACCCCGCCACTGCTATTTTTCAGTTGAATTCGCAGACTACTACCATTCACTTCCACCGTGCAGTAGTTGGGGTTATCAATTTCATAAAAGCGCAGGGTGTTGTTGGTGGAGCCAGGAATGCCACCAAACTCAACGGGAGCAGTAAATTGATTGATGATCTCGTAATACACCACATCGGCGTTGAGGATCCCTAAGCTTTCCCCCAATTCCTTGATCCCAGCCGCTAAAGTCGATCGTCCGACAGGACCCGTATCCACCTCCCAGATCGGATTGCTGCTGTCTGGATTAATCAGCGAAATTTGACCTGCATGTTGATCTCCCGACAAAATCACCACATTGCGGATGCCATTATCTTCAATAAAGTTGAGAATTTCCTGCCGTTCTAGCCAGTAGCCCTCCCATCGGTCATAGGGCTGGGCGTAGGATTCACTAAAAATAAACTCACTCACAATAATTTTGAAGGTGGCATTCGAGGCCAGCAGGTTAGACTTCAACCATTGTTTTTGAGCCGAGCCAAGCAAACGGCGCGGTACTTGCCGCAGGGGAAGCTCGGTTCGCTTCAACCCAAACAGAGCCAGGGAAGCCGTGCGAGTCAAGCCCAATTCCGCACTGAGAGCCTGTGGATCTACTCCCGGCGGCAAAATCGGGAAAAGGGGAGCTTGTCCAGCCAATCCACCGGGAAGATCGCGGTACTGACGCAAATCTAGAGTAAAAATTTCTAGGTCGGCTCCCACCCGAGTTTGGCGAAAGACACGGGTCAAGGGATCCACTCCGGGGTCATCCTCAAAGGTGGGTCGCACGGGAGTGTATTCTAAAAATGCCTGATAGCCAAGCGCTTGCAGGTCGCTGATATTGCTGGGCAGGGGGATACCCGGCTGGGCCGCAGGCAGCAAAACACTTCTGCCGCTATAGTCATTGATCACCTCATGGTCATCCCAATTGCTGATAAAAGAGGTTCTCAGAAACAAATCCGGAAATCCAGGCCCCGTATAACTGGCATCCCGTTGTTGACGGTAGAGATTGCGATAAAACTCGATATTCGATTCCGGTTGCCCCCCCTGCCAAAACGCATCGGCATAGACGGTATCCCCGTTGAAAATAACAAAAGCCGGATCCAAATTTTGCAGTTCGTCCGCGAGCGCGCTCGCCACCGGATAGGGCGGCTGATTGGCGCAACTCATGTGAATAAAGTTGACCAGACTGGCTTCCCCTTGGCTGGGTAGGGTTTTGAAGCTGCCGACGGGGCTGGTTTGCCCTAGGGAGGCCACAAAGCGGAAGAAATAGCGCTGACTGGGATTGAGCCCAGTCACTACTTGTCGGGCAATATAGTCGCCAGGTCGTTGACGATAGTCAAAACCGGCTGTCGCGTAGGCGGTCAGGGTGTATTGCTGAGCAATCGGTTCAAACCCCTCGTTATCCGCCACTTCCAGACGAACATTCACTGACACCAAGTCGGTGCCATTGGGCAAAGCGCGAGTGGAGAGAACGGCTCCCTCCGTTGTTGGATCACCGCTCCAAACCCCCTGCGGAAAAATTCGGTTAGAGACCAGCAAATTGGTGGACTCTTGGGTGGATAAGTCCGATTCGGGAAGCACCGAGTTAACCTGGGATCCGCCACCACAGGCAGCTAGGAAAAGTGCTGCACCGCCGCTACAGGTCAGCCACTTGAGCATGAACCGCCGCGAACGCAAGAGATCAGACATGACGCACCTAATGTGACGAGATAAGGGGCAAGCTGCTCTATAAAACCATTTTTTTAGGGATCCCGTGGTTCAGAATTCGCAATCATCTGTTTATGCTTCTGTTAAGAATAACCGCTGAACTCATCGGACGATTGTACAGTCATTCCAATTTAGCTTGAGAAATCCAGGGTCTTTCACAGCTTGGACATGAGGAGTTAAGCAGTCGTATTCTTATTTGGAATAGCTATATATTCAGAACTGATCACATAAATTTCCGTTTCGAGGCAATGACGTGTTAGATACATATCAATCATCGTATGGCTGTGGATCAAGTATTTCAAGATCACTTGGTGATGCTAACTTGACTCCGCCTGTAGGATAGAAAGTCTGCGGATCTAAAATCTCAACAACTATACCGGATCCGCGACTACCTAATTGATAACCACCAAAAATCGCATACTCATTAGTACTTTTGATTTTGAGGATCAACTTGTAAGCTTTTCCAGAAGGTGTAACAGCTTTATATTCTTCTCCCAGCATTTTTTCCTCCAACTTTTCAAACAAACTTAATTCTTTATTATTTGAATTGTTTAAGAATTTTTGAAGCCAGTATGAGGCTTTCCTGACCTGTTGCGGTTGCTGAGTAACCTTTTCCGAAAGAACGTTTATGACGTATCGGATCCCAAGTCGAGGAATTAAATATTTAAGCCATATTTCAATTTCACTAGCATTTGCAGACTCTAGACCTCTTTCTAGTAAATCTTGAAAATATTTTTTGCTTCTGAGCGTAGAATTAGCAACTCTCAGAGCCTCTACAGTATCTTTCTCAAGCAACGCACAAATTTCATTAAATTGTTCCTCTTCTGAGGGGTTTATCAGGACTTGAGAATTCTGCCTGTCAAACTCTGCATGGCTCATCATGATGATTATCCTGAGTTATTTACGTTGTGGAAGTTCCTACGCTTGCCAGACCTCCAAATTGACCTGGCTGAAAAAGCATTTCAGGGAGACCAGCGCTTTTTCTAGCATCTACAGAAGGCCGATAGTGACCAGACTCATTAGTCCACTTCCGAAGAATGCCGCGATTTGTGCGTCCTGAGAAATAAAGTCGTCCCGCATAGTCCACGTCTTTGCCCATAGCAAGATCAATATGACCAATCAAGTTACCTCCTACCTTCGCACTGGCTCTACGTATAAAGATAATCTCTTCTATGGTAACGAAGTTATAGACACCTGAAGCGGTACGACTTTGGAGGTTTGACATAATCTCTCGCCATTTTCCGTCATGAATCTCTAACTTAGATCTGCTAATGATTCTTGGGGGATCTTCCGGAAATAAATTAGGAAATTTTTTGGTCAGTTTCTCTTTCCCACTCATATTGTCTTAATTTTATTCTGAGCTATTTTTATAGCAACCATAGAAAGTCAAAAATATTTGGCTAATTAGAAGTTAAGAACCATCCCAACCAAATTATCCATATTATCCAGAATTATTCAGAAGGATCGGGATCCGACCACCGGGCGCTGCCGACGAGCCACCGCCTCTCCAATGCTCTGCCATAGCCCACAACCATCTGTGGATCCCTGCCGCACCGCATCGGGTAGCCGATGAATCTGACCATCTACAGCCCGCTCTGGATGCGGCATTAGCCCCAAAACATTGCCTGCCCGATTACAAATGCCCGCTATCCCGTTTAGGGACCCATTGGGGTTCTCGCCCTGATAGCGAAAGACGATTTGTTGGTGCGTCTCTAACTCCACCAAGGTCTCGGCATCGCAGACATAACAGCCCTCGCCGTGGGCGATCGGCAAGATAATCTGGGATTTTTCTGGTTTGGCGTAGTGATGGGTCCAGGGCAAATCTTGGCGCTCCACCCGCAGGGAAACAGGCTGGCAAATAAAGCGCAATCCTCGGTTCCGCACCAGGGCACCGGCAAGAAACCCCGCCTCCAGCAAAATTTGAAAGCCATTGCAGATGCCCAGCACGAATCCCCCCGCCTCGGCAAATCGCCGTAGGGATCCCATGATCGGGGCAAAGCGGGCAATGGCTCCACAGCGCAGGTAATCTCCATAGCTAAACCCTCCTGGCAGCACCACCACATCGATTCCCTCAAGATTGGTTTCGGTATGCCAAAGTAGGCGTGCCCCATAGCCCAATTGCTGAACTGCCCAGACTACATCGCGGTCACAGTTGGATCCGGGAAATACCACAATGCCAAAGGTTACCTGAGTCATAAGAAATTACCTGCTGCCTCGATGATGTTAGCTGAATGGAGCCTAGACATCGCTCTAGATAGGAGACGGAGTGGGCAGGAGCGCTTCTACCCGAATCTGATAGTTCTCGATCACCGGATTGACCAGCAACTGCTCACACATAGCTGAGGCAAGCCGTTCAGCCGTTTCGGGATCCGCCGCTGGCAGAATCATCTCGATGGCTTTGCCGATGCGTAAGTGGTTCACATCCGTATGTCCCAGTTGATGGAGACTAGCCTGCACGGCAGTTCCGGCTGGATCCAAAATGGAGGGGCGGAGGGAGATGGTGATATGAACCCGAAACTGCATAAAATAACTTTATAGAAACAGAATTTGTCGAGACGCTATTGAGTCTAGCGCAAGCCAGAGTCACATTTTTAGTCAACAATGCAGTCAACAAAGGAATGGAGCCATGAATCTTGGACGGGTGGTAACGATTGCCCGTAATGTCTTTCGAGAGACGATTCGGGATCGGATTCTTTATTTGGTTTTGGTATTTGGTATTGTCATGGTGGGAGCTGTTACGTTGCTCCCGCAGGTTGCCAATCGAGCCGAAAATAAGATTATCCTCGATTTGGGCTTAGCTGCTATCAATTTTCTGGGCTTGATTGTAGCTGTTTTTGTCGGCACAGGTTTGGTCAACAAAGAAATAGAGAAGCGGACTGTATTTGTCTTAATCGCTAAACCCATGAGCCGTTCCGAATTTATTTTGGGAAAACATCTGGGTTTGTCAGCGCTGCTTTCCGTTTTGCTGTTGATGATGACGGCAATCTTTTTAGGTCTGGTGCTATTAAGGGATCCCACAGCTCCCTGGCTGGGGGTATTGTGGTCAATTGTTTTTATCTTTCTGGAATTGGTGTTAATCGTCGCAGCAGCCCTCATGTTTGGGGTTTTTACTTCTTCAATTTTAGCTACCCTCTATACGATCGCACTCTATTTGATGGGGCACTTTAGTAGAGCCTTACTTCAGTTTGGCAGCTTAACCGAAAATTCTCTGATTACCAAGTTTTTTGAGATTATGTATGTGGTTTTGCCAGATTTGGAACGCCTCAATATTAAAAACCAGGCGGTTTATGGTTTGCTTCCCGATTCGGGGGAATTGTTGCTCAACGCCGTTTACAGTATCGTCTACACTGGCCTATTGTTGACGATCACCACCGTTGTTTTTGCTCGTCGGCAATTTTGACAATGCGCTTCCCATAGTAGCGATGGCCTCCCATTATTTTTCCCTCTGAATGGAGATGACATGATCCTGTACGTTTTCCACACCCCTGAATTGGTTCCCGACCCCGCTACAACCAGTCAGGAACCGGATTGTGCCGTCGTCATTGATGTTTTGAGAGCGACTACGACCATTGCTACCGCTCTATCGGCGGGGGCGGAGGCGGTGCAAGTGTTTGCCGAGTTGGGGGAACTCGAAGCGGTCAGCCAGAATTGGCCATCGGCTGAGCGACTACGCGCCGGAGAGCGGGGGGGACAAACCGTGGCAGGCTTTGATCTGGGCAATTCTCCCCTCGACTATACTCCGGCCAGAGTGGCTGGCAAACGTATTTTCATGAGCACCACCAATGGCACTCGTTCCCTCCAGCGAGTCCAAAACACTCCGGTAGTGTTGACGGCTGCCTTGATCAACGTGGGGGCTGTGGTAGAGTTTTTGCTTGCCCAGTCCTTTCAACAGGTCTGGCTGATTGGCTCCGGCTGGCAGGGATCCTTTGCCCTCGAAGACACGGTTTGTGCCGGAGCAATTATCCATAGGGTGCAGGTGGCAGGTCAGGATCCACAGTTAGCTAACGACGAGGCGGTGGCGGCTCTAGCGCTGTATCAGCAGTGGCAGGACAACCTGCTGGGACTACTGCAAAAGGCAAGTCATGGTCAGAGGCTTTTAGGGCTTAGTTCTGACTATCTGGAGGATCTGACCTACTGTAGCCGTCTCAACCTGCTAGACAGCTTACCTCGACAAAAAGAACCGGGCGTTCTGATGCTCTAACCGCTGTCTGAAGGAATAGGGGAGATCTTGGAGATCTTTTAGGAAGCCCGTTATTGGGGGGTTCTTGGTCTAGAGTAAAAGCAAGCCCTCTACCCCTAGTGTGGGATCCCGGCGGTTTGCCATGAAATATTGCAATGGATGGATGGTTTTGCTGAGCTGCCTGGTTTATGTGGCGGGGGACAACCCTCCCGTCTGGGGTCAAACTAGCCCCACCCCCGCTGCCCCCCCCGACGAGTTAAAGGTGAGACTGGGAAAAACCACCAGTGGAGTGGATCCCACCAACTGTCCGGCTTGTGATCTCCAACAAATCAACCTAGAAGGCTATGCCCTACCCGCAGCCAACTTGCGGGAAGCCAACCTGACGGGGGCTAACTTACGGGGAGCCAACTTACAGGGAACGATGCTTAATTTCTCGAACCTGAGTGGAGCCAACTTAAGTGGGGCGATCCCTGCCCAAGCCTTTTTTTGGGAGGCAGACTTGCGGGGGGCTAATCTGAGCGGAGCCAATCTGAGTGGGGCGAATCTGAGCGGAGCTAATCTGAGTGGGGCTAACCTGAATGGGGCTAACCTGAGTGGGGCGGATTTGACAGAGGCCAATCTGAGCGGGGCGGATTTGCGAGGCAGTGATCTCAGCCAAGCCTATTGGGGTGGAGCCAATTTTGCCAAAGCCATCTACGACTCAACCACACGATTTGATCCCAACTTTTCTCTGGATGGATCAGGCTTAGTGCTCACCCCTTTGGCTGAATAGGGATCCCACCCAACACCAGCAATATCAATCTCCCATTCATGCACCCAAATATCCTTCATGCCACCATAGCCTTCCAAGGCAGGTAGGGGTGTCAACCATAGGGGATCCAATCGTTTCCCGACAAAACTCCCTGGGACTCCTGTTGGGCGGCTCGCAGAAAACTGTCTAGAAGATCAATGCGTGGTTTTGCCATGATTTTGGCTTGGCTCAGCCTCAGGTGGGAGGGGAGCGTTTGTACTTGCTGCTCAAGCATGGCTATGGCTGCGGCATGGGTGGGATAGCGGCTGTCTCGTCCCACTTTGCTGACCATCCGCAAGATTCCTACCGCTCCTAATTGCTCCAAAATATCGGCATCATGCAAAAGGGATCCCTCGATTGACGTGGGTTGTCCTGCGGGTAAGTGGGTCAAAATAGCGTTAATGACGGCAGGAATTTTTTCGGCGGGAAAGCCCCATTGCTTTAACAAATCGGGAACTTTTTCCACCGCATAAGCTAAGTGATCCCAGGTGGCTAAAGCGGTCAGATCGCTAGGCCGATGCCCCACAAAAACCCCCAGATCATGCAACCAAACGGCAGCAAAAAGGACGTCATCATCAAAAGGTTGCCCCTGCCCAAGCCGGACAGCCAGTTGATAAAGACGCGGTTGATGGGCATATTTATCCGGTGGCTGCGCCTGAGTGCGGATATAGGCAACTATCTGGGAGCGGAAATCGGGAGTATCCATCTTGATCTCTGGGCTAGTCCTACCCTATCGGTATTCCGTGGATTGCCAATTTGCAGTTGCCGCTACGACATGGTGGGCATGACGTAGGTTGGCAAGGCCGAGGGATCCCTCGGCCAACGGGAGGTGACGGTCTTAAGGCGAGTATAAAAGCGCACGCCATCCATGCCGTGAATGTGCAGGGATCCCAGCAACGATTGCTTCCAGCCCCCGAAGCTATGAAAGGCCATCGGCACGGGAATAGGCACATTGATGCCCACCATTCCCACTTTCACATGATGGCTAAAATAGCGGGCGGCATACCCGTCACGGGTGAAAATCGCCGTGCCATTGCCAAAGGGATGCTGATTGACCAGATCAAGGGCAGCAGGCAAATCCGCCACCCGCACTACCACCAAAACAGGGCCAAAAATTTCTTCTTGATAGATCCGCATGGTGGGAGTGACGTGATCAAACAGGGATCCCCCCATAAAAAAGCCCTGTTCATAGCCCGCCACCTGCCATGAGCGACCATCCACCCGCAGTTCGGCTCCTTCCGCGATTCCCAGATTGATGTAATCCTTAACCCGTTGCCAATGCTGAGGGGTGACCAGTGGCCCCATATCCACCTGCGGATCGGTACCACACCCAATCTTGAGGCTCCGAATGCGGGGCAGCAACTGCTCAATCAGGGGATCCCCAACCCCTCCCACCGCCACGGCGACGGCTATCGCCATACAGCGTTCTCCGGCAGAACCATAGGCAGCACTCATCAGCCCATGCACTGCTTGTTCCAGGTCAGCATCCGGCAGGATCACCATGTGGTTTTTGGCTCCAGCCAGGGCTTGTACCCGTTTGCCATGGGCGGATCCGGTGGCATAGACATACTCGGCCACAGGGGTAGAACCCACAAAACTGATGGCCGCCACCTCAGGGTGGGTGAGCAAGGTATCGACCGCTTCCCGATCCCCATGCACCACGTTGAAAACACCATCCGGCAATCCGGCGGCCTGCAAGCACTCGGCTAGCCAAAGGGCGGCGGAGGGATCCTTTTCAGAGGGTTTGAGAATAAAGCTGTTCCCGCAGGCAATCGCCAACGGAAACATCCAGAGAGGCACCATCGCCGGAAAATTAAAGGGAGTGATGCCCGCACAAACCCCCAAGGGCTGACGCATCGACCAACTGTCCACCCCCGTTCCCACCTGTTCCGAAAATTCTCCCTTCAGCAGATGGGGGATCCCACAGGCAAACTCCACCACCTCGATCCCCCGCTGGAGAGCTGCCTTGGCATCTTCCAGGGTTTTGCCATGTTCGCGGGTAATGCAGTCCGCCAAGTCATCCTGATGCTTCTCCAGCAATTCCTTAAAGCGAAACAGGACGCGGGCGCGCCGCAGCGGGGTCACCTCCGCCCAAGCGGGGAAGGCTTGCTGAGCGGCCATAATCGCCTGACGAGTTTCGGCAGCGGAGGCTAAGGGCACCTGGGCAATCACTGTACCTAGGGCAGGATTATAAACGTCTCCCCAGCGTTGGCTGGTGCCCTCAATGCGGTTGCCGTTCACAAAATGCGGAAGGTGATCCACCATAGTTTTTTGCTCAACCCTTGCCCGTGCTCACATCACAAAATCTCCTCAACCCCGCGATATCCGGCTGGAAAAAGAAGAGGATCTTCCCCCAGTCTGCGGGATCGGAGGGTCGCTTGTCAGCCACACTGGGGCTAGTGGGGTGCCTCCGTTTGAAAAACTTCAGGAATAGGGATCCCCTTTTGGATCTAGACTGAGAGCCAGACTAAATTCTGCCAACCCTGTGCAGCCCTTTTGCCGACCAATGGCCGTCGAAATTCTCGCTATAGTAAATGTAACGAAACGTAACGGGTGACCTATGCAACTGAGTGACCTCACTCATCCCAACCAGCTTCACGACCTCAGCATCGCCCAACTGAAGCACCTGGCACGCCAGCTCCGCGATAAACACTTGTTAACCGTTGCCACCAGTGGCGGACACCTAGGGCCTGGGCTAGGCGTTGTAGAGCTAACGTTAGCCCTCTACAAAACCCTGGATCTCGACCGCGACAAGGTGATTTGGGATGTTGGCCACCAAGCCTATGCTCACAAAATGCTGACGGGTCGCTATCACCAGTTTCATACCCTGCGGCAAAAAGACGGGATTGCGGGCTACTGCAAGCGGGGGGAAAGCCGTTTTGACCACTTCGGGGCAGGTCATGCCTCCACCAGCATCTCCGCCGCCCTAGGTATGGCGCTCGCCCGGGATGCGAAAGGGGATGACTTTAAGGTGGTGGCAATCATCGGTGATGGAGCCTTGACGGGGGGCATGGCCTACGAAGCCATCAACCATGCTGGGCATTTGCCCAAAACCAACTTGATGGTGGTTTTGAATGACAATGGCATGTCGATTTCCCCCAATGTGGGAGCCATCCCCCGCTACCTCAATCGGATTCGCCTCAGCCCACCCGTCCAGTTCATTACCGACAGCCTGGAAGAGCAGATCAAAAACCTGCCTTTAGTCGGATCGAGTCTCACCCCTGAGATTGACCGCATGAAAGAAAGCATGAAGCTGATCACGGCGGTTCAAAACAACAAGGTGGGGATTGTCTTTGAAGAATTGGGCTTTACCTATGTCGGCCCAGTAGACGGGCATGATCTGCCAGAATTGCTGGATGCCTTTCAACTGGGGCATGGGATCCCTGGTCCGGTGCTGGTGCATGTGGCAACCATCAAGGGCAAGGGCTATACACCTGCGGAAGCGGATCGCGTCGGCTATCACGCCCAAAACAAATTTAATCTGGAGACGGGCAAACCCTATCCCTCCAGCAAGCCCAAGCCCCCCGACTACTGCAAAGTCTTTGGCCATACCCTCACGAAGCTGGCCGAACAGGATCCCCGCATTATCGGCATCACCGCCGCTATGGACACGGGCACAGGCTTAACCAAACTCAAGGAAAAGCTGCCGAAGCAATTTATCGATGTTGGTATTGCCGAGCAACATGCCGTCACGTTAGCAGCTGGATTGGCCTGTGAAGGAATGCGTCCGGTGGCGGCGATCTATTCCACGTTTTTGCAGCGCGCCTACGATCAAATTATTCACGATGTCTGCATTCAAAATCTGCCTGTCTTTTTCTGTTTGGATCGGGCTGGCATAGTGGGAGCCGATGGCCCTACCCACCAAGGACTGTATGACATTGCCTATCTGCGCTGCATCCCCAACATGGTGGCGATGGCTCCTAAAGATGAGGCCGAACTGCAACGGATGATCGTGACGGGTGTCCAGCATACCAGTGGCCCGATTGCCCTACGCTATCCCCGTGGTTGTGGCATCGGTGCTCCTCTGGCGGAAGAAGGCTGGGAGCCTTTACCCATTGGTCAAGGGGAAATCCTCAGGAATGGGGAGGATATTTTGATCGTGGCCTATGGCACGATGGTCTACCCGGCTTTACAGGCTGCCGAGATCCTGCAAGAACATGGTTTTGATGCGACGGTGATTAACGCTCGCTTTGTGAAACCCCTCGATCAAGCCCTCATCCTACCCTTAGCCGAACGGATTGGTCGGGTGGTGACCGTGGAAGAGGGTTGTCTGATGGGTGGATTTGGTTCCGCTGTGGCGGAGGCTCTCTTGGATGCGGAGATTCAGGTGCCCATTCTACGGCTAGGGATCCCCGATCAACTAGTGGAACATGCCACCCCCGATCAGGCTCTGAGTGGGTTAGGTCTCAACAGTTCAGGGATAGCCGATAAAATCCTGCAAAAACTACAAAAAGGCCAGGGATCCCTTCGCTCCAGGGTACTCAGTTAGGCGACTTGTTCGTTTCAGAGAGGGGGTGGGGTGGCAGCAGTAGCCTTAACGGCGGAACTGAAAAACACCGCCCCAATCTAACTCAGGCACCAGTTCCGGTAAGGGCACCTCACCCTGGCAGGGACGAAGCTGAATGATATAGTCTGTGCCAGGAATACCGGGGCGATTGGCTAGGTAGTGATCCAGTCTTTCCTGATCGACGATTTCCTCAAAATGTTGGTCATAGTAGCTCAAAGATTGCTGAACCGTCATGCTGGATAGATAGGCATACACATCCACCCGATAGGTTTGGGGGGGAACCTCAATCACCTGAAAGATCACGTAATGGGGAGCCGGCGGTTTTCCCGACAGGATCTCCTCCAATTCATTGGGATCCCCCCCTCCACACAGCAAAAGCAGCTTGCCACAGGGAATATGCAACTTGCTGGTCAAACAGCCAATCCAATTCTGCTCCTCCGTTTCGTCTAGATCCCCCACAACAAAGGTGGTGGCGTGATCGAGGGCACAATCCCCATCAAAAAATAAAGGCAGGCAAATCCCTTCTTGCAAGAGGATCCGGATGGTTTGAGCATCCCCTCCTCTCAACTGCTCAGAAAGCTGCTCGGCGGTGAGATGGCTGCCTCCCAAGCTGAGGGAGGTCAAGACATAATAATGTCCATCGCAAAAAAATTCTGGATCGATGGGGATAACCTGCCTGGATGCTGACATAATCCTCCCTAGCACGTTATGAACCTATTTCCGCTTGTCCATCATCATAGGAGGAGGAGGATCCATCCCGAAAGACACCTGTCAAGACATTTGTGTGATGTCCCCCCTTGCACCTGCTAAAGTGAGAACCCTAAACCCCTATTGATTAGGATCCTCCTCTTTCGATATGCCAACGGCTGACATCCAAACTCCCCAGCAAATTCGGGATTTGTTTAATCGAATTGCCCCCCACTATGATCGGCTTAATCAGCAAATGAGTTGGGGACTTCATCACGTTTGGAAGGGAATGGCGGTGCGCTGGGCAAGACCCAAGCGGGGTTCTCATGCTTTAGATGTTTGCTGTGGATCGGGGGATCTAGCCCTGCAACTGGCTCGTAAGGTTGGCCGATCGGGGCAGGTGTATGGCATCGATTTTTCAGAAGATTTATTAAGGATTGCCCAACAACGTTCAAATTATTTTTTCCCCCACTATCCGATCACATGGGTTTGCGGGGATGCCCTATCATTGCCTTTTCCTGAAGAGACTTTTTCGTCGGTAACTATGGGCTATGGGCTGCGAAATGTCACGGATATTCCGCAGGCGCTGAGTGAAATTTATCGGGTTTTGCAAAAGGGATCCTGGGCAGCTATCCTCGATTTTCATCGCCCCCAACAAGCTGCCGTTCAGCAATTTCAGAAATTTTATTTAGATCAGGTGGTGATGACCGCCGCTCGTCAATCGGGAGTAGAAAATGACTATGCTTATATTCACCCCAGCCTAGACCATTTTCCCACCGGAAACGAGCAGATCAGACTAGCTGAGGCAACTGGGTTTAGCCAGGTTAGGTTTTATCCCATTGCCTGGGGCTTAATGGGGATCCTCGTCATTCAGAAACCGAGCTAACAAAGGGACTTCAACTGAGCAAGACCCGTCCTCCCCGTCGGTCAAGGTTGAGGGGCTTGGCTTCCGCTTCCACGTCCAACTGCTGCCACGCATTCACCATCGCGGATCCCACCTGATCGGAGGTGGTGGGACTACAAAAGGCCATCAACGTAGGACCAGCCCCACTGATCACCACCCCATAGGCTCCGGCAGCTTGAGCCGCCGCTTGCACCTCTCGAAAGCCAGGAATCAGGGCAAAACGGGCGGGTTGATGTAGCCGATCCTGGAGAGCAACCCGCAACCAATCTGAGTTTCCCGTTTCTAAAGAACGCACCAACAGCCCCAAATGGGAGGTCGAAAAAATCGCGTCCGCTAGGCTAACGGTCTTAGGCAAGACTTCCCGTGCCGCCTGCGTAGATAGCTTAAAGTTGGGCACAGCAGCCACCAAGGCAATCGAGTCCACCCAGTCTATCGGACAAAACACCCACTGCCCCGCCTGTTGGGATGGCACACACAACTGACAGCTTCCTTTCAGGGCGGGCACTACATTGTCAGGATGCCCTTCCAGGGCAATCGCCAGTTGTAGCAGGGTGTCGGGGGTCAGATTTAGATCGCCGAGGGCATTGGCTCCCAACAGTCCCCCCACAATCGCTGTCGCCGAACTACCCAAGCCACGGGAGGGGGGCACATTCAGTTCCAGCTCAATTTCTACCCCCGGCACAGGTTTACTCAATACTTCAAAAGCGCGACTAAACGCCCGATAGACCAGATTGTCTTTGCCGACGCTGACGTGATCAGCACCGCGATAGTGAATCGTTAATCCGGCGGGACTCTGGCGAAAGCCAAAGCGATTGTGCAGATCGAGGGCGGCTCCCAAGCAGTCAAACCCTGGCCCTAGATTGGCTGTCGTCGCCGGAACACTGACCCAGATGGCTTCCTTCACAACCGTTTTGTTCTCCTCTCTCGGCTTGGGTGGTGCTAACTAAATCATGGCTAAGAGCCAGCCCAGTCCGATCACGGAGGCAACAACGGCCAGCCACATCCAGATCATAGTACGGTCTGATTGCTCAGAGAGAGCGGGATCCGAGTTCACAACTGGCGGCGGTGGGGTTGTTCTGGATCGCTGTTGCGGCAGGGGGGGGAGCCGACTGCCCAGCGTGACGGCAGAATCTGCCAGTTGACTGAGGTCGGGGATTTCACTCAACCAAGCTGGCGGACGTTGCAGACGGGGAGCCTTCCAGATATAGACCAGATATTTAGCCTGCTGAGCAATCTCAGGATCGGGATGGTGAACCAACATCTGCATCAGCTCAATCGCCTGGGTCGTCTGTCCAAGGGCTTCTATGGTGAGAGCTTGCCAGAGGCGCAGGGATCCCGATTGCGGATAGTGACGCAACGCCGCTTCCACCCAGGTCAGCACCTCGCGGTAGGATCCCCGTTCAAATCCGGATTGAATGGCTAACAAATAGTCGGAGAGCGGGCGCGGATCCGGCAATGAAGGGGAGGGGAGATCGGCGTTCACAAGCAGCCTCTTCTGGGTAAGATATCCTGCCTGGAGGGGAAAGACTGGGATCCCGTCAGCCAGCAAGGATTTTTAGCCGGTCTAGCGATACTAGCGATAGTTAGTAAATTGTAACGCCACTGGATAGTCCTGCTGCTTGAGCATCTGAATCACAGTTTGTAACTCATCTTTGTCTTTGGCAGAAACCCGTATAGCATCTCCTTGAATACTGGGGGTGACTTTTTTGAAGGTATCTCGAATTTGTTTGGAAATATCTTTGGCAAGGCTTTGTTCGATACCTTTTTTGAGTTTGATGGTTTGGCGAACTCGGTTGCCACTGGCGGCTTCGGGGGTCTGAAAGTCAAAGATTTTGAGGGAGAGATTGCGCTTGGCTGCTTTGGTTCTTAGTAGATCTTGAATGGCTTCCAGGGTCATGTCGCTCTGGGTTGAGATGGTAATCGTTTCTGCCTCTAGCGAGATGTCGCTATTCGTATCCTTCAGGTCATAACGAGACTTGATATCCCGCACCACCTGATCGATGGCATTCACCAATTCCTGCCGATCAAACTCACTAACGATATCAAATGAATAGGTAGAAGCCATGCAGATGTATCACTCCTTCCGACTGGCGAACCAGAGGTTTTGCCTTATGATCCTACTGTTTTTTCCGCCCGACTGGCGTGCCGCCCCCTCAACAACGGCCTATGCCTCCCTGCCAATACATCGTTGGCAATGGCGGTTCCCAGCAAAATCAAGCCGCAGCCCACGATCATCGAGAGATTGATGGATTCATCCAGGAACAGGGATCCCCAGAGCATGGCAAAGAACGGGATCCAATAGGTCACGGTGAGGGTTTTGGTGGAGCCGATGCTGCGGATTAGGCGCAGATAGAGCATATAAGCAAACGCCGTGGAGAGGAGCGCCAAGCCCAGAACGGAGACCACAACCGATAGGCTGAGTGGAGCATCGGGTAGGGTAAAGGGCAACAGGGGGAGGAGGAAGCAGGCGGCTCCTAACTGACTGCCTGTGGTAACCGCCAGCGCCGAAATCCCAGCCAGCTTGTGTTTGATAAACGGAGCGCCCACTCCATACAAGCAGGAGGCTAGCAATCCGGCGGCGACCGCCCAGCCAAACTGAGGGGTGGGGCTAAAGCGCTGCCATCCCATCAAGACCAAGACCCCGACAAACCCTACGACACAGCCCAGAATGCGCGGCAGGGTAGTTTTTTCCTTTAACCAGATCCAGGCAACCAAACTGCCAAACAGGGGGGTGGTGGCATTCAAAATCGAGGTAAATCCGGCGGGCAGAGCAATCGAGGCAAAGGCCAGCAGAGAAAAGGGAAGGGCGGAGTTGATACAGCCCGCGATGAAGAGGGTCAGCCAGTGATCGCGTAACTCAGGCAGGAGACCCGATCTCATCACTAGGGGCATGAGGGCAAGTCCGGCAATCAATACCCGTAGCTCGATTAACCAAACCGCCCCCAAAACGGGAGCTGCCACCCGCATAAACAGAAAGGATCCTCCCCATACACCAGCGAGCAACAAAAATTCAGCAATCTCTCGTCTTTTCATGTCATTCTTGCCCCACTGGGGTGTTTTGGCGGTGGCTGGCTTCCCACCCTAGCATCATCGTTTTGCGCTCCAGCCCCCAGCGGAACCCCCCTAAGTCGCCGGATTGACGAATCACCCGATGACAGGGAATCAAATAACCCACGGGATTGCAGGCGAGGGCATGACCAACAGCACGGGCGGCTTTGGGTTGGCCGATGGCAATAGCGAGATCCTGATAGGTGGTTAGTCCTCCCGACGGAATAGCCAGTAAGGCTCGCCAAACCTGCATCTGAAAGTTGGTTCCCTTCACCGCCAGCACCCAGGTTTGGGTTGGCCGAGCTAGGGGTTGAAAAATCTGCTCACTGATGGGCTGTGTGGACTGTGGATGATAGCGGATTTCAGCCTTGACCCATTCACGGTGTAGCTGCCTTTCAGCCTGCTCTCGATCCTCAGCGCCATCCCAAAATTGCAGATGGCAGATGCCACGGGCGGTCTTGGCGATCAAGCAGGAGCCAAACGGACTGGAATGGATCCCGTAGTCAATCTGTAGACCACTGCCCCCTGTTTTGAACTCGCCGGGGGAGATGGCTTCTAGGGTGACAAACAGGTCATGCAAGCGACTGGGACTAGATAACCCCAGATTCCCCGACAGATCTAATAAACTGCGGGTATAAGCAATTTGAGATTTGGCATATTCCAGGGTGAGATATTGCAAAAAGTGTTTGGGGCTGATGCCAGCCCAACGGGTAAAGAGCCGTTGAAAATGGTAGGGACTCAGGTGAACCTGCTGGGCAATAGTGGCTAAATCGGGCTGATGGCGATAGTGTTGCCGCATAAAAGCAATGGCCTGGGCAATCCGTGCATAGGTGTCGGGATCCCCTGTTGCCAGTGGGTTGGATTGGGGAGTTTCTGGGGAAGCAAATCGGCTATTCATCACTTGAGGAAGAAGGATTGGATAATAGACATCTCCCTCAATCTATGGAGAGTGGCGGACTTGTGCCACCCATTTCTTGCGGTGTTGATTCGGATGAGCGGACAATTGGATCGGCGGCGGGGCAGAGTATTCAGGGGACTGTCAATCAATCTCACCAAATTAGAGGGGGCGGAGAGGGAGCTTGACAGGGAACCGATCGTTCTGGGGTTGGTTGACTTAGACAATGGCGATACTCCGCTTGGGCATCTTGGTAAGCCAGTAGCCCTTCTGCCCGCGCTTCGATGGCGGCATCGCGGTTCTCCATATAATTTGCTCGCCAGTAGAAGACAATTACCCGCAACTGTCGGATCTGCATCGTTAGCGGAGTCAGGTTGGGAAACGCAGAATCCAGTTGCCGCCAGGTATTTGTTGGTAAAAGAGTGGTGACGCCAACCATGCCCATCAAAAGAGCGGTCAAAAGAGGGGCAGGAGTCAGCCGATGCCACCCGATCGGCATCTCTACTTTCCGTTGTTGGGCAGAAGCCTTACATTGAGAACCATTTGAGGCGGCAGCAGTAGTTTCTGGCTCAACAACCGGATCTTTGTAGGTGGGTGGTTTTTCGGATGGCAAGTAGGTGCGAACAATCAGGTTGTGAGACATACCAGGGAGCCTTGGGGCTTGCTGCTGCTTTTCCCTCAAGATAAGGGATCCCGGCAATATTGAAATCCGCTAAATCGCTGAATGTATAGTTTGAATCCAATTAAACCTTGATGGTGAGATAAGCCTGGTTTTCCCCTACTCATACGGGATCCCTCGGATGGTGTTGAGCTGGGGGATCCTGCTGCCTTCCCCTCTGCTATTCAGATGCTATTCAGACAAGGTAGTCAGAACAGCATGCTAGTGGGCATCTCTCGGCAAGAGCACGGGATTTAACATCGATCGGGTGGAATAGAGGGTAAAATTAGATAAACTTTAGTCGATAAAGTTATTGGGTCTTTCGTATTTCTTAGCAACCCCGCCTCTGAATGCGGTTTTTGCGCTCATTAGGCAATATGGCTCGTATACTCGTCATTGAAGATGATCCATCCATCCTTGATCTCCTCCGTATCAACCTGGAATTAGCAGGCTATGAGGTGGTGAGGGCTTCTGATGGAGTCAAAGGGCAAGCGATGGCTTTGCAGGTCTTGCCCGATTTAATCATTTTGGACTTGATGCTGCCTCAGGTAGACGGATTAACCATCTGTCAGCGGTTGCGGCGAGAAGAGCGCACAACGGATATTCCCATCTTGATGTTGACGGCATTGGGGCAAACCCAAGACAAAGTGGAAGGGTTTAATGCCGGAGCGGACGACTACCTGACCAAACCTTTTGAAGTGCAGGAGTTGTTGGTACGGGTGAGAGCTTTGTTGCGCCGCTCGGATCGGATTCCTCAGACCGCCAAACACAGCGAGATCCTTAACTATGGGCCATTGACGCTGGTGCCCGAACGGTTTGAGGCGGTTTGGTTTAGTGAGACGATCAAGCTGACTCACCTGGAGTTTGATCTTTTGCACTGCTTGATGCAACGGCATGGTCAAACGGTATCTCCCAGCGAAATTTTGCAGGAAGTCTGGGGCTATGAACCGGATGATGATATTGAAACCATCCGTGTGCATATCCGCCATCTCCGCACCAAACTGGAACCGGATCCCCGTCATCCCCAATACATCAAAACAGTTTATGGTGCAGGATATTGCCTAGAGCTGCCCGTTACCGTTTCCCCCTAGCCACTGGGATTATCTGGCTCCTTTAGGGTTGAGAACGGTGGGGTGGCGATTTGGGCAGTGACAAAGCGGGGGATCCCGGCTAGATCGTTGGCAATTTGAATGTCTGCATAGAAGGGGTTCTGGAGGAGTTGCGCGGCCACCCATGCCGCCTGTCCAGCCATCACCTCTACCCCCCAGAAAGCAGCGGGGGCAAGGTACTTGGGAGCTATTGCTATCAAATGCGTTAGGGCGTTCAAGCCCGTGGTTCCCCCATCCAGGGCTAAATGGGGTTCGTGCCTAAAGACTTCCGGTTGGAGGTCGGGCAAGAGGAGGGAGGGAATGTAGGGGGGATTTGCCACCATACCGCCTATCTCACCCCGCCAAGGATGCAAAGGTTCAAACCATGACCCCGCCAGAAAGGTGACACGGCTATCCAGACCCAAGCTTTGGCCATTCTGCTCAGCGATCCGCAGAGCCGCCGGACTGATATCGACCGCGATCACCGTCAGTCCAGCCTGAGCTAACGCCAGCGCCAAGGCTCCACTGCCTGTTCCCAGGTCAATCCAGGGCTGATGCTTTGCCGAGGGATGGGTTTCTAGCCAATCCAACACCCGATCCACCAATAACTCGGTTTCGGGGCGGGGGATCAAAACATCCGGCGTGACCCGCAGGCGCAAATCTCGCCAATCCACATAGCCCAACAGGTAGTGGAGGGGGATCCGCTGCTCAAGGCGGCGCTGCCACATAGCTTGGATCCTTTGCCAGAGGTAGGGATCCCAGCCAAAGGGAGGTCGCCCTAGAGAACGATCCAGCTTGCTCCAGCCTAAACCCTGCTCCAGTAGGATATCGACCTCTTCTTCAGGGATGCCGTGGTGAAGGGCGTTCGCCAACGCTTCCTGCCGCCAATTAGTCAGTTGGGTCGATACGTCTAGACAGGACATACAACCGCCCTGCTTAGGGAGCCGGTTGGGCAGGGGGAGCCGGTTGGGCAGGGGGAGCCGGCTGCTGCTGAGTGCTGAGGGATTGGATGTATTGAAGTGCCGACTTGGAGGGGACAAAGGCAATTTTGTAGATATCAGATTGAGCGTTTGGCTCTAGCATGGAGTTCACCACCTGCTCGAGGGTGGTCACCTCGATTTTGGTTTGTTGCAGTACAGCAGGGTTTTCGGCACCGGCCCGTTGCAAGGTATTGCTCAGATCTTCTTGGGTGAAAAAGAAGGGGACAACCTCAACGCCATCCTTTTCTATGGTTAACAATCCCTGTTCAGACACCCCATAAAATAAAGGGATCCCTGGGAATCTTTCGAGGTTGGCTTCTCCCGATTGCTTAGCAATTTGCAGGGCAGATTGTAGGTCAGAGTCGCGGGGGATCACCTGAAACACCACCTCGTTGCTTTTGGCCTTTTGTTCTTCTGAAACGGTATAGGCATAGCCAAGGGAGAGGGGCACCACTTGGGCTTGGGAACCGATATCCGGGTTAGTCGCCTGAATTTGTTTGATGGTGGCATTGGCTTGGGTTTGATCCAGCCAAAAATTAGCTACCTGAATGGACTTACCCTCTTGATCCACATTCGCCAAGACGGGGGTGCCATCTTTGCCAACGATGGCAAAAACTGGAATGATGTCAAGGCGTTCCGCCACTTCTTGCCGACTCATCGGGCCAGAAGGTGGAGCTTCCGGCGCAGGTTGAGCAGGAGCCGCCGTCTGTGCCAACGTTGGAGCCATAACTGACCCACTTAAGGTCAATCCAAGCAGGATCCCGGATAGGATCGCGGATCCCCAAAGATGCCGTTGACCACGCCATGCTATCCCTTTCATACCCCCTTTCATCCCAACTCCTGGCTCATTGCCGATTCTAAAGATTACATTTGCTTCTATGGGCTTGTGCTCATCTGGAAGGCACAGATTTTGATGTGAAGACCAGTCTAGGTTAACCTTGGCTTGCCTCAGCCTGTCATTCCACAGCCTGTCCATTGTAGAATGCCTGCCCCTTCATCAAAATTCCCTGAAGCCAAGGTAAAACATGCTTCATGGCTCTGTCGAGGGGATCCCGGTCAACTACATTATACTGTCCCGCAATCGGTTTATCTCTCATGCTTATACTATAGGCAGAGTTGAGTCAAAACCCTCACACTATTAGTAGAGATCAAATAGTAGAGATCAAACCGCCATCCAATCGAAAGATAGATAGCTCCATTGGCGAAGCATAACCTTCAGACAAAAATCATCGGCTTGTGCTTGATTGACTCAAAGGCCGCCGCATCAAAATAATAGAGAGAGGCGGGACGACCTGCCCCCTGTTGAGTTTTTTGGCCGGTGTCGCGGAGAATGCCTAGCTTGAGGAGGCGTGCCCGAAAGTTGGAGTAGTCGGAAAACCCTTCCCCCAACACCGTGCCATAGAGCTGATAAACCTCGCCTAAGGAAAACGTCGCAGGCAAAATATCAAAGGCAATCGGGCTGTATTGCAGTTTGTTGCAGAGTCGCTGATGGGCATATTCACAGATTTTTAGGTGGTCAAAGGCCAAGGTGGGAACCTGGGAGACCGGATACCAAGCGATCCCTTCCACTTCGCTGGGCAACAACTGAGCATCCTGAAAGCGCACCAGGGCAAAATAGCTGACGGATAGATAGCGCACTCCATAGGAATCTGGACTTTCGCGGGGATCCCGATGGGGACCACCAAAGGTATAAAGCTGTTCTAGGTAGAGGTTTTCAACCCGAATTTTTTCCCCCAAGATGCGATAGGCTGCCCCCTCCAGGGATTCTCCCTGCCGGACTAGGGTTCCGGGCAATGACCATTGTCCACGAAATGGATCCTCCCGCCGTCTCACCAACAAGACCAAAAGGCGGTTTTGCTGGCTATCTACGGAAAAAATTACGGTATCCACTCCCACCTTAAAATCAGCAAGGGGAGCCGTCAGGGGTTGTGACTTTGCCATAGCAGGATAGGGTTGCTCGATCTCACTCTAACCAGTTGTTGAGGGTGCTTGCGATCGGCAAAGGCCGTTCTGAGATCATGGGTTAGTAGGCCCTATTTTTCCTTAAGGACAAAGGTTTCTAGGGCGACAGCTACCCCATCCTCATCCACGGAAGGAGCTACCCAATCGGCATAAGCTTGCACCTCGGCGGACGCATTGCCCATAGCCACCCCAAGGCCAGCATAAGCCAGCATTTCCACATCGTTGTCGCTGTCTCCGATGGTCATCACCTGTTCGGGGCGCAAACCCAACACCTCCTCCGCCAGATATTTCACCGCATTTCCTTTGTTGACCTGAGGATGAGTGGCCTCTAGAAAAGTCGGAACCGAGCGGGTCAAATACATCAAATCCGCTGGGAACTGTTGGCGCAGGGATCCCAATAACTCCAGGATCAAATCGGTATCTTCGGTCATCGCCAAAACCTTGGTGGGTTCGAGGGTGAGTTCGGATCCCAAGTCGGAAAGAAGGTGGATGGGCACCTGAGAACGCTCCGCGTAACCCAAACTGAGAGGGTTCCAGTCCCGCACATAAAGCTGGTCATCCACGTAAATGTGGGCAATTAGAGGATAGGTATCCAAAGCGGCCAACAATTGCTGGGCAACCTCCAGATTGAGGGACCAGTGCTTATACATTTTGTCGGTGGCGGGATCTTTGATCATCGCCCCCTGATAGGCACAGATCGGCATATTCGCCGCAATCTCATGATGAAAGCGCAGGGCGGAACGGTACATGCGACCCGTGGCGATTCCGACATAAACCCCCTGCTGCTTGGCCTGCCGCAACGCCTGCCGAACTCGCGGAGAAACTGTGTTGGCGGCTCCGGTAATTGTGCCATCGATATCCACCATCACCAGTCGAATATCAGGCCGACTACCCCTCTGGGGCTCCAGCGCAGCCTGTGAATAGGGAGAAAGGGACATGCACAACCTCACAGATGACCGAACCGATCAAGAGGAGAAGGGGCTACCCGACCGCTAGGCGGATCCCCTCCCCAATACCCCACAAAAGTTAACATGCTCTTCCCCCCTCCCGGCAAACCCGTCAGGCTCGGTTACATTACTTTACAAAACAAGTTCTAGAATAAGAATAGTGGACAATACAGCCCAGATTTGGATGAGGGTTTAGCTATGTTGAAAAAAATCTGGCAATCTCGCTGGACAAAAGGCTTGTTGGCCTTGGTGTTAGTTATCGGGCTGAGCTTTTGGCCTGCCCATGATGGATGGGCGCGCAGTGGTGGACGGATGGGTGGAGGTTCCTTCCGAGCACCCCGTTACTCTGCTCCCCGCACCGTTTCGCCCCGCTCGGGGCCGGCTCCCGTTTATGGCGGGGGGGGCTTTGGTTTTCCTTTGTTGATGCCCTTTTTCTGGGGGGGCGGGGGTGGGGGCTTGCTCACTCTGTTTTTGCTCTTGGGGGTGGGTAGCTTCCTATTCCGCAATTGGCAGGGTGGCGCTCTCAATAGCGAGGAGGGATCCCCCAATCCGCAGGTGCAGGTTAGTGAAATCAAGGTCGGGTTGTTGGCCAGTGCCCGCCAACTGCAAAAAGAGATCGATCGCTTGGCTCTAGAAGCCGACACGACAACTCCAGAGGGGTTAAGCCGTCTCTTGCAGGATGTTTCCCTCAGCTTGACCCGCCACGACGACTACTGGGTGTATGGGCAGGCGGATAGCCGTAGCCTCAATCTCTCTCAGGCGGAGTCTTTCTTTTATCAGCAGTCCATGCTAGAGCGCAGCAAGTTTAGCCAGGAAACCCTCTCCAATGTCTCAGCCCAGTTGACCCAGGGATCCCCGACGAATCTGGCAAAGTCGGACGACTTAGCCCTGGCGGATGTGGGGGAGTATCTGGTAGTTACGCTACTCGTGGCGCATCAAGCTGGTTCGGGTACACTACCAGTAGTTGATTCGGCAGCAGCGTTGCGGCGTTGTCTGATGCAGGTGGGATCCACCTCCGCCGACCGTCTAGTAGCGGTAGAAGTGCTTTGGACTCCTCAGATGGAAGGAGACAGCCTCACTTCCGAGCAGTTGTTGACAGAATATCCTCAACTGCGGCGGCTTTAAGCTCCTGGGGCTAGCTTGCCAGATAGACTAGACCAATCGGGATCCTAATCTCACAGATCATTCCCCTCCTGCTGGCCGAGCTTGGCTTATTTCAGGAGGGTTTTGTGTCGGAATTTACATCAGCCGGGATCCCACCCGCACTCAAAAAGGGACACTCAGAAGCAACCCCAACCTCTGCTTCTCCTCCCACTCGTCCCTCCCCTTTGCCCAAAGATTCTGCTGCTTTGGCCGATCAAATGTTAAATGGGCTATTTGAAGATCTGGAGGCCACCCTCAACACTCAGTCCGCCGATGATTTCTACGACTATCCCTACCTGGGATCCCGTCCCCCGTTGCGTCGCCAATCTTCCCCGATTATGGGCTGGTTGGTGGGGGGAGCCACGGCCTCTATGGTGATCGCAGGCATCGCCCTCTGGATGAGTGGCCAAGCCCCCTCCACTTCCTCCGCCCAGGTTCCCCTCCCCTTGCCTACGCTGACTTTCTCCACCCAGCTTGGGGATCCCTTGGATGATCAGCCCCATTTGGACAGTGGAGCCACCCCTTCCCCTGAGCAGGAAAAAGTCACTACCCAGGAGAATGCCCCTTCTGCCGGACCCCTGCAAAATGCTCCATCCCCGCCAACCGCTGCCTCCACCCCTCCCCAGGGATCCCCGATCGCCCGTCCACCCCAATCCCCCCCCAAAGCAGCCCCTGCCGCCAGCAAGCCCAAGCCAATGCCCGCCGCTCCTATCGCTAGCAGCCCTGTGGTAGCTAGCTTGCCCCAAGCCCCCCCCGGAGGCTGGGTAGAATTTTCCTCCCCTCGTGCTCAATCCAAAACAGTCCCTCCCCCTAGCGTGCCGCAAATGAAATTGGTCGGGCTGATTGGGGATCCGGGTGCGCCGAAGGCTTTGATCCTCGTGGATAACGTAGTTCGGCAGGTTCCGGTGGGCTATCCGATTAAAGGGAATTGGCAGGTGGTATCGATTGCTCCCCAGGGTGTCGCCATCAGCAATGGCAGTTACAGCCATCTCTTGCAGTTGGGCATTGCCCAAGCCTACCAATAGGATTTGTCCACTACCCATTATCCCTGCATGGGTAAACACAGCCCTCACCCCCAACCCCTTTTCCAGAACGGGAGAGGAGAGTCAACCCATACTTGACAACTAAGAGAAGGGCTGTGGTTTGTGGGCTAAATGGATCGCTGGCCTTGAACCTCTTGTCTGCCAGAGGGGTCTTAGTGAGTGGGTCCTTCTAAACAGGTGAAAAGGAAATGTCTTTATCCTCATCGATGCGGCTATCCTCACTGCTGGCCGCACTGACTTGCACCTCCTTCTTTGGCTGGATACCCAGTGTGGCTGCTCAGTCGCAGATGCCATCCACGGTTCAAGAAACCCTTCCTCCGCGGCGTTCCTCGCCACTGCTGCAAGGGATTAGTCTAACGCCCGAACAACAAACTGCCGCCCAGCAGATTCGCCGGGAAACTCGGTCTCAGTTGACCAACTTGCTTACCCCAGAGCAAAAAATGCAAATGAATCAACTGCGCCAACAGACATCTCCCAAAACAGGCGGATTACAAGCGGTGATAGAGCAACTGAACCCCACCCCTGAGCAACTGGCCTCCCTTCGATCCATTTTGGAGGGATCCCGTCAACAGTTGCGTGCCCTTTTGACCGCTGAGCAGCAGTCCATCTTTGATAGCAATTGGCAGGCGATGCAAGCCAAAATCGGTGAAAAGGCTTTTCCTGAGGGGATCCCGGCTTCCGCTACGTTTCCCCAAGCGCCTCCTCCTTAGAGGGATATCAGAGCCACTGCATGAGAATTTTTATAGGAATTTTATGGTTGTTGAAAATCTCTGATTGAAAAGTTCCACCCTCAATAGCTAGCAACTACAACGCCCTCAGGGCCGGCTATTCACCAAGAATAATGTTGAATTCAAATGAGCCTGACTAGCGGATCCCGTAATGGAAAAACACTGCGGGGTCTGCGGTTGCAGAGGGGGCAGGAGGGGAAGTGTTGTGTTGGGGGTGAGGAAGGTTTGACAAAAGGGGATTTGGGTTCGCCCCAGATCAGAGATAAAAGCAGCGGGAACGTTACCCAGATAGGCCGTGATCACCTGCTGACTAGGATCATCCGGTAGGGCCTGATAGCGCAACAAAATGCGATTATCTGGAAACCAGGCTTGGATCAGTTGTTTCAACTGCGGCAGATCAAAACCAGGCTCATCAGGATTACGGATTAAGTGCATCCCGATCAGGCGGCTTTTTTCAAAATAGGCTTGCACTAAAAAACCCCGCGCATAAATCGGACGGTCATCATGGGGTGAGCGATAAATGGCCTCTCCACCAGGCAGAAGCTGCCAGCGAGTCCACTCCTGGGTGTCGCGGGTCGCGGTGATCGTCTGCCAGTTATTGTTGTTGGCATAGTCCAAAAAGCGATCCTCCAGCATCCCCAAATAAAGCATTTCCAGGGCTTGTATGGGCACCCTGGCACGGGTTTGTAAGATGGGCAGTTGGCGAATTTCTCCCTGTTTCAAAACCAACACTTCCGCCGCCACAGGATGATGAACCATCAAAACCACCCAGCTTCCCAAGAGACCCAGGAGAGCCAGGCGATAAAGCAGAGGAGACAAACGGAGCCGTCGTTGGTTGACCCTCAAGGGAGGATGTTGCCTGGTAGACTGAGGGGATAGAAGGGATCCGCTAGCCTCCCCAGCAAGGAGGGAAGAAAGCGTTTTTACCCAGTGCCGCCCAATCGACTGGGCAGGCAACCCACTCAAGGTAGGCAGAGGATTCCGAAGCAAAGACCATCGCAGCAAAGGTGGGCAGGGCATCGAAAGCAAAGATGGCACAGTTTTAGTTGGCCTTGCGAGAAAGAATTACCACATTTTACTCACTCCACTCCGCATTCATGACCGGAAATCATGACATTTTCTAAAATTTTCGTAGGGTGATCTCAGGGTGAAGATTTGGCAAACAGCCGACCTTCTCGCATTTGCCACTGACAGTCAGCCACTTCCCCCAATTCGTCAGGATCATGGCTAACCACCAAGATTGACCAGGCAGATTTAAGTTGAAGCAGCAACTCGATCAACTGTTGTCGGACTGACCAATCCAGACCCGCCGTAGGTTCGTCTAACAGCAACAAAAACGGGCTGCGAATCAGTTGTACAGCCAGTGCCAAGCGCCGTTGCTGCCCACCGCTCAAGTGGTTGGGGGAACGCTCTAAGGGGATCCCTGTCAATCCCACCTGAGTCAAGGCTCGCTGCAAATCTTTTTCCAGCAATTCGGGATGGCCAAACCGCAGTTCTTCTAAGAGGGTGAGTCCACAAAAATGTCGCTCAGGAAACTGAAAGACCAAACCCGCCATCGTCCGTAGCCGACTGGGGCTAAGGGGAGTATGTTGCCAAACAATCTGGCCTTGGGTGGGGCGAGCTAACCCCGCCATCAGTTCCAGGAGGGTACTTTTGCCAGCACCGCTAGACCCGACGATCAGCCCTAACTGCTGGGATCCCAACTGAAAGGAAATATCCTGCAAAATCGGCTGGGGAGCCGCTGCCGGATGATAGGTTAAGCCTTGCACTTCCAGCACGGTTACAGCCATTCCTCCAGACGACCCAACTGATCCCGAAAACCATCGGTAAGTTCCCGATACCACTCCCGTAGCTGCATTTGATCGATGGCCTGCCGCAAACCCTCCTGGCAACGGCGAATCCGTGCTTGCAGGGCTGGAGAAATGGATTCCTCCACTCCAATTTGCTCGATCAGCGCCAATTCCGTTTGCAGATAAAGAATCAGGTTAGCGACATCCTGAGGGTGGGGAAAGGAGGGGGGCTGAGGGGGAAGGGACATAATCAGGGGATCCCAAGAAATGACAAATCGGATCGGGTGGTTTGCCCTCTCTACTTTATCGGGAAACTATCGGGGGCTTTTTTGTAATTCGGGCTTCTCCTCTGGCACAATCGCTCCCTCCACCGGGCAAACCTGTAGACAGATGCCGCAATCAATGCAGGTGGGATAGTCAATCCAGTAGTAGTTTAGTCCTTGTCCATTGGGCACTTCCCCCGGATGAATGCAGGCGACCGGACAGGCGGCCACACAGTCGGCGATGCCTTGGCAAATTTCCGTGACAATCGTATGGGGCATGATCTCTTCCTCGTGAGCACCCTCTATTTTAAGCGGCAGAGGGATCCCCTCGTTCCTGGTCAGCCAGGGGTTGACAGAAGTTATTTGGCTTTTTTGGCATCCTGGGGATCCCAGCAGGCGGAGAGGGGCAGATAGAGCACCGGAGCCCAAAGGCTGCTCAAAATAGCTGAGATCAGGGTGTTTTTTTGATGGGTCAGCCAGATACTCGCCAAGGAACGGGGAGCATCCCCCAGCTCGGATCCCAGGCTGGAGAGGGTGGGGGTATTGAGGGTGGCAGCGCTAAACAATGTCCACTGGAGAGCCATCAAGGTTTCGGCAATCACAACCATGCCAAAAACAATCAAGGCCACCGAAATAAAATCCTCCTGGACATAGCGTTGTTTTTGCAGACGGGCAGTGAGAATACCAACGATAGCCAGTTCTAGGGCATGGGTGGGTCTGCTGCTGGTCAGGGCATCCTGCAAAAAGCCCAGGGTTAACCCAGCCACCGCTCCCTCCCAAACGCTACGCCGCACACTCCAGGCCACCACCCAAATCAGCGGCCAGTCGGGAGTGAGTCCGGCCAGTTCTAGCCCAGGCCCGCGAATCCAGGGAGCAAGGGTGGCAAGGATGCCGGATAAGGCAGTGATCAACCCGCTCACGGGTTGCCTAAGGGGTAAGGGTAGGTGCTGGAACATAGCTATAGATCAATCCCCATTCCATAAGGCCGAGGGGCGCTGTCAAGTCTACCTGGGCTTGGGGGGCGGGGCTGGCATCGAGGTTAATCGCCCGCACCTTTCCCACCACCAACCCCGCCGGATAGAGGCTGCTCAGGCCGGATGTGACAACATTATCCCCCACCTCCACTTTGGGATTTTTATCAAAAAACTCCAGGATAGCGGTCTGGGATCCACTTCCGCGCATGACGCCCATGTGCCGACTGCGGCTGACCATCACCCCTACTCGACTGGTGGGATCGCTGATCAATAATATGCGACTGGTGTGGGGGGTAACCTGCTGAACTCGTCCGACCAACCCACCCGGAGCCATCACCACATCCCCCGGCTTGACCTGTTGCAGGGATCCCCTGGCTAGGGTCAGTTGCTGCCACCAATGATCGGCACTACGGCCAATCACGGGGGCGGGCAGCCCATCCGGCAAAATCTGGTCGCTAAACCCCAGTAGTTTTTTCAGTTCACGGTTTTGGTATTGCAGTTCAGCCACCTGCGCCTGGAGTTCTTGATTCGCCGCCTGACTCATGATCAGGGTGTGGTCGATGCTGGGTTGCCAGAGGGCAGTCATCCAACGGTAGGATTCCACCAACACCTTGCCATTAGACTGTCGAATGGCGAGAGCCAAACCCATAGCGAGGATGGACATTGACAAGCTCAGTCCATAACGGTTCCACCATTGCCGGATTGCATTAACCAACACGAAACTCCGTCTTGCTTGATAAAGGCTGGGGCGGCGAGGGTTGAAATGGGTTGTCAGGGAAGCGGGGTTGGTCAAGATCACTCCGCCCTTAATTTTTAGATACAAAGGGGACGCTTGTCAGCCCTTTTTCCAAAATTGCTCAAGGTGAGGATCAAGACGGACAAGATGCGGGGGAGTTCCAAACGTGACTCTGGCGGTAGCCGGACGAGCCGTAGCTGAGAGCTGAAGCAGTTTTTGGGAAAAAGATATAAAGATCAAGCTCTAGGATTGAGAGGGTAGGGTTAAAATTTCAACGCCTGCTTCGGTAACCGCCACCGTATGCTCGGCTTGAGCAGAGAGTTTGCGATCTTTGGTGACCGCTGTCCATTTGTCAGCCAAGACTTTTACTTCCCACGTGCCCTCGTTAATCATAGGTTCAATGGTAAAAACCATGCCAGGACGGAGTTTTTCCCCTTGACCACGGTTACCGTAGTGGGGAATTTGCGGAGCGGTGTGGAAACGTTTGCCAATGCCATGTCCAACAAAGTCGCGCACCACAGAAAATCCTTGTCCCTCCGCATAGGACTGAATAGCAGCTCCAATGTCCCCCACTCGTCCGCCCGGCTTCACTTCTGCAATACCCCGGTGCAGGCACTCGTAGGTAACCTCCACCAATTTTTGGGTGCGGGGGGTGGGATCCCCGACAAAAAACATGCGGGAGGTGTCGCCGTGATAGCCGTCCAGAATCAGGGTGACATCAATGTTGAGGATATCTCCCGCCTTGAGCATCTGCTTAGGACTGGGAATGCCGTGGCAGACCACCTCATTGACACTGGTGCAGATCGACTTAGGAAAGGGGGGAACGTTGCCGGGGGCATAGCCCAAAGGGGCACTGATCGCTCCGTGATCCTTCGTCCAGGCTTCCGCTTGGTTATTGAGTTCTAGGGTGGTGACACCGGGCTTGACTAAGGGTTCCAGATAGGTAAGCAAATCGGCGGCCAAGCGACCCACCCGCCGCATTTTTTCCAATTCGCGGCTGGAGAGCAAAACCATGGTGTCGGGGGAAGGCCGTTGGCTACCCGCCAGTTGTTGAATGCCGGATTGCAGAGCGCGAGTAAGATGGTGTCGCATGGGTCATTCAGAAGAAACATTGAACAAAAAAGTTATCTTCACTGTAGCGTTTTGTTGCCTAGGGATCCCAAAAGGGCAGTGGCTGGTGGTGAGGTCGTGAATCCGGCTCCGATTCAGGCACTCGCTGCCGATCTGGTGGAGTGGATGGCGGCAGGGGTCGTGATGGATTCCTGGGGGGCGGTGGTGCGGGAATTGGTGGAAAACGCCCTGGATGCCGCAGCCAGTCAAATTAGTGTGGAGGTTTGGCCGGAGCAGTGGCGGATCCGTGTGGCGGATAACGGGCAAGGGATCCCTGGCGAGGATCTACCCCAGACGGTCTTAGCCCACACCACCAGCAAACTGCTGCCGGATGTGCCCTTATCCCAGCAAACCATCCGTACCCTTGGCTTTCGGGGGGAAGCACTGCACAGTCTGGCTCAAGTGGCACGCCTTGAGATTGCCTCCCGTTTTGCCCCGGATCCCCATGGCTGGCTGGCTCGCTTTGGGATGCAGGGAAGTTTGCAGGAGCTGCGTCCGGCAGCTCTGGCGGGGGGAACGATAGTGACGGCGCATGATCTATTCGCGGATTGGTCAACCCGCCGCGTTGCCTTGGCTGAGTCTAGCCGAGAGATTCGCCAAATGATAGCCGTGATCCAACAGAGCGCCCTCACCCATCCGGCGATTAGCTGGGAGATGCGGGTGAATGATCAGCCAAGCTTGAGCTTGTGGGCGGGCGAAACGGCGGCAGATATCTTGCTGCAAATCCTGCCGCGACTGCAACGGAGTGATCTGGGGGAAAGGCGGTCGGGATCCCTGACCGTGGTTCTGGGTTTACCGGATCGTTATCATCGTCCCCGTCCCGACTGGCTGCGGGTAGCGGTCAATCGGCGGTTTGTGCAGGTGCCCGCTCTCGTGCAGACGATGCAAAAGAGCTTGCAAAACACCCTGCCTCGCCATCGCCATCCCCTATGTTTGGCTTTTTTTGAGTTGCCGCCCTCTCAAGTT
This sequence comes from Cyanobacteriota bacterium, assembly GCA_033764955.1. Taxonomy (GTDB): domain Bacteria; phylum Cyanobacteriota; class Cyanobacteriia; order Thermostichales; family Thermostichaceae; genus JANRIL01. The sequence goes on along the minus strand of JANRIL010000040.1, from coordinate 38,896 downwards.
GATTGGAATCGCCATCCCGCTAAAACCGAAGTCTATGTAGAGGGCTTGTCAGAGCATCAAAGCCACCTAGAGGGGCTAATCAGGGCAATTTTGCAGGATTTACCCCTTGTTCAACCCACTTCAGGAGCCAGTCAATGGCTGAGAGCCAAAGAGCAACAAAGCCTTTATCGTTGGCAAAATTCCCTCAGGCAGGAAAGTAGGGATCCCCTTTTTCCCTCCCATCTTGGCGAGAATGTGCCATCAACAGCGTTGTCAGGCAACCCAATTTTATCGGAGAACTCTCCATCGGGTTCCTCCAAACCATGGGGGGATCTAAAGGTGTTGGCTCAACTGCAAAACACCTATATTTTGGTGGAAGATTCGCTAGGGTTATGGCTGGTGGAACAGCATGTGGCGCATGAGCGGGTGCGTTATGAAGATCTCCAAAAACAATGGCAATTGATGGATCTAGTCCGTCCTATTTTGTTAGAAAATCTCACGGCAAACCAGTTAGAAAATCTGGAGCAATTGCATCTGGATCCCGAACCCTTTGGGGAGGGGATTTGGTTAATCCGACGCATCCCCAAAATCCTTGGGCACTCCGATGACTCAGAAGCCAACATGAAGATTGCTCTATCTGAACTGAGTGAATGTGCTGACTTAAATGCCGCGCAAGTAGCTACAGCTTGCCGCACCGCCATCAAAAATGGGATCCCTTTGACACTTCAGCAGATGCAACAACTGATTGATCGCTGGCAAGTTAGCCATAATCCACACACCTGCCCTCACGGTCGCCCAATTGCCCTCCGGTTAGCGGAGAAAGAGTTGGCGCGGTTTTTTCGACGACGCTGGAGCATTTGTGATGGGAAGAACCAGGGATCCAAGCAGAAATTAGGAGACTTGCTGGCCAATGAAATTTTGGGGGAATAAAGCTTATTCTCTAGTATTAGTCTTCTTCTAAAGGCAGGCCAATTGTTGTGGATCCCCGTCCAAAATATTGACCAAACTGTAACTCATAGACTTCATCCTCATCCTGGGTTTCTAGCCACAGATCTGAGCGAGGAAACCCAACACACAATAGAGCATAGCCTTGAGAACGCAGTTTAGGAGAAAGTCCCATCGCCTCTGGCTGATAAATTTCTCCCCGACAAACCCGCACAGCACAGGTAGTACAAGCCCCATTTCGACAGGCGAATGGTAGAGGGATCCCCTGCTGTTCTGCTGTGATCAAAATGTAGCGATGGGCTGGAACATTCACTTCATAATGGCAATGGTGCTGGCGATCATGAATATGAACAGTATAGGTTTTCTCTCGCGTAAGATCCGACATCATTAAAGCCAATACATTCACAACAGCCCCCTAATTTTGTCATAATCAGCTTCATCTGGCATACCAGCGACACAAATGATGGCTCATCCCAACGCTTCGCTTCCCATGACAGGCTCTTCTTTAACCGAGTTTGGCCTGGTGGATCTGGATAAAGTGGATCCCACTATCAATCTTGATATTCGTTATGCCACCGCCGATAACTTTTTGGGACAGGTTTTGTATCCGGTAGCGCGTGCTTTGCTCCACCCTACCGTTGCTCAGCAACTCAAACAGGTTCAAATGGATTTGCTTTCCCAAGGGCTATCCCTACGGGTTTACGATGCCTATCGCCCCCTTTCGGTGCAACGCAAAATGTGGGAGTTTTTGCCGGATGATCGCTATATTGCCGATCCTCAACAGGGATCCCGCCACAATCGCGCCTGTGCTGTAGATGTAACTCTTCTCGATTCGGGAACGGGTTTCGCCCTAGATATGGGGACAGCATTTGATGATTTTTCAGAACATTCCCACACCCATTATCCAGGGATCCCACCCTTAGCCAGAGCCAATCGACTATTTCTCCAGTCCATCATGCAAAAATACGGGTTTACGGGATTGGCAACCGAATGGTGGCATTTTGATGCTCAGAATTGGCAAAGTTATCCCATTTTAGATATTCCGCTAGATAGCAATTAACCTCTTAAATCTTTAGGGACGAGGCAAAAAATCAGTGGCAAAATTTTCTGCTCTCTCTGGTGAAAGTTGCCGTGCTTTGAGGATGGCAGCGCTCAAAAAAGCATAAGAAACCATTCCGACAAGAGCCAACATGAGGGCATTGATACTGGCGGCAGTATTCCAAAGTGCATGAAGCAATGATGCCGTCAAATAGCCAGTGGATAAGATTAAAATACTTTGGCGAGGTTTCAAAGCGCTTAAGCCAATAAAATATCCCAGATAGCCACTATAGGCCATGTGCCCCGCTACCGATCCCAAAATACGTGGGATCAACACTTGTAATCCTAGCAATTCTCCTGCTTCTGGCCCTGCCTGCTGAGAAAACTCCAGAATCACCCCCGGAACATATTGACTTAGGGTTTCTAGCCAGGTGAAGCTGAGGGCGGTTGCTGAAGCCAACAAGATACCGTCTAAGGGTTCCCAAACCCCAACTTTTTCCCGCCAGGGAGAGCGTAGGATTCGCCCTATCGCCATAGCGATAAACACTGGGATCACCTTGAGCAATTCCTCCAAAAGTCCTGCCCCAAAAAAGAAGCTGGCAAAGGTAGAAATTAAATCTACCCGATCCTCAACTCCCCCCGGTAAGATCTCACGAAAAATTACATGAAAAGGGGCAAAAATGGGCGGAAGCACCAAAAAAAACATCCCCAAACCACAGGCCAATAGAACCCACCAGGGCTTAGATTTCCCACACAAGCTATAAATAAAATAAAGGGCGCTAATACCAATATAAAAAGCTAGCAATAAGTTAAACCAAATCGGGTGTCCCAAAACACTAAACAAAGAAACCACTACCACCACCGTAAATAACCCAGGCAGCAGAAATCCCTTTTGGGTTAGGTCACTCCCTGTTGAGACAATGGGAATCAATTGGCTGAGACTGACGGAGGTATCCTCAAAATGACGGGATCCCCTGATCACGCTCCAGCCTGTGGTGGCTACGCTGGGCTTAATTTTTAAGCCAGAGATCTTGATTTCAACATCGCCGAGACCAATTTGGCTGCCTTCCCGCAAAATGCTTCCACCCCTAACGATCAAACCGTTGTGGCGAGGGGGATTTTGTTCGCGGAGATTGCGGAGATACACCCGCCGTTTTTCGGGTTCAAATTGCAGTTCCACATGCAGCCCCGACACGGTAGGGTCATTGATCACCAGATCACATTGACTGGGATCCCGACCCATACGGAGTTTGCCTGGATAGCGACTGGGATATTGATCGGTGATCGCTTGACTCCGGCGTTGACCCGCCTCGACCCAGGTCAGCATGAGTTGATACATGAAGGGATCCCACCAACAACGGGGAGGGAGGAAGGGGTTATTTGAGCAGAACCGACAGGCAGACTCCTATCTTAGTGCAGCCGCTATCCCTTTCAGCATAGAACGCTTTCGCGCAACTCCCTAAGCTAGAAACCGAAGAACCCAGCCAGGGATCCCAAGGGTTTCATTAGCTAGATTAGGAATAGATAAGATAGCTGATCGTGCTGGTCGCAGCAAGGAGATTCCGTCATGCAAAAGTGGACAGCCGCTCTCTGGTTGGGCATCAGCCTGTGGGGAAGTGGATGCTGGCTAGCTCCCCCAACACCTGCTCAGCAGCAATTCAACTTGGGTACGTCACAACTGCAACAGGGAACCGTCATCCCGGTCAGCAGTAGCTCGGCGAATCAGCCGCAATACTTTAGCCCCGATACCGTCTACCCCCTCACCCTCACAGTTGCCCAAAATATTTTTGATGCCAATGGGCGGCTAGTCTTGCCAATCGGCAGTCGCATCTCCGGCCAAATGGAGCCAGCTACGGGCGGATCCCGCTTTGTGGGAACCTCGATTCAGGTGAATGGCCGCACCTACAGTATGCGAGCCAGTTCTCCGATCCTCCCCGATGAAAAGGATCCCCGCCAGTATTCCAGCCAGTCGGTTGCTGAAGATGCGGCGATTGGTGCGGCGGCGGGAGCGGTGCTAGGGATCCTCACGGGTGGGGTGAGCACTACGGGTGTGATCGGAGGAGCAGCGGCGGGGGTTGTAACCGGCAATGTCACCGCCCCGCAGGTGGTGGTGCTGCGTCCCGGACAATCTTTTACCCTCACTCTCGAAAGCAGCTTGCGCCTCTAACCCGCTCAGGGATCCCAGGATTTCCCCCATCTTCAGCCAATCCAGTTCATCACCACTCAATCCCCCGTAAATCAGCGTTGCAACGCCTGAATGAAGCGGCGGAGAGCCTGGAGGGGCCTCGCCTGCCCCCCTCCTGACGGAGCTAGGTAGCGTGCCAGATCCTCACCATTGGGTTTATCGGTTTGGCTGGCTAGCAGCCGATAACTTCCTTCAGAGGTTTGTTGCCACACTGTCCAAGGGTGTGGGTAAAAACGGAAGAGGGCGGCGGATCCTAGGGGGCGCAGATAATAGCAGGGTTCAAAAGTGCTCAAAAACCGTTGGCGTAAGCGCCGCCCCGCCAGCCCTACTCCCACCGTAGCGACATCCTGCAATTGGGGATTAAGTAACATAACGGCTCGTTCTGAGTAGCGGGACACGCCTTCACAGAGTTTTTCGACGATTTCAATGCTGGTCAAATCGGGCATGACAAATAAGGCCGCCTGTTCAGGGGGGAGAGAACTCCGCTCACTTAGCCCCTGCACGTGGATCGCAGCGGGGATCCCTAATCCTCCCCAATCTCGCTGGGCTAAAGCCGCTGCCCCAGCATCACCAAAAAAAACTGTGGCGGGGGGATCCAACCACGGCAAAAACGGCCACGCCAACCCCTCCGGCTTGAGATCAGGAGCAAGAATTTCTATTTGCAGACGGTGATATCCTGCCGTGATAGCCGCCTGAGCTGCCTGCATCGCTTGGGCTTGGGCTTCCGATAAATCGGCGGGGAGTTGCGGCAGGTGGGCGGGAGAAACTTCTGACATAGAGGTGGCGAGATGGGGATCATTTCAGGTTAAGCGCATTCGCCCAGTCCAAGCGAACTAAAAGCGAAACGTCACCAGGATACAGGCAATCCCCAACAGGGATCCCACAACCACCTGCAAAGGGGTATGTCCCAGCAATTCTTTGAGATAGGGTTCGTCAAACTCGTCCTCCTCAAACAACTGATCCATCATGCGATTGAGCACTCGCGCCTGCTTGCCCGCCGCCTGCCGGATGCCCGCCGCGTCATACATGACAATCAAAGCAAAAACCACACTAGCCGCAAACAGTAGGCTGTCCCATCCCTCCTGGATCCCGACTCCCAGAGCTAGGGCACTGACCAACGCCGCATGGGAACTGGGCATTCCTCCGGTTTGAGTCAGCACCCGCAGATCCACCCTGCCCGACCGACCATAGACCAACAAGAGCTTAAGCAGTTGAGCCGTCAGGCTTGCCAAAAGAGCCGTCCAAAGTACTCGGTTAGCCATCAGTTGTTGCAACATACATGATGTCTCCGGCAGAAGGTAGGGGATCCTCAATGGTGGGGAAATGGCGGGGACAAAACCGCAACCCGCTAGTGGGTGCGATGGGTAATGTAGTCGGCGAGAGCCAACAAGGGCTGAGCCTTCTCTCCATAGGGATCCAGACGGTGTTTAGCGGAAACCACTAACTCCTCTGCTTTTTGGCGGGAAAACTCCAACCCCCACAAACTAGGATACGTGGCCTTCGCCACCGCTTGATCTTTGCCGGCTGTTTTTCCCAGTTGCTCTGAGGTGGCGGTGATATCCAAAATGTCATCAATAATCTGAAAGGCCAAACCAATCTCGCGGGCAAACCCTGTTAGGCGCTCGATCATATCGAGATCCGCTCCCGCCAGGATGGATCCTGACACCACCGAAATCTCCAGCAGTGCCCCCGTTTTGTGGGTATGGATAAACTCCAACGTTTCTAGAGAAATCGGCTTGCCTTCCGATTCGAGATCCACCACTTGTCCCCCCACCAATCCACTAGCAGCCACCGCCTGTCCCAGCCGTCCGATCACCTCTAAGACTCGTTCTGGGGGAACGTTCTGGGTTTGTTGCGCGATGTACTGAAAGGCATAGGCCAAGAGGGCATCTCCGGCCAAAATAGCCATGTCCTCCCCATAGACCTTGTGGTTGGTCAGCTTGCCCCGCCGATAGTCATCGTTATCCATGCTGGGCAGATCGTCATGGATTAAGGACATGGTGTGGATCATCTCCAGGGCGCAAGCGGTGGGCATGGCCTGGGCAATCTCCCCTTGTGCCAACTCACAACTGGCCAAACAAAGAATCGGGCGCAACCGTTTGCCCCCTGCCAGTAGGCTGTAGCGCATCGATTCGTAGATTCGCTCAGGATAAACAATCGGAATCGAGTCTGAGAGGGCTTGCTCCACCCATTGTTGGCGGGTGACGAGGTAGTCAGTCAGGTTGAACGTTTCGACCATCATCTGCTTTGTGCCTCCAAGCCATGGTTGGGGATCCACCTTGTTGATTGCCTATTTCTATGCCTGTCCTAGGGGTAGTGGAGAGGAGAAAAAAGTTAGGGGTTGAGAAGGGGGGAAAACATCGCCCACGACTTCAGGTCGTTATTATCGCATGTTGCCGCAACCAACTCCCTCCCTTTGTCGCTCCCGTCTCCCCTTAGCACAGTTGAGAAACTGTCCCTTGTCAATCATCTGGGTTTAATAATTTGATTGAGATATATTTGTATAAGAACTATACTAAAGAAAATTACTCAATAAAATCAACACTTGCCTCTAGGCAATCGATCATCCCGAAGAAATCTTCAAAAGCATTCAATAACCTAGCCCATGCCGCCTTCCACTTCTCCCCACACCACCCCGACCACGTTAGCCAGACAGGAGCCATTTCTCCCCCTGATTCGGGAGTTGGCGCGGGCTTATCAGGCGTTTGCCAGCTACTCAGAAGGCCATGTGCGCCAGCAGGGACTGACGGCTCCCCAATTTGATGTGATTGCTACCCTGGGTAATACCTCCGGCATGACCATGCACGAGCTGGCTGACAAAACCCTCGTTACCAAAGGGACGTTGACAGGGATCATCGACCGTCTGGAACAAAAAGGACTGGTGCAACGGCAGGTTCCCCCAGAAAATCGGCGCTGTTTCAGGATTGTCTTGACCACGGCTGGAGAAGCGGTCTTTGAGGAGGTTTTTCCGGCGCATATCCACCACCTCAAGGCTCGGCTGGGTCAACTATCGGCGTCAGAGATCCAGTCGATCACCGAGGCCTTGCAGACAGTCCGCCAGATTTTTCAAGATTTACCCACACAAGATTTACCCATTAATTGACCGCCTCAACCCACAAAACCTCAGCCATGAGTTTGTAAAAACTGTTGGGCACGATAGAAGCAGGCGATGGATTTGGCATCAAAATCAGAGGTTTCTTGAATGCGCTGTTGCATCTCTTGAGGGTTAAGTTCAACAACGGTGATGTCTTCATCTTCATCTCCGGCGGGCGGGTGGGGGAGCACCTCCAGATCTCGAGCCAGGTAAGCATACATCAGTTCGTCAGAATAGCCGGGAGCCAAATAAAAAGTGCCCAGGCTGTCCCAGCGATGTCCACGCCGTCCGGTTTCTTCCTCCAGTTCACGGCGGATGGTCTGATCCGGGTGTTCGTTGGGTTCGAGAGTGCCCGCGGGAAACTCGTAGATATAGTTGGCGATGGCAAACCGATATTGACGAATGCAGACAAACTCTCCGCTCGCCGTCACCGGAACCACGATGGCTCCGCCCGGATGAATCAAATATTCCCGTTCCCCCTCTTTGTTCCCTGGAAAGCGCATCTTTTGGCAGACGAAGCTATATTTGTAGCCCTGGTAGCGAAAGCGTTCTCGCACTACTTGGGGGGGATAGGGGCGCTCAGGTAAAGGCGATGACGACATAGACGACATAAAAAGGGATCCCCTGCTGACAGGTTGGGGTGAATTCCTGACCAGTTTAGCGGGTTCAGGGATCCCCGCGCTGGGATTGGGGAGGAGCCTGGGGGAGACACCTTAGTAATGGTTGCCAACTTTGCGGTGGTGAGTCGCCGTCAGACCATCGGGATTCGAGATATTGCCCGTCTGTACGGTGGCATAGACAATCCAGTGATCACTGGCCTCCATGCGGCTGACCACCTGACACTCCAGATAGGCGAGGGCTTCCGCCAAGATGATTCCCTGATTATCAGCAGGATAGGTTTTGACCCCTTCAAAGCGATCGGCGCCAGGGGGGAACCATTTCAAAAAGTGTTTCATCAGCTTGAGGTGCTGCCCTTCCGCCAAGATATTGAGGACAAAGGGATCCCCGATGTGCATGAAGGATTCGATGGCGCGATCTTTGGCAACCGCAATGGTGATGCCGGGGGGAGAAAAGCTAGCCTGAGCCACCCAGGAGGCCAACATGGCGCTCTTGGCTTGCTGGCGTTGGGCGGTGATGATGTAGAGTCCACCGGATAGACGACCCAGAGCTTTGTCGAGATCGCTATCCAGGGATTTCATCTGCTGGATGGTTTTGGCTTTGGTTAATCGCTGAGCCAGATCCGTGCCTGCTTCTTCACAGGTTTGATAGGTGGCGGGGGTAGGGATCCCTTGGGCGCGGATGGCCGGGAAGGCGGGACTTAAGCCAACGTCCGTAAAGCGGGTGAGCAGCGGATCAATTGGTTCGTCGTCATCCCCACAGGAAGCCACTAGCCCGATCATCTGTTTGGAATGTGCCACCGCAAGGACCGTGCCAACAGCGGTTTGAGCCACCATGGAGGAAGTGGGCGGAGTGCTGACCACTAGGCCCGCCGAGTGTTCCACCAATTCGCGGACATCCTGGGGATCCGCCGATTTGAGATCGCGCATTTCGACGGCAACGCCCGCTTTGGTAATGCCTTTGGCGATGGCTTGGCTGAGGCGATCACTGTAGCCATAGTCGGAGACATAGAATACAGCCACGGTGGTTTCGCCTTTGGTTTGGGCTTGACTCCAGGAGCGATAGCGCCCCGTTAAGTCGCTGAGGTGGTGGCGGAGTAGGGGGCCATGTCCGGTGGCAATCGTGGAAATGGTGGGTAACTCATCCATGCGCTTCATGGCGGACAAGACGGAGCGGGCATTGGGAGCCATCAAACAATCATAGTAAAAGCGAAAATCCTCTTCAATTAGAGCCAGGTTGTGGTCAAAGACACTGTTATCGCAGTAGTGCATCCCAAAGGCATCGCAGGTGAAGAGAATGCCCGTTTGGTGATCGTAGGTAAACATCGTATCGGGCCAATGCAGGTTGGGAGCGATCACAAACTCCAGGATATGTCCCTGTCCCAAATCCAATTGGTCACCGTTTTTAACCACTTGTTTTGGAAAGGGCAGATGCACCAGATTTTCTAAAAATTGCAGCGCCACTTTGGATCCAACCACCGTCACCTGGGGAGCCAGTTGCAAGATATCCCGCACCAACCCACTGTGATCCGGCTCGGTATGGCTAATCAGCAGATAGTCAAGTTGGCTAAGATCCACCTCCGATTGCAGCAGGGGAAGGTAAGACTCGCGGAATTTTTCGTGGGAGGTGTCGATCAGGGCAATTTTGTCGCCCCGAATCAGGAATGAGTTGTAGGTAGTGCCGTTTTTGAGGCCAAATTCGATGTCAAAGCGATCCCGATCCCAATCGAGAGAGCGGATGGTGCGGGTGGCTGGGGCAATATCAACCGCTTGCAGACTGAGGCGGCGCTGTTGGGAGGGCAGGGCAGTAACCATAGACATCTCCGGCTAAATAAGACGATCCCATCGATGGGTGGGATCCCTTTCAACTTAGACCAGATTAGCTTAGCGGTCGAATCCTTAATATTGTGGATAAGCGCTAACCGTATTCCCTATCCGCGAACAGAGAGCGGTTGCGGCATACTGTTAAATAGATATAAATAGATATTTTTGCGATGCCAGATTGTTAATTTGCATTCTAGTTCTGAGCATATCCAAACTTGAGCACTGACGGATATGGATAATGGCATCATTTGGGAATAGGCAAAAGCGAATGGTTTTGTAATTGTTTCCAAAGATGCTGATTTTTATCAGTTTAACTTGCTCTATGGCCATCCACCTAAGTTTATCGTTCTTCAGGTTGGCGATTGCCCAACATCAACAATGGTTCCGATTTTGAGAGAAAATGTTGACATGATTATTCAGTTCGGAGATCGAGAATCAAAAAGTATATTTAATGTTGGCGCAGTGTGAAACCGCCGCATCACACCGTTAAGGTATTGAACCGATGGTTAAAGAGTGGAGAATGGATATATTGAATACCTTGCACCTGTTTTAGAGGTTTAGGTTTGTCTGCTCTCCTTTCTGCGGTTACCAAGCGACTGTCTACCCTGCCCATGCTGTGGGCTGTAGTGGCTCCTTTTTCGCTACAGCTTACGGCTACGGCAGCGATCTGTGGTTGGCTAAGCTGGCGGGCGGGTGAGCAATCGGTGCAGCGATTGGTGGATCAGTTGAGCCAAAAAACAGCTAGCACCGTCACCGAGCATGTCAGGTTATTTGCCGATACGCCCTATCTGATTTTGCAAACCGATGCTCAGGCGGTGAAGGCGGGATTGCTTAGCCTAGAGAACTTTACCCAATTACAAGCTTATTTTTGGCAGCAGATTCAGTTATTCGATGGGTTCAAAACCATTTATTACGGCAATCAAGCCGGGGACTTTTTGTTGGTGCAGACGGATCCCGAACCCTTGCTTTATCGACGGGATCCCACGACGGCTCCGCAGCGGCAGATCTTTCGGTTGAATGGGCTGGGAAATATCCAGGAATGGGTACGGCAATCGGAGTTTGATCCGCGGCAGCGTCCTTGGTACGAGGCAGCGCTACAAGCCAGACAGCCCACCTGGTCGCCGATCTATGTGTTTGCCGCCCGTCCAGTTTTAGGGATTACGGCGACGGCTCCCATCTACGACCCCGACGATCAGTTATTGGGGGTGATGGGCATTGATCTGACCTTGCAGCAAATCAGTGACTTTTTGCAGCGGTTAAAGATTGGGGAAACGGGGCAGAGCTTTATCATCGAGCGCACAGGAGAGCTGGTAGCCACCTCCATTGATGAACCCCCCTTTTTGCGAACACCCGGTGGGCAAGAACGGATGCCACCAACGGCTAGCTCGGATCCCATAACACGAGCAATAGCAGTAGAGATGGCTCGGCGTTTTGACCTAGCTACCCTCCAGGGATCCCAGCAATGGCGGTTGACGGTAGCGGGGGAGCGGCAATTTGTGCAGATCACCCCTCTGCCAGAGCGGGGTTTGAATTGGCTGCTGGTAGTGGTGATTCCTGAGCAGGAATTTTTGGCAGAGATTACCGCTAATTTGCGCGCTACCGTGGGGATTTGTACGTTAGCTCTGTTGATCGCCTTAACGGTAGGATTTATCACCTCCCGTGCTTTGGTTCGTCCCCTCCAATCCTTACAAACCGCCGCCGCCACCATCGTCGATGGATCCCTATCCCAACGGATCCCGGAAACCAGTTTGATTGGGGAACTCCGGCAGTTAGCCGTGGGATTTAACCGGATGAGTGGCCATTTATCCACCGCTTTTGCCCAGTTGCAAACCCTCAACAGTCATCTAGAGGAGCAGGTTACACAGCGCACCGCAGAATTACAGCAAGCCCTGAGCCACGCTCTCCTGCTCTCCCGCCTCATCGAAAAAACCCGCCATGATTTGGATGAAACCTTGACGCTATCTCTGCTGGTGGAGGAATTGGTGGCGGCGTTGGAATTAGTCTTTTGTGAAATTTGGTTGATGGAGACCACCACTCCTGCCACTACCCAAAGTCAAGAGGCATTGGTGTTGAAATACAGCCAATATCACGGATTAAGCAGCGGCTTACCTCCCGATGGGTTGATATCCATTTCTGGTAGGAATCAACCACCAAACTATCCTATCTATTGTTGTTGGCAGGGATCCGCAAAATTTACAGTTGTCATCTGCCCAATTATCGATCAACAGGGGTTAATGGGAATCTTGGTGGTAGGGCGAGGAGAACATCAATCTTTTAGCACTATCGAAATTCATCTGATGGAGCAACTGGCCAATCAATCGGCTATTGCGATTCGGCAATCTCGCCTTTATCAGGGATCCCTCAGTCAAGTCACTGAATTGGAGCAGTTGAATCGCCTCAAGGATGATTTTATGGCTACTGTTTCCCATGAATTAAAAACTCCCCTGAATAATATTCGGATGGGGGTAGAATTGTTGAGAATGGATCAGGGGAATGCTAGCCAGCAAAGATATATTGATATCGTTATGAATGAGGTAGATCGTGAGTTAGAGTTGGTGAATAATTTATTGGATCTACAACGATCAGAAGCCGGTCAAATTGAGATTTTTGTGGAATGCAAGGCTGTGCAACCCTGGCTAGAAAGATTACTTGAGGTGATGAGCTTACAAACTATAGCCAAAGAGCAAAAGATTACCGCGACTCTGTCTCAGCCCGAAAAAGTATGGTGTACTGACCATCAACGCTTTGAGCGGGTCATCCGCGAATTGCTATCGAATGCTATTAAATACACCGATCCCCAGCAAGAAATTCAAGTCGAACTAACAGTAACAGAATCCCTACTAACAGTGAAGGTCAGCAATCCAGGGGATATTCAACCACAGCAAATTCCCCGTCTGTTTACTAAGTTCTATCGGATCCCTGAAGCGGATCGCTGGAAACATGGGGGAACCGGATTAGGACTGGCTTTAGTCAAGCAATTTGTTTTAGAGATGAAGGGTGAGATTCGGGTTGTCTGCGATCACAATCAGGTTAGCTTTATTGTGGGGATCCCGAATTTAGACCTGCCAACAACAACAACCTAGACAAGGAAAGGGGAAGGTGAGAATATAACGCCCATAACATCGCTTGTGAAAGGGATACTTATTTCAAAAAGGTCTCGGCAAAATAGTCCGCTGTGGCCTTGCGGATCAGACCCATCTCCACCAGAACTTCCCCCAATCGTTGCCCAGGCTGACGGGCGGTCAGGGCGGCTTGAATATCGGCCTCTGTGACCAAGGCGGCTGCTTTTAGATAGTCACCGATCCGCCGACATCCCGATAGCTTAGCCGCATAGCCACCATCTCCAAAAAACTTCACGGTATCTGCTTGTAGTTTGGTGCAGCTAGCCAAAACCTCCGTCAGCTTGCCCCCTCCCTGCTGCCAACTAGACAATACCTGGTCAATTTGTTCATCTGTCAGTAAGCCAGCCTCTTGCAGTTGAAGAAATAAGTTGCGTGCCCACGGGGTTAAAACGGGCAGATTGGAGGGATCCGTCTTGCCCTCGATCAGAGGTTGGGGGGGTGCAGGGGGCGGGGTCGGTGGTTCTGGAGAAGGAAGCGGCGGCGACGTCATGGGCATGGGTACACTGGCTATTTCCAGTTCTGCTCTGGCCGCTTGGGCAATCGAGCGTTGCTGCTCCAGATTGGCTTGCAGCAGGCGGTTTTGATCCTGTTGAGTTTTCAGGTTTTGCTGAAGCGATTCGATACTTTCTCGATACGCGGCGATCAACTCGTTGGCCTGTTGCCATTCCAGGGCTTGTTGACTTTGGGCCTCCTGTTGGCTGAGGGCTTGGGCTTGCAGAGCGGTTATCTGGCGGTTCAGGCGATCTAGGAGGGATTGTTTGTGGTGTAGGGATCCCTCCAGATCGGCGATTTGCTGACGGGCGGCGGTGAGTTCCTGGGTGAGGGAGAGGGGGGCGGTGCGCGCCTGTTCCAGTTGCGTTTGGTAGCGTTGTAACTGCTGTTCGGATTGTTGATGAGTGGCTTGCAGATTTTGAATTTGACTTTGCAAGTCTTCAATCTGGTTTTGCAGAGCCGCAATCGACGGTTGATCCTGCCACTCTGTCTGGAGCTGCTCCAGCTCTCTTTGAGTCTGCAAAAGCTGGGAGGTGAGGCGAGCTATTTCGCTATGCAGTTGCCGCTCCTGCTGTTGCTGGCGATGGTGCAACTGGCGGATCTGCTCCAGATCCGCTTGCGCTTTTTGCTGGTGTTGGCGCAGTTCGGTAAGTTCAGCCTCCTGGGCTTGGTAGCGTTCTAGCTGTTGGGTCAGACTGGCTACTTCGGTTTGGGCTTGCTCAATCTGCTGCTGATAGTGTTGGGCCTGTGACTGCCACCCCTGCTGCTGGGTTTCCACCTGCTGAACTAGCTGCTCGTGTTCTTGTTGAAGGTTCTGCAAAGCTTGGCTGACTTGCTCATAGCTAGCTTGGAGGTGGTGGGCTTGTTGTGTCTGCTCATCGAGGCGGCTTTGTAACTGATCCCGTTGAGCCGTTATTTCTGCCATCTGGGTTTGGTGGGTGAGGGCAGCGGTGGCTTTGGCGGTGATTTCGGCTTGCCATTGCGTCTCTAGGCGTTGGATCTGAGCTTGCTGTTCGAGGATGGCTGGGCTGGGATCCGATTGCTGCTTCTGCAAGCGGGCGATTTCGGCTTCTAGGCGAGTTTGTTCCGCCAGGTTCTTCTGGCTTTGTTCTTGCAGTTGCAGTTGGGTTTGCTTAACACGGGCATAGGCTTGTTGCAGTTCATTTTCCAGATGATTCACCTGTGCCCGCAGTTCCAGTTTTTCGCGGTCGGGGGATCCGCTGGTTTGCTGCTCGCTTTGTTGACGGAGTTTTGCCTCCAGTTGTTGAATCCGATTCTGGTATTGCTCCTGATAGGTGGTAATCTGCTGATTCATTTGCGCGGTAATGGCGTCCCACTCCTTTTGCTGCATCTGAATATGAAGCTCTAGGGCAGCAATGCGGGCTTGGTAGGGGTTGCCAGCACTGGCCGTTCCCTCCGCCACACGGGGAGCTGGGCTGGGGGTTGCCACCTGAGAGGGCTGGATCGGTTGGGGGATGGCAACGGATGGAGTAGGGCTAGGGGTGGGTAAGGGATCCCCTTGTAATCCCGCTTCTAGGGCTGCTTTTTGATCCTGGAGGGCTTGCCAAGCCGTGCCGACGCCCAACTGCTGCAACTCCTGTTGAATTTGCAAAACCTGGTTGAGGGTTTCACTGGTCAGCCACCCCTTCCAGATCAAAATTTCTCCTAAGCGGCGGCCATAGCGCCGTTGTTGAGCCAGTCCAATCCGCAGTTGGTCAAACCCCAGATAACCTAAAGCCACCAAGATCTCCCCCAAAGAGAGATCACGGCTGGGCATATATTTGTAGAGATCTTCAGGAGTAACCCAGCCATGCTCCAGGCAGACTTCCCCCAACTTGAGGTGGTTTTGCTGTTGCTCCCGCAGAGCTTGAGCCAGTTGCTCACGGGTGAGCAAGCCCGCCTTCACCAAACGATTGCCCAGTGGTAATTTGTCGTCATCCTCCCCTCCTTGATCGGTGGCATAGGGAGGCAGGATCGAGGGAGAACTGAAGGTATTGAAGCGGGGTGAAGTTGTGGACATTCCATCTCCTGATCACTAAAAGGCCATGCGATGGCTCATGGGTAGAACCTCTCCAGCTAAGCTTTATTCTGCTGGTCTGCTGAGGGCATCCTCAGGTATTCATCCTCTCCTCATCACCTCTCCGAGTTCAGCCTACTTTAGGGAGTTGGCGAAGTCACCCCCTCGGAACCGATGGAGGAAGCGCAATGTTGATTCTGGTCACTTGTTCGGTCTTCTCGTTCCTCGGCAAGTATTTCGTTCAGCCTGCCCTCACACCGGAGAGGGATCCCTTTTGGTAAGGAGCCTGGGTGGATCTTAACCTGCTCCCATTTTGTAAGGGGATTTTATGGCTGTCAATGTTATCCTTCCCTGCCACCCTTCATACAAATCATTAGGGACAAAATCACCCTAGGAATGAACAGGAAAGTAGCTAATTTTTTTATGGTTTCCAGGTATATTCGGAATTTCTCAACTGTTGCTGTATCCAATAGTTGAGGGTATTTACGAGTATTTGGTTATGGCTGTTGACGGATTGATAGATCCACTGTCCCAACACATCCACCGGACTAAAGGCATTCTCAATCCGAAACGGATAAGATTGGCCGACAGAAGTACCGTGGTTGCCAGGAAGATTGACGCGACAAATGGCAGAACCACAGCGCTTTTTCAAGCTACCTTCCAACGCCTCGGTGTCGTCAATCGTGTCATCCTGAAACTTGACCAACAAATGAGGCACGACTTGATAATGGTGAGCGATCAATTGGACGGTCGTGGCGGGGGAGGGAGAAAAGTCTAGGGAAGGGATCCCCAATCCCCAGGGGAGAGCGTCTGGCAGGCTGGCGTTGCTGTAGGCCATGAAGATATTGCCATAGCAGTGGTCTGTATAATCGGGATCCGCCACACAGCAGAGCAGATGCAGCTTACAACCCAAACTGTGCCCCAGACCAAAACGCGGCAGGGATCCCAAGCCCAGCCCAGTTTCCGCCCGTCGCCAGGTTGAGAGAATGGTTTGGGCAATGCTGGCGTGGTCAGGGGTAGTGAGATAGGGGGTAGCCAGCACCCAATAACCCGAACGGGCTAGGGAGTTCAAGAGGGCATCATAAAAAAACTGGGGGGCACTGCCAATAAACGCTCCTCCCAAAAAGTAGAGAACCGCACGGGGACGGGCGGGACGCAGGATCCACAGATCCCCTATTGCTTGCCAGCTCAACGTCACCATGCCAATCGATCCTTGTTTTTACTCATCATCCTTCACATTTTATGAGCGGCCTCTGGCAACGGGTTCCTATCCGCTCTGCACAGGTCGGCAGACCATTCCAGCCAGTTTGAAGACCCTGAGTATAATTGAGGGGTCTCCCTATTGCGTTCTGTTAATTTTTTTGGATCTCGATATCAGAATTGCGGTAACGAGTGGCGGTTGAGCCTCATCTGAAAGTCCAGGGGATCCCTCTTTTCCCATTCCTTTTTCTCACCATCATGCTAGAAACAGACAACACGCTTGCTTCGTTGCTGACTCCGATTCCTCTATCCATTCCCATCCCTTCCCCCGCCTCCCGCCCCGATCATGGACTGGAGGAGCTAGCCGCACCGAGTAGTTTTGTCCGTCGTCACATTGGCCCCACCCCTGAGCAGATTCAGGAGATGTTGCAGGAGTTGGGATATGCCACCCTCCAGGATTTGATCGCAAAAGCGGTTCCACAGGACATTCTCACCCAGCAACCCCTCCGATTATCGACGGGATGTTCGGAAGCAGAGGGGCTAGCCGAACTCAGGGAGATAGCTCAACAAAATCAACCCTTTCGCTCCTATTTGGGAATGGGCTATGCCAACTGTGTGACCCCACCCGTGATTGCCCGCAACATCTTGGAAAACCCCGGCTGGTATACCCAATACACTCCCTATCAAGCGGAAATTGCCCAGGGGCGCTTGGAGGCTCTCCTCAACTTTCAAACGATGATCAGCGATCTGACGGGGATGGATATTGCTAATGCCTCGTTGCTCGATGAAGCAACGGCGGCGGCAGAAGCGATGACCATGAGCTACGCCCTCGCTAAGGGATCCCATTGTTATTGGGTGGATCAGGGGTGCCATCCGCAGGTGGTGGAGGTGTTGACCACCCGTGCCCAACCCCTGGGTATTGAGATTGTGGTTGGGGATCCCGGTCAGGCGGAGCTGGATGAGCGTTTTTTTGGCTTGATCCTCAGCTATCCCGCCAGTGATGGGGGGATTATGGATTATCGTCCCTTGGTTGAACAGGCTCACCAACGGGGTCTTTTGGTGACGGTAGCTGCCGATTTGCTCAGCCTTGTGTTGTTGACTCCCCCCGGCGAATGGGGAGCCGATGTGGTGGTGGGCAGCAGTCAACGGTTTGGCATTCCCCTTGGCTATGGTGGCCCTCACGCCGCTTACTTTGCCACTCGCGAAAGTTATAAGCGGCATCTGCCAGGACGGTTGGTGGGAGCCTCCCACGATGCCCAGGGTCAGCCCGCCCTGCGACTGGCGCTGCAAACCCGTGAACAGCACATCCGCCGCGATAAAGCCACCAGCAATATCTGCACCGCCCAAGTGTTGCTGGCAATCATGGCTAGTATGTATGCCGTCTATCATGGCCCCAAGGGGCTAAAAGCGATTGCGGAGCGGATTCGCCGTCTCACCCTCACCTTACAAAGGGGGCTGCACATGTTGGGCTACCGCACGGGATCCACCCCCATTTTTGATACGCTGCGGGTTAAACTTTCCACTCCTAACGCAACCCACCTGATCCAGGAGGCTCAACGCCGTCAGATCAATCTGCGCCAACTGGATGAGTCGAGCATCGGCATCACTCTGGATGAAACCACCCGCTCGCAGGATGTTGTGGAGTTGTGGGAGATTTTTGCTGGGGATACGCCCCTAGCCTTTCCGGTTGATCACGTCATGACGGAAGGGATCCCCCCTTTGCCGGATCTCTTTGCCCGCACCAGCTCCTTTCTCACCCATCCGGTTTTTAATCGCTATCACTCCGAAACTGAGCTACTGCGCTATCTGCATCGCCTGCAAGCCAAGGATCTTTCCCTCACCACCTCGATGATCCCCCTTGGCTCCTGCACCATGAAGCTGAATGCCACCGCCGAGATGCTGCCTGTCAGTTGGCCGGAGTTTGCCCAGATCCATCCTTTTGCTCCCCTTGATCAAACCCGTGGCTACCAGATTCTCTTTGAGCAATTGGAGGGGATGCTGGCGGAAATTACCGGATTTGCAGGGGTCTCTCTCCAGCCCAATGCCGGATCCCAGGGGGAATATGCGGGATTGCTGGTGATCCGCGCCTACCATCAGCAACGGGGGGAAAGCCATCGGCATATTTGTTTGATCCCTCAATCCGCCCACGGCACCAATCCGGCCAGTGCGGTGATGGCGGGGATGCGGGTGGTGCCGGTAGCCTGCGATAGTGCTGGCAATATCGATCACGCCGATCTACAGGCCAAAGCCGCCCAACACCAGCATGAGCTGGCCGCCCTCATGATCACCTATCCCTCCACCCACGGCGTGTTTGAGACGGGTATCCAGGCGATTTGCCAAACCATCCATGCCTACGGCGGCCAGGTTTATCTGGATGGAGCCAATCTGAATGCTCAGGTAGGGTTATGTCGTCCCGCCGAATTGGGGGCGGATGTCTGCCATCTCAACCTGCACAAAACCTTTTGCATTCCCCACGGCGGCGGTGGCCCTGGCATGGGACCGATTGGGGTGGCCGCCCATTTGCTACCTTTTTTGCCGGGACATCGCCTGATGCAGATCGGCGAAACAACGGCGATTGGGGCGGTGGCAGCGGCTCCCTGGGGAAGTGCCAGCATTCTGCCGATCTCTTGGGTCTATATCACCCTTATGGGATCCCGTGGCCTGCGCTTAGCCAGTGAAGTGGCCATCTTGAACGCGAACTATCTGGCGCACCGACTGGATCCCTACTATCCGGTTCTCTATAAAGGAGAAAATGGATTGGTGGCTCACGAGTGTATTTTGGATCTGCGGCAATTCAAACGCAGCGCGGGTATCGAAGTGGAGGATATTGCCAAACGGCTAATGGATTATGGGTTTCATGCTCCCACGGTGTCTTGGCCTGTGGCGGGAACCGTCATGATTGAACCCACCGAGAGCGAGTCTAAAGTGGAGATGGATCGCTTTGCTGAGGCAATGATGGCTATCCGCGCCGAGATCGCCGAGATTGAACAAGGTCTGGCCGATCCCCACCATAACCTCTTGAAAAATGCGCCCCACACCGCGGAGGTGCTGCTCCAAGACCATTGGGATCGTCCCTACTCCCGTGAACGAGCCGCCTATCCCCTGCCTTGGTTACGTCAACACAAGTTTTGGCCAAGTGTCAGCCGCATTGATAATGCCTATGGCGATCGCCATTTGGTCTGTTCCTGTTCGATGCCTGAGGATTGACCATGCCCGATCCTGAGGCCGATGCTTGGCAAATTAGCCCCGCTCAAGCCACTGACTTTACGGAGGTCAGTTCGTCTTCCCCTCCCCTCACGCTAGCGGGATCCCCCAGCAAGGGAAAACAGTCGGGACTGGCTTCGCTGGTGTTGACTGTGGTGGAGTTAATTCGACAGTTGATGGAGGCGCAAATCGTGCGGCGGATGGAAGCGGGACAGTTGAGTGACGGGGAAATTGAGCGCGCCGGACAAAGTTTGCAGTCTCTCCAAACACAAATTATTTCCATCTGCGAGGTCTTGGAGATTGACCCAGCCGATCTCAATATTCATCTGGGGGAGATGGGTAGCCTATTGCCCAAACCAGGCAGTTATTATCCCGGACAGGCCAGTCGGGATGCCTCTATTTTGGAACTGTTGGATCGCTTGATTACTACAGGCATTGTGGTGGATGGGGAGATTGATCTGGGTCTAGCCCAACTGGATTTGATCCACGCCCGTCTCAAGCTGGTGTTAACCTCCCAATCCCGCTTGATTTGAAATCGAAGGGGATAACATCTTCTGGATCTGCTGGGCAATCCGTTGAGAAGCCCCTGGGGATCCCATCCGCCGCTGTCCGTGGGCTTGCCGTTGAGGGCGAAAGTCGGGATCCGATTGCAGGCGAGTTAGCAGGTGTTGGATGGTGGCGGCGGCGGTGCTGGGGGTGGCCAGAAAAATTGAGGATCCCAGCAAACGAGTCTGTGCCTCAGCAAATTTGGCCGTAAATTGAGGACCTAGACCGGGCAGTGTCACCACGGGCTTGCCCAACCCTACCGCCTGTTCCGTGGCTGTGCCCGCCATCGCCAACACCACCTCGGCTCGATGCAAACATTCGGCAAACCGACCCGTCAGCAACGGGATCCGCAGAGGTTGCGCCATCTCCCTCAACCGTTCTGGCTGGAGATTGGGGGTAATTGCTGCAAACGGTTGAATCGTAGGATCCAATGCCCCCACAACCGCGACCATCTGCCGCCAGTTGGCATAGGCTTCGGGAGGGCGGGATCCGGGCAAAAGTAGCAGGGCAGGACGAGCCGGATCCAAACAATCCCCCAGAAGTGGCCAGGTAGTCGGCGGCTCTAGGCCATCCATCATCGGGTTCCCCAAATGCCAAACCGGACAATGGCGCTCCTGCAATGGCTGAGCGGTGAGAGCATCCCGCACAAAACATCCTCGACAACGGGGACGACTCATCAACCAGCGTTCCCACGGTAAATAATCAGAAACAGGCTGCAACCAAGGGATCCGCCGATAAAGCCCCCCTTCATCCCGAAAATAGTAATCCGATTTGGCCGTACCAACAAACGCATAGGGACGTTGACTTTGCCAAGCCATCAGCAGGGGCACAATATCTCCCACCGCCAGGATTAAATCCACCTGCCGCCGCATTTGCCCAATCCATCTGAGCTGCCGCCAGGTTAGCCCCAGCAATCCCCCTTGAATGTCTCGCCAAAACTGTCGCCAGTCTTGATAAATAAATCCCCCCGAAGGCATGACTTGTGTCGTTCCTAAGAGGGGGATCCCTAAATGTTGATAGGCTTTGCCTTCTCCCACAATCGGTAAGGCACTCACCCGCATGTCAAGTTTGAGTAGCTCGGCAGCGATGCGGCTAGCCACCTGATCTTCCCCATGACCGTTGCTGATAGATAGGACATGGGGAAGCGACGACATGCAGACAATGACGATTCCAACAGGTATGAAAATAGCTATTCAGCAGCAATCAAGATAGATCCGGTATCAGCGGTAGCCAATTGCGGCTTAGCCGACAACAGGGAGTAGAGGGGAGAGCGTAACTGCTGCGCCAGCATCACCGGAGAACCATTGCGGAGATCCGTGGAGATGGCCAGGGTGGTTACATCATACGTTTGGGTGGCTAGTTTTGGATACAAACCAATGCCGATGATGGGAATCAACAGACAGAGGGCAATCGCCATCTCACGAGGCTTGGCATCTCCCAGGTACGATTCCACTACCAAATCCCCATCTGCCCGACCATAAAATACCTGCCGCAACATCGACAAGAGATAAATCGGGGTCAAGATTAAGCCCACCGCCGCCAACAATGCCATGCCCGCTCGGAAGGATGGAGTATAGACATCACTGGTGGTCAATCCCAAAAAGACCGTCAACTCACCCACAAATCCACTCATCCCCGGCAAGGCTAGGGAAGCCAGCGCCCCCGTCGTAAAGAGGGCAAACACTTTCGGCATCTGCTGAGCCAATCCACCCATTTTTTCCATAACGAGGGTGTGAGTACGCTCGTAGGTAATGCCCGTCAAGAAGAAGAGGGTGGCCGCAATCAAGCCGTGGGAGAGCATTTGCAGGAGCGCGCCGTTGATGCCCAAATCTGTGAAAGAGGCAATTCCAATCAAGACAAAGCCCATGTGGGCAATGCTGGAATAGGCCAAGCGCCGCTTCATATGACCCTGCCCGAAGGCCGCCAACGCACCATAAATAATGTTGACGACACCCAACACCACCAAGACTGGAGCAAAGTAGGTGTGGGCATCCGGCAGCATCTGAATATTCATGCGGATCAGGCCATAACCAGCCATCTTCAGGAGAACACCTGCCAAAATCATGGAAACTGGGGCGGAGGCTTCGCTATGGGCGTCGGGCAACCAGGTATGCAGCGGGAAGATCGGTAACTTTACACCAAAGGCAATCAATAATCCAGCATAGACCAGCAGTTGCAAGCCAAGCGGATATTGCTTCACCGCCAGCGTGGAGATATCAAAAGTGATGGTTTCGCCATAAAAAGCCATTGCCAACCCACCCACTAAGATAAAGAGAGAGGCGGCGGCGGTATAAATCAAAAACTTGGTGGCCGCATACTGACGGTTGGATCCCCCCCAGATGGCAATCAGCAGATAGACAGGAATCAGTTCCAGCTCCCACATGAAGAAGAACATCAACATGTCTTGAGCGGCAAATACCCCAATCTGCGCACCGTACATCAACAAAATCAGGCTAAAGAAGAGCCGTGGGCGCTTTTCCACCTTCCAAGCGGCTAACACCGACATCGTGGTGACCAAGCCCGCCAACAAAACCAAAGGCATGGATAAGCCATCCACCGCCAACGACCAATTCAAACCCAACTGGGGAATCCAAGCATAAGACTCAAATAATTGCAAGCTAAAGTTATGTAAATCATAATGACACACAAAAACATAAACCATCAGCACCAAGTCGATCAGACTGACACTCAAGGCATACCCACGAATAAGGGAGCGAGATTGCTCAGGGATCAAGGGGATCCCTAGTACCGCTACGATTGGCAGTAGCGTAATCAACGTTAGCCAGGGAAATTCAGGCATAGTTTAGGAAGAAATACTTATGCAACTCTTATCAAGTATATTAAGGAGTGTTAATTTTGCAAACCGTATATTTTACATATTTTGGCAAAACGTCGTCTTACTTTGCGGTTGGTCGTCTTTGAGGTTTGAGCCAATCAAGCCAATCATTTATGGATCCCGATTTTCTAGCGGCTGAGGGGGTGACGGATGCCAGTAATCAAAAGCTGGGATCCGGCGTTGCGCAGGGGATCAACTAGCAACCCAAAGAACCGAATGGTGGGGGACTCAGCGGGTCTTTAGGGGTGGTGAAGGTGTTGAGTTATCCTAAGCCGGAGCTGGTCATCAGATCCGAGTCTTTTGGCCACAGTTGTCTTAGCGCATCTAAAAACCCAAGCAACGGATGATGCCCCAACCAAACGCCAACGATGGGAGCTTTGGCTAACTCGTAGACTCTATGAGCAGGGCTATGAACGGGAGCAAGTCCTAGCTGTATTTAGCTTTATCGATTGGATGATGCGCTTGCCTGCTGAGTTAGAGGCAGAATATTGGCAGGAAGTTCAGGTCTTGGAGCAGGAGCGACGTATGCCTTATGTGACCAGTGTGGAACGGCGCGGGATCCAACAGGGGATCTATGCGAGCATCATCGAGGTTTTACAGGCTCGTTTTGGTTCTTTGCTTGAATCTATAAAGACTCAGCTCCAACAAATTTCGGATCCAGAGCTACTCAAACAACTGCTGCGGCTTGCCGCAACCATTTCTGCTTTAGATGAATTGGTACTACCCCATGAATAAGCCACCTTTGGGGGATCTGCTAAGAGGTGGCAGCTAGCAGGGAGGAGGTTAGGAGGGACATGCACGGGAAGCACCAATGGATCCCCGATGAGGGGTTGGGAAAAGGGCAGGGGAGGAATGACATCAGCAACAATGTTAATGGATTAATTGTTATTGATTCTGGTAGATAGCCAAGCTTTAGAGGAACTATGAATTGGCATCGCTCCGTTGTCCTTTACGCTGCCTGGTTTGGGATTGTCATGGGCGGAGCGGTGCTAGTGAGTTGGTGGCTAGGGATCCCGATACTGCTCTCTTTGGGCAGTTCCTCGACGATGAAGGCTAACACAGCCCTCTGCTTTTTGTTGCTGGGGGTGTGCCTGCGCTGGCGGATCTCCTCCCAACCCTTATTGCCGCCGCTGTGGGTACAAGGCTTATTGGTGGGGGTGATTGGGGTGGGGTTGCTCACGTTGGTTGAGTATTACCTGGGCTGGAATGTGGGTATTGATCAGTTGTTGGCGCGGGATCTTATTTCTCAAACTCCTTATCCGGGACGAATGACCCCCCTCAGTGCGCTGAACTTTGTTTTGCTGGGATCCGCGCTGCTGCTCTCGATTAGGGGATCCTCGGCGGCTAGGGGATTTGCCCAAATTCAGGCAGGCATGGTATTGTTCACTACCTTTCCGGCGTTGATCGCCGATCTGTTTGGCATTGATAGTCAAATCGATAATCTGCTGGTCACCCATTATTTCTCAATCGCAACCCATGCAGGCATTAGCTTTTGGGTGCTAGCTCTGGGGGTGTTGTTGCTTGATCCCCACGCGGGATGGATCCGTATCTTGACCAGTTCTGCAATTGGCGGCGTGATGGCTCGGCAACTCTTGCCCTGGTTGGTCGGATTGATTGTGTTGATCAATCTGCTGATTGAGCAAGGACGCAAACTGGGCTGGTATGACAGCTCTCTGGGACTGTTGATCCGCGTATCGTTGGTGGTGTTAATGGTGAGTATTTTGATTGGTCTCTGTGCCTATCAACTGAATCGTCTGGATCAAGAACGGTTGGCCAGTCAGCAAGCCCTACGCCAAACCAACGATCATCTGGAGGATTTGGTGGCGGAACGGACGGCAGAACTGCAACGGGTCAATGCCCTATTGTCAGCCGATATTGAGGGCCGCCAAAAAACAGAAGAATCATTGCGGCTCAGCGAGGAAAAATTTCGGTCTATTTTTGATCAGGCTTTTCAATTTATTGGTCTACTTGCTCCCGATGGAAAAATTCTTGAAGTGAATCAAACAGCTCTGGATTTTGGCAATATCGACTCATCTCAGGTGCTTGATCGCTACGTTTGGGAAACCTATTGGTGGCAAATTTCACCCACAACCCGCTCTCAAGTTAAAGCAGCTATCCAGCAGGCTGCCAAAGGAGAATTTATTCGCTATGAGGTGGATGTGTGGGGATCCAATCAAACTGTAGCAACCGTTGATTTTTCGTTGCGTCCCCTCAAAAATACTCGGGGGGAAGTTATCTTAATGATTGCCGAAGGGCGAAACATCACCGAACGAAAGCGCGCTGAAGTGGCCCTGCGAGAAAGCCGCGATGCTCTCCGTTTTGCCCAACAGGTTGCCCATATCGGAAGCTGGCAATATGACTTAACTACCTATCAAGTCACCTGGACGGAGGAAGTATTTCGCATTTTTGGCCTAGAGCCACAGTCAGAGGCAGTTCCTTATTCCGCACAAGCTCAGCTTTATCACCCCGATGATTGGCTCCTGCTCAAGCGGCATGTTGAGCAAGCTATTCAGGAAGGGATCTCCTATCAACTAGATTTGCGGATAGTGCGTGCCGATGGGTCAACCGGAACAGTAGAAGCCAGAGGGGAAGTGGTGATCAATCGGGAGGGACGGATCACGCACCTGTTGGGTACTGTCCTCGATATTACGGAGCGCAAGCAAATTGAGATGGCTCTTCGGCAAAGCCAAGCCACCAATCAAGCCCTAGTGGCGGCTATTCCCGATTTGCTGATTCGCATGAAGCGGGATGGGACTTATCTGGATTTTCGTCCGGGGAGTTACGTCAAACCCTACAACCCAGGGCAAGTGGTGCCGGGAGTTAATCTCCAACAAATGTTACCGCCTCATTTGGTCAGTTTAAGAATGCATTATGTTGAGCAGGCTTTTGTATCTGGACACCCTCAGCTTTATGAACAGGAAATCGAGATGGATGGGGAGACCCTAACAGAAGAAGTGCGGATTGTCTTGTCGGGAGAAGACGAAGTTTTAATTCTGATCCGAGATGTAACGGAGCGCAAACGATTCGAGTCAGAGCTACAAGCCGCTAAAGAAAAAGCTGAAACCGCCAATCGAGCCAAAAGTGAATTTTTGGCGGCGATGAGTCATGAAATTCGCACCCCGATGAATGCCGTGATTGGCATAACCGATTTGTTGTTGGATACCCCCCTTTCTTCCCAGCAAAAAACATTTGCCGATATGATTCGGATTGGAGGAGAAGCTCTCTTGAGCGTAATCAATGATATTTTAGATATCTCCAAGATTGAATCCAAACGACTGGAACTCGAAATGACTTCCTTTCGTTTGAGTAGCTGCATCGAACAGGTTTTGGACTTATTTGCTGCTAAAGCAATTAGTCAGCAGCTCGAATTGGCCGCCTGGATTGATCCGACAACCCCAGATATGTGCTGGGGGGATGAGACGCGGTTACGGCAGATATTGATCAATTTAGTGGGCAATGCCCTGAAATTCACAGAAACAGGCTTCATCCTTATCCAGGCGGGATCCCAACCCCTCAACGAGGATCCCCCTATAGATCCCCCCCGCCATACCTTGCAAATCCGCGTACAGGACACAGGCATTGGCATTCCGGAGGAGCAACAAGCCCGCCTCTTTCAACCCTTCAGCCAAGGGGACAGTTCCATTACCCGCCGCTATGGGGGAACTGGGTTGGGACTAGCCATTAGCCAGCAACTCTGTCAATTGATGGGAGGAACACTGACCCTGACCAGCCAAGTCGGGGTGGGATCCACCTTCCAGATAGAGATTCCTTGTCCAGCGCGTCAGCCCGCTAGCGAGAAAATCGCCAACCTAGGGATCCCTGTGGATAAACACCTATTGCTGATTGCCAAGGATAGCCTCAACCGTCTGCATTTGCAGCAGTATCTACAAGCCTGCCAGGTGCGGGTCACCCTGCTGGAGACTCAAGACCAGAGTCAGATCCAATCCCTTTTGCAGCAGGGGTGCGACGGGGTGATCGTGGCAGCTTCCTTATTATCTGAAGTGGAAGCCGTCCTTCGGTCGATAGGTCACCCTGTCCCGATTGTGTTACTGGGGGCTTGGCCAGGGATCCCCCCCTCCTTTCCTGTGGCGGGGCAGCTACCTCTACCGATTAAGAGGTCTCAGGTCTATCCACTGCTCAGCCGCCTTTGGGATCCCTCCCTTGCTGGGGCTACCCCTGCTGCCATCCGACCTGAGCAGAGTTTTGCTAGCCAATTTCCGTTAAAAATCTTAGTAGCCGAAGATCATCCGGTCAACCAGCAGGTGATTGGATTTATGCTCAGGCGGTTGGGCTACCAAGCAGATCTGGTGGAAAATGGTCAGGCCGCATTGGAACGGCTGTCCGACCACTCCTATGACGTGATTTTGATGGATCTACAAATGCCGATTATGGATGGATTGACGGCAAGCCGCCGGATTCGGGCGCAAACCTGGCCGGGATCCCAGCAACCCTGGATCATTGCCCTGACCGCCCATGCGCTGCAAGAATCGCAAGCAGAATGTCGGGAGGCCGGCATGGATGATTATTTGGCTAAACCCATTCAGATGGATCCCCTCCGGCAGGTTCTACAGCAGGCTGCCCAGGCATCTCGATAAAAACCGATAAATTCTCATCAATATTTTCAGTAGACTTGGGCTTAGGCGTTTCCCCCTTACCGTTCATCTATGGATATTTTGGCAGGCTTACTGGCACTGATTGCCAATCTTGGGGTTGGAGCCGGATATCTAGCCAACCAATCCGCTCGGCAATTTCTCCTACAAGAACTGGATCAAGCGGAAGTACTAGAAGTGCAGATCCAAAGCACCCCCAACTATCGGCTGTTGCAGGGGGAAGCGGATCGGTTGCTGATCGCCGGACGTGGACTTTATCGCAAGCCCTTTCCCCGCATCGACATCCTGGAGTTGGAAACGGATCCCCTCGCCATCAATCCCAGTGTTTTGCAGGGACAACCCCTCGAGCTAGAGCGGGCTTTGCAGGCGGCCATTCGCGTCGTGGTCACCGTTGAGGATCTCAACACCGCGCTACAATCTCCCGAGGTACTAGAACAGTTCCAAGATCTGAAAGCCGATCTGCCCGGACAACCCCAAACCCGCTTTGACCTACGCGATCCCCAGGCGCAGTTTTTGCCCGATAACCGCATTCAACTCTCTGCTCAACTGGTGCAACGCACCCCCGATGGACAACCTTCGGAAGAATCCGTAGAAATCTTGTTTGTGGCGGGCTTTGCCGTGGAAAATGGCCAGCAGGTGCGGTTGGTTAACCCCGAATTTACCATTGGGTCAGTGCGGGTTCCCGACGAGATTTCCAGCGCCTTTCTGGGTGGCCTGAATGTGGTGTTTAACTTGCAGGATTTAGAAGCGCAGGGGTTAACGGTGCGGGTTTTGAAGCTGGCTCTCACCCCCCAAGCTTTGGAGGTGATCGGTTTTGTGCGGATTGAATCCTTACCCAGTGACGGCAATCCCTCCACAGTGGGAGTTTCTTCGCTACGCTAGATCTAGGGAGACAAAGCCCACCTGAGGGTGCTGCTCTCCCCATCCTGAGGGATCCCCAGCCGCTTTTTTGTTGAGGCATGACGATGAACTATCCTGTGGACACGCGCTCACGACGGATCCCGGCCAAAGGCTCGCCCCCTCTGCCGATGGCGTTGCTGGGATTTGTGGCGGGCATTGGCCTGATGAGCGCGGGGTGGTGGCTAAGTATTGGCCCCCGCCAGACCCTCTCCCTCTATTGGCTGACCAGCAACGACAACCAAATTTATTATGTGGAACAAGAGCGCTCATTTCGAGCCGCCCATTTGGCCGAAGCCCTGCAAGCCGCCCTCGACCAGTTGATCCGTGGCCCCCAAGAGGCGCACCTATCCTCCACTCTCCCCCCCGATACCCGCTTGCTCGATATCAAAGTGGAGGGGGACGATATCTTTCTTAACTTCTCCGAAGCCTTCACCTCAGGGGGTGGCTCCACCAGCATGATGGGGCGGATCACGCAAGTCCTTTACACCGCCACCAGCCACAATCCCCAGGCCAAAGTTTGGTTGTCGGTGGAAGGAAAAGCCTTAACCGTCCTGGGCGGCGAGGGATTGATGATCGAGCAACCCCTGACCCGTGAGGCGCTTCCCCCCAATTTTGGGCAAATGAGTCCCGACATGAATTCCCCTGAGCAGTGGAGCGAAGTCGAGCAGCAACAGGCCAAGCAACCCTAAAACCAAGCGGAAGACCATTCTTTTGTATTCAAAAGCACAAAAGCTTAGGGGATCCCCTGACTAGGATGAGTGAGCGATTTTTGTTCCCTGTCTAACTTTCGTTGTGATCGTCTGGACACGGCAGATCAAGCAACTACCACTACTAAGGAGAGAGGAATGGCATCCACGCCCCAAGACGTGCTGAGTATGATCCGTGACAACAATATCGAGATGGTGGATCTAAAGTTCGTCGATATTTTTGGCACCTGGCAGCATGTGTCTTTTTATTCAGACATGATCGAAGAGGCCAGCTTTACTGATGGGTTGGCCTTTGATGGCTCCAGTATTCGCGGATGGAAGGCCATCAATGATTCCGATATGTCGATGGTTCCGGATCCTAGCACGGCTTGGATCGATCCCTTTATGGAAGTTCCTACCCTCAGCCTTACTTGTAGCATTATCGAGCCTCGCACAGGCAGTCCCTATAGTCGCTGTCCCCGCAGTTTAGCCACTCGCGCGGTTCAGTATTTGCAACAAACGGGTATTGCGGATGTCGCCTATTTTGGCCCAGAAGCTGAGTTTTTCATCTTTGATGATGTCCGCTTTGACCAAACCCAAAACAGTGGTTATTACTTTGTTGATTCTATTGAAGGGCGTTGGAACTCTGGTCGGGAGGAAGCAGGTGGCAACCTTGGCTATAAGCCCCGCTACAAAGAGGGCTATTTCCCGGTGCCTCCCACCGATTCTCAACAGGACATCCGCACGGAGATGTTGCTGACCATGAAGAAATTGGGGGTGCCCATCGAGAAGCATCACCACGAAGTAGCGACGGGCGGGCAGGCAGAACTGGGTTATCGTTTTGCCCCCCTGGTGCCATGTGCCGACTACATGATGATCTACCGCTATGTCATCAAAAATGTGGCTCGCAAGCACGGCAAAACCGCCACTTTTATGCCCAAGCCTTTGTTTAACGATAACGGCACGGGGATGCACACCCACCAATCTCTCTGGAAAGACGGACAGCCCCTGTTCTATGGCGATGGCTATGCCAACTTGAGCAAGCTAGCCCTCAACTATATCGGTGGATTGCTCAAGCACGCCCCCGCTCTACTGGCCTTTACCAACCCCACCACCAACTCCTATAAGCGATTGGTTCCGGGATTTGAGGCTCCCGTCAACTTGGCTTACTCCCAAGGCAACCGTTCCGCCTCCATCCGCATTCCGGTGACGGGCACTAGCCCCAAAGCCAAGCGGTTGGAGTTCCGTTGTCCTGATGCCATGTGCAATCCCTACATCGGATTTGCGGCCATGATGCTGGCGGGCTTGGATGGGATCAAAAATGAGATAGAGCCAGGGGATCCCTTGGATGTGGACATCTATGATCTCTCCCCAGAAGAGTTGGCGAAGGTGCCCTCTACCCCCGGATCCCTCTTGGATGCCTTAGAGAACCTGAAGAAGGATCATGATTTCTTGTTGGCGGGAGGAGTCTTCTCAGAGGACTTGATCGAAGCCTATATCGAATACAAGATTGACAACGAGATCAACCCCATGAGCCTGCGTCCTCATCCTTACGAGTTTGCGCTCTATTTTGATGCGTAATTCTCAGAGCTAGTGGATTTCCTCTCAGTGAGTAGAAATGAAAAAATAAATTGGTGCCCCCGCTGGGGGCTTTTTTATGAACACTTATAGGTGTTTCAAATATAGTCATTCCAAATAAGAATGCGACCACCTCAATCTTGATATCCAAGCTTTGAGAGATTTTGGGTTTCTCAAACTAAATGGGAACGACTATAACAGTGGGAGATTGTTGTTGATTCCAGACCCCCCTCCTCCAAAGTGGGAGAGGGGTTGGTCAGGTCTGGATCGAAACAATCGAAATAACTGCTGAGGGATCCAAAAAGTGCTGAATTCACCTGTGAAAAGGGGTTAGGCCGATTGAGGCATGGTTTGCCGTGCCATTACCCATTCCACTAAGAGCCGCACCCCAAAGCCCGTCGCTCCTTTGTTGATATAGCCATGATCCCGCTCCGACCAAACTGGTCCAGCAATATCCAGGTGTGCCCAGGGAGTTTTGTTGACGAATTGCTTGAGAAAAAGGGAAGCAGTGATCGACCCACCCGGACGGGGTCCCGTATTTTTCATATCCGCCACCCCCGAACTCAGCCCTTCAAAGTAGCCCTCCTCCATCGGCATTCGCCACAGCTTCTCTCCCGACCGTTGAGAGGCTGCCTGAATTTGCTGGGCAAGAGCATCGTTAGGACTAAACAATCCACCAATTTCTTCACCGAGGGCAATCACACAGGCTCCCGTCAGAGTGGCCAGATCAACGATGGCATCCACCTCCAGTTTCTCGGCAAACACTAGGGCGTCTGCTAGGGTAAGGCGACCTTCGGCATCGGTGTTGTTGATCTCAATGGTTTTTTGGTTAGAGGCGGTCAAAATATCTCCCGGATGGATGGCATGACCACTGATCATATTTTCGGTGGCCGCCACAATAAAATGCACCTCCAGTTTGGGCTTGAGAGCGGCGATGGCGTGGGCTGCCCCCAAAACAGCAGCGGCTCCTCCCATATCCGTTTTCATCATGGCGATGCTGCGGGAGTCGGTTTTGATGTTGAGCCCGCCGGAGTCAAAGGTTAATCCCTTACCAATCAAAGCCACTTTCCCCAGGGGATCCCCATCTGGGCGATAGGTAAGGTGAATAAATTGCGGCGGTAAGTCTGAGGCTTGGGCAACCCCCAAAAACGCCCCCATCCCCAAAGCGGCACACTCTTCGTAGCCCAAAACTTCCACATCCATCCCCTGCTGCTGAGCCAGATCGCGGGCGGTTTGAGCCAGGGTAATAGGAGTCACAATATTGGCGGGGGCAGCCACCAGTTCACGAGCCAGGATCGTCCCCGCCGCAATGGGGTTTGCCTCTTGCAGGGCGGCGGCTGCCCCCGCTAGGTCATGATCAGAGGCATCAGGCAGGAGAATCGTGGCAGTTTGAACTGTGAAGCCATTCGATTCCGTGCCTTTGCTCGATTTGAAACGTTGATCCTGATGAGCCACCAGCAAGCCCGCCTCGGTCATAGCCCGTACCACCTGGGTTAGGGGTAACGCCGTGTCGGGGAGGAGGAGAGACACCTGTTTAGCTTTCAAACTGTGGGCTTGCCGCAATCCGGCAGCGGTGGCGCGGCGGATCCCTTCTAGGGTAAGTTGCGTCGGATCCCCCAAACCCACTAACACAAGCTTGCGAATATCGGCTCCCGTGCGGGTGGCAATCACACTCGCTGCTTTTCCCTGAAAGTTATGGTCTTGAATGACCTCGATCAAGGCTCCCCCCCAGAGAGTCTCATCCAGATGGGTGAGGGAAGCAGGCAAAGTAAAGGCAGGAGCCGGATCCCCAACGGGAGCAACCCCAAATAAAATGGCACAGTCCCCTTTCCAGGAAGGTAGGGGTAAGGTGGCGATTTGAAACTGCATGGAAAGAACCTAAATAGCACCGATCAAAAAGATATCTTCTTAACCTACTGTACCTGCCCTCAATATGGCTGCTACGGCAAGCGCTATGCCTATAGGCTCTGGATGATCGGTAATGGCCTCAGTCGGTGGTTGTCACGAGTTGGGCGACTATTTTACCTCGAGGGTGATGATGAGCCAAATGTTCTAGAGCGGTCGGGATCCCTTGAAAATCAACCACCTGTTCGAGCATCGGAGAGATTTTGCCCTGAGTGAGGAGGGATCCCATCTCCCGTCCCATGCGGGCTAAATCCAACGGAGCCAAGGGATCCCCGGAGAGGTGAGCGGCTCCCAAGGCAATCTCATGTACCGAAAAGGCTTTGGTGAAAGGGGGAATTTGCTCGATATCCGGCAGATCGGCCACACAGGCTATACCTCCCCCATAAGCCAACCAGTGCAACCCAGCCGTAGCACTGGCTCTACTCACCGTATCCACAATCGCATCCACACCCCGCCCATCGGTTAAGTCCAGTACCCGTGCCCCTACGTCCTCATGGCGATAGTCGATCACTTCAGCCGCCCCTAGACCGCGCACGTAGTCATGGTTGTGGGTCGAGCAGGTAGAGAATACCCGCAAGCCTGCCAAAGCCGCCAGTTGCACCGCAAATCCCCCCACCCCTCCGGCTCCCCCATGCACCAGGATGGTTTGTCCAGCTTGAATGTGTAGCTTGCGATACAGCGCTTGATAAGCCGTCCAACCAGCACAGGGAACCGCTGCCGCCGCCGGATAACTCAGACCACCGGGGAGAGGGGCAAGGGTATGCGCGGTTGTCAGGGCATATTCGGCAAAACCCCCCGGCTGGGAAAGATCCCCGTGGTAATAAACCGCCTCCCCAACCTGCCAATCGGTAACCGCCGAGCCGATGTCGCTGATTACGCCAGCCACATCTAGCCCCAAGATGAAGGGATAAGCCCAGTTAGGATGTCCAGTGGCGGCTAACTTATAGTCAACCGGATTTAGCCCGACGGCATAAACGTTGACCTGTACTTGGTGGGGAAGAGGCTGAGGACGGGGGACTTCTGCCAGACGTAGAGAAGAAGGGGATCCCGGTTGATCCAGCACCCATGCTTGCATTGACATATGTTTGGGGATCCCTACGGTTTGAGTTTCTATGGCGCTCTACCATCATTGCTCTGGGTCTAGACCCAAAGCCCGTAACCGTTCGGCTAACCGTTCGGCTCGCTGATGTTCCTGGTCGGCTCGCTGACGCTCTTGCTCGGCTCGTTGTCGTTCCTGCTGAGCTTCCTCAAAAGGCAACAACACTAAACTGCCATCCTGACGATAAAGCCGCAACCAGTCTGCCTCTTCGCGGAGGATTTCTCCATGCCAGAGACCCAGCCAAAGTTCTAGGCGGCGGCTCCATAGCCAGCCCTGCGGGTTAGGGACAATCGGCTGATAAAGAGAATCGCCATTCAGTTGCCACCCAGCTAGGGACTGGGGTTCGTAGGGGTCAAAAACAAAGTAATCACGAGTTCGGAAGGTTTGCTCGTAGAGATCTTTTTTTTCTCCCAAATCGGCTTTTTCGGTAGTGGGAGAGATCAGTTCCACAATCACATCAGGGTAGCGCCCTTGTTCCTGCCAGGTCACCCAACCTTTGCGCGGGCGTTTGCCGTCCACATTTAAGACCACAAAAACATCCGGCCCACGAAAATCGCGATTCATTTGCTGGTCTTCGCTGTAGTAGACAAACATATTGCCTCCCGCAAAGAAGTCGGAACGATCCGGCCACGCTTGATAAATCGACTCAATCAAGACGTTCATAGCTAAGCGGTGACGATGGGTTTCCAAAGGTTCTCCGTCATCAAAAATCAGGTTTTGCGGCGGCAGGGGGGGATCCCATTCCGGATCGGGGATCCAATCGGGTTGGATGGGGGGCGATACGCCGGGGATAGTTTTGGGGATCATGGGGCACTCTCCGGTTCCCAGCTTTTGCTTTCTAGTCTAGTGGATGAGGGAAGGCGGCGGCGGCGGGATAAATCTGCCCCTGCCGCACCTGCAAAATTTGTGCGGACTGCAACCAACGGGCATCAAAGGATCCCAGGTGAGTGGTGGTGACGAGGGTTTGCACACGATCTTGAATGGCATTGAGCAGGTGATCCTGACGGTGCAGATCCAGTTCCGCCAGCACGTCATCCAACAGCAACAGCGGGGGATCCCCTTGCACCTGTTCGATGAGTTCTAACTCCGCCAGTTTGAGCGCCAACACTAGGGTGCGCTGTTGTCCCTGTGATCCGTAGGAACGAGCGGCCACCTGGTTAATCTGCATCTCCAGATCATCGCGGTGAGGGCCCACGAGCGAAGTACCAAGGGCGATTTCTGCTGGTCGCTTGGCTTGCATCTCAGCCCAAAAGGTAGCTTGGATGGCGGAGGGGTCTTGGCTGAGGGGCGAGAAGGGCACTTGAGGTTTGTAGCGAAGGGTCAGAGCTTCTTGTCCACCACTGATGGCTTGATGCCAATGGTGGGCGAGGGGATGGATACGTTCGATCAGTCTGGCTCGCCGTCGCATCAGCCGCGTGCCAGCATGGGCTAGCTCGTGATCCCAGGTGGTCACTTCTGCTGAGGAGAGGGATCCCCCCTCCCGTTCAGTTTTGAGGAGAGCATTACGCTGCTTCAAGATCCGTCGATAGGTTTCCAACAAATCCACATACACAGGTTCCAGTTGAATCAAGACATCATCCAACCAGTCGCGGCGGACTTCTGGGCCTCCCCGCACCAATTGCAGATCCAGGCTGGAAAACATGACCGCGTTGACCTGTCCCAGGAAGTCCACCTGTCGCCGCACAGGATATCCGTTCACACGCAGGCTGCGCCGACCAGTGCTGCGGAGATCGAGGATCAAGTCATGGGAAACCGCGAGGCGATCCACAGTGGCGGTAATTTGGGCGTGGCCATGGGAGGTTTGCACAAGTTCGTGATCGCGGCTGCATCGGCGGGACTTGAGGGTGGTAAGCAGCTCTACCGCTTCTAGTAGATTGGTTTTGCCCTGGGCATTGTCCCCCAGCAGAATGGTTTTGGGAGAAGGGAGCGTAATGATCTGATCGCCATAGTTGCGGAAATGCCGCAGATGCAGGGAGCGTAAATACACAGGATTGCGCCGATCCTCAGCCTGAGCGTGAGACGAAACAGGGAAATGCATGGAAGACTCATAAGCAGTGTCATCCCAAAGCCGGATCTTGAGCAAGTCGGTTAGTCCCCTCACGGAAGATAGGCAGGTTTTCGCCTCCAGCTATACTAAAACCAGTCTCAAGGGATCCCGCCGCTATGGTTCGTCTGGATAATCATCCCCCTATTATGGGCAGCGATAGTCCTGAGGAGATGATCCTGCCACCCAGCAACCTGTATAGTGATGAGCCTCCCTTGGAAAGTGATTTTCACCGCCATCAGATTGACTTGCTGATTCGCCTGTTGCAGTATTGGTGGCGGGAGCGCCAGGACTTTTATATTTCCGGCAATCTGACAGTTTATTACAACCTTCAGCAGTTGAAATCGCGGGACTTTCGTGGCCCAGATGTGTTCGTAGTCTTAGGCACCGAAAAAAAGGAGCGCCGCAGTTGGGCCATTTGGGATGAAGGCGGCAAATATCCCAATGTGGTGATTGAACTCCTCTCACGCTCAACGGCTAAAGTTGATAGAGGAGCTAAGAAAACCCTTTATCAAGAGATCTGGCGGCTGCCAGAATACTATTGGTTTCATCCCGAAACCTTAGAGTTTGCTGGATTCCGTCTCATAGATGGCTATTATCAGCCCATTGAGCCAACCGAAGCGGGGCGCTTACCTAGTGAGCAGTTGGGATTGCAGTTGGGGATCCATGAGCAGAAGTTGCGCTGGTTTACAGCACAAGGAGAGTTGATCCCTTTGCCAGAAGAGGTAGAACGACAACGGGCTGAGCAGGAGCGGCAACGAGCCGAGCAATTCCAGCAACAATTGGAGCAGCTTAAAGCATTGATGCGCTCCCAAGGGATCGATCCCGAACCATAAGCCATCTGGATTGGATTGATCATTCAAAATCGGTGTTTGCTCTGTCTAAATAGTGTGGAGTCAACCCAAAAATCTCGCTAAAACACTTAAGCAACAAAATCTTTCTTTGAATTGTTCACTACCATGTCAGCACTTGGCAATCTAGTTTTTTAGTGAACTTTTATCCATGAGAGTTTCAGGAAAAGATTCCTAGAATAAAGTCGTCACCTCAAGACTCTCTTGGACAATATGCCAGCATCAGTTTCAGGTTGTCTATGGGAAGATAAAAGAGACCCTTTCTCCGGGATCCCTCGGCTATGACGGCTGATATCAAGAGTTTTGCCTGCCCGCAATGCGGTTCCAAAAATGTTGCTTTCAACCCAGAGCACAGCAATCTCAAGTGTCCCCACTGTGGTTGGGAGGATCGGATCCCACAACGGGCTGAAGAGGTCGAGGAAAAGTCTTATGAACAGTATCTCCAGCTAGCCCCTGATACGCTAGCAACCCTAGCTCCGCAAGCTCTGGAAATAACTTGTCCTAGCTGCGGTGCTATCACCACTTTTGCCCCCCCCCAAGTGGCGGGCAATTGTCCCTTTTGTGGCACTCATCTCCAAACAAAACCCCAATCGGCCACAGCAACTTTGTTACCCAATGGAATTTTGCCCTTTGGTTTTGATCGTAAGCAAGGTCAACAGCATATTCAAAAGTGGTTGGGAGGGCAGTGGTTTGCTCCCAACGATCTAAAAAAAGCCGCTCAACCGGAAGGGATCCAGGGCGTTTATTTGCCCTATTGGACTTATGATGCCTATACCATCAGCCATTATCGAGGGGAACGAGGGGAAGATTATTATGTAACCGAAACTTATACCGAAACTAATGACGACGGTAAAACCGAACAAAAAACACGACAAGTCAAGAAAACCCGCTGGTATCCTGCTTCTGGCAAGGTGCAGCGAACCTTTGATGATGTCTTAATTCCTGCTACCCAATCGGTGGATTATCAACGACTCAAACAATTAGAACCCTGGAATTATCAAGGGATCCTCAAATCCTACGAACCTGCTTATTTAGCTGGCTATAAGGTGGAACGCTACCAAACGGATTTGAAAGCAGGATTTGAGTTAGCCAAGCAAGATATGGAAACCGTGATTCGTCAGGATGTTCGAGGTGATATTGGCGGGGATGATCAGCGGATTCACCACCTTTCCACTGCCTATAGTGCGATTACCTTCAAGCATTTACTACTGCCGGTTTGGATATTTAGCTACCGCTATCATGGCAAAACCTTTCAAGTAGTGGTGAATGCCCGTACCGGAGAAGTGTTAGGCGATCACCCTCTGAGTGTTTGGAAAATTATTCTGACTACTGTGATCACTATCGCTGTGGTCGGGATCCTGATCTGGTGGTTTAACCAATAGATTATCCATCAACCACGTGAGCAGTGATGGGTTCTAAAACTAGAGATAGAGTTCAGGCGAACTACGATAGAAAGGGATCCATATTTTTGGTAAATTCAAACCCTAAAAGAACCTAAAAACACTATGGTTAGCACCTCTTCCCTCTCTGCCCACAGGATTTTTGAAAATGGCGATCGCTTGAGCCGTGCAGAATTTCATCAACGATATATAGCCTCAAAAATCCAGAAAGTGGAACTGATCGAAGGAGTGGTTTACGTGGTATCTCCCTTACGGTTCACGTCTCATGGTAAACCGCATGGCCTGATCGTTGGATGGTTATTTACCTACCAATCTAACCATCCTGAGCTACAGATGGGAATCGAACCGACTATACGATTGGATGAAGATAATGAGGTGCAACCCGATGTAGTTCTGTTTAGAGAGGGTGGTGCCATCCACATTGATGAGGATGGCTATCTAACAGGTGCTCCCGATCTAATTGTAGAGATAGCCACCAGTGGTGCCTCTGATGATCTGCACAGCAAAAAAGAGGTTTATCAGCGACATGGAGTGAAGGAGTATATAGTCTGGCGCACTTTGGATCAGCAGATTGATTGATTTGTCGTGACGTACTCCCATCACCGATGCAAACATACGGTGTGGGCTTCTCCATCCTTTTCAGGACTTCGCGTTTTATAGTGAGGCGACGCCCAACCCCACTTGGAAACACCATAGCAAAAGTTGGTCGGCTAGTCCAAATTGT
>JANRIL010000039.1:0-43697 GCA_033764955.1 Cyanobacteriota bacterium | reverse complement strand
CCCTCCCAACGCCAAGTAGGCGCAGGGAAACAGCAGTAACCCCGACCACCCCACAAATACAAATCTGTCCCGTTTGAGCCAGTCGTCGAGAATGTCGAACCATCCCCGCTCTGTCCCCATACGTCCAACTGCTATCGTCATGAGAAAAATCCTCTCCTAATTTTTCTAAGGATTGTGAATGAATGATTGCAAAAATTGCCAAAGCTGCAAAAAAAGCAGATAGCTGCCATGCCAGCAGCATAAACTGCCCTTTTCTATAGATAACGAGATTTTTACGAAATATCAAGAGTCGTAAAGTTTCTCTCAGAAAGTGGTCGTTCCCCTTGATCTTGAGAGGCTTTGTGGGGGTTGAGGTGGGGATCCCTCTTGCTGGCTGGCAGAAAGCCGATGGCATCCGGCGGTTTGTGGGGACTCATCTGTCATAGGATTAGGGGGGCTTGTGGTGGCAGTGCTCAGGCAACGACAAACCCCAATCGTTGACGGGAGGTTTGGGTGGACTCAATCAGGATTCTTTTTGCATCAGCCGAGGCGGCTCCGATTGCAAAGGTAGGAGGAATGGCCGATGTGGTGGGCAGTCTTCCGGTTGTTCTCCGCAAGATGGGGTTAGATGTACGGATTAT
Organism: Cyanobacteriota bacterium; assembly: GCA_033764955.1. Lineage (GTDB taxonomy): Bacteria > Cyanobacteriota > Cyanobacteriia > Thermostichales > Thermostichaceae > JANRIL01. The sequence goes on along the minus strand of JANRIL010000039.1, from coordinate 43,077 downwards.
CATGCCCTTTTATGGCTTTTTATGGGATCAATTTGGCTCAAAGCCTGGACAAGTGAGGCGTTCGGAGGATCCCATTTGGTCTGCTAATATCATGTTTCAAAATGCCGATATTTTTGAGACTATTTTGCCGGGAACTGATATTCCCCTCTATTTGGTTGCTCATTATTCCTTTGCCCCCCATCGTATTTATTATGGGGAAGATGAATTTTGGCGGTTTACCTTTTTTGCCAATGCTGTTGCCGAATTTACCTGGACTTATTTTCCCTGGAAACCCAATATTATCCATTGCCATGACTGGCATACGGGCATGATTCCTGCCTGGATGCATCAAGCTTCCGATATTGGAACTGTTTTTACGATTCACAATCTGGCTTATCAAGGCCCGTGGCGCTGGCAACTGGAGCGGATGACCTGGGTTCCCTGGTATTTTCAAGCGAACAATGTGATGGCGGCGGGGATCCTTTATGCCGATCAAGTCAACACGGTTTCTCCCACCTATGCAGCGGAGATTCGCACCCCGGCGCATGGGGAAAAACTAGAAGGGTTACTGTCTTGGAAAGGGGATCGGTTACGTGGGATCCTGAATGGGATTGATCGAGACAAATTGAATCCGGCCACCGACTCAGCCCTCAAGCAAAATTTCACCATCGACACTCTCGATCAACGACTCTTAAATAAAGATGCCCTGCAAGCAGAGATGGGGCTGGAGGTAGTTCGAGAAAACTTTTTGTTGGGCATGGTCACTCGGTTGGTCGAGCAAAAGGGGATTGATTTAATTTTGCAGGTGATGGATCGCTTTTTGGCTTATAGCAATGCTCAATTTGTCTTATTGGGGAGTGGGGATCCCAGCTATGAGCAGCGCATCCGAGAGATGAGTGAGCGCTATCCTGGGCGGATGGCATTCTACCAAGGCTATAACCCCCAGCTTTCCCAGTTGGTCTATGGAGGCTCGGATGCCTTTCTGATGCCCAGTCGGTTCGAGCCATGCGGTATTAGCCAGATGATTGCCCTACGGTATGGCTGCGTGCCGATTGTACGGCGCACGGGTGGATTGGTGGATACTGTCGCCCATCATGTTCCCAGCTTAGGATTAGGGACGGGTTATTGTTTTGATCGCTATGAGGGTCTAGATTTTTATACCTGTGTGGTGCGTGCCTGGGAAGCCTATCAGCATCCTGACACGTGGAGAAAGCTGCAACAACGGGGTATGGAGGTGGATTTGGGCTGGGAACGTTCGGCATTGGAGTACATCAAAATGTACGAAACAATTGTCAATCTGCCCCTGCTGCCTAAGGATTTGCCGGAGGCGGGATCCATCCCACTCCCTTCGGCAGAAATTTCCCCAGAAACCTAAGGATTATGGTTCCTTAGTCTCATCCCAATCGCGGGGATCCCGCCTCCGCATGGCTCCAAGATATGATGTTAGGCTAGCTGGCTAAACTCAAGGTTGAGAAATCCCTTCAACCCTATTGATCCGGCTGAGCTACCAGGCCATCTGTCTAACCCATTTCCATGACTTTACCGGTTGCAAGGGATCCCTACTTTGATCACTGCCCAGACTTGTTGTGGGTGATGGATGAGCAAGGCTATCTGTGTCGCCTCAATCCTGCTTGGGAAAAAACTTTGGGGTTTCCTCTGGAGAGTTGGCAGGGGATCCCTTACCTAGAGCGGGTGCATCCTGATGATCGAGCCATAGTAGCGGTGCAGCTACGCAAAATGCGGAAACCCAAACGGCGGCAGGAAACCCTCACCCTCGAACACCGTTGCCAAACCCAGTCGGGTCAATATCGCTGGCTTGCCTGGGTGATCGGCGCGTATGCCGAGGATCATCCGGGCTGGTTATGTGGAACGGCACGAGATGTCACCACCACCCGCGAAGCGGAGAGTGAACGGCGCTTTCGCACGATTTTTGAAAATGCTGCCTTGGGAATTGCCCTCACCGACTCGCAGGGGCGGATCGTAGACAGTAACCCCGCCCTACAAGCGATGCACGCCCGCAGTCAGGAGGAACTGCAAAACCTGAGTTTTTCGGATCTAACGCATCCCGAAGATTTGGCTCTGGACATGCAGCTTTATCAGGATTTGATCGCGGGCAAACGTAGCTACTACCAAATTGAAAAGCGCTATGTGCGGCGAGACGGCATCATCTTTTGGGGGCGACTGACGGTTTCTACACTCCCTAATGTGGATGGGCAGGTGGAATTTACCTTTGCCATGATCGAAGACATCACCCTCGACAAACTTCACACCGCTGAGCGGGATCAGGCTCTTGCCGCCGCACGGTTGGCGGAGGCTAAAAATGAAGCCTTATTGAGTGCGATTCCTGACCTAATCTTTCGGGTTAACCGGGAAGGGGTTTACTTAGATTTTCGCATTCCTTCCCATTTCCCAACGTTGCTAACTGCCGCTAATTATGTGGGCAAACGGATGCAGGATGTCTTGCCACCGGATGTCTATGCCCAGCGCATGCATTGTCTCACCCAAGCCCTAGAGACGGGCGAGATGCAGATGCTCGCCTATCAACTTGAGATCGAGGGGAAAGACCACATTTATGAAGGGCGCTTTGTCCCCTGTGGCTCGGATGAAGTGCTGGGGGTAGTGCGGGATATTACCGAAGAACGCCAGTCAGAGGCGGCTTTACGGCAAAGCGAAACGTGGCTACGCATGGCATTGGCCGCTGCCCAGATGGGAGCTTGGTCTTGGAATCTACAAACCAATGAAGAAAAATGGACACCGGAATTAGCCGCCCTCTATGGCAAGACCCCCGATAGCCAACACACCTACGAGGAGTTTTTACAACTTGTCCATCCGCAAGATCGGGCGTATCTGCAAGAAAAGCAGCAGGCTGCTTTAACAGAGGGCATACCCTATATCTGCGAATATCGCTTCATCCGTTCCGATGGAGTGATTCGTTGGATGGCAAATTTCGGTAATTTTTTGCGGGATGAATCGGGGCAAGCCTATGAATTGATGGGTGTAGCCATGGATATTACAGAAGCCAAACAAGCTGAGCAGGAGCGGCAGGAGTCCCTTTCCCTATTAAAAGCCACTCTCGAATCAACAGCCGATGGTATTTTGGTGGTCAACTTAGAGGGAAAATGCTTAAGTTATAACCACAAGTTCTTGGAAATGTGGGATTTTGATGACTCTGAGATGCAGGAGAGTTCCGTTGCCGAGAGAATAAGGATGATGGCTGAACAAACACAAGATTCACAGGTTTTTATAGACCGCTATCAGCAATTGATGAATTCAGAAGAAATCATCTCCGACTGGGTAGAGATGCAGGATGGACGAACGCTGGAGCGATATACCCAGCCTCAAAAAGTTTGTGAGCAGATTATTGGACGAGTTTGGAGTTATCGAGATGTCACCGAACGCAGAAAAATCGAGCGAATGAAGAATGAATTTGTCTCTATGGTTAGTCACGAATTACGTACCCCGCTCACATCAGTCAGGGGATCCCTTGGCTTAATCATGGGAGGCATCGGGGGAGAAATCTCTGGAAAAACAAAGGAATTAATAGAAATTGCCTATAAAAATAGTGAGCGGCTAATCCTGTTAATTAATGACATTTTAGATATTGAAAAAATTGAATCGGGCAAGATGCGATTCGACCTGTTTCCTACACCTCTAGTTCCTCTTATTGAGCAATCTATCGAAGCAAATCTACCCTATGCTCAACAGTTTAATGTCCATTTTATTTTAGAAAAAACGAGTATCCCCCAAAATCTTCAGGTGAATATTGATAGCCAGCGTCTCTTGCAAGTGATGGCTAATTTACTGTCCAATGCTGCCAAGTTTTCTCCGGTTCACGAGCAAGTGAGAATTGAGATTACTCAGCGGGATCCCCTCATCCCAGGAGAAGCCGATGGGGTTCCGATGGTGCGTGTCTCAGTCAAAGATGCAGGCTCCGGAATCCCGGAGGCTTTTCGTCCGCGCATTTTTCAAAAATTTGCTCAAGCTGATGCCTCCGATAGTCGGCAAAAAGGGGGCACGGGGTTAGGGTTAAGTATCAGTAAAGTTGTCATCGAAAAAATGGGTGGACAGATTGGTTTTGACAGCCAAGTGAATGTCGGAACAACGTTTTATTTCGATTTGCCTATCTATGAATCTCCCCCTCTCTTGATAGAGGGATCCCATCAGCAAGTAATGATTCTAGTCTGTGAAGATGATCCCGACATCGCCAATCTACTCAGCTTAATGTTAGGTCAGCATGGCTTTGGTGTGGTAGTAGCTCATTCAGCCCAGCAGGCTAAGCAAAAACTTGTGGAACAAACTTTTGCCGCCATGACCTTAGATCTCATGTTGCCCGATCAGGATGGCATCTCCCTGATCAAAGAGCTACGCAAAAATCCGACTACCCAGCATCTTCCTGTGGTAGTGGTATCGGCTAGAGCCAGATTGGGATCCCAAGAGTTAAAGGAGAGTGGGTTTGCTGTTTTGGATTGCTTAGATAAACCTGTTGATCAACATTTGCTTTTGGCAGCGGTGAAACGAGCGATCCAATACTCAGGGCGAGAGCGGGCTGCCATTTTACACATTGAAGATGATCTAGATATCTCTCAAATTGTTATTACTCTCCTACAAGATATTGCTCAGGTCTATCAAGTAAAAACCCTCAAGGAAGCTCGTCGCTTTCTTAAGGATCATCACATCGATCTAATCTTGCTGGATATAGGATTACCAGATGGATCTGGCCTTGATCTGTTGACTGAAATTAACCATCAACCCACAATTCCTGTGGTGATCTTTTCCGCTCAAGAAGTCAGCCCCAAAGTTGCCCAGAATGTGGCGGCTACCTTAGTCAAATCCCGCACCCTCAACCAAGAGCTGCTACAAACCATCAAGACATTGATCGGTGTTAGCCCTAAATTGCCGTCCTGACTGAGCGAAGGGAGACAGCCACACACGAAATCTACTCAAACCATTAGGGTTAAGGGACAAGCAGGCGGTGGTTTGAAGTCCTAAAATTAGGCAGACGGAGGGAAAAAGTCATCCGTTCCGCCAGATGGGGAATTCTGTGCTTCGTCGGAAATAGCTTCTGTCTCCCCCATTTCTCCGGCTGGAGCGACTATTCCGTCGGCTTCTCCACCCTCGATAGGCTGTGCGGACGTAAAGGATGCCGGCACAATCGTCACTGCCACGATGGCATCGTCGGCATCTAAGCGTTGCACCCGCACGCCCGTTCCCATGCGGGATTGGCTAGAAATCGCGCTAGCAGATTGTCGCATCACAATACCGCGCTCCGTCACCACCATGACTTCATCCTCGGTGTTCACCACCCGTAGCGCCGACAGTTGATCGCTGTCATGGCGAAACTTGGTTGCTATCACCCCTTTGCCTCCCCGATTTTGGGCGCGAAATTCATCAATGGCGCACCGTTTGCCATAGCCCCCACGGGTAATCGCCAAAATCCAGGGATTGGGTAACTGATCCCCGATACTCTCCGCTGCCATGACTGACTCCGCCAGGATAATATCCATGCTGACAATACTGTCCCTAGGGTTGAGGGTAATCGCTCTTACTCCGCGGGTAGCCCGACCCAGTGGGCGCAGTTGTTCGTTATCCGTTTTAAAGCGAATCGCCATCCCCTGCTCAGTTCCCATCACCACATCATCCGTGGTGCGGGCACGGCGCACCCAGCGCAACTGATCTCCTTCTTCCAAAGAGATGGCAATCAGGCCATTCGCCCGCACGTTGGCAAAAGCCGAGAGAGCCGTTTTTTTGATGTAGCCCCCACGGGTGAGCATCACCAAATACTCGTCATCGCTAAATTCGGTCACGGGTACCATCGAGGTCACCGACTCATCACGGGCAATCGGCAACAACTGCACAATCGCTACTCCGCGAGCCGACCGACTCCCTTGCGGAATCTGAAATCCCCGCACCGTGTAGGCAATGCCCCGCTCGGTGAAGAAGAGGATAGTATCGTGGCTGTGGCAGGCAAAAAACTGTTCGACAGCATCATCCTCTTTAATGCGCGCTCCGGCTTTACCACGGGTGGCTCGCCCCTGCAACTGAAACTCCTCAATATCCATCCGTTTGATGTAACCTTGTTCCGTCAGAAAGACGACTATTTCTCGGTTTTCAATCAGATCGGCGGTATCTAGCTCAGAATCATCAACACAGATCTGGGAGCGGCGAGGGCTAGGAAACCGAGCCTGAATTTGCTCTAGCTCTTCTCGAATCATTTGCAGCACCCGCTCTCGTCGCCGCAGGATGTCTTGCAGATCAGCAATCTGGCGCAACAGTTCCGTATGTTCGGCCTCAATTTTTTCCGCCTCTAAAGCTGTCAGCCGCCGCAGTTGCATTTGCAGGATCCCATCGGCTTGGGTTTGGGAGAGACCAAATTCTTGCTGCAATTGTTCACGAGCATGAGCCGTATCGGCGGCCTCTCGAATCATCGCAATGATCCGATCAATGTTGCCAAGAGCTAGCAATAATCCTTGCAGCAAATGATCACGATCTTCTGCTTTTTGTAACTCATAGCGGGTGCGCCGCTCAATGACCTCTTCTCGAAAATCGAGAAAAACTTGGAGCGCCTCTTTCAAACTAAGGGTACGTGGTTCACCGTTGACAATCGCCAACATGTTCATACCAAAGTTGGCTTGCAGGGGGGTTTGTTTATAGAGATTGTTCAGGACAACTTGCACCTGAGCGTCCCGTTTTAGCTCAATGACAACCCGCATTCCATCCCGATCGCTTTCGTCCCGAATATCTGAAATTCCCTCCAATCTTTTTTCATTGACCAACTCAGCAATCTTCTCGATCATCGAGGCTTTGTTGGTTTGATAGGGTAATTCAGTGATGATAATTGCATCCCGATCCGGTCGGCCTCGATGCTGAATGGTTTCGACACTGGTGACGCCCCGCATCGTAATCGAACCCCGTCCCGATGTGTAGGCTTCACGGATCCCTTGTTGACCCAAAAGGATCCCACCTGTTGGGAAGTCAGGGGCAGGGATATAGTGCATCAATTCCAAGCTAGTCAGTTCAGGATTTTGAATTAGGGCAATTAATCCACTCACCAATTCTGTCAAGTTGTGGGGAGGGATATTGGTTGCCATACCTACGGCAATACCTGAGGATCCATTGAGAAGTAATTGCGGGATCCGTGCGGGCAAGACCAGTGGTTCCTGCTGCGAACCATCATAGTTGTCGCCAAAATCGACCGTATTCGCATCAATATCTTGTAGGAGCACCAGTTGGGAAAGGGCGGTCAGGCGGCACTCGGTGTAGCGCATGGCGGCAGGTGGATCATTATCTACCGAACCAAAATTGCCATGACCATCCACCAAACGTTCCCGCATGGAGAAGTCTTGAGCCATCCGCACTAGGGCATCGTAAACCGCCACATCTCCATGGGGATGGTATTTCCCGATGACATCCCCCACCACACGGGCGCATTTACGAAAGGGGCGATCCGGGCTAAGTCCCAACTCGTGCATAGCGTAGAGAATACGTCGATGCACAGGTTTCAGCCCATCTCGTGCATCGGGCAAGGCTCGTCCCACAATCACGCTCATGGCGTATTCCAGGTAGGATTGAGCCATCTCTTGCTGCAAGTCAGTGGGGATGATCCGCAGGGACGAATCGTGGTCGCTCATGAATACTGCCTTGAGGGATCCCTGAATGGGTTGCCTCGTCAGCCTTTAGACTGTCAGCACAACCAACCATACAGGGGTGGATAGCACTCTTATTTTATCATTCTCCCCTTCTCCGCTCGGATATCTGCCCAATCTGATGGGGGGCACCTAGAGCCTGCTCAAGAGCCAAGAGAAATGTTGTGGTAAGATCCTCAACCAAATGGGGAACTTAGGGCTAACATTAGTCTCATGGGAAAAACCATTCTACAAATTGTGCCCACATTACCTCCGGCTATCAGTGGAGTCGGTGATTATGCGCTCATTTTGGCAAGAGCCATGCGCCAACATCACGGCATAAATTCCATATTCATTGTGGGCAATCCTGAGTGGCATGGAGGCAGTGAAATTGAGGGGTTTGAGGTGAGAACCGTTGCCAGTCGCACCGACACTAGTTTAATAGGATCCCTTGACAGTAGTACCTCTATGCCAGTCCTTTTGCACTACGTGGGATATGGCTACGCCCGTAGGGGTGCGCCATTCTGGTTGTCTGAAGGACTCAAGCAATGGCACAAAAAAGCAAGGGATCCCTTGGTGACCATGTTTCATGAAGTCTATGCCTCTGGCCCAATGTGGAAGAGTGAATTTTGGTATCGCCCTGCTCAAATTGTGGTGGCTCAAGATCTATTAAGAATCAGCGAAATCTGTGTTACTTCTAATGAGTTTTATGGCGAAGTAATTCGCAATTTAGATCCATTTTATCGTTCTACTCGAGATTGGTTGAAGATATTGCCTGTGTTCTCTAATGTGGGTGAACCTGATTGTTTGCCTTCTTTTGAAGAACGTAAGCCCCAGGCGGTCGTTTTTGGCGGTTTAGGTAGAAGACAAGAGGTTTATAATCACTGGTCAGAGTTCTTACCATTTTGTGAAAAGCTAGGAATACAATCGATTGTAGATATCGGCCCTGGCAAGCCAGCCTGTGGGGAAATCTTAAATGTTAATAACTATGGTATATTAGACCCAATGAATATATCTAGCCTCTTAAAAGATTCAAAAATGGGTTTATTGTTAATTCCATTATACTTGTTGAACAAATCGACAATTTTTGCTTCATTTCTGGCGCACGGTCTAGTTTCAATTATATCTTCAAAGAAAAAAGTAATTTTAGAGTATAAAGATCAGGAGAACTACTTTATTTGCGCTGACACTTTAGCAACAAGAAAATCAGAACTTATCAATGCGAGTCTCATATCCGAAAGAGCTTTTAAGCTATATCAAACCCATTCGTCAAAATCTTTATCTTTAGAATATAGCTTTTTCCTTTCTTGAGGGGATATATCTCTATGCAATCAATAAAATCTGCTCTAAGAAAGGTGACTGAATTAATTCTCCCAACTCCACTTTTTACAAAAATAATTTCTATCCGGTCAAGAAATTATCAACATAGATTTCTTCAAAGACAAGGACTTGATATAATCAATCGCCAATTTATTGATAACTACGGAACAACTGTTTTACATGGCTTGTTTTCAGGCATGACTTACCCTCAAGAATCTTTAGCAGTTAGACACAGCATACCAAAACTTCTTGGATCCTATGAGATGGAGCTTCATTCAAGCCTTGATGCCATCATCCTCAATGCGAAAAGTCAGTACGAGTGTGTAATTGATATTGGCTCAGCAGAAGGATATTACGCAGTTGGTTTAGCATTAAAAACGGACTTACCTGTCATTGCGTTTGATACAGAACCAAGAGAATTAGATTTTTGTAAAAAGATGGCCATCCTAAATGATGTAGCTCATCAAATGACTTTCAAAAACTGGTGCAGTTCGCAATATTTGTCGGAGTTAAATAAACGTTGTTTTATTATGTGTGATTGTGAAGGCTATGAAGCCATTCTCTTTGATGAAGTTGCTATTAGAGGACTTTCTAGGAGCGATTTATTAATCGAGCTGCACGATACACAAGAAAACAATATTACGGATCCTTTAATAGAACGATTTAGCGTAACTCATACTGCAAAACTAATTTCATCTCAGCCGCGTAACCCAGACAGTTTCCCAGAATTAAATTTCCTCAACAGTAAAGATAATGCTCTAAAAGCTATCAGTGAATATCGTAGAGAAGGACAAAGATGGGTATTGTTTAGAGCTAAATCCCAATCCTAACTCCGTGAGGCTAGTATATCATTTCACTAAAATCGAAAATCGACATGAAAGTTACAAGAAGGTCGAATTTTAATCACGTTTTTCGCATCATAACTAGTTCTTTTAGATCAATGCCAGATTTTATAATCGTTGGTGCTCAAAAGGCAGGCACGACGTCTCTTTATAAATATCTGCAAAGCCACCCTTCCGTTGTTTTGCCTCCAGATGTATGGAAAGAAATTCACTATTTTAATGAAAAATATAATCGGGGTAGCTTATGGTATAAAAGTAATTTTCCAATAAAATCTAGAAATAATTTTTATCTGACGTTTGAAGCATCTCCAAACTATATGTTTTACCCTCACTCAGCTAGTCGCATTACTCAAGCTTGTCCCAATGCAAAAATTATCTTTCTGCTTAGAAACCCAGTAGATAGAGCTTACTCTCACTACAACCATAATCTTACCTATCAACGGGAATCTAGGTCATTTGAAAGAGCCATAGAAGAGGATTCCTCTAAAATAGAGGGTGAACTACAAAAAATGTTAAATGATCAGCACTTTTACAGCAAGTATTGTATGGACTTTGCCTATTTACATAAGAGTATCTATGTTGATCAGTTAGCTCGTTTTCTCTCATGCTTTCCGAGAAATAATATTTTAGTTTTAGAAACTGAAAAGCTCTTTGGTGATACTCACAATGTTTTTCTTGAGGTTCAAAAGTTTCTTAATTTACCTATCCAAAACTATCAGCTAAAAGAATTTAAACCCCATAATACAAGAAACTACTCGCATGGACTGGATCTCAATACTCGCAGGCAACTCACTAATTATTTTTCTCAGTATAATCATCAGCTTTTTGAGCTTATTGGTATAGAGTTCGACTGGGACTAATTAACAATGAAGATACTTCTTCTATCGTATAAGTTTTATCCAGATGTTGGTGGTGTAGAAACTATTGGTGAAATCATCGCTGAGCAGATGGTTATGATGAAACATGATGTAAAAGTAATCACGATGTCTGAAGAGAGTATGGATCCCAAGAATCTAACTTATAGGATTGTTAGAAGACCATCTCTATCAGACTTGCTAAATTCTTGTTTATGGGCAGACATTGTTTTTCATAATAATATAAGCTTGCAATTAGGCTGGTTATCTTTTTTATTTAATAAGCCTCAGGTTATTCGTCATGCCACTTGGATCTCTCGTCCTAGTGGCCAGCCCTCCATGATTGATAAAGTTAAGCTTAACTTACTTAAAAAGGCTTACAATATTGCTAATAGTAGGGCTACCGCATCATCGTTGCCAGTTTTCTCAGTTGTTATTGAAAACCCTTACCAAGCAGATCTATTCAAAAGATGGTTAGGGATCCCTAAGGTAAGAGACTTAATTTTTGTTGGTCGTCTCGTTTCTGATAAGGGAGTAGATCTGTTACTCAGGGCTTTATTCATTCTTAAAAATCAAGGTTTTTTACCTTCACTAACCATTGTGGGTGATGGCTCTGAAATGTCTAATCTTCAAGGTTTAGCACATGAGCTGGGGATCCGATCTCAACTTGACTTTTTAGGTGTTAAGCGTGGAGAAGAGTTAGTAAAAATACTTAATGCTCATCGAATTATGGTCATTCCATCTCGCTGGAACGAACCATTTGGTATTGTTGCCTTAGAAGGGATAGCATGTGGCTGTGTCGTTATTGGATCAGAGGGGGGTGGATTAAAAGACGCCATTGGCTCCTGTGGACTGACCTTTCCAAATGGGGATGCTAATGCGCTTGCTGAGGAGATTAAGTTACTTTTAATGCAGCCTGAACAAATAAGCTACTATCAATCATTTGCATCTGAGCATCTTGAGAAACATCATCCTACTCATGTGACGAAAGCCTATCTCAAAGTTATGGAAGCAGCCATCCGAAGGGATCCACCGCCTACAATCTAGAGCCTTTATCGACGATCTGAGTTCATATGATATTTTTAACTAAAATCGTTTTTGCTTATTTGGGCAGCTAAAAAATGCTGGTTTTTACACACCCCACTGGCAATGCAAATTCAAAGAGTTTGCTGAAAAAAGTTTATAGCTCGGGTATTCTTTCCGCTTTTTATACGACCATCTCAATACAATCTGATGATTGGTTCTTAAGATATCTTGCTGAACCATTTAGACAAGAGTTGCTTCGTCGTAACTTTGAAATTCCTGGATCACTAATTAAAAAAAGGTATTTCCTCGAATGTGCTCGACTAATAGCGTCTCGTATGAAATGGTCGTTTCTTACTCAGCATGAAATAGGATGGGCATCTATTGATAAAATTTATCAAGACTTGGATCGATATGTGGCTTCAGATCTTGATAAATTGCTATCTGTTAAAGGAGTTTATGCTTACGAAGATGGAGCATTGCAAACCTTCTATCAAGCTAAGCAGATAGGAATTGCTTGTTTTTATGATTTGCCAATTGCCTATTGGGAAACAAGCCAAAGTTTACTTAATCAAGAAGCTCAGCGTTTACCTGAATGGGAGTTTAGTCTTGTCGGAACACGAAATTCTTTAGAAAAATTAAATCGTAAGACTGAAGAACTGCAATTAAGTGATGTAGTTATATGCCCCAGTAAATTTGTCAGAAATAGCCTTCCTCTAGATATCAAAAAATCAAAGATGGTAGTAGTATCTGAATTTGGATCCCCCACTATAAAAATTGATATAAGCTATACTAATTTTAGACTTACTTACCCTAAACTTCGTGTTTTATTTGCTGGTTCTTTATCTCAGCGTAAAGGCTTAGCTGATTTATTTGCTGCTTGTAGGATTCTCAATCGTTCTGATATTGAACTAGTTGTGTTAGGGTCAGCACTAGCACCTCTTTCTTTCTACCGATCTCATTATCCCAATTTCATTTATGAACCACCTCGACCACACCCCCAGGTTCTATCTCTCATGCAAACCTGTCATGTCTTAGTCTTACCTTCAATTGTAGAGGGACGAGCCTTAGTTCAACAGGAGGCCATGAGTTGTGGCTTACCCCTTATTATTACATCCAATACGGGTGGAGAGGATTTAATTGAAGATGGCAAAACTGGCTTTCTAGTCTCCATTCGATCTCCCGAAGCTATCGCTGAAAAGATTGCCTGGTTTGCAGATCATCGAGATCATTGGGAAGAGATGAGCCAAAATAGCCGAGAGAAGGCTGCTCAACTCACCTGGGATCGATATAGTCAAATAATTGTGACAGCTATCCAAGAATATGCTTCACTAGCTTTATGAGAAATTTGGTTGCTACTTTCCCGTCTCCTATGCCTTCTCAAAAAGCTGAGAAACGGATTCTGGTAGCTATTTGGGTATATTTCGGATTATTAATATTTGAAGGAGCTTTACGGAAATGGGTCTTGCCACAGCTTTCTGCACCCCTCTTAGTGGTTAGGGATCCTGTTGTTTTGTATATGTATTGGCAGGCATGGCAAGCAGGTGTATTTCCCCGCAATCGCTGGATCACGATTATCTTTGGATTATCTATAGCTTTCACTCTAGGAGGATTGCTGGTTCCACTATTGACTAGTGAAGGGTTAGGGGGAGGGATCCCAATCAGTCGAAGTTTACTAATTATTGCTTATGGCATTCGGACAAACTTTTTACATCTGCCACTTATTTTTCTAATGGCAAGAGTTTTATCTTTTCAAGATGTGATTAAAATTGGTCGATGGATATTGATTGCGGGGATCCCAATAGCGCTTCTAATGATTTTGCAATTCGGACTTCCTTCCAACCACATTTTGAATGTAGGTGCCGGAGGAGAGGAAGCAGTGCAAATACAAGCAGCCTTGGGGCGTATCCGACCTCCTGGTCCTTTTACTTTTATTAGTGGGCCAATAGGATATATGCCACTAATGACAGCTTTCTTATTATATGGATTGTTAACACCAGGAAGTTTTTCGCCAATGTTATTGATATCATCTAGTTTAGGATTGGGAGCAGCAACCGTTGTTTCCATAAGTCGTAGTTTGCTTGGCTCAGTTTTAATTGTGTTTTTCATCGGGTTGCTTACCACATATTTCAATAGACCGCAGCTTGTTAAGCAAATTAGCAAAATTATAGTAATATTATCAATAGTATCTTTTGCTATTATTCTATTTGATACTCTTTTATCTGGAGAAGAATCCTTTTTGGATCAAGGATTGGCTACTTTTCAAGCGCGGGTTACTACTGCCGGCAGAAGCGAGGGTGGTTTCGAGGGGTTTGTTGCGAGGTTTTTATCTGGATTTGATCCTTTTGCTCGTATTGATGGCAGTCTACCTCTTTTTGGGTTTGGAGTAGGGTTAGGTACCAACACAGGGGCAGCGTTAGTAACGGGTCAACGAACTTTCTTATTGGGTGCCGAGGGGGAGTGGGATCGAATTGTTGTAGAAAGTGGTCCTATCTTAGGTTTGTCTTTTATTCTTCTCCGAGTTTCTTTGGCGGTCTGGTTAGGAATGCTATCATTTTCTCAAATTAAGATGGGCAATATTCTTAGTTGGTTACTTTTTACAACTTGCGCTATCAACTTGTCTATCGGTCAATTTGGCCCGCCAACATCTCTAGGGTTTGCTATTTTTAGTAGTGGCTTGTGTTTGTCTGCTTGCCAAGGGTGGCTTAAAATGCAATACAAGAATTCACCTAATACCTAATTCCATCTGGTTTAGTTCATGAAAATCCTCTTGGTTGGGAACTACTTACCAGATGCTCAAGAAAGTATGCAGAGATTCACTCATATGCTTGAGGAGGGTCTTAGAGAAAAAGGGTATGAAGTAGTAGTCATTCGCCCTCAGGTATATTTAGGAGGGATCCAATGGGTTGTACCCAATGCGAGAAAATGGTTGGGGTATATTGATAAATATATATTATTTGATAGCAGCTTGAAAGAGCAGGTAAAATTGGCAGATCTTATCCATGTTATTGATCATTCAAATGCCATTTATAACGGCTACTTTAGATCGAAACCTTCCCTGCTTACTTGCAATGATTTATTAGCCATACGTTCTGCCTTTAATGAATTTCCCGAAAATAAGATAGGTTTAACAGGACGTTTACTCCAGCATTGGATTTTGCAGGGGATTAATCAATCTCAATGGGTAGCATGTATCTCTGAAAATACGCAGCGTGACTTGTTGCGAATCAGTCAGTTGCCGTTGGAAAAAACCTGTGTTATTCATATGGGGTTAAATTATAACTATCAGGTTATCGTTGAAGCAAAAAAACTTCTATCTCAAGTCGTTGATACTAACAATTGTCCTTTTGTTTTGCATGTTGGAGGCAACCAATGGTACAAAAACAGAATGGGTGTTCTGTCAATTTTTTACCGACTTACTCAACAATATCCAGATTTGCCTATCAAGCTTGTTATGGTTGGCAAGCCGTTTACATTATCCATGAATCAATATATTTTTGATAAACAAATTCAGTCTCGTGTAGTTTCATTGGTTAGTATTAACAACCAGCAGTTAGAGATTTTGTATAACTGCACCGAAGCACTTCTTTTTCCCTCTCGCATGGAAGGGTTTGGTTGGCCAATTATTGAGGCTCAAGCTTGTGGATGTCCTGTTGTGTGTAGTAGTCAAGAGCCTTTACCCGAAGTGGCTGGAGATGCTGCCCTCATGGCTTCTGTGGAGGATGAACAAGCTCTAGCTCAACATCTTTATACCGTTCTTACAAAGCCTGAACTTCGACAAGATCTTATTCGAAAAGGGCTGCAAAATGTACTTAGATTCCGCTCAGAAGATATGATTAATTCCTATATTAATCTTTATCAGAAAGTGGTAGAAAAATTCTATGACTCTCCCTTAGCACTATGAGTTTTACTGGCAATTGCTCCGAGCAGATATTTGTATTATGCTAAGTCTGGGTCTTATTTGGGGAGACTTTCTCCTTTCCCTTGTGGATATATTAAGAATAGATTTCCCTAGCGAGATTTTAGTCAATGCGAAGGGTACCTTGACTTGTGACCTCGTATATTTTCCTTTCCGTTAAGCTCCTACCCAGAATCCGCCGGATCACTCAGCCTGAAGAAAGATCTTGTTTTTAGCTCAGTTGCGGATACAATCACCGTGACTGCTAGCTGGAAAGAAAGATATGTTCAAGCGGGTTGCACTGGGTCTATTGACATTGGGATGTCTAGCGGCGGCATGGACAGGCAAAAGCTATGGGTTTGGCGAGCCGCGGGTCGTGCCCGATACCAGTTACTACTTTGATAACTGGCGATTTGATCGCTATCCTTACGCGACAGTAGTGGGTGTTCTGAACGGCGATACGATTGTTGCTCAAATTGATGGCGAACAAACCCTTCGCAAAGTTCGGTTGGCCGGGATCCAGGCTCCCCTACCGGACGAGCAGCCCTACAGTCGGCAGGCGGTTGAGTTGCTTAAGTCCAAAATTCAATTTCAGGTTGTCAAACTGGAGGGAGACAAACTCCTGCGGGACGAGGATGCCACTGATTTAGTCGAGGCCTATGTTTGGCTGCACGGGGAGCAAATTAATGCCGTTTTAGTGCGGAATGGCTTGGCTACTGTTGTTCCTTATAGCCATAACATCAAATATGACAACTATTTTTCTGGCTTGCAAACCCGTGCCCGTGACGAAAATTTAGGTATTTGGGCTACTCTGCAATAGCTGGGTTTCTTGTTGTCTGTTATTGATTGATTTGTTCTCACCTAGATTCCTAGGGATCCCTCTCAATTCCTACCCTCCACCCGTTGCAGGTAGGGGGGAGGGATTTTTTAATTACTCCTATGACTCAGTCTTGTTTGGTAGAAATGACTCCATCGGGATCCAACTAATCCCAATAGAATAGTTATACAGAGATAACTAAACCAATCCCCCAATTGAGTATAAAAAGTGATTTCCTGCCCCAAGAACACTTGCCCCACTACTACATCCTGCTCAAAAATAGTGCCAGCGGCTTGAATCTCTCCCGATGGATCCACAATCAGATTGCCACCCGTGTTGTTGACAAATGTTATGCTGCGACGGTTTTCAATAGCGCGAAAGATAGAGAGATTACCATGCAGTTTCGGCCAATTGCTGTTGCCAAACCAGCTATCATCTGAGATGACGATCAAGGATTCTGCCCCCCTCTGAACCAAGCGGCGGCTGGGGCTGGGCAAAACACTCTCCAGACAGATCATTACTCCCAACTGCCCTAAGGTAGATCCACCATTCAAAGGGCGATAACCCTCTGCAGAGGGAACATAACGGGCGGTTTCAAAATAAGGAAAGATCCATTGTTTGCCATACTGATCAAGGAAGTTGCCCTGCTGGCGAAACAAGAGAGCTGCATTGATAAATTTCACTTGCTCATCCGGCAAATCTTGTGTTTTGGGATCGGGCTCGGTTGCTCCCAAAATGAGTCCTCCCTCCGGCGGCAATACCTCAAACAAGGGATCCAAAATGTAGGGTTGAAGGGTGGTGTTGAGAAAACGGGCACGTAGGGCACCTTCCGGCCAGACCACTAGCTGTGCGCCCCTGGCAATACCCAAGCGCGACAATCCTTGCAGTTCCAGATAACGCTGCTCCCGATACTGCCAACGGCGATCCGGCTCCAGCCAGCCCACCATCTGCACCGCCGCCACCTGATAGCTGTCCTGGGTCAGGTTCTGATAAGCAGGCAGGCGAATTAGCCCGTAGCCAATCACCCAACCGCTCACCACCAACCCAATCCCTAGGCATCCCCAGAGGTTAGGGTTTGGCCGATGCAAGGAACGGGACTGCCACCACTGTTGCCCCACCCCCATCAGGGTGGCGTTAATCAAGACACTGACAAATGTAACCCCCCAAATACCGGTAACATCGGCGATTTGGATCCCGACCGTCCAGTCATAGAGCAGGGATCCCCAATGGAACGGAATCGGAAACCAAATGAGATTAAGGATCCCATCCAAAGCTGTCCAGACGGAGGCGATGCCCAGGGGACGCAGGAATGGAGGGAGGGCACGGGTCAAATTGAGGCTGAGCAGAGTGGCCGCTATATAGAACAAGGGCAGCAGCGGAGCGACAACGATGCCCCCAACAATTTCTGCCCAGCTCAGCACTTTCACCGAAAAGAAATCCGTCCAAAAGACGAATAGGCAGAAGAGAAACCAGATCCCTCCGGCGGTTTTGATTTGCTGCCGCCAGGGACGACCATCCACCCCATAAAAAAGAGGAGCTAGACCCAGCAACGCCCCGATAAAGTGGTGAAACAGACGGTTAGGGGATCCCACCAGCAACAGAAGCAGGGTACAAACCATCCACAAGCGGTTGCGCCGGAGATTAAGGCTGGAAGGGTTGCGTTTCAACAACTGCGATCCGGCAAAAGGCTCTAACAAATCTTTATTTAGCATTCACAATAAACATAGATCTTGTTGATCCGTAATATTTTGAGGATATCACGCTGCCCAGTCGCAAGGGGAGAGCGACTACAAGCGGAGCACCCCTGCTAAAAACGCTTACTATAGCAATCCTAATTCGTGAGGCTTTAGAATCTCTATCCATACCGACAGGCTGAGTGGATGAGTATGTCAATCCCTCCAGAGGGAGCCCTAGATATTGGCACTTAACACAACCTTGTTGCTCAGGATGCCAATCGGCTCTATTTCAATCGAGACGGTGTCTCCTTCTCGCAAATAGCAAGGGGGATCCATTCCCCACCCCACCCCCGCCGGAGTACCTGTGGCGATGATGTCCCCAGGTTCGAGGGTCATGCTTTGGGTAATGTCTGTTAACAGCGTCGGCAGGTCAAACAGCATCTGGTTGGCCAGCTCATCCTGCCTCAGCTCTTGATTAACCCAGGTGCGGATCCGCAGTTGCCGATAGTCAGGGATCTGATCCGCCGTCACTACCACTGGCCCACAGGGGGCAAAGCTATCCGCCGACTTGCCCACTAACCATTGTTTGCGCTGCTGTTGGAGATTGCGGGCTGTGACATCATTGAGGATTGTGTAGCCAAAAACACAGGCAAGCGCCGTCTCCGGGGTTAGGTAGCGGGCAGAGCAGCCCATCACGACGGCTAATTCCCCCTCATAGTCCAAGGCTTCCCCTAAGCAGCCAGGGGCATGAATGGGATCCCCACAGCCAACCAGGGCAGTATGAGCCTTGCTAAACCAGATGGGGTGGCTGGGCAAATGGGCTGGCATCCCTTCCGCCCTGGCTCCTTCCTGCACATGTTCCCGATAGTTTTTGCCCACACAAAGCATATTTTTGGGGGGATGAATAATCGGGGGCAGCCAGTGGATATTGGGTTGGGGGCAAAGCAGACGGTACAGTTGCTCGACCTCTTGCGGGGTTAAGGGATCCCGAATGAGGGGCAGCAGGTCAGTTGCCCCTTCTCGCCCAGGCAAGTGGCGCACGGGAGCCATCTGATCGTCTACGACAAGCACAGCGGTACTACTGGTGTTAAGGGCAATGGTGGCTAGTTTCATCGTGAGCTGGATTTGTTTTTGGGTTGGAATACTTAGGTTGGAGTCATATTGGAGTCATAGTAGAGAAGCCGCTGAGGCTGTGGACTTTCGATACAGACTTTTCTTGGATCCCTAGATAAATTAATCTACCTTGAGGGAGTATCCCTTGGTGGTGCTCCATCCACTCCTTGGCGGATCCCTGGGAATGGCATAATTCGTAAGCAGTCCCTTAGCCTTTCTCCAGATGGCCTGCCGGAGGATATCCTCATCCTATGACTCACCCGGATCTCTCCGATGAATCTGCGCTGATCGTCAAAATTGCTCAACGGGATCAGGGGGCACTCTCAGATCTTTATGACCGCTATGCACGTATCCTCCTTGGGGTGGCCTACCGGATTGTGGGATCCCTAGAGGAAGCTGAGGAGGTGGTGATCGACGTATTTAGTCAGGTATGGCGAACGGCTGAACGCTATGATGCTACCCGCGCACGGGTGGATGGTTGGCTGTTTATGATGACCCGTAGCCGTGCTCTGGATCGCCTCCGCTCCCTACAGCGCTCCGCCCGCAGTGTGCAGGTATCCGAACAGGTGGCACAGATAGAAGTTCGTTTTGCGGAGAATCCCCACGATCATCTACTCCTAGAAGAACGTCGTTCGCAGGTGTTGATGGCTCTGGAACAAATCCCGGCTGAGCAACGGCAGGTGATCGATCTGGTCTATTTTAAGGGACTAACCCAAGCTGAGATCGCGGAACAGACTGGGGTTCCCCTGGGTACCGTTAAAACCCGCCTGCGACTGGGGCTAGTCAAGCTCAAACAAGCCTTGCAGCAGGTGGGCTGGCCGGAACTTTCCTAAGGCTTTCCCCCTTTCTTTCTCCTCTCTCCTGAGAATTTGTTATTTCTTCATTCCCAGTACCCCGCTCAATGTTATGGCCGCCCCTTTTGACCCTGATACTCCTGATTGGCCTCTGGTAGCGCTTGCTGCTCTGGGGGAGGGGACACTATCGGTTACGGAGCAGATGCAACTGGCGGAGCAGTTGATCCGGGATCCCCAACTGGAGGAGGAAGGGCAAATCTGGGGGAATGTCTGGGCGGCGCTGCCCTACGGATTGCCCTTTTTGTCTGCGGATCAACTGAGGGGCATCGCGGCTCTCAAATCGAGAGTTATGCAAGGTCTGGAACCGCCGGATCCTCCCCTGTTGCTAGTGAGGCGGTTGGAATCGCTCCTATGGAGGGAAATCGGCATTCCTGGCGTGGTAGTAGCCATCCTGCATGAAGATCCACAACGGCGACAACGCACAGCCCTGTTAAAGGCTGCCCCTGGATCCCATTACCCTTGGCATCGCCATGCGGGGGTGGAAGAAATTCTCATGCTGGAGGGATCCCTGGTGGTGGGTGAGCAGGTTTTTCGGGCTGGTGATTATCTGCGCTCTGATCCGGGGAGTGTGCATGGGCCGCATACAGAGGAGGGTTGCCTGTTTTTGGTTCGTACCTCTATGGATGATCAGATGTTGGGGATGGAGCCGGGATCCGTTAATGCCTAAAGCCGGGATCCCCTCATTCCGCCTTCACGAACAGGGGATCCTCAGCAGATCCTTGATAGATTTTCGATAGAGATTGGATCTACTTCTTGAGCCAGCTAAACATGGCTCGCAGTTCTTTCCCAACCGATTCAATGGGGTGCTCGGCTTCCCGCCGCCGCATCGCCGTAAACCCTGGTTTGCCGGCTTGATTTTCTAAGACAAACTCGCGGGCAAACTGTCCGGTTTGAATTTCCTTGAGAATCTGCTGCATCTCCGCTTTGGTTTGTTCCGTAACGATGCGAGGGCCACGGGTATAGTCCCCATACTCAGCCGTGTTGGAAATGCTGTGGCGCATCTTGGCTAAGCCACCCTCCACAATCAAATCCACAATCAGCTTCACCTCATGCAAGCACTCAAAATAGGCCAATTCTGGCTGATAGCCCGCTTCTACCAGGGTTTCAAAGCCTGCTTTGATCAACGCGGTCAAGCCACCACACAACACCGACTGTTCTCCAAACAAATCCGTCTCCGTCTCTTCCCGAAAGGTGGTTTCCAAAATGCCAGCTCGCGTACCACCGATCCCTTTGGCATAAGCCATGGCTCGATCCCGCGCCATCCCAGAAGCATCCTGTTGAACGGCAAATAAACAAGGCACCCCCTCCCCACTTTGATAGGTGCGCCGCACCAAATGTCCGGGGCCTTTGGGAGCCACCATGATCACATCCACATCAGGGGGTGGGGTAATCTGGGCAAAGTGAATATTAAAACCGTGGGCAAACAGCAAAACATTGTCCGGTTGCAGGTTGGGACGAATCTCTTGGGCAAACACCTGCTTTTGGGTTTCATCTGGCAAGAGAATCATCACCCAGTCGGCTGCCGCCGTGGCATCCGCCACCGTCTTGACCCGTAACCCATCCTCTTCGGCCTTTTGCCAGGAGCCACTGCCCGGATAGAGTCCTACGATCACCTTAACGCCACTATCGTGCAGATTGAGAGCATGGGCGTGCCCTTGGCTGCCGTAGCCAATGATGGCAACGGTTTTGTCGGCCAATAAGTCTAAGTTGGCATCGGTGTCGTAGTATAGGCGTGCCATAGTGTCGGATCCCTGAAAACGCAGAAACAGTGCTGAATAGATTGCAAAGCTTGTCTAGGATAACAGGATTTGTGGCTGCCTTCTCAGAAGCCTTTCAGGATTTCCGCTTATCATTAAATAAAGTAAACAGAACGTAAACATTCCGTTTGACTGGTTTCCGGCATCCACACTCCACACGAGGTTTTGAGCAATGGCACTTTTTGGATTTGGCAAGAAACTCACCCTCCCGACTGTTACTGAAGCACTACCTGGGCGTTCTCAGGCGATGCCGGTACCTGAGCATCACTTTGTCAACCACAACCCGCTCCAGCCTCCCTATCCGGCTGGCATGGAATTGGCCATGTTTGGCATGGGCTGTTTTTGGGGAGCCGAGCGGAAGTTTTGGCAGCAAGCAGGGGTATTTTCCACCGCCGTTGGCTATGCGGCAGGGGTTACCCCCAACCCAACTTATCGAGAAGTCTGTACAGGCATGACCGGCCATAACGAGGTGGTAAGGGTGGTCTTTGATCCCCAGGTGGTTAGCTATGAAACCCTTCTAAAAATCTTTTGGGAGAGCCATGATCCAACTCAAGGGATGCGTCAAGGCAATGATTCAGGCACCCAATATCGCTCAGGTATCTATGTCTATTCAGCGGCGCAAAAGCTGCTAGCTGAAGCCTCCAAGCAGACTTATCAAAAGGCTCTCCGCATGGCGGGGTACGGAGAAATTACCACTGAAATTTTGGATGCCCCTGAATTTTATTTTGCCGAAGACTATCACCAACAATATCTGGCGAAAAATCCTGGTGGATATTGCGGTTTGGGTGGAACCAAGGTTTGTCTGCCGGAAACTGCCCTGTCCCAAGTGTAATGAAAATGAAGTGTGCCCTCCCTGTTTCTCATTTAACAGGGAAGGGCTATATTTCCCCATTCGTATGGATAGCCCCAGAACGAATGCTCAGGGGGATCCTCCTCTCTACTCAACCCCCTCAATCTTGTCCTCGATCTCTTGATACAGCTCTTGTAGTTTCTCGATGTTGGCTTGGGAGGTTTGCCAATACCCTCGCCCGTTCACCTCTAGCAGAGAACCGACAATTTTGCGGAAGGAATGGGGGTTGAGGTTGAGGAGCCGTTCCCGCATGGCTTCATCCGTAATAAAGGTGGCATTGGTTTCTTCGTAGACCCAGTTATCAACGGCTCCGGCGGTGGCTGACCAACCGGAGGTGTTGACGAGGCGCTTGGAAATTTCTCTTACCCCTTCATAGCCGTGCTTGAGCATCCCTTCATACCACTTGGGATTGAGCAGTTTGGTGCGGGCATCCAGGCGGACGGTCTCGGAAAGGGTGCGGATTTGGGCGTTGGGGGTGGTGGTATCCGCCATATAAGCGGCAGGAGTTTTGCCGTCTCCCCGCAGGCTGGCGACTAGCTTGGTGGGATCCGAGTCAAAGTAGTGGCTAACATCGGTGAGGCTAATTTCGGAGGAATCAAGGTTTTGGAAGGTGACTTCCACCGTTTTGAGGGAAGCCTCGAAGATCTGCCGCATTTGTTGATTGCCCAAGTCGGATCCAAAGGCAAAAGATTTGCGGCTGAGATACATATTCTGCAACTCCGCTTCGTTTTCCCAGGTGCTATTTTCTACGGCCAAATTGACATTGGAAGAATAGGATCCCGACGCATTGGAAAAGACGCGGGTGGCGGCCTGTCGCAGAGTCAGTCCCATCGCGGCGGCTTGAGCTTGGGCGTGCTTGCGGATGAAATTTTGCTCCAACGGTTCATCCGCTTCGGCAGCTAATTTGACGGCTCGATCAATGAGATCCATTTGGTTAATAAAGAGATCTCGAAAAACTCCCGAACAGTTGACCACGACATCAATGCGGGGTCGCCCCAATTCCGCCAAAGGAATCAGTTGCAGCTTGTTCATGCGACCCAGGGCATCCGGCTGAGGGCGAACTCCCAGCAAACAGAGCACTTGCGCCAGTGATTCTCCATAGGTTTTGATGTTGTCGGTGCCCCACAATACCACCGAGATAGTTTCGGGATAGCTTCCCCCTTGCTCCGCCCGTTGCCGATCCAAAAGCCGTTGCACCACGATTTCCGCTGATTGAATGGCTGCTGACGTGGGAATAGACTGGGGATCTAACGCATGGATGTTTTTGCCGGTGGGCAATACCCCCGGATTGCGGATCGGATCTCCCCCTGGTCCTGGCAGGATGTATTCCCCCTCTAGGGCGCGCAGCAGGGATCCCAGTTCATGATCCGCGGTCACCTGTTTCAGGCATTCCTCCAAAAATTCAAACAGGGGCTTCAACAACTCCCCATCCACCTGTGGGTAGCCCGCCTCTTTGAGAGCTTTGACCCAGGGGGCAGGCCGACCCATGTTAAAAAAGTTGAGTTTAGAGACTTTGGAAACACGCCCTTCGGCATCGGTTTGTTCTTGAACCAGAGCCGCCACGGCTTTTTGACAGGCTTGGTTGATCTGATCGAGCAATTCAATATCCGCCAGCACTCCTTGATCCCGTTGCCGATAGATCTGGTCAATGTCGCGGTTAATGCTTTGGGCGATCAGGCGGGGCAACCCCAAAATTCCCTCTTCGGGACGGTCAATACTGGCAATGCTGACCAGGGTAGCGATGGCTTCGCTGGCGGTGGGGGGATCCCCGATCACATGCAGTCCACAGGGCAAAAGGCGGGACTCGATTTCCATCAGCTTGCTGTAGAGCCGTCCGACGACGGTATCCCGTTCCTCTAGGGACAGATCCTGAGCTTCCTGGCTGGGCAGAACCACATCTTTATCGAGGTTAACCAAGCGGGCTTTATCCAGAATGGCGTTGACAATTTGAATGCCCCGTCCCCCTTGCCGCAGACTTTGGTAGGAGCTGATCAAGTCCCGCAATTCCTTCAAACCTTTGTAGAGTCCGGCATTTTCGGCGGGGGGGGTGAGATAGCTGATGGTGCAGGCATAACCGCGCCGCTTGGCAATGGTGGCTTCGGAGGGGTTGTTGGCGGCGTAATAGTAAAGGTTGGGCAGGGAGCCGATCAGGTTATCGGGATAGCATTGACCAGACATGCCAATCTGCTTCCCCGGCATAAACTCCAGGGATCCGTGGGTGCCAAAATGCAGAACGGCATCCGCCTGCCAGATTTTTTCCAGATAGGTGTAGTAGGCAGCAAAGCCGTGGTGGGGACTGGCGGATTTGGAGAAAAGTAACCGCATCGGATCCCCTTCATAGCCGAAGGTTGGCTGCACCCCAACAAACAGATTGCCGTAGTGTTTGCCGTAGACCAACATGTTTTGTCCGTCGGTATTAAGTTGCCCCGGAGCAGGTCCCCAAGAGGCTTCGATGCCGGCGTAATAGGGAGTGAGGTTTTCATACTCCCGTAGGGGAATGCGAGCGGCAATGTTCAGTTCAGGGCTAGCGTATTGGGCTTGGGCATCGTGCAAAATGTCGTTCATCAAATCAGCGGGGGAAGCCGGCAGATCCTCGATCTCATAGCCGTTTCCTTGCAGAGCTTGCATCACTTTATAAATCGAGGCAAACACATCTAAATAGGCGGCAGTACCGACGTTGCCCTTATCGGGGGGAAAGCTAAACACCGTGATGGCGAGCTTTTTGTTCAGCTTGGGTTTACGGCGTAGATTAGCCCATTTGAAAGCTCGTTCCGCGATCAGTTCGATGCGATCTTGTAGGGCAATCGCTTTGCCCGTGGCACCATCCCGCCCCGACAAAATGATCGGATCGATGGCTCCATCCAACTCAGGGATGGCAATTTGCAGCGCCACCTGCACGGGATGTAAACCCAGATCGCTTTCCTCCCACTCTTCCGTGGTTTGAAAAACGAGAGGCAAGGCCACCATATAGGGACGGTTCAGTTTTTTCAGCGACTCAATAGCCTTGGGGTGATCCTGGCGAGCGGGACCTCCCACGAGGGCAAATCCGGTGAGAGAGACCACCGCATCCACCAATGGGGATCCCTGTTGCCAAAAATAAGCCTCCACAGGCTTGGAACAATCTAGCCCACCCGCAAACACTGGGATCACCTTCGCACCCTTCGACTCCAGCTCCTGCACCATTGCTACATAGTGGGCGTCATCCCCTGTTACCAAATGGGTACGTTGCAGAACCAGTCCCACACAGGGGGCGAGGGGATCCTTCAAATCATCCCCAATATCTTGACGATTTTGATACCAGGTGAGATAGGCTTGGACATCTTCAAACATCTCCCCTGCTAAGGGATGCCAGATACCCATATCAGGATAGGTGACGGGATCCTGGAATTTCAGTTGATGTTGCAAAGCTGGCACATATTTATCCGCCAGCATCAACAAAAAGTTCTCCAAATTCTCAGCGGATCCCCCCAGCCAATACTGAAAGCTGAGCATAAAATGGCGGGCATCCTGGGCTTTGTCAATGGGTAAATATTTCAAAACCTTAGGGAGGGTTTGCAGCAACTTCAACATGCCATCTTGAAAAGAGGAGCCAGACTGCTCTTTCCGCTTCCGCATAAACTGAGCAATCGCACTCTTCGACTGACCCAACTGCGCCATCGAAAAGGATCCCAGCTTATTGAGTCGCATTACCTGTGGCATGGAGGGAAACACCACCACCGCATCCAAGCGATCTCGGTGGGGTTCAACAGCCGCTACGACTTTTTCCGCTAAATCTTCAATGAAAATCAACGAAGCTATAAAAATATTGGCCTCAGCCACATCTCGTTGAAAATCAGCATAAAAAGCGGGATCCCGTAGCTCTTCGATCAGGTAACCACTGATCTCAACCGCCATGTGGGGGTGATGACGATTGATGGATTGAACGGCTGCTGTCAAAGCACTCTGATATTGCGGTTCCAGCACCACGTAAACCACTTTTAACAAAACTCGGTTCTGCAAATCGGTCGGGGTAATGTGGCGGATGGTCGGCTTCACCAAAGTGAACATGCTCAGGCTCCCTAGACAATTCAAAAGTGCAAATCAGCCAGATTGCAGAACCCAGCCCCAACGCTAGAGACAATGCTTGCGAACTAACCAGGATAAAGTTGACAACAAAATTGACAACAATCAAGCTATCTCAGGCTGCTTGCCGAGTCTCAGTCGGTGGAGACAGGTAGATACAAAGGGGGTATTCTTTCCTATGGCTGCCCTTTCGTTGTATCAGAGAGTGGGTCAAATCCCAGAAACTAAAGGGGGCGTGTTAACAAAACGCAATTCTTTGTTACAGAAAGCAGCAGGGGATCCCCAGAGTGGGCGGGGAAGACTGGATAGGAGGGGATCCCAGGTTGCTCATGTTGGTGTACTTTCACAAGTAGGAGGGGGATCCCTTGGAGCGGAGAGTGAAGCTAGGGGGGGGAAGCGACGGCGTGAGGCGATCAATTGTGACAGGGGTATGGGGAAAATTCCCTTTGCTGGGGGTGCTGGCTGGGATTGCCTTGAGCTTCATGCCTTGGAGTGAGTCAGTTGTTGGGAACCAAGTGCAAGCCCCGTTGCAAGCCACTGGAGAAGGCTCTCTGGCAATATCCGAGCACCCTCCCCAAGAATCTTCCGCCAGTTTTTGGTCTTTCCCCTCTAGAGAGGCCATGCCATCTCTCCAGCCTTGGCACTACCGAAGTCTCTGGGGGTTGGCGGGTGTGATTGCCGGGGGATGGGTAGCTTGGCGGTTGGCGCATCGGCAACCCCGCAAACCCGCTCTACCGGAGGTGGATCCCTTCAGCACTTTGGATCCCGATACAGATGATAATGGCCTATCGGCAGTCAATTCCTCTAGGGGGAAAAGCTAAAGTCCGCCAGAGCTGCCTCCAACGTGTCATAGATGCTGAATAGGGCATCCAGTTGGGTAATAGAAAAAATCATCTTGACCGATTCTTGCAGCCCTGCGAGTTTGAGAGGCTGCTGATGACTCCGGCAGGAGCGCAAAGCCGACACCAAGACCGAGATGCCCATACTATCTACCAGGATGAGATGGCTCAAGTCGATCAAGAGGGGCTGGGGATTGGTCAAAATCTCCCCTAACTTTTCCTTCACCACATAAGCATTGGCTGCCGTGAGAGTCGTCTGACTAAATTGGATAATTGTCACCATCATCCCTGTGGGGCTGATCCGTTGGAAACTTTCTAGCATTCCTTCCCTAGCTTTGTTGAACTATATCTTGAATTGATATGGAATCTTGATCTGAACTATATCCAGAATGACTTGGCACTCTTCTATGATAAATTCTATACACAAGATGCCTGAGCACAACACACCTAAAGCTTCTTTGCTTGACTGACAATCAACGCTGTTGCCAAGCTTGACTCCACCGCCGTAGGCGTTGGGTGGCTGCCCAATAGAGGGCTTGGATGGCTAAGCTGGTCAAAACAATTAACGTAGACATCGCCGCCGCCGAAGCGACATTGCCCGCATCATCCATGTTGACGACGGCTACCGAGGCCAGCCGTAAATCTGGTGGATAGAGAAAGATGACCGCCGAAACCGTAACCATCGTTTGGACAAAGAAAAAAGTGCCGATCTGCAAAATAGCAGGCAAGCAAAGGGGCAAGGTGACTCGCCAAAAGGTTTGGTAAAAGGGCACTTTTAGAGAGGATGCCACCGCTTCAAACTCAGGATCCAGTTGTTTGAGGGCAGTGCTAGCCGTCAGAAATCCCACCGTGTAGAAATGGACAATGTTGCAGATCACCAACAGCGCCATCGTGCTGTAGAGACCATGCAGGGGATTAGGGATCCCTCCCCAGTCGGGGGTATTGAAGAAAAAGATATAGGCCAGTCCCAAGACCAATCCTGGCAGCGCCACAGGCAGGGTAGAGGCCAGATAGATGAGAGAACGGATGGGCTGCCATGCACGGCATTTTTCCACCAGATAGGCACTGACAAAAACAATGCTCGTTCCAGCAATCGCTGTGTAGACCGACATCCGTAGGCTATTCCCATAGGCTGCATAACCCCCTCCAGCCACCGCATTCAGGTTGTAGTGGCGCAGGCTGGGGCTGAGTTGATAAGGCCAAACCTTCACCAACGAGGCCACTAGCAACGCTGCCATCACCAACAGGATGATCCCCGCCAGGAGGGCACAAAAGGCAAAAGATACCCAGTCCAGCCAAGGCTGAGGGCGGGGTTGTAAAGGCACCACACGGCTACCCACCATCGCCACCTGTCGCTGTTGAACAAGGCGGTCAATAATAAAGGCAATGCCCGTGGGCAGTATCATCAAAACACTGATGGTTGCCCCCATCACCAGATTTTGCTGGCCAATCACCTGCTTATAGATATCGGTGGCTAGGACATTGAAATTGCCTCCCACCACCTTGGGCACCCCAAAATCCGTAAACACCAGGGTAAAACAGACAAAAATAGCACTGACCAGACCAAAGCGGATACCCGGCAACGTAACTGTCCAAAAGGTTCTCCAGGGGGAGGTTCGCAGGGCAATACTGGCCTCATAAAGGCGGGCATCTGCTAGCAAAAGAGCCGTACTTAAGATCAAAACCGCTTGGGGAAAACAATAGATCACCTCCCCCAAGATGATGCCGATCCGACCATAGAGAGGGATCCGCCACTCCGGTAACCAGCCAAAGAATCCGGTTGAAATTAACCCTTGATTGCCAAACAAATAGATCAACCCAATCGCCTGAGCCAGGGAGGGCAAATAAAGGGGTAGCATCGCCACTAACCGCAGGATCCCTTTCCCAGGCATACAGGTACGGGTCAGAGCATAGGCAAAGCCCAAGCCCAAAATGACTGAAATTAAGGTGCTGCTCAGCGTCACCCATAGCGTATTGCTGAGGGAAACCGATAGCCCTGGCGTGGTGAAATAGGTGTAGTAGTTGGCGAGACCCACCCATTCTCCTTCTGCATTGAGCAGACTGCGCCCGACGATTTCCGCCAAGGGGAGGATCACCACCCCCAGCAGCCAGAGCGCCACAGCCCCAATTAAGACCCGTTGCACCCAGACTTCTGAAAAAGCAGCAACCCGCAGGGGTGGAGGTGGGGAGCCCGCGGGGGTGGTTAGCCTGGTCACCATGATGGGGATCCTCCGAAGTGAATCAGTCTAAGTGAATCAGTGAATCATTGGGCGGGGAGAGGGTTAGCATCGGCAAACAGCAGGATATGCTGGCTGGGCAACTGAAGCCGCAGCCTGGTTTCATGACCTAGATGGCGGGACGCTTGGGCGGAGACATCAGCCACCAATTCCAATCCATCTCCCACCCGCAACCACAGGCGATAAACCGATCCAAGAAACTCCGAGCGCAGCACCTCTGCGGTCAAAGTATTTTCCGTCTCATAGTCTAGGGATCCTAGTCGAATATCTTCGGGTCGTATTGCCAGGTTCACCGCCGATCCGATCGGCCATGACTGGGCAGAGACCACTCGCAGCGGGTAGTCCCGACAGCGCACCCCCACCCCCCCTCCATCGCTGGTCTGGATAACGGCGGGCAAGAAGTTCATCATGCCGATAAAACGAGCCACAAAGGGGCTGGCAGGATGGTGATAGATCTGCCAAGGGGATCCCACCTGTACGATGGATCCCTGGTTCATCACGACAATTCGATCCGCCATGGTGAGGGCTTCCAGTTGATCGTGGGTGACCATGACGGTGGTTACCCCTAATCGCTTTTGCAGTTGGGCAATCTCTCCCCGCAGATTGGCTCGCACCTGAGCATCGAGGGCGGAGAGGGGTTCATCCAACAGCAGCAGGCCGGGAGAGAGCGCCAAAGCTCTTGCTAGGGCAATTCGTTGCTGCTGCCCACCGGAGAGTTGAGCCGGATATTTGCCCTCGGATCCCGACAAGCCGACGAGAGCCAGCAACTCCTCCACTTTTTGCTGTCGTTGCCGTTTGGGCATCCCTGCGTTGACCAAGCCATAGGCGATGTTGTCGGCAGCGGTCAGGTTGGGAAAAAGGGCGTAGCTTTGAAAGACAATGCCAAAGTCCCGCTGGGCTGGGGGCAGAGTCGTGATCTCTCGTCCCCCCTGCCAGATCTGCCCGCTATCCGGCTTCTCTAAGCCAGCCATGATCCGGAGAAGGGTGGTTTTGCCACAGCCACTCGGTCCTAATAGACAAATAAACTCACCCCGCTGCACCGCTAAATCAATCTCCTGCAAAGCGGTGAAACTCCCAAATCGCTTGTGGATGTGACGGAGATGCAGATAGGGATCCGCAACCCCAGCTCCGGCGGTGGGCAGCACGGCAGGAATAGAGGATTCCTCAACAGGGCGCAGATCGGGCATGGCTAAAGATCCCTAAGATAGTTGATTTGCAGAAGGGCTCCCTTCCCCAACCCTATCCATCTTGGGAAAAGGAGCCGTGGGAAGGGAGGTTAACTCAGCCGCTCATTCACCCACTACCTGAGTAGTGCCATGACTAGCCCCTAGGTTTTGGGTTCCGACTTGGCATCATACTTTTCTGTCCACTGTTTGAGAATGCGCTCACGGTTGGCGGCGGCCCACTTCAGATCGTTGCCCTTAAACAACTGCGCCACCGGATCAGCAGGATACCCTTCGGGAATCGCCACATCGGTTTTGGCGGCGGTCACAGGAAAGCTTTTGGCATATTCCTGCATGATCTCGTCGCTGATTGCCCAACTGAGGAAGGTTTTGGCGGACTCTTTGATGGCGGCCTTTTTAACCAAGGCATTGGCCTCCACTTCCCAACCGGATCCCTCGGCGGGGAAAACAGGCTGAATCGGCTCCCCATCAGCTTTTTGTTTGATGGCTCGGTAGTCAAAGGAGATGCCTATAACATATTCTCCGGCTCCGGCAGTACGGCAGGGCTTCGAGCCAGAGTGCATGTATTGGGCGATGTTTTGGTGCAGGGCATCCAGGTATTTCCAGCCTTCCGCCTCCCCTTTCATCTGTAAAAGAGTGGCTACCGACAAAAAGCCAGTGCCGGAGGAAGCGGGGTTAGACATGACAATCTGCCCCTGGTAATCGGGCTTGGTCAGATCCGCCCAGGAGGTGGGCATGGGCAGGTTACGCTTCTTCAGTTCCACCGTGTTGACGCAGAAGGCAGAGAAATAGGTGTCAATTCCCACCCAATGGGGAGGATCTTGGCTATCTCGAAATTCCGGCAAAATGCGATCCAATCCGTCGGGAGCAAAAGGTTCTAACATGCCCTGTTGATCGGCCACCAGCAAGCTAGTAGCCGCCAAACCCCAAATCGCATCCGCCTGGGGGTTATCTTTCTCGGCTAGGAGTTTGGCTGTCACAACTCCGGTGGAATCTCGCACGATGTTGACTTTGATATCGGGGTGAGCCGCTTGAAACTTGGGCAGGTAACCCGCAATTTGATCGTCTTCTAACGCGGTGTAGACATTGATGGTGGTATCATCCTGAGCCGTAGCCCAGGGGATCCCAAAGCCTAGTGCCAAGACTAAGGGCAACAAAAATGCCAACAAAGCTACCAACCTTTTATGAGATCTCAACATAAAATACACATCCTCTTTTCAGACCAGCGATGAACTCAAAAAAGCTAAGACAGGATAAGTTTGATGTGGAGTGAAAATTCAGGTTTAGCAAGACAACCAGCCACGTTATCCAACAAAAACCTGTGAAGTTTAGTTAAACCAGGTAAAGGCAAAGCAAGACATGTTTCCTACGAGGAATCACGCTCACCTAACTGTTGCCGCGAGAGTAGGGATCCCTGGACAGGGGATAGTCAGTGTTTCGCTAATATCATCAGGGGGATTGGCCTGGATCCTGGTTAATAGGAGATTAAATCTGGGATAAATTCTTGATCTTAAGAAGAGGTTACTTTAGATGGACACACCTTTGGGATCAAGGGTGATTCTCGGTGTTTTCTCTTTTTCACAATCTTCTCTTTTTTACATCACTTTACCCGTCATGAGCCATGACCAAATGGGGCGAGCATAGAGAAGAATTTTGATGCCAAAACCGGAAGGTTCACGACGGCGATAGTCGTCGAGGCTAGCTGCCAAATAGCGCAAATTCCCTGTTGGGCGGGGACTTCCCAATTGGGGGATGAGTTCGATCACCCGTTTAAAATGCTGATTATACAATTCAGGAATGGAGGCATTGGGATAAGCGTTCCGGAAAATTTTGTACTCAGGCAGATCGTTAATCCAGGACTTCATGGTGGAGGTTGTTAGCGAGGCTCCATTAGAAAACATAGTATAAAAATCAAGGATGGGGGGCAACTCAACCCTATCCTCGTCGGATCCCATATCGTAAAGAACGGCATACATATCGGCCTCAGCATGCGCATAGCCCCACAACATCAGAGACATTTTTTCAACCTGTAAATCTCCTAGAGACTCAAAGCCTAAACTTAGTAACTCCCGATGATGACAATGTTGAGGGGCGGGCATCGTCTCAATCAAACGATTTTGGGTTGAATAAGTGCCATACTTGCCCACTAAAATTACGGAAGAGTTAGAAGCTTTAGATATAGCTTCTGTCTGGCTTTCAGGTGAGGAATGGTCAGATGGCAAAGATTTAGTTTGGCGGTGAAACTCAGCATGAGCAGGTAATGTATGAGATAAAAACTGTTGAACAGGCTGGCTAATCTTTTCTGCTTCAGAACGGTTGCTGGTGCGATATAGGCTCAGCCGTTTGCCAGAGATCAAGACAACCTCAGCTTCATAAACAGCATCTCCATCACTGTCTTTGTCTTCGTTGAGATCGATAGCGTTAATTTCATAGAGAGGATATTCTTCTTGCCATTGCCAAAGCGGGGTAATGGATGATTTTAAGTAAAGTCGATTCATGACTCGATCAAAGACAAAGAATCGGCTATACAAGCCTCCGGCTATCATCCCTACCCCAACAAACACAAAAGGGATCATAAAAATTAGGGGAAATATTCCTTGCAATGTCCAACGCTGATCGCGGTGAAGTGTCAGATCCGACTGAGTAGACGAGATAAATAAACTGACTTGATCAACAATTCGTTTTTTTTGTCGATATTCAGTAGAAAATTCGGTAATAGGAACAGGACTATTCAGATCTAATAAAATAGCTTGATAAACGTTATAATCATCCCCATCATCATCCTCACGAGTTTCTTGTAAAAGACGGGATCCTGTCAATTGTTGAATAGTGATAGGCTGATCTTGCGTAAAACCAAAGAAGCGAGATTGTTTTTTTTCACAGGTAATCGTCTGGCTAGATGAACGCTGGCAGGTGAGTTCCATCACTCCCGCCCCATAGAGAATACTAAACACTGCAAACAAGCAAGGTGCTAGCCAGAATAATCCAAAAATTAATAAAAAAGTTTGTCCGTTTTGACCGGCGATTAATTGATCAGCCGTTTGTTTAACGATCTTCATAAGACGGCTCTGTGAGGAGGGCAACAGATGGGGATCCCTGGGGGCTTAGACAGGTGGAACTGTTGCCAATACTCTATCGCAAGCCAAATCCCGTTCGCCTTGATCTCCTGCTCATCGGCTTTTTCTCTCGGCTTATCTATTCATAATGGGAGCAGTCCACAACTGTGATTTTCCTATCGGTTCCACTCCCATGCGGCATCTGCTCACTCCACCCTTGGCTTCGCCTCATCAAACCCGATTGGCTCTGCTGGTGTCCTTCACCATCCTGCTTGGTCTCAGCTTTCCCCTTAGCCAGTGGATGACCGCTAGCCTTCCTGAGCAGGTCACCTATCCTTTTGCCTTGATTGGCTTATTGGCGGGATCCCTGGTTACCCATCTCATGCATTGCTGGTTGGATCGGGGCGTTGGACAGCGGCTTCAGCAATTAAGCCAGCAGCAGCAAAGTTTGCTGCGTTCGGTCGAGATTTGGCAAGGGGTGATCGAGGCGATTCCTATGGCCATTTTTTGGAAGGATCGCCAGTCCGTTTATATGGGAGCCAATCAACAGGCGGTGAAGGCATCCGGTCTATGCTGTGTCAGCGAGATGCTGGGCAAAACGGATCTGCAACTGCAATGGCCGACCTTTCAGGCGGAGCTTTTTCATGCCCTCGATCAACAGGTGATGCAAAGCGAGACCCCCGTTTATCAGCAGGTGCAACAAATTCATAGCGGCACTGGAGAGGTCTCCTGGATTAGTGTCAATAAAATTCCCCTGCGGAATGAACAGGGAGCGGTGATCGGGGTGGTAGGGGCTTGTAACGATATCACCACCCACAAGGAGACTCAAGCGGCGTTGGGGCAAAGAACCTCCTGGTTACAAATGGCCTTAGATGCCGCCCGTATGGGGGCTTGGGACTGGCATATTCCCAGTCAAGAGGAGCAATGGTCACCAGAAACCCGCCTACTCTTTGGCTTAGATCCGGATGCTCCCCTTACCTATCATCACTTCCTCAACTGTGTCCATCCTGAAGATCGAGAACGGGTGCAACAGGCTCAACAGTCCACTTTGCACCAGGGATCCCCCTACTACGTGGAATACCGTATTACCTTACCCAATGGGCAGATCCGCTGGTTAGCCAGTTCGGGTCGATGTTTGCGGGATGCGGCGGGTCAGCCCCTGCGCCTAATCGGTATCTGTATGGATATCACCGACCGTAAGCAGATCGAGCAGGAACGAGAAACCTCCCTTTCCCTCTTGCAGGCGACTCTGGAATCTACCGCCGATGGCATTTTGGTGGCCAATCGGGATCGCTGCATTACCCTCCATAACCAGCAGTTTCTGGAAATGTGGGGGATCCCACCCACTCTGTTGGAGCCGGGAACCGCCGATGCCCGCCTAGAATTTATGGGATCCCGAACCCTTAATCCTGAGGAGTTTCATCAACAGGTTCGGCATTTGTTTCTCCAGCCGGAGCAACGGCAAAAAGACTATCTCTACCTCAAGGATGGGCGGGTATTTGAGCGGTATTCCTTACCACAGCGCATTGGCAATCAAATCGTGGGGCGGGTCTGGAGCTACCGAGATATTACCGAGCAACAACGCGCTCAAGAAGCGCTCCGTGAATCCCAAGCGATGCTGAAATTGGTGTTTGACAGCATCCCCTTGACGATTTACTGGAAGGATACTCAGTTGATTTATCGAGGCTGTAATCACCTCTGCGCCCTCGAAGCGGGTCTGGATTCCCCCGATCAAATTGTTGGCAAAACCGATGCACAACTGTGGTCAGCCGAACAAGCCGCCCGCTTTCGCCAAACGGATCAGCAGGTGCTCAGTTCCGGCATGAGCTATTTTCAGTCGCAATCTGCTATGCAACTGGCGGATGGACGAACCATCTGGATTAGCAGTAACAAAATATGTCTACGGGATCCCGACGGCAAGATATCGGGCATCTTAGGCTGCCACGAAGACATCACCCAACTCAAACGAGTGGAAGAAGCCCTTAGAACGAGTCAGCAGGCGCTGCATCAGCAGTTGCAGCGTACCCTACTGATCAAAAAAATCACCGAAGAGATTCGCAGTAGTCTCGATTCCCAACAGATTGTCCAAGGCACAGCTCTAGAACTGGGGCAAGCGCTGCATGTGGAAGCCTGCCTGGTGCATACCTACCTGCCTCAGCCCCTGCCTCACCTGCACCTGACTGGCCATTATTTTGCTGCCTCCCCTCCCCCCTTAGATGGATTACGGGATCTGCCAATTGTGGAGGGATCCCATCTGCATGAAACTTTCAACCACGACCGCGCCTTTGCCTATACAGAAGGAGAAGTCACGAAAGCTGAAGCCATCGGATCCCACCATGTGCTGGTTAACCTCTATCAACAAATGGGGGTAAAGTCCCTGCTGATGGTGCGAACTTCCTGCCAGGGAGAAGTGAATGGTGTGATCAGCTTGCTGGACTACCAGCAGACGCGGCAGTGGACTGAGATGGAAATTGAGCTTTTGGAGTCCATTGCTATACAAGTGGGGATCGGTCTGGGGCATGCTCGCCTGCTCCAACAGGAACGCTATCAACGGGAGCAACTGGAAAACCAAAATGCTCTGCTGCGCCGCATCAAGCAAGCCCTCAACCAAAGCCAGACCGCCCTACAATACGAGCTTCAACGCACGTTGCTGCTTTCCCAAATCACCCAAGAGATTCGTAGTAGTTTAGACGCTCAGCGGATCTTTCAGGTGATGGCTGCTCAGTTGGGACAAGCCCTCAAGGTACAGCGCTGTCGGGTTTATGCCTTTTTAGCCCAACCCCAACCCTCGTTGCTGACGATGGCGGTGTATGCCAGTCCCGGTTATGAGCATAAAGGGGTAGGAGATGTGCCCTTTGCCCAGGATCGACATGCCCAATTGGTGCTCTCTCAAGATCAGGCGGTGGCTTCCCCTAATGTTTATGAGGATCCCTTATTGCCACCTGTTCATGAGCAGGCGGAGCGGGTCGGCATTAAATCGCTGCTGGCGGTGCGGACTTCCTATCAGGGGGAGGCGAATGGACTAATTGTGGCGGGGGACTATCAGCGATTTCGGGAGTGGACGAAAGAGGAAGTGGCGTTGCTGGAGGCGGTGGCTGCCCAAGGGGGAATTGCCCTTGCCCAAGCTCGCCTGCTAGAGCAAGAACGGCAACAACGCCAGCAACTCTCGGTACAAAATATGGCGCTCGATCAAGCCAAACAGGCCGCCGAAGCCGCCAACCTGGCCAAAAGCACCTTTCTCTCCACCATGAGCCATGAACTGCGGACTCCCCTCAATGCCATTCTGGGGTTTGCTCAAGTCATGGCAAAGGATCCCTATTTAACTGACCAACAGCGGGAGCAGCTCTCCATCATCAACCGCAGTGGCGAACACCTGCTAACCCTGATCAACGATGTCTTAGAAATATCGAAAATGGAAGCGGGCAAGGTGACAGTACGCTCAGAAGTGTTTCATCTGCCCCGTTTGTTGCAGGATCTGAAATTTCTTTTGGGTCAACGCGCCACCAGCAAAGGATTGGCCTTTCAGGTGTGCGGTTTGGCCGAGCTACCGGAGTGGGTTTTTGGGGATGGAGGGAAATTGCGACAAGTCTTAACCAATCTCCTCAGCAATGCCATCAAGTTTACCGAGATGGGGCGGGTGGAACTCTGGCTGAGTTATGAGGCCGAAATTCTTACCTGTAGTGTGGAGGATACGGGCATCGGCATCACAGCGGAGGAACAGCAATATCTCTTTCATCCCTTTGTCCAAACCGAAAGTGGGATGCAAGCTCAGGGGGGCACAGGGTTAGGGCTGGCTCTCAGTCGCCAATATATTGAGTTGATGGGGGGCAAAATTCAGGTGCTCAGTCGGGTCAATCAGGGATCCACCTTTTCCTTCTGGATCCCGTTACCCAGGGCAGAATCCCCGATTTTAGTGGCTAGCCAATCCCAGCCGATTATCGGACTGGCTCCCGCCCAGCCGGACTATCGCGTCTTGCTGGTGGATGATCAACCGGAAAATTGCCTACTACTGGCTCAGCTTTTGCAACCCATTGGGTTTATCACCCGCTCGGTTACCAGTGGAGCCGAAGCCCTCGACGTTTGGCACCATTGGGATCCCCATTTGATCTGTGTGGATATCCAAATGCCAGGGATGGATGGCAGGAGTCTGATCCGCCAGATCCGCCAGAGTAAGGGGGGAGGTTCGGTGGTTATTCTGGCGGTGAGTGCGCTGGCTTTAGCCGATGAGCAGCAGGCGCTACTGGATTTGGGCTGCCAAGCGGTTCTGGCGAAACCCCTACAAGAATCCGCCCTTTTCCAAGCCATTCAGGAGCATCTGGGGGTGATCTACCTCTATGCTGAAGGAGGTCTTCCCACATCAGAGTCAGCCGCCTCTGAGCAGAGCAGCGATCTTGCTGCTGCTCTCAAGATGATGCCCTCCACCTGGCTTGCTGACCTGCACCAAGCCACCTTACGGGCAGATAGCCCTGCCGTTCTGGAGTTAGTGGCTCAGATGCAGCCGGAACAGCAGGAATTAGCGGAAGCCCTGCGAGCCTGGATCCATGATTTTCAGTTTGAACCCATTCTTGCGCTGACCCAGGAGAATACCCCATGAATGCTGCCCAGGATCGCCCCGACTCCAGCCCAAAACCCAACATTCTGGTGGTGGATGATAAACCCGATAATTTGCGCCTCCTCTCGACAATCCTCACCCAGCACCACTACCGAGTTCGCAGCGTCACCAATGGACAGATGGCTCTCAAAACGGTGCTAGCGGAGCCACCGGACTTAATTTTGCTCGATATCATGATGCCGGAACTGGGGGGCTATGAGGTCTGCCGCCAACTGAAGGCCAACCCCCAAACCCAAGGGATCCCGGTTATCTTTATCAGTGCTCTTAACGAAACGATGGATAAGGTGACTGCCTTTGGGGTGGGCGGAGCCGACTATATCACCAAACCATTGCAGTCAGAAGAAGTGCTGGCTAGGGTCAAAAACCAACTCACCCTCTATCGCCTCCAACAAGAATTGCAACGGCAAAATGCCGAACTCCAACGCGCTGAGGTCAAGTATCGCAGTATTTTTGAAAATGCTGCGGAAGGTATCTATCAAATTAGCCCCCAAGGAGACTATCTGACGGTCAATCCCTCCCTGTCACGAATTTGTGGCTACGAATCTCCCAGCGTCATGCTGCAATCTGTTGCCAATATTACCCAGCTTTATGTGGATCCACAACGCTGGGGGAAATTTCAATATCTAATTAGCGAAGAGGGATCCATTTCTAATCTGGAATCGGCCATCCGCTATGGAGAAAATCAACAGGTTTGGATCAAAGAAAACGCCCGCCCTGTCTACGATCCGGATGGCAATTTGCTCTATTATGAGGGAACAGTGGAGGACATCTCCGCCCGCCGCCAGGGGGAAGAATTATTAGCCCAACAGATGAGCCGCTTTGTTGAAGTGGAGCAACAACTGTCTCAACTGCGCCAACAAGTGATTAGTTTGGGAGCCACACCCGTTTGTTGAGGCCAACTTGAGAACAACGAACCATTCCACTGCCCTAATCTCGGCCTCCTACTCCTAATCCCGTCGCACTAGGTAGTGCTGCTCTGGAACTGGATATCCCGCATCACTAAAGGCTTCCCGAATCATGCGGTTGGTATCAAAATAAACTTGCCAGTAGTGAGCATTGTTGCAGTAGGGGCGAACCGCCAACACGGGGCCAGCCAAATTAAATTCCAGAATTTCTACATCGGGAGCGGGATCCGTCAACACATTCGGGATCCGATTTAACCGTTCTTTCAACATACTTATGGCGGCACGGTGATCCACTTTATGGCTCAGTTGCGCCGCTAGATCAACCCGTCGATAAGGAGTTGCTGAGAAATTTTGAATGTTGTCAGAAAATAGTTTGCTATTGCCCACAAAAGTGACGATGTTATCGAGGGTGGTCAGGGTAGTAACAAATAAACCAATCTCTTTGACGGTTCCAACTACTCCACCCGCCGAAATAAAGTCTCCCACCTTAAAAGGCCGCAAGATAATTAAGAAAGCTCCTGCCGCAAAATTAGCCAACAATCCACTCCACGCCGCGCCAATCGCTACACCCGCTGCCGCTAATAGAGCAGCAAAGGAGGTGGTTTCAATGCCAAAAAATCCGAGGATGGCAACAATTAGAACAATATTAAGTGAGACCGAAATACCAGAACCAATATAGGTAATGACAGTCGTATCAATATTTTGAGCCTTCAAACTTTTTGAGACCAGTTGGATCCCAATGTTAATTAGCCAACGTCCTACCACCCAAAAGACTAATGCCCCAATTAGTTTTAGGCCAACTTGGGCAAGCTGACTCAGAACAGTTTGCAGAACCTCGTTAACTTCCGACACCTGTATCTGAGCTAATATTCCATGCATTCTGCTGGTTAAAAACATTTTGATCTGCTCTCCTATTGGATTGTTCTTGATTATTTCAGTAAGTCAGGAATGCATTCTGTAGATGGTTAAGAATAATTATTGATTAAGCTTACGAAGCCTAAAATCTACTCCGCAAGTTACCATCAGGGCAATCCTTGCACGATAGTCAACCTGTCGTCAATCATTTCTGAGGTGGGTTATTATTAAGATATTTACAGCATTCTTCATTCGCCCATCCAACTGTTACTGACACTCCTTTACTCTGACCTGCTTTACTCTCACGATGTCATTCGACTAGTCATTCCCCTATGTCATTGGAATCGTTGCCAACGACTTGGCAGATATCAAATCAGGATCAAGGACAACGACTGGATCGCTGGCTGGCTAACCATCTACCACAATTTTCTCGCTCTTACCTACAAAAACTGATTGAACAAGGGCAAGTCCTGCTCAATCAGCAGATCTGCACTCAAAAAAACTATGTATTGCAGGCGGGGCATTTTCTCTCCATCCAGATTCCCCCCGTGCAAGCCGTGGACATTCGTCCCCAAGCAATGGCTCTGGATATTCTTTATGAAGATGAGCATTTGCTAGTGATTAACAAGCCGAAAGGGTTGGTGGTGCATCCCGCCGCTGGCCACGCCCACGACACTTTAGTGAATGCTTTGATGGCACATTGTGATTATCTTTCCGGCATCAATGGGGAGCAGCGTCCTGGTATTGTGCATCGATTAGATAAAGATACCTCCGGTGTCATGGTAGTGGCTAAAACCGATCCGGTTCACCGCCATCTGCAAGGGCAAATTCAGGCCAAAACTGCCCAACGGGAATATCTGGGAATTGTGTTTGGTCACCCCCCTCAGGCATCGGGTGAGATCGTGACGGCTATCAGCCGCCATCCCCAGGATCGCAAAAAGATGGCGGTGGTGGAGGCGGGGCAGGGGCGGCAAGCCATCACCTTGTGGAGAGTGTTGGAACGGCTGGGGAACTACACCCTGATGCACTTTCGCCTAGCCACAGGGCGCACCCATCAAATTCGTGTCCATGCGGCTTATTTGCGTTGCCCCATCGTTGGGGATCCCGTTTATACGGCCAGCAAAACCAGCCCTGTTAAACTGAGTGGACAGGCGCTCCATGCTTGGAGGCTGACATTTAGCCATCCCGTCAGTCAAGAAACCATCACCTGTCAAGCTCCCCTCCCCGATGAGATGGAGCGACTACTACGGCAGCTACGGCAGAGTTAAATTCAGCGGCGCGAAATTCAAAGGGCAATGCAAGCATTCCCGCCGCCTGTAAAAGAGGTCGGGGATAAAACCCGCAACCGCTCAGGAGGAGAGAAGTAGGAAACTTTACGGGCAGTTCCGTAGCCGCGATAGCCAGGGATCCCGTTTGATAGAGGAAGCAAGACGAGAAATATTGTCATTCCAGTTCATAATGCGACTAGATAAGTCCTTCTAAGCAAGCAGTGAGAGGCTTTGCGATTCTCAAATTAAATTGGAATGACTATCGTCAACCGTTCCGTTGCTAAAGTGTCCGTTGCTAAACTGGATAAAGCGTGGGGATCAAGATTTATGAAAGTCAGTCAAGAGAGCAATCAAGTCTGGGTTTATCGGGTTGGGGTCGGGCTGGTGAGTGGCTGGGCGCTCATCTTCTCTAACGCTGCCGTGCTGGCGCAAAGCTACACATTTTCCCCCGTGCCTACCCTACCCCCTGGAGAAGGCTGGCGGTCGGTTACTCCTCAATCGGCTCCCCAGCAACCCTATCAACCCCCCACACAGTTCAACCTGCAAGCCACCCTGCTTTTGCGCTCTGGGGATATTTTGCCTGCCACCTATCGAGCCGGGGATCCTCTCTACATTGCTCCTGGCGAAACTCGCTCTGTCACCCTCGTTCTGGATACTGCCCTGCGGGATCCCCAAGGTAATCAGGTAGTTCCGGCGGGATCCTTGGTGGAAGGACAATTTCAACCGGTGAATGGGGGAACTCAGTTTTTTGCCCGTTCAGTGATCATCAATAACCAAAGTTACCCCCTGTTCGCCCAGAGCGCGGTGATTGCCAACCAGAAGGATCCCCGCCAAACCTCTGGGCAGGCTATTGCTGAGGATGTGGCGATTGGCGCTGCCGCCGGGGCCATTTTGGGAGGTCTCCTCGGCAATCAGGTAATCTCTACCGAAAAAGTGATCGGTGGGGCACTGGCGGGAGCTGTGGTGGGAAATGTGACCGCGCCGGAGGTAGCGGTGGTCAATGCTGACACTCCCCTTACCCTAACTGTTACTCAAGACTTTCAGCCTGTGATTCGTTAAAGCGGGGATTTTGTCAGGCTGTGTCGATCCTTAGTTGAAGATCATCCCAATAGGGTTCTCCAGCTTCTTGGAGAAGGAGGGAGTTTTTCCGACTAGCCTTCCAATCCGCTGTCTAAGGGTGTTGTTTAATTGTTATGGCTACGCCAAGCTACGCGAACAATCAGAGAGGGTTGCCCCTGTCTCTTTACCAACAGCCTCATGCTGATTTTTTGGAATAATTTTTTGATAGGCTTTCCAGAAATTCAGTATAAAACTTACAGCTTTTTCGTTATTTACATAGAACATGAATGAGTTAAGGTTAGAGAGGTTGAGTTTTCCAACAGCATGAGCCGTTATTCCCTTGACCTCCGAAAGAAAGTGGTAGCAGCCTATCATCTCGGCAATACCTCCATCCG
>JANRIL010000024.1:0-217620 GCA_033764955.1 Cyanobacteriota bacterium | reverse complement strand
GACGAGCAATAAGTCTCTAGGCATCACCACAGATTCTCATGAAGTAGAATGGGGCTATGAATCAAGTCCTGACTATATCCTGCAAACTCAAGCCTAGCGAGACACAAGCTCAAAAACTTGAGGTCACTTTGCACTCGTTTGCGGAAGCGTGTAACTGGGTAAACCAGAATACGCCAGCCAAGGTCATGAACTCGGTGAAATTGCAAAGCCTGGTCTATTACGAAGTTCGCAACCGCTTTAACCTGTCGAGCAACCTTGCTCAACAGGTATGTCGGCGTGTCGCAGCCAAC
Source organism: Cyanobacteriota bacterium (assembly GCA_033764955.1). Taxonomy (GTDB): domain Bacteria; phylum Cyanobacteriota; class Cyanobacteriia; order Thermostichales; family Thermostichaceae; genus JANRIL01. The sequence goes on along the minus strand of JANRIL010000024.1, from coordinate 217,330 downwards.
CGTAAAACTGCCAAACAGAAAAATCGTCCCGTTAAGGCATTCAAGGCTACCAGTGCCGGATACGACGCTCGAATTTTTTCCTTCTTTGAGAAGGATTGGAGTGTGAGCCTTACCCTGATTGGGGGGAGAGAAAGAATGCCTTTGGACATTGGCAACTACCAACGAGGGATGCTCAAAGGCTCTAAGCCTACTGGAGCCACCTTGGTCAAAAGAACGAATGGAGACTACTATCTGCAAATCTGTTGGGAACAAGAAACTCCTGACCCTCTGGTAAATCCAAATGTTTTGGGAGTGGATTTGGGTAGAACCGATATTGCGGTTACTTCTGAAGGGGAAAAACACGCCAACCAAAACATCAACCGCGTGAGAGAAAATCACGCCAAGCTGAGAAGGTCGCTCCAGAAAAGGGCCAGTAAGGGCACAAGATCTAGTCGGCGTAGATGCCGTCAAATCTTGCAACGGCTGTCTGGTAGAGAGCGGAGATTTGCAGCTTGGGTCAATCACACCGTCTCGCATCGTATCGTCAAAAGAGCCAAGCAATCTGGAGAGTCTGTTGCTCTGGAAGAGTTGACGGGAATAAGAGAGCGCACTAACCAACAGCCTAGAAGTAGTACAGAGAGGCGGCGTAGCAATAGCTGGAGCTTTTACCAACTGCGCCAGTTTATTGATTACAAAGCACGGCGAGATGGAGTCCAAGTGATTCTGATTCCACCTGCCTACACCAGCAAGACTTGCCATGTTTGCAACTATTTGGGAGACAGACAAGGTAAGGGTTTTAAGTGTGGTAACTGTGGCTGGCATGGTGACGCTGACTATAATGGTGCGGTCAATATTGCAAAATGGGGGGCTGCTGTAAACCAGCCTGAAGGTTCGCGTCTTTTCTGTTCCTTGGACAGGGATGATGCAGGGCTATTGAAAGCCCGCGCGCCCTATGCCTAGCATGAGCGTCGGGTAGTTTACGCTTGTTTCTTCTGACTCAGCCAGGTACTTCCCACCACCGCCACAATCGTTACCAAGACAATCAATGTCGAGAGGGCGTTAATTTCGGGGGTGACCCCGCGCCGCACACTGCTATAGATCAAAATCGGCAATGTCGTACTTTGGGGACCACTGGTAAAAAACGAGATGACAAAATCATCCACCGACAGCGTAAAAGCCAGCAGCGCCCCCGCCACCACTCCCGGCATGATCAGAGGCAAAGTAACAAAACGCAGCGTATCCCAACTGTTGGCATAGAGATCGTGGGCGGCTTCTTCTAGCGCCGGATCGAGGGCTAAAAGACGGCTGCGTACCACAATCGCCACAAAGGAAATCTGAAAGGTCACATGCGCCAAAATCATCGTACTCATGCCCAACTCAAACAAACCCGTATAGTAACGAACAAACTTATAAAACAAGAGCAGGGCAATCGCCATGACAATATCAGGAATCACCACGGGTAGGTACATCACCACCTGAAAGATCTGTTTGCCGGGAAAGTGATAACGGTGCAATCCATAACCCAATAGGGATCCCAATAGGGTGCTAATGAAAGTGCTGACCACCGCCAAGATCACCGTATTTTGAGTAGCGGCTAAAGATAGCTCGTTTTGAAACAATTTGGCGTACCAATCTAGGGTAAAACCAGTCCAGACTAGGCCAAAGCGAGCCTTATTAAAGGAATAAATTACAATCAGCAAAATCGGCAAATAAAGAAAGCCATAAATGCCATAGCTGACTAACCGTAGCGCTAAAGGGATCCGTTGTTGCATAGGGGTGATCTCATGGTGGTCTGAGGATTAGGTATGAGGAGGATTTAAGAATGGGGGGAATCGGCTTGTAGCAATGCTAGAACTGAGTTGGCAAAAATGGCGGCCTGGGTGCGATCCCGCAGTTGCAAGCGTCCCAAAATACTGGTTACATGATTTTTGACAGTGCCCTCAGAAATATAAAGGGTTTGGGCGATTTCGCGGTTGCTGGATCCCGCCGCAATCAGGCGCAGCACCTCTTTTTCACGGCTGGTCAATTCCTCAAAGCCGGGGGGGAGTGGCGGGAGCGGTTGTGGGGGAGCGGTCACCCTAGAAAAAGCTTTTTGCAGCAAACCTGGGCCAAATTGACTGTAGCCTTTGGCAATGGAACGGATCACCTGTGCCAACTCTTCAATCGGGGTGTCTTTGAGTAAGTAGCCCAAAGCCCCTACCCGCAGGGCTTCGCTGACATATTGTTCATCATCAAAGGTGGTCAGCATCAGCACATGGGTTTGACGGAAGCGTTCTTTGATCAGGCGGGTGGCCGCCACACCATCCATCGTGGGCATCCGAATATCCATCAACACAACGTCTGGCTGCAACGCGGCCACCTGTTCCACCGCCATCTGACCATTTTCGGCCTCTCCCACCACTTCAATATCCGGTTCCAAATTGAGGAGGGCGCGAAATCCTTGCCGCAAGAGATGCTGATCATCCGCCAACAAAACCCGAATCTTTTCCGTTGCCATCGTTCGCCCTCACCTTCCTAGGAATGGATTGTTGAGGATCCCTCTCCGTCATTTCCAATCTGGGATCCCAGGCTATTTCCCTCAAGTTTATGCCCATACTCTGCCTGGAATGTAGCTGATGAGGCGGACAAGGGGATCTCGGCCTCAATGCGACAGCCGGATCCGGGTTGACTGTCCACTTTTAACCATCCCCCCAGAGCTGTTGCCCGTTCCCGCATACCCTGCAATCCAAATCCCATGCGATTTTGCTGCACATCAAATCCCTTGCCGTCGTCTTGGATGGTCAGATGTAGACGGGATCCCTTGCTCTGCAAAACAATGGCTACTTGACTGGCGGCGGCATATTTGCAGATATTGGTGAGCGCTTCTTGAATAATGCGATAGAGGGAGGTCTTCACCTCCTGGGGCAGATTGAGGTTGGCATCGATGTCAATCGCACAGGTAGGCCGTAACGGCATTACCGATTGCACATCCCTCACCAAGCTGAGAATGCCATCCGATAGGCTCAACCCCTCCATCGGATCGCGGCGGAGAGCGGCCACCGATTGACGCACCTCCTTGAGGGCTGTGGATCCCAGTTTTTTGGCCTCCGTCAGAAAGTCTCGAGCGGCGGCGGGATTGGTTGACCACAGCCGCAAAGCCCCTTCCAGTTGCAGATTGAGGGCAGTGAGGGCATGACCGAGGGAGTCGTGAATCTCGCGGGCGATACGGTTGCGTTCTTCCAAGGCTGCCGTCACCTCCGCTTTGAGGGCAAAATCTCGCAGTTGGCTATTGGCTTCTGCCAGTTGTTGACGGTTGGCGCGTTCCGCCAGCAGGGTGTGCATCAGCAACAACGCGAATACCAAACTCACCCCAAAGACGGCACTAAAACTGAGGCTGATCAACGTGATCTGTTTGGGTAAAACAGGTGATAACAGCCGTGTGGCTCCCTCCGCAAATCGATAGTTAAGGGTGACCTGAAACAGAACAAAAGTCATGACCGCCACAACAATTCGCCCCGGCAGATCAAAGATTAAACAGCTCCGAATAACAATCAACAAATAAAAGAATGGAAAAAGTCTAAGGTTGCCAATCAATGTGGAAAGGGCTACGAGGCTAATTTCTAAAAAGGTATAGAGGATTTTTAGGGCTTGCCGCTGGGGGGGGAGGCGCAATCCCATCAAACTCAGGATGAGGATGCTCGACAAACTTAAAACGGGAAAGGAATTAGCCGTGGGTAGGATCGGCAATATCTCAATCAGAGCCACTAAGCCTAAAATCACCCATTCCAAATAGAGCAAAAAGCGAAAGGGGTGTTGTTGAATATGGGTCTGAATATGACTCAGCCACGGTTTGATCAGCCAATTCACAATCATCCTCTAGCCACCCTATGTCCTCTACTCTAAACTAAGGCATCCCCCTTTTTTAGCCAGCCATGACCCTGGAAACGTTTTTCATTCTCCTCAATGAAAACAGCATTCCCATTACGCTGCTGATCGTGGCCGCTCCCTGGTTGGTGTGGATTTTGTGTAGCTGGATCCCTGGGCAACGGGAGGAGCCGTTTCTCCTCAGCCTTAATCTGGCTTTGGCGGTGTTGAGTTTGGCGCTTTGGGCGGGCTATCTGGCCTATGCTAGCAACACGGGCGGGTGGCAGCAGGTGGTGAAAGAGGCCAATATCCTGCTTTTAGGGATCCCTCCCTACTATGTCTTCACCTCCCTTTGGGTGGCTCGCCAGCGAATGCCCCTCAGCCAACTGCCTGCCTTTCGCACTCTGCAAGGAGTGGCCATCATGGTGGGAGCTTATTTGGTGTTGTCTTGGTTGGGGCGGCGCATTCACATCATCTTTTTTTCCTACATGCCCTTTTCCGCCTTTTTGTGGATTTTAGCCGGCTTGCTGGGGGTGGCGTACCTGGGTTATCGACGGCTGATGGGGGATCCCCCCGACTATAACCAGCAGGATCCAGAGTCCCGCTAAGCTTTAGGATCAGAAGCATCTTGTTTGTGATTGATCATGCCCAGCAGCACGGATTCATCTTTGGATGCGGTGGTTCTCGCCTCCGCCTGTGGTCTGGACTATCGCCTGTTACGGCAGCAGTTAGCCCAGCAGCAATTTCAAGCCGCCGATCAACTCACCCTACAACTGCTCTGCCAAGCGGCGGGATCCCTAGCGGCAAAACGGGGTTGGCTCTATTTCACCGAGGTGGAGGGGATCCCAGCCGAGGATCTGCGAACCCTTGACCAACTGTGGCTGAAATCAGCTAATGGTAAATTCGGATTCTCGGTGCAACGGCAATTGTGGTTAGCCGTCAACAAAGATTGGGACAAACTCTGGCCGATCATCGGCTGGAAACAAGGCAATCATTGGACTCGTTACCCACAGGAGTTCACCTGGGATCCCAGCGCTCCCAAAGGGCATTTACCCCTGTCCAATCAATTGCGGGGAGTGCAAGTCATGGCGGCATTACTCAACCATCCGGCCTGGTTGGAGGGGAGTGCCGCCGGAGAGAAAATGGAGTGACCCAAGCAACCCCATGATTGATGAGGGATCCCAATGATCATTGATGAACAGGATCAGCAAGCCCTGCGGCAGGGACAGCCTCCCCTCAACCCCCACCTCCTGCTAGCCATGACCCTTGGTCAATCCCTCTGGCTGGAACGGATCCACGACTATTACTTGCTCAACTACATTGCCGATGGCGGCAGCAAGGTCAAGGTATTGGTGGGGGAGGAGGGATCCGGCAAAACCCAGCTGCTGCGCTGGCTGTTGGCGACCGCCGCCAGTATGGGCTACGCCACCGCCGACTTATCGGCTCAAGACTATCGCCTTAATGATCTCACTACCTTTTACCGAGGGATCCTCCACCAACTGGATCGGGAAGCGATCGTGCAAGGTCTATGTGCCAGGGTGAGCCAGCACCTGGGGTATGACCAGGCTGGGGATGGGGAATTGTTGCTCACCCTCATGCAGGATCAGGGGCTAACACGGGATCTGGGCATCCAAACCATCAAACAAGCCGTCAGCCAGGTCTATCGAGAGGCTGATCTCAGCCCTTCCTTTTTGGCCTTTATCCACAGCCTCGCCCAGCATCGCCTGATCCAGGAGAATCCTCAGCAACTTCAACTTGCCCTGCGCTGGTTAGCCGGGGATCCCCTAGAGCGCCACGAACGCAAAAGCCTGCTTTTGTTTGAGCGGCTGCAAAAAAACAACGCTCGTTACTGGTTTAACTCCCTGATTCGGCTGCTTCATCTGGCCGGATTTCGGGGGTTGATCGTGGGCATTGATCATCTGGAGGTGCTAACCGAGCGACAAAAAGATAGCCGTCGCTATTGTTATACCCCCAACGCCATCAAAGACACCTGCGAATTGTTCCGTCAGATCATCGATGACAGCGAAGTCCTCGATCATTTTTTGCTCATCCTGGCGGGAGAACGCCCGTTTTTGGAAGACGAGCGGCGCGGCTTCAAAAGTTATGAAGCGCTCTGGATGCGGTTGCAAACTGGCCTACTGCCCATCAGCCGCTTCAATCCTTTTGCCGACATCGTGGATGTGGATAGCCACCTCCAATCCCAGGGATCCGCCTTTCCACAGGCGGTGGGATCCCATTTGCATCAGTTATGGCAGGAGGCTGGACTACCCGCCGCCCCCCCTACCCCCCCGTCCGCCTCCCCCCTACGGGCTGCCGTCATGCGGGCAACCCAGATGAGAGCAGACAAGGGGGAAGCAGAGGCTTAGGCTGGAGAGACGGGCTGACGAGCCAAAAAGCCCTCCAACTCCGTCAGTGCTTCTGCATCCACCTTGGTTTGCATGGGGCAGAATTTGGGACCACACATCGAGCAAAACTCGGCAGTTTTGTAGATATCCGCAGGCAGGGTTTCGTCGTGATAGGCACGCGCCCGTTCCGGATCCAGGGATAGCTCAAACTGGCGGTTCCAATCAAACTGATAGCGAGCCTGGGATAGCTGGTCATCGCGGTCACGGGATCCCGGACGATGGCGGGCGATATCAGCAGCATGGGCGGCAATTTTGTAGGCAATCAGACCGTTTCGCACATCCTCCGCATCCGGCAAGCCCAGGTGTTCTTTGGGGGTGACATAACAGAGCATAGCGGTTCCATACCAGCCCGCCAGCGCCGCCCCAATCGCCGACGTGATGTGGTCATACCCCGGCGCGATATCTGTCACTAATGGCCCCAACACGTAGAAAGGAGCTTCCGAACATTCCTCCATCTGCTTGCGGACATTAAACTCAATCTGATCCATCGGTACATGCCCAGGCCCTTCAACCATTACCTGAATATCTTCTGACCAGGCTTGGCGGGTGAGTTGACCAAGGGTTTTTAATTCGGCAAGCTGAGCTTCATCCGAGGCATCATGCAAACAACCCGGTCGCAGGGAATCCCCCAAGCTGAAGGAAACATCATACTTTTTGAAGATTTCCATGATGTCGCGGAAGTGGGTGTAGAGGGGGTTTTGCCGATGATGGTGCAGCATCCACCGCGCCAGGATGCCCCCCCCACGCGAGACAATGCCCGTCAGGCGGGAGCGCACTAGCGGCAGATGCTCAATCAAAATCCCCGCATGGATGGTCATATAATCCACCCCCTGTTGAGCATGCTTTTCGATCACCTGCAAAAAGTCATCAGGAGTTAACTTCTCGATGGCTCCATGCACACTTTCTAGGGCTTGATAAACAGGCACAGTTCCAATTGGCACCGAAGACGCCCGAATGATAGCGGTACGGATTTCATCCAAATTGCCGCCCCCCGTCGAGAGATCCATGACGGTATCGGCTCCATACTTAATCGCTAGTTTTAGCTTCGCCACCTCTTCTTCTAAATCAGAGGAGTTGGGAGAAGCCCCGATGTTGGCGTTGACTTTGCAGCGAGAAGCAATGCCAATCGCCATCGGATCCAGGTTGGGGTGGTTGATGTTGGCGGGAATAATCATCCGTCCCCGTGCCACTTCATCGCGGATCAGTTCCACAGGCAGGTTTTCTCGTTCCCCTACCCGCGCCATTTCTTCGGTGATCACCCCTTGACGGGCATAGTGCATTTGGGACACATTGGGGTGTCCTTGCCGTTTGGCAATCCAGGCTTGCCGCATATTCAATTCTCTCCAATAAACTGCTTTCCTACGTCGGTGTGAGCCGGGTCAGGTTCTAAGGATGTAATCTCAGCCTGAGAATTCATTTCAGATGGTTGGGGATAAGCCAGTCGAACCGAAAGAATCCAGACACTCCTAGCGTGACGAGATTCTATCACTCGACTTCGCCAACCCCAAGACGGTTTACAAATATCGGGCAAAACTTAGGGAACGGGCATAATCCTTTGCAATATGGCGCGAGGGAATCCACTATTCCCAGAAACAAGACAGGGATTTACGGGATCCCGCCTAGGCTATTTCCGGATGGGCTGACGATAATGGTAACCATCTCAGTACGTAAGTGTCCGTGAGCAGAGGATCCAACTGAATTTATGGTGAGGGCTTTGTCGAATCCTAACCAAGCTTTGGGGGAGGGCCATCTGACTCCACCCAGGCAGGGGGCTATGGCTGAGCAGATCCGACAAGCCTGGGAACTGCTGGATTGGGATCCCCAACAGGCTCTCCAGATCACTGAACAGGTGCAAGCTTGGGCGATCACCCTAGAGGATGAGCAGGGGTTAGCCGATAGTTATGGCATTGCCAGCCTAGCCCATACCTACCTTGCCCATGCCAACCTGGGAGAGACCTTGGGATCCCAGGCGCTCGCTAGCTATCAACGGTTACATTGCCTATCTGGAGAAGCCAGAGCCTATTATGGTTTGGCTATGGCGGCTCTTGCCCAAGCCAATTATTCACAAGCCCTCACCTACAGCTTGGCAGGATTGCGGATTGCCCAAGGGATCCCCGATTTGTCCATGCAGGCGCAGGTCTTGAACGCGGTGGGGTTGAGCTATCAACACTTAGAGCATTTTGAGGCTTGCTGGGATTGGTGGCAACAAAGCCTACAAATTTTTGAACAGTTAGGAGATCCCAAGGGTAAAAGCCAGATTCACGCCAACCTAGCCAGACTTCACAAGGAATTAGGCAATTTTCACCAGGCGCTTGAGTATGGATTAAGCAGTATCAATCTGATGCGCAGCATCAACTTGACCCGCCATGAAGCGGTTATGGTATCGGTAGTGGGGCAAATTTATCTAGCTATTGGGGATCGTGAGCAAGCGGCAGCCTATATTCAGCAGGCTCTGCAACTCACAGAGTTTGTGCCTTCTCCCTTGGCAAAACTGCAAGGATTGTTGGCTCAAGCGGAGCTAACCGCCTATTCCAATCAATCGACACAAGCCATCTCCTATTGGCTGGAGGCTTTAGGGTTAGCGGAGGCGATTTCAGCCAAGACGGAAGCAAGTCATTGCCACTTACTTCTTTCTCAAACTTATAAACGCATGGCTCATTTTGAGAAAGCGCTATTTCATCATGAGCAGTTTTATCGAATTAAGGAGCAGATTTTCCAACAACGGAATCAATATTCCTTAACTATGCTTGAGCTTGGTCACCAATTAGCGATCAGTAAAAAACAGATGGAGGCTCGGCAACTAGAGAACATAATACTTCAAGAAAAACTAAAAGAATATGAGCAAATTGAAGCGGCGTTGCGAGTCAGTGAATACCGATTTCGGGCTATTTTTGAGACAGCCGCTCATGCCATCAATATCATTGACTTAACAGGTACAATTATCGCCGCTAACCCCGCTTCGTTGAATCTCTTAGGTTATACTCTAGAAGAGTTAAATCAAGTTGATTTTCGTGCTCTAACCCACCCAGAGGATCTGGACATCTCGGTTCAGTTTCATAGAGAATTGTTGGCGGGAGAGCGTAGTTGCTATCATTATGAAAAGCGATTTATTCACAAAAATGGCCAAATCGTCTGGGCGCGTTTAGCCGTATCTTTGCTGCGGGATGAGCATGGGGATCCCGTTTCCATCTTTAGCATTATTGAAAATATCACTCGTGCTAAACAACTGGAGGAAGAACGACGCCTTAGCGAAGAGAAATATCGCCGACTATTTGAGAATGCTCCGTTTGGGATTTTTCAGAATGCGACGGCAGGTTTCCACATGAATATTAACCCCGCGTTAGCTAAAATTTCTGGGTTTGATTCTCCTGAGGCCTTCCTAAAAAGCTCCTATAACCTACAGGAGCCGGAGCGTCGTTATGTTTTTCCTGAGCGGCGACATGATCTAATCAAACTGCTTAATCAGCAGGGAGAAGTTCACAATCATGAGTCAGAGATCTATCGACGGGATGGTTCTAAACTATGGATTTCTCAAAGCAGTTGGATTGTTAAAGACACGGAAGGAAATAGCTTATATTATGAGGGATTTGTTCAGGATATTGACGAGCGGAAACGGGCTGAATTAGCGTTGCGATCCAGTGAAGCAAAGGTGCGCGCTATCTTAAATGCTGTACCTGACTTGATGTTTCGGATTAGTCGGGGGGGGATCTTTCTAGAGCTGGTACAATATCCCACAGCCTTTAAGCCCATTTTGAACCCCCATGAGTTTGTAGGCAAACACTTACGAGAGGTGGTTTCCTCTGAGTTGGCAGATCTAGAGCTGGACTATATTCAAAAAGTTTTACAAACGGGCGAAGTGCAAGTTTATGAATATCCATTGGAGGATGAGGGGAAAACCGTTTACCGAGAATCCCGTATGGTTGCCTGTGGTAGCGATGAGGTTTTGGTTTTGGTAAGGGAAATTACGGAGCGAAAACGGGCAGAAGAACAGCTCCGTCTAGCCAAAGAAGCGGCGGATCAAGCGGCTAACCAAGCTCAGGCGGCCAACCAAGCCAAGAGTATTTTTCTGGCGAATATGAGCCATGAATTGCGAACTCCCCTCAATGCCATTCTGGGATTTGCTCAGATCATGGCTAGGGATCCCGGTTTACCGATCGCCTTACGTAGTCCAGTTTCATCCATCAATCGTAGTGGAGAGCATTTGTTGAGTTTGATCAACGATGTTTTAGAAATGTCGAAGATTGAAGCGGGGCGAGTTATCCTCAATTTTGATGGTTTTGATTTACACGCACTCATTCAAAATATCCAGGAAATTGTTGCGGAGCGGGCTATTCAAAAAGGTCTTATCTTGCGAATCGAATATCAGCCCGACTTGCCTCAAGGAGTTCGAGGAGACGCCGTAAAGCTTCGACAAATTCTGCTGAATCTATTGAGTAATGCTATTAAGTTTACCCAACAAGGTCAAGTCATTTTACGTCTTACTCACCAGGATCAAGGGAGTAATTTATTGCTTTACTGTGAGGTGGAAGATACTGGAATTGGGATGAGCTGTGAAGCCATCTCGCAATTATTTCAGCCGTTTGTGCAGGTTCATCATCCAGATGTCGAATCAGGAATGCCCACAGGTACGGGCTTAGGCTTAGCGATCAGCCGGCAGTTTATCCGGCTCATGGGGGGAGAAATTCAGGTAAAAAGCCAACCCGCTAGTGGCTCAACGTTTAGTTTTTGGGTAAAAATGCAACGGACAAATTTAGCCGAGCTGCCAGCTATGCAAAGTCAATCTGGCCAAGTGGTGGGTCTGGCTAGTGGGCAACCCCACTACCGCATTTTGATCGCCGACGATAAGCCGGATAATCGGGAGTTGTTGGTGCAACTGCTCAGTCATGTTGGTTTTGATGTGCGGACGGCTGAACACGGGCAAGCGGCGGTGGAGTGCTGGCAGGATTGGGATCCTCACCTGATTTGGATGGATATGCGGATGCCTGTGATGGATGGTTATCAAGCAACTCAAAAGATTCGCCAAGGTTGCCAAGCGGATCCCAGTCGAACCTGGCAACCGATCATTATTGCCTTGAGTGCGAATGCATTTGATCATCATCGCCGCCTAATGTTGGAGGCTGGTTGTGATGATTTTGTGGCTAAACCGCTACAAGTTGGCCAGATTTTTTCCAAAATGGCAGAACATTTGGGTGTGGTCTACCGCTATGAAGTGGCAGAGACTTTTGATGTAAAGAGGTTGCAAGGTGATGCGGTTAATTTGCAAAATGTGTTAGCAGGCTTCTCCTCTGAGTGGATAGCTCGTCTAGAACAAGCGGCGTTAGCTCTTGATCTGGAAGCCCTTCAGTTAATTGTGCAAGAATTACACACAAGCTACCCTGACTTGTCGGAACAATTACAAATGTGGATCAGTCACTATCAATTCGATCAGCTACAAACCTTTATTGAGCAGGCGCGGTGCCAATGAATTTCCCGGCTTTGACCCCAGCCAACATTTTGATTGTGGATGATACACCAGACAATCTGAGTATTTTGTCTTCAATCCTCAATCAACACGGCTATAAAGTGCGTCCAGCTTTGCGGGGGGACTTGGCTCTCAAAGCGGCTCAAGCGCTTCCCCCTGACTTGATTTTATTGGATATCAACATGCCTCAGATGAGTGGTTATGAGGTGTGTCGGCAACTGAAAGGTAATCCTCAAACCAGCGGGATCCCAATTATCTTTATCAGTGCTTTAGATGATGCTAATGATAAAGTCAAAGCATTTGATCTGGGAGGAATTGACTATATTACTAAACCTTTTCAGATTGAAGAAGTATTGGCTCGTATTGAGTTGCATTTAACCCTTAGTCAGCAGCGCCAACAACTCATTAAACAAAAGCAAGAAATTGAGTCACTCAGCCAACTCAAAGATCAACTGATTAGCACGCTTTCTCATGATCTAAAAAATCCAATTGGTGTGATCTTGGGGATGTCTCGTTTGCTTTTATCGTTGGAGGGTTTGGTGAATGACCCAATCAAATCACGAGAACTGTTGGAATCGATTCATCGGAATGCTGAAAAGATGTTTCGCTTGGTGAGTGATCTCCTGGATCTTTCTCGAATTGAGCGGGGTATGCCATTGGTATTGCAATCAGTCTGCTTATATCAATTGGTGGATCAACAAATTAGTAATGTACAGGAGCTAGTAACGCAAAAATTTCTGACACTCATCCTAGATTGTCCTGAGCCTGAAGCCACTATTCAAGGGGATCCCCAACAACTTGAGCAGGTTATTAACAATCTTTTGTCAAATGCCATTAAATATACTCCAGAGCAAGGAAGCATCACTATCAAAATTCTCGCGGATGCGGACTGGGTGAGGATGACTATTCAAGATACGGGCTTAGGGATCCCGGAGCGCGATCTTCCCCATATTTTTGAAAAGTTTTACCGTGTTAATTCAGAGAAACATGCCCAGGTAGAGGGAACTGGTTTGGGGCTTTCGATTGTCAAAGCGATTGTTGATCAGCATCAAGGCAAAATCGAGGTGGAAAGCAATCTGGGTCATGGTACGAGCTTTCATGTGATGTTGCCCAAAAATCTCAGTTTATGATCATCATTCTTGGTCAAAATTCTCAGGGGCGGGCTGTCCGATCGGCAATTTTACAACAAAGCTTGTCCAGCCAGAGTTGCTAAAGACTTCTAGGGATCCCTGTAATTGCTTCACCAGTTCTTTGACCAGGGGTAAGCCCAGACCTGTCCCCCCTTGCCGCTGGGGATCCGAATTGGGAATCCGATAAAACCGCTCAAAAATTCGGTTGAGCAGCTTAGCTTCAATTGCTGAGCTATTGCGAACAATAAATTGAATATTTGGCTCAGTCAGGAGCACTTCCAGCTTGATTTCACCATCAGGAGGCGTATACTTGACGGCGTTATTTAATAGTTCTTTCAGTATGCGGTTGAGTCCTGAACTATCCGTATAGATAGAGGGTAAATTCTCCGCGAGATGGGTGGTAAATCGTAGTTGTTTTGAGGAACCTAGCAGCATTGCACCATCTAGAATGGGTTGGATCCAATCCGCAATATCAACGGGTTGTATATTAAGTTCATAACTATCTGATTCCAATTTATTCAGATCTAAGAGATCGTTAATCAGTTCGATCTGACGGCTACACTCCTTCAATGCCATGCCGTAATACGTCTGTTTCTTCTCGTCCGTATTGGCAAGTTGCATCATTTTGAGTGCCATTTGCATATTGGTAAGAGGACCGCGCAATTCATGGGATCCCATGCTCAAAAAGTCATCTTTCAGTTGATTGAGCTTTTGCAATTGACTCACCTGGTTTTGTGAAGCTTGATAAAGTCGTGCTTGTCGAATGGCAATACCGCATTGGGTGCCAATCTGTTGTGCCAATCGAAATTCTTGCTCATTAAAAGTGCTGTCACAATTTCTGGCTAGACAGAGAACCGCTAAAAGTTGCTTTTCATCTTGAATAGGACAACTTAGTTTTGTGATCCAGCCATGATGGGGATGATTGAGGGTATAAATCACTGATTCTCCCCTCTGAATTTGCTTGAAAGGAATTAACTCAAGCGGCAGCTCACCACCCAGAAGTGCTGGAGGGCGTTGGGCGTATTCATGACTAATTTGATAAGTTTGCTGATCCCAATTGGGTATGGCAATCCCACAGCTATTTAAGCCTAAACTAAGCGCCAATTCTTTAACCACTGTTTCTAAAATTTGATTCTCATCTAAGGTGTTGCGAATTTCGTCCGAGATTACCTGTGATAGCATTTCAAAATCAAGGGCACGCCGTAAAGAAGCATTACGCTCTTCCACTTGATATCTCAATTCATCATTAGCTCTTTGTAGCCTTTCATAAACCTGAGCATAGTCAATAGTAATACTTAATTGTTGAGCAAATGTTTTTGATAGTACGATATCTTCCTCTGACCACGCATTGGTTTTGGAACGACTCATACTTAATGATCCCCAAAGGGATCCCTCAACTTGTAGAGGAATGATCAGCCAGGATCCCGGAAATCGTTGAGCTAAAAATTGATTGACCGAATCCTTTTGCTGACTCAGATCCGGCAGATAAAGAGTTTCAAATCGTTTGATTTGCTCAGCCAGAGGGTTATCATAACCAAATATAATCGGCTGCTCGCTCAAGATATAGCTTGATGAATTGCTCTCGTCAGCTTGTTTAATGTAATCAACAACTGATTCCCAGTATTTGATTCCACTATCGTATTTGACGATGCTAACCAAATCCACTTCAAAAACCTGCGCCATTGCTGAGATAGTTACACTAAAAGCGGTGGATAACTCATGGGATCCCCGAATTGCTTGAATAACCTGGCAAACTGTTTTTTCACGTTCTATCTGCTGCTTTAACAAATCTTCCAATTGCTTGCGGTGACTAACATCTCTGAAATAAATAACTAGCTGCTCAGGGCTAGGGTAAGCATCAACCTCAAACCAGGTCTTGAGTGGTTCATAATAAGAGTCAAACTTCACAATAACTTGTTCCTGCATAGCTCTCTCATAGTTGAATTGAAAGATTGACCCTGCTGCTTCGGGAAACTCCTGCCAAACATTTTTACCCAAAAGGCTATCGCGGGAACGTTGCAATAACTTTTCTGCCTGTGGATTGAGGTAGACAAAACACCAGTTTTTATCCAATGAGATAAATGCATCGGTTATGGCAGATAAAATATTTGAAAACTGTTGATTGTCTGGGGGCTGTTTCTTTGTCTTTAGTTGCTGAATCTTAGACTGACCATAGTGAAGAATAGCCCATCCAGTCAGGAAAAAACAAAGATTCATGACCACGTTTACTAAGCTTTGTTTTGTCCAAGGTTCATAATTAGACAAAGCTGACAGAAACACGATCATCCAGCTTATTGCTAAGGCAATACTAATAATCAGTGGAGGATTTAGAACTATGGATCTTTTTTGATTTTGGATCATAAATTAGCGGTGTCTTATAAAGATTGCTTTAGATCCGAGAGAGTCTATTGAGGAATATCTTAAGAAGTAGAGAATATCAGAGAAAATCGGAAGGGGAAATGTATAAAATTTCTTGCCTCCAAGATAATTGAGCAACCTAAAAAAAGCAAGTTAGCTGGATAACATTTTACAAAGTCATAAAAATTCTATCAGTAGGATAACTGTATCTTTTGTTGCATTATTTAAGTGTTTCTACTGTGTATTTTGATTGTTGTTTCTGAATGCTGATTGATACCTGAGAGTTTAGCTATCCCTGTTGTTGATTGCTTTCTTGTCGGCCAGCCTGAGTTCGTTGATGATTGACGACACTGATTTTGGGTTAAGAGCGTGGGCTGATTCGATAGACTATTAGACTATTGGGTTGGGATCCTTAGTGTTGATGGCTGCTTCTTTATCCTCTGCCTCTTCTGCCCCATTGGCTTCGGGTCTTGGTCTACCGGATGGTACACACCTGCACTTGCATAGCTGGATGGCTCCTCAACCGCTTGGGCGAATCTTGATGCTGCATGGAAAAGGCGATTATGGGGGACGATTTCAAGAATTAGCCACTCTCTTACAATCCCGCCGATGGAGCAGTTATGCCCCCGATATGCGCGGCTTTGGCCGATCTCCGGGATCCCGTTGTGGCGTCAACCGCTTTGCCGACTACCTAGCTGACTTGGAATTTATTCAATCGGCTTTGACTCCCCACTTTTGGTTAGGCTACAGCACCGGAGCCAACTGGGTGGTGGAATATGCTCTCCGTCATCCCCAGCAAGTGCAGGGATTGATCCTGATTTCTCCTGCCTTTCGCATTGATAATAATTTCACCCCACTCACCCGCCGTTTGCTGTCGGTTGCCGACCGCTTCCTTCCCCAAACGATTGTGGCTCGCCGCTATAACCCCGCTAAAGTGACCGCCCTACCCGAGAGACAACGACAACTGGCTGAGGATCCCTATGTTACTGGCTTGACCCGTGCCCGTTTTGTGGCGGAGTTAGAACGCAGTGGAGATTTTTGTCTGACGGCGGCAACTCGTCTCTCCCTGCCGATTCTCTTGCTCTATACCCCCAGCGATTCTGTAGTGAACCCTGCGGGTAGCCAAGCTTTTGCAGAAAAATTATCGGCTTTGTCAGTGCCCCTCACCGTCAAAACCTATCCCGGATCCCGCCATGATTTGTTGCATGATCAAGAGGCTCCAGCCGTTCAGCAAGCCATTCTCGATTGGATACAAAACCAACCCCTCCCCACCTGAATTGCTCCGGAAAACTGAACCAATCTTTTCCCGTCTCTTGATCTAACGCAACAAAGCCCGCCGCAGGATCCGGCTATAAAGGCGAAAAGGAAGCATCCGCCTTAAAAATGCTCCTACCTTGGCATCCCTTCCCACCAAATAGCGCAGCCGTGGTTTTGCCGTATGTACCACCTCGGCGATTACGTTAATGACCTCCTGAGGATCCGATTGACGTCGTCCAACCCTCTGATCATTTGCTTTGAGCATGGTTTGAGACTGCTCATAGTAGGGACTCTCAGGATTATCAAAATTTTCGGCCATCAAGCGATTGGACTGGACTAGAGTGGGGTAGGATCCTGGCTCAATGAGACTGACGGAAATGCCGAAGGATGCCAGTTCATAGCTGAGCGCCTCCGAAAATCCTTCCAAAGCAAATTTACTGGCGCTATACAAACTGATGCCAGGGATCCCACTCACTCCGGCAAAACTAGAGATGTTAATAATTTTGCCCGCCGCTGATTTCCGTAGCAGAGGGAGGCAAGCGCGAGTTAGCTTTAGCACACCAAAAAAGTTAGTTTCCATCTGAGTGCGGATTTGCGCTTCACTCACATCTTCAAATGCTCCTCCCAAGGCAAACCCTGCGTTGTTAATCAACACATCCAAATAGCCAACTTGTTCTTGAAGATGGGCAACCGCCCCTTGAATCGAGTGATCATCGGTAACATCTAGTTGCAAAATATCAGCCGAAACCTGTTTCTCAGCCAAAGCTGCTTGGAGATTTTCTTGCTTGTCTAGATTGCGAAGAGTCGCGAAAACTCGGTGACCCAACACTGCCAAATGAACAGCACTGAGCAGTCCAAATCCACTAGAACAACCCGAAATTAAAACAACAGAGGAAGCCATGACTAGCGAGTGTTTAGTGTCGAGTATTTAATGCCAAAACTGTAGGATGGGTGAATGCTGAAACAGGAAGGATCCCCCCGCCACAATTGCTCTCAGAACCAACGCTGAAATGGCGCTGGCTACTCCACAAAACCCTAGACCCATTAAGCTGACCACGCCATCTTTTTGTAAAACCCCAATGCCTGTAATCAAAATACCGATGGCGGGTAATAAATGAGTGCCCGGTACGGGTAAAGCCATCAAAACCGCGCTTAAAATGATTGCTCCCCCCAACAGAAAACGGGCAAGCGGATGTTCACAAAACCAAGGGTAGCGAGGCTGCGTAAAGGACTCCAGCCGTTGCAACCACGGGATCCCCATCTGCAAGAAGTGCTGAGCCTGCCGCCGTTTTACCGAAAAACGCAGCAGACGTTGCGGGATCCAAGGGAAGGAGGATCCGAGCATCCATTGCCCTGCCAGCCATGTGAGCGCCAGCGAAAAAGGAAAGGACAAGCCCATGTGGGGAATCGGCAAGGCCATCGGCAAGGACAAAACCACAAACAGCACCCCAAACACCCGCTGCTCACTCAGCTCCAGAAGTTGAGCCAAGGTGATCTCCTCCGCAGAATCGGGAGCGGACGGATCCCTATCTGGTGAATGGGTAGAATCATCACTAGCCAGAAAAGCCGCAAGCTGAGCGGAGAATTTATCCATAGAGTGAGGGAAGCCACATACTAAGGGGAGCTTAATGTACTCTATCCTAAACCAAATTCATTAGATTTTGATCTCGCTGTCGATGGTCTTTTATTAAAGTTAGCTATTGGAGCCTAAAGAGAGAGCCAATCTATGCAAAACAAATTCGCTGACTTCCGGCTAAATTTTTTTCAAAATGGGCGGTTGGACTCTGATACGATTGCCATTCACAAAAAACATTCAAAAAAACTCTGTCAAGTATATTTTTATCGCTTTATTGGCTTAATTTATAAAAGTATTTTCCCCGTTGAGATATTTGAGGCTGAATCCTAAAAAATTAGACTGAGCCAGGGGTGCTAAGCCATCTGAATATCAATGATTGATCGTCGCAATAGGGTGGGATCCCACAGATTCGATTCTAAGGGAATGGGGTAGCGAATCCGCTGACTATTGGCCATTCGAACATTGGGTATGGGTTGGCTATCCGTGCGATGATGTGCCATGACCCTTCAGTCCCATTCACCCTATGCAAGTTTTGATTGTCGGCTCTGGAGGACGAGAACACGCCCTAGCC
Organism: Cyanobacteriota bacterium; assembly: GCA_033764955.1. GTDB lineage: Bacteria > Cyanobacteriota > Cyanobacteriia > Thermostichales > Thermostichaceae > JANRIL01. The sequence goes on along the minus strand of JANRIL010000024.1, from coordinate 198,750 downwards.
TGGAAACTCGCTCAGTCTACCGAGATCACTCAGATTTATTGTGCGCCTGGTAACGCCGGGATCCGGCTGGTTCCGAAGTGTCAGACGGTTCCTCTAGCCGCCAACGATATTGAAGGATTGCTGCGCTTTGCCACAGTGCAGGGGATTGGCCTAACTGTGGTGGGATCCGAAGTGCCGTTGGTGGAAGGGATCCGCGATACTTTTGCAGCGGCGGGGCTGGCTTTGTTTGGCCCCAGTCAAGCGGCAGCTCAGTTAGAGGGTAGTAAAGCCTGGACTAAAGATCTCCTGCGGCAGGCGGGGATTGCCACCGCCGAGGCTGCCATCTTTACCGAGCGGGAAGCCGCTTTAGCCTATGTCTATCAACAGCCCTTACCCATTGTTGTCAAGGCGGATGGACTCGCCGCCGGCAAGGGGGTGATCGTGGCGCAAAGTTATGGACAAGCCGCCGAGGCCATTCAAAGTTTCCTGGGGGGATCCCTACAAGAAGCGGGAAAGACCCTGGTGATTGAGCAATTTTTACGGGGACAAGAGGTTTCTGTCCTAGCCTTTACCGATGGCCAGACCTGTTTGCCCCTGCTGGCAGCCCAAGATCACAAACCCATTGGGGTCGGGGATACCGGTCCCAATACGGGGGGGATGGGTGCCTATTGTCCGGTGGATGGGATTGTCACCCCTGTTCTGATGCAGCGCATCCAAACCGAGATCCTGTTACCCACCCTCAGCGCCCTACGGCAAAAAGGCATTCTCTATCAGGGGATCCTCTATGCCGGATTGATGATTAGCCCCTCCGGGGATCCCTATGTCCTCGAATATAATTGCCGCTTTGGGGATCCCGAAACCCAGGTGTTGCTGCCCCTGCTCAAAACCCCTCTTTTAGCGATTATGCAGGCTTGTCTGGAGGGACGTTTGGCGGAAATCACCCTGGAATGGTGGTCACAAACCGCCGCCTGTGTGGTGATGGCCTCCGCCGGTTATCCCGACCACTACGAACGGGGCAAACCGATCAGTGGACTGGCAGCCGCCACCCAGGAAGCCCTGGTCTTTCATGCAGGAACGCGCTTGCTCACCCCTGCCAAAGGGGGATCCCCGACCATCGTCACGGATGGGGGGAGGGTTTTGTGTATCACGGGTTGTGGAGACTCACTGGCAGCAGCTTTACAACAAGCCTATCGAGCCGTAGCGCATATTCAGTTTGAGGGAGCTTATTTCCGTCCCGACATCGGCTTTCGAGTGTTGGGATCCCAGCCCCAACCCAGTCGATTGGCGGAGGTGGGCTAGGCAGAGGCCAGCGGGTTCTTGGGCTGTACAGATGCGATAGGATCAAAGTCTGTGGCCTGTCTTTCCGGGTTACGGTTATAGTTCCTGTTTGTTGATTACTCCATTCCTTTCTGCATTCCTTATCTGGCCTTCATGAATAAACAAGCCGGTGCCCTCCTTCTTATCGTGGCTGTCGTGGTAGCTGCCATCTACTGGATTTGGGCACAGCCCACTCGCCTTGGTCTTGACCTGCAAGGGGGGACGCAGCTCACCCTGCAAGCTTCCCCCACCACGGATGTTCCCGAAATTACCCCCGACATTATGGCGGGAGTACAGGCGGTGATCCGGCAACGGATTGATGGTCTGGGGGTGACGGAACCCTTGGTGCAAATCAGTGGGCAGGATCAACTGTTTGTGCAGCTTCCGGGTGTGGCGGATCCCGACCGAGCCGTCGCCATCTTGGGGGACACCGCCCAATTAGATTTTCGCAAACAACGCATTGCCACTGAGATCCCACGGGATCCCTCAGGGCAGGTGACAGCAGGAGAGAATCCCGATCAAATCTTTGAAAAGGTAGGCTTGACTGGAGATCTCCTGCAAAACGCCTATCCGCAGGCTCCCCAGCGAGGGGTGGGTACCTGGCAGGTGGTGATTGAGTTTAAGCCGGAAGGGGGCGAGAAGTTTACCCAACTCACCAAAGAATTGGCAGGCACCGGACGCTCCATCGGCATTTTTCTGGATACCCAGTTGATTAGTGCGCCCGTAGTGGGGGCGGAGTTTGCTCGCACCGGTATCACAGGGGGCAGCGCGGTGATCACGGGTACCTTTGATGTGGAGAGTGCTACCGATCTCGCCATCAAACTCAAAGCCGGAGCTTTGCCCGTTCCCGTCCAGGTAATTGAAAACCGCACGGTGGGAGCCACCCTGGGGGCAGAAAGTATCCGCAGCAGTCTTTATGCTGGCATTGGTGGCATTGTCTTGGTCTTTTTATTCATGGTCATCTACTACAAATTACCAGGCACGATTGCGGATGTTGCCCTGGCCATCTATGCCGTTTGTACCTTTGCCGCCTTCAAGTTGTTTGGTGTGACCATGACGTTGCCCGCGATTGCCGGGTTTATTTTGAGCATCGGCATGGCGGTGGATGCCAACGTGCTGATTTTTGAGCGGATCCGCGAAGAGTTACGGGCGGGCAAGTCCCTCTACAAGTCGATTGACGAAGGATTTGACCGTGCCTTCAGCAGCATTCTCGACAGCAATGTCACCACTCTGCTGGTCTGTGGTGTCTTATTTTGGCTGGGGGCAGGTTTGATCAAGGGTTTTGCCCTCACCTTGGCGATTGGTATTCTGGTCAGCTTTTTCACGGCACTGACCTGCACCCGCACCTTCCTCTTTTTGGTGATCGGGATCCCGGCACTCCGCCGCCCCGCCTTGTATGGAGTTTCCCAATCATGAAGACAACCGCAATGACTACTCCTCAACACCCTGGGATCGGGGCTGAACCGCCGCCGGGATTCGATGTGATTGGACGCAGTCGCCTTTGGTTTTCCCTCTCCTTAGGCGTATTGATGATCGGGCTGATCAGCATGGCCTTTTCTTTAGCCTCCTATGGCACCCCCCTGCGCTTGGGCTTAGATTTTTCCGGGGGCACCCTCTTGGAGCTACGCTTTGAAGAGGCCGTCACTAGCCAAGAAATTCGGCAGGCGCTTGCCCAGCACGATCTGGGGGGCAGTGTCATTCAACTCGATACCACCACCTCACAAACCGCTCTCATCCGTACCCCCCCCCTTTCGGAAAGCGCCCGACTAGCTGCCGAAGCTACCCTGAAAACTGAGGTCGGATCCTTTGAGCGGCAACGGGTGGAAACCGTCGGGCCAACCGTGGGGCGCAGCCTTTTGAACACAGGTATTGTGGCGGTGTTGCTCTCCTTTGGCTTGATAGTGGTCTATTTGACCGTTCGTTTTCAGGTCGATTATGCCGTTTTTGCGATTCTGGCTCTGCTGCACGATGTTGTCTTGACGATTGGCCTGTTTGCCTTGTTGGGTCTCACCGTCGGCATGGAGGTGGACAGCCTCTTTATGGTGGCGTTGCTGACCATCATTGGTTTTTCGGTGAATGATACGGTGGTGATCTACGACCGCATCCGTGAAAACTATCGCCTGATTAGCCGTAAGGTCAAGTTTGCTGATGTGGTCAACCTGTCCCTCAACCAAACCTTTGCTCGCTCCATCAATACCACCTTGACCACCATGCTGCCCTTGATCGCTATCGTTCTCTTGGGGGGATCCACCCTCAAGGGTTTTGCCATCGCCCTGTTAGTGGGGTTTGGGTTGGGGGTTTACTCCAGTATCTTTATTGCTAGCCCGATGTTAGTCTGGTGGCGGCAGCGGCAGCCCCCCCTTCTGGTCTCTAGCTTGGCGGCGGAGACCGATGCCGTCGATTCCCCTGCCCCCGATGCTGACTCGGCAGGATAAGCCCACCATGCACTCCCTTTCCCGTGACGCTGAAAAACTACTGGCGTTTTATCAGAAGTTATCCCTCTGGAGTCTAGGGGTGGTCTGGTTGGGGATCGGGATTCCTAGTTTGTGGGGCTTGCGGGTAGAAATAGGGCGGCTGTGGGAATATTTCACCTGGGCAGGCTTGCGATATTCCCTATTTTATGAACCCCGTCTTCCCAATGTTGGGCTGCTGTTTTGTCTGGCTTATTCGTTAACGGTGATGATTTCTGAAAGCCGCTATCAATTGATCGGTTTGCTCAAGTCAGAGCGGGATTTGTTGGAAATGCAGACGCGCTGGCTGCTGCAATTGCCCCATCAACATCCGCTACGGCGCTGCCTACTGGCAGATCAGCCTCCTAGGGCAAATCAATCCTGAGGTGGGTTCTCTGCTGTCGGTAGCCTAGAAAAGTAATTCTCAACACTCGTCCATGTTGTTCATGATGTTTTCCGGATGGATGTAACGGCAAGGCAGCAACTGGGGATCCCTCTCAAAGGAGCCAATCTCTACCTGGTGGGGATGATGGGATCCGGCAAAACAACCGTCGGTGCGTTGCTGGCGGAGAAGCTGGGCTACCAGTTTTTTGATACGGATCGGGTGATCGAACAACTCACCGGCGAGGGGATCCCTAGCCTATTTGCCCGCCAGGGAGAGGCCGTCTTTCGAGAGATGGAAACCCAGGTGTTAGCAGAACTGGCGGCCTTTGGGCGGCTGGTGGTAGCCACGGGGGGCGGCATCGTCCAACGACCACAAAATTGGAGCTATCTGCATCACGGTATTGTGATTTGGCTGGATGTGGCTTTAGATCAACTGTGGCTGCGTCTACAATCGGATCCGCAGGGACGACCCCTCTTGCAAACGGCGGATCCCTTGGCTACTCTGCAACAACTTATGCAACAACGACAGCCCTTCTATGCTCAGGCGGATGTGCATGTGCAAATTACGGAAGCCGCCTCCCCCCAACAAATTAGTGAGTGGGTATGGGCACAGGTGCAACGTCGCCTCAAAGCATGATCAAGCCCTGTTTCACCCCTAGAGTCACGGCTTCGGTGCGGCTGCTGGCCGATAATTTGCTCAAAATCGATCCAACATGAAATTTAACGGTATGTTCTGAGATGTGTAGTTGCTTAGCGATGGTTTTGTTCCCCAATCCTTCCGCCAGCATACTCAACACTTCCATTTCCCGTGCCGTCAGGGGTGGGGATCCCTCCTCGGCAAAACTAGCTTGACGAGTGGGTAGTAGGGAGCGAGCGGTTAACCACCCCTCTACCATTTCTGGCAGCATCACCCACAAGCCCTGAGCCGCGGCCAAACAGGCGGCCACCAACTCCTCCCCACTAATATCCCGTGGTAAGTGGCCGCGTAGCCCCCAAGCCACCCCATCACTCACCTCCTCAGGCAGCAACTCCTCCGTCAACAGCAACCAATTCACCTCCATCGATCCGACCTCTAGCCAAGTCAGCCAAGCCCGCCACCCTGCCGTATCTACATCCAACACCACCAACTCCGGCTGCTGTTCGGCCACCTGTTGCCAAAACGGAGGAGAAGGATCCGTCCGGCCTATCACCTGACTGCCAATCACCTCTAGGTGGGGATGGCCACTGATGAGAGCCACTAAGCCCGCCCGCCCCACCCCTGTGGAAGCCCCCACCATGACCCGCTTGATTGCCATCGTTGGTTGGCTGCGGGGTAACTTAGCTATCGGCGTGGCGGGGTCGTTCCGCCACTGTTACGGCCAGGTTGATCAGGGATCCCCCTCGCACCACCTGCATCGGTATATGGTGTCCCACTCGCTCCGCTGTGAGTAGGCTGACCACCTCATAGCTATCCGCCACAGGGATGCCCGCAAAACTCACCATCACATCCCCAATCAGGATCCCGGCTTGATCGGCAGGGCCAGCCGTTTCTAAGCTAACGATGATCACCCCGCCACTACTGGGCAAATTTAGCCCACTCACCAAACCCGTAGGCAAGCGCACCGCCTGCATCCCCACACCCAGATAGCCCCGCACAATATGCCCTTTTTCCAGGAGTTGGGTCACGACCCGTTCGAGGGTAGTTACGGGCAGGGTGACCTCCAGCCGGCGGAATAACCCAGCCGTATTCATTCCCAGCAACTTCCCTTGCCAATCCAGCAAAGCGCCCCCAGAAAATCCGCTATAAAACCGCAGATCAGGCCGCAACCATTGATCCACCTGCCCACCTCGGCGGGTATGCCAACTGCCAGCCACAGCGCTCATCATGCCCAAACTGGCATTCACCCCCATTTCGGGAGAACGCGCCACCGCTAGCACTAACTCCCCCACCTGAGGGTCTTCCGCCCGTGGCAAGCGAGGCCAATCGGTAGACTCTACTCGCAATATAGCCAAGTCGGTGGTGGGATCCCGTCCGATCAAGACGGCCTCTTGGGAACGCAGATCAGCCCCCTGTACCGCAATTTCTTCCTCCCGCTCCAGGGTATGGCTAGCGGTCACAATGATACCGTCCTGCCAATACAGCCCACTGGAAGCATAATGACGCCGCCCCATAACCGCCACCACGCTGGAGCCAGCGGTTTTAATGACCTCCCGCAAATGATCGGATAACCCCAGCCAGGGTTGGGAAAATAGCGATTCTGTACGTTCTGATGATGTCATAAAGTCTGCCTTGCGGAGAGAATTCTCTAGCCACGATCGCTTCACGATCGGCTTATCCTCAGCATCCGCCAGACCTGCCTCCCGTTTCATCAGCCTATCGAGGGGATCCCAAGCTAGACAAACGACTAGGGGGGATCCCGGTCAGCCAGGGAGATATTCCTGCCTATTTACCTTTTACTTTGGCTTTATCCACCACCGCTAGTTCTTGGAAACGGAAGCTCACCAGTTTGTCCCAGTTTCCCCCCTCAAACAAAACCGCCGCATAGTTATCGGCCACCCGCTGCACTTGCCCCTCAAATTGAAAGTAAATATCATCAGGATTGGTCACTTTGACGGCCATACCAGGAAGAATCGAAGGGGTACTCATGAAAATGACAACTCCGACAAGACTCTGCTCTATCATTATGGGATAAAAATTGCAGCCTACCATGAGTCGCTTGCCCCAAACGATTGCCCATGTTTCGGTCACCCGCTACTCCTGGTCAGAGGGAGCTATAGAGGGAGAAGTCAGTGCGAACGGCTGGGCTTGGCACTTTTGCTGGAGTTTTCGGCGGGGTGAATTGCGGGTAGAGCCATCCGTTGGGCGCGCCCTCATCCGCGAACCCCTCAGTCGTTTCCTAGAAAAATCAGACTACTACTTAGAACCAGGCAGCCAATACTCGTTCACCATCCGTAGCCGTTTTTGAGGGAGAAGTCGGTCTGAGTGACATAGGGATCCCGGTCTCAGAGAAAAAACTTGGATGAATCGGATAGTTGTAGAATCTCAAGGGGAAAAGCTACGATAGGTTTCGCCAAACTCAATAGGCTGATGTAGCTCAGTTGGTAGAGCAGCTCACTCGTAATGAGCAGGTCGTCGGTTCGAGTCCGATCATCAGCTTCCTCTCAAACCTGCTTCTGGAGCGGGTTTTATTGTTTCTGAAATCTGAGATCCGGTGGCTCATTCTCTATAAGCGGGTGTAGATTGGGTTATTTTCGGGGGCTTTAGGTCGAAAAATGGTAGGATTTTGGTAGGAAGTTTTGCAGCCTATAACGTGCCCAGGGTAAGGATCTCACACGAAAAAGAGGCGAGTGGTAGGAACGAAGCGGAAATCCTACCACTTTCTACCACTGAGGGTGCAGACCAGCAGAAATCTACCCTTGTGGCCACATCCCCCAACGGATCTGTCAAAATCGAAACCGATAATGGCCGCTTACGGATCCGGTTCACCCATCTGGGCAAACGCTACTGTTTTGCTTTGGGATTGCCCGACAGTAAAGTAAATCGGACGGCTGCGATTGGGAAAGCAACTCAGATTGAACTGGATATGGCCAGTGGGCATCTGGATCCGACGCTGAAGACCTACAAGCCGCAGCGGGAGCGACAAGTAGAAGGGATTGAGTTGATCTCGTTGTTGGAAAAGCAATTAGCGAAAAACTTCAATCGAGCTGACAACGCCTTGCTGAGTCGTCTTAGGCAGTGGCATAAACCTATCCGCTCCACAGTCGAGGCTGAGGAGCTGGTGGCTTGGTTACAGAAAGGATCCAAGCAAGAGCTGAAGCCTGCCAGTCTACGGCGCTATGTGGCGACGCTCAAAAAGCTGGATCCTGAACATTTCGGGGGGATCCATATTGCCCTGCCGCGTCGCCGCAGTCGTCGTGCTTATTCTGCTCAGCAGGTTAAAGCAATACTGCAATTTCTTCAGCAGGATCGTTACTACAGCCACTACTTCGACTTCGTAAAATTCCTCTTGCTGACAGGTTGCCGCACTGGGGAAGCGGTGGCTTTGAGCTGGGAGCAAATCGATTTTGATCGGCGGGAAATCCAGTTTGACCGTTCTCTATGGCGAGGTGATGCTGGAGAAGTTCGGGTCAAGACGACCAAAACGGAAGAAGAGCGGGTTTTCCCGATGAACCCAACGTTGGTCGCATTACTCAAGGATCGTCAACCAGAAAAGTTAGACTGCAAAGCTTTAGTTTTTCCTGCACCCAAAGGGGGATTTATTGACAGCCATAATTTTGTCAATCGCTGTTGGCGGGCTTGTTTGAATGCTGCTGGGATCGAATGGCAACCCCACTTGACAACTCAGTACAAAACTCGACATACCGTGATCTCCCATGCTCTAGAAGCAGGGGTGGATCCGACCACAATGGCAGAGATGGCAGGGCATCGAGTAGAAACCCTCTACGATTTTTATGCATCCAGTATTCGCCGTGTTGAACTACCGGAGTTGTATGGTGTAGAGGATTAGCCTACAAGGGGCTCTAGTCTGGCTAAGATCTCATCTAATACTTCAGCAGGCGCTTTCTCGACAAAGCTAGATCCTCTGGCAGCACAGTCAACCGTGCGGATTTGGTCTACTAAAACCACTCCCTGAATTTGCATCTCAGGTGGGAGTTTCACCTCAAAAGGCCAACCTTTCTCCTGGCTGGTAATCGGGCAAACCAAAATCAGCTTTGAGATCCGGTTATAAGGTGATGGAGAAATCACAATAGCGGGGCGAAAACCTGCTTGCTCACTGCCGATTCTCGGATTGAATTGTAAGCGGATGATGTCACCTCGTTCTGGAACTTGTCCATCAATTTTTACCACTGCTCTTCTCCTACCGGATCTCCCCATTCCACTTCATTGTGCTGCGAAACCGGATCCACATCCTTCAGAAGTTCTTCCAGGGTGTACTTGAGACGGGTAGGGGAGATAATGACTCGATTGCCTTCGATGGAGAGAGAAACCGTAGATCCTTCTGTGATACCAATCTGCTGCAGGATAGCTTGAGGGATACGGATCCCCAGCGAATTGCCCCAGAATCTGACTTTTTGAGTAATCATGGTAAGACATTGAGTTTATACATTGATTATACAAGACTTATCGGGAGCTGGGATTCTTCATTTACCTGGATCCCTGTCATTTCTTGGACTTGCTGATCCAATCGGTTCAGATACCAATCGATCCAGTAATCCCCAGTAGTGGATTCTGCAGCGACAGATGACAATAGCTTCCGACTTTTGGGATGGATCCGTTTCTGCTCAACATAAAAATAGCTGACCACTTCACCAGGTTTACCCAATTTGAGGAGTTGTTTCTCAGCGGATCCAATCTTGTGAGTAATAGTCAACTCCTCGATAGAGATCCGTCGCTGTTGAATTGACTCTCTCACCTTTTGGTAATAAGCAAAGGCAACTTCCTCTGATTCCAGAAAATACCGTTTCAGGAACTCAACGGGGAAGATCCGCTCCAGAGGATAGCGATTTCGTTTGCGAAAGATCCCCTTAATCGTGGTCTTGCCGTTGGGATGAATGATCACATAACTCTTAGCCTTGGGGACATACATCCCACAGCTTGATAGCTCCAATTCAGCCATGATCCCATCGGGTAAAGCGTGCTGCACTTTCTCAACAATGTCTTGAGGTTGGGGATGAGAAAAGAAGATCCCATCAGTGTCTAACTCAATCAGGATCCCGTTGTTCTCTTCCACTACCTCTTTCATCTGTTGCAGGATCTTTCGACCATAGGCAGTGACTAGAGCTGCCGCTTCGTAGTCGTTGAAAGTGTAACCGCCTGTGCCTAAAAAGCCATAGGATCCGTTGATCAAGATCTTGAGCGCATTCTGTTCGTGATGAGCTTGGATATTTCCCTCTTTGGCTAATTGTTTCAGGTGCAGACGTTCCTGAGTCATGTATTGCATCACGCCCAAGAATTTATGTTCTGGATCCTTGCGAGAACAGATCCCAAACCTGAGCATGATGCTGGGATAGAGGGAGCTGATGTCGATTTTGGCAACATTGCGGTGCAATCCAGGGGTGATGCACTCTACTGTTCCACCACCATAGTGAACGGGTGGATCCGCCTCTGGCTTGAGGTTAGGTAAGAGAGATTGATGGATCCGTTGGGCTTTCAGAGCAGGAGAAGCTACGGCTAAGTCTTGGAAGGAGATCTGGGGGACTACTGCAAGTTGGTAATAGACCACAGGCAAGAGAAAATCTGCCAGTCGTTGGGTGTCTTCCAGATCAAAGTGTAGATATTGAGAGAGGGTTTGTAGATCTCCATTTGCCCAACAGTTTTGGATCTGATCAGGGGAAAGATCCAGCCGTTGAGTATCCCGTAATCCCAAAGTGAGAACACAGGATTTGAGATTGTAGCTTTCAAGTTTGGCAGCACTTTTATCCCAGATACAGATCTGGTGGAAAGTATCGAGGATCTGGATCCCTGAACAGGTAATGGGGTGAAATTGGATCGGCTTGCTGTGAAAGCTTGAGGCAGTAATGGTTTGGGTGATTTGCTGTCCGTGATGATCTTTTTTGTAACTAAAGAGATGAGGGATCCCATGCAAATCCCAGCGGGTCATCAAGAAGGGTAAATCGAACTGGAAGAGGTTGTGACCGATCAGCAATTCATGGGGATGAGATCTGAGAAATTCCAGGGTTTGGATCAGGATTTGGCGTTCATCCGGATCCGTTAACAGAGTTACAGAACCGAAATGATCCATGAACCCTACCATCAAAACGCGGTCATAGGCTGGATCCAGTCCTGAAGCGTCAATATCCAGATAGAGCTTACTCAGTTGCTCGTAGGGCTTAAGTTGCAGAGTAGGTTTCCATTCTGGGATAGGAACGGGAGAGTGGTAGTTGAGATCCAACTTCTCAAGATCCACCTCTAATGATCCCTTCTCGCGGGTAATGGCTTGGCGAGGATCTTGGTCTTTGAGCAGGGCATGGATCCGACTGCGTAACTGAGGTGAGAAGGTTGACCAGATCTGCTGTTTTTGTTCTGGGGTGTAAGACTCGCGCAGGGTTTGCAGTAGCTCTTGCAGAGGGTGGGGATCCCTTTTATAAACAGCCATTCAACCATTAGGCTAAGGCAAAGTGGGTCAGGTAATAAATTCGCTCTTTTACAATTAAATTTGCAACTTTAAAACAAGTCTTCAACTACATGTAATAACAATAACGAACTTGAGGATTATCATGTTCACTCAAGTATTTCATAATCTCACCAACTTTCCTAGAACACTGGATTGTGATAGGAAGCCTACCGTCAAACTGTGTATTATTCCAGTTCATTTTTGTTAGTGCGAGAATCTCTTCACATATTACCTTAGGAGACTCGTCAGCATCAGCCACCCTAATTTCTAATGGATGTGGTATGTATTTCCCTGTATAAGTTTTATAGTAATTAACTGAACCTTTAGTATACAACAAATTAGTTTTAGAATCCAACTCAATGAGAGTACCTCTGTACGGTGGGTAAGTCTGCCCTCGAAATAGTCGAATATCAGTATCAAGGATGGAGACAAAGTCGATAGAATTGACTCTCGCTTCTGAGGCAGCACTTCTAAAACCATCAATCTCTTGATCATTGAATTTTGATGATTTATGAATAACTAACCTTGCGGGAAAGTTACCAAGAGCGAGCGCATACTCAGATAGTGATTCTTTTAGTAGTGCATGAGCTTGATAAGCTGTCAAGTGTGGCTGACGATCATCTTTGCCAATGGCTACTGGTGTGCCTCTAAGAATTACACTATTGCCTAATTCATCAAACAATTGGGCAAGACTTGTATGCAATATTTTTCTGTCGCGACTACGATAAAAACTAATTCCTACAAAACAAATAGATGGTCTATTGATATTTGTTATTAGCTTCCAGGGAACTGTTTGATTAGCTTTATAATATAAAGCAGTGGAAAAGTTCCAAGCCTTGGTTGCATCATCCTGTTGCATTGTAGAATTAGACTGCAATGATGAGCTACGCAATAACTGTATAGGCTTACCAAGATGCATGCTTTTTGCTTTAATAAGTCTTCGAAAATTATTCTCTAAAATATCAACAGAAGCAGCTTCGTCAATTGATTCTTCGATAGGGGTCTTTTCCTTTTGAGATATTTTACTATATAATTCGTCTGGGATAATACACACAATAACATCAACAGACCTATTTTGAGCTAGAAATTTAGTAAGCTGGTAGTATAATTCTGATGTCTCATTTACTCTATCATTCCAGTTTTCAATTTTAAGCAAATTCTTTATGTCTGAATTATTTATTTTCCTTGTTATCTCCTCATTAAATATAAACCTTGCTTTATAGCCAGATTCCAAATTAAATCCACAAAATGAAGGATAAAGGTTACTATGTCTTGATTCAGATTTTCCTGGTATAACCTTTGAGCATTTATCAAGCCATAAACTAAATTCAGTCAAATTCTGACTTGTTCCAATTGCTCCGACCAAAATCTTCTCACGTCTTGCAGAAAACCTTGTATCATATACCTTATATTCGGAGATTCCAGCCCTAGGACAAATATGCTGCCCGCAGCCAAACTCAAGAAAAGGTTCCTGAAGAAAATGTGATCTCATAAATCTATAGTTAACTGATCTGACTCTAGTTGATCTGGCTGAAGTTGATCTGATGGATTCCAATCCTCATCCTTTAGAATTGGAGCACAATCAAAGCTTAATAAATTTCCAAAAGACAGGAATGGATAAGATCGCTTCATATCAAATAAACTTGCCTCTGGCTCGTTGGAGAGGAAATACACGATAAATCTTAGATGATTAAAGACTTGTGTGTCATTTTCTTGTTTTTTGAGCCATTGGACTGATTGAGCATGATAGTATGACCTCTTATATCCATCATGGCTAAAGAACCAATCGGGTTTTACTATGCAATACCACTTACTGTCAATACTGAATTCTGAATCCTAGGTGCTTATAACACAATATCTCCTCAGGCTTGTTTTTTTTCATCTTGCGCTCATATACTGTTCTTACACTTTCCTTTTCTCCTTTCCATTTCTCAGTACGTTTAGGCTGATTTTGTATTGAAGTGAAAATGAATAGTTTTTCTTCGTTTTGCCATTGAACTCCACGGTGATATAGCTTTTGTTGCATACAGCGATCTAATAGGGATTTAAAAATTGACTCGTTATCCATACTAGCACTGCAATATTTTATTGAATTAACAATATTTATTGTATCTTTTCGAGTAATATTAGATAAAGGAATTGAATTGTTTTCGAGATCGTTAAATGTAATAATTTTATTTCCTGAGATAACCCAATCCGAGCTAGATTTTAAACCCAAATCCTCAAGTAAAATCTTTACGATGTCTCTGGGGGCTTTATTTTTTCTTGGTGCATCCTTAGTGGATGTTGATATATTATGAGCAATTTCAGCTAAATACATATTCTCAGGGAATTTTAGTTCCAATAGATTTAGATAGATAGATTGAGTAGCTAAATCAATAGGTTCTTGATTGCCATTAAATCTGTAACTGCTAAAGTTTGACTCAAGAATTTCTCTAATCTTTCTTGCTTTGTCAACTTGAAATGATGAAACCTCTTTTAGGATATCTCGATAGTCGAGAATGTCATTTTCCGGAGAAAAATCAAATGTGCTATTGATTATCTTTTCTATTGATTTACTAGAGTAGGATCTCTGTTTTTCGGTAAGAATATATATAATTAATCTGTTGAATTTCTGATTTAGTTTGTTTTCGATAAACTTTTTTAGTGTATCTTTAATCTTTTCTATATCTTGAGTTGCCGTGACTTGTATTGCAACTTTACTTACTTCATCCCCTAGGTCTATGGAAGGATAGTTGATTGAGTATTGATGATTCAAGTTCTGCAAATTTCTATAGCCATATATTTCTTTGAAAATAGGAATCAAAACAAGTTCAGAAACTTTATTAATGTCATTTCTGCCCATCGCAGAAGATCCTTTTATCTCTGTAACAAAAGCTGTCATCAATGTATTGATCCTGGCTTGAATATCATTCAATTCCATGGTCTTGCAATGCTTGTGGATCGATTTAAGTGTTTTCCCGCTCTAGGATAACTTGTCTCATACGGATAAAGCTATCAAGATTCCCCTCGAGACGATCTCCACTTGGGAAAACGGCAAACGTCGTCCTCAAGCCAGTGCATTGCAGAAACTGGCCAAGTTTTATCAGGTGCCTGTGGCGTACCTACTGGGGGAAATCGATCTGGCGGAAGATCAAGAGCGAGAAGTGCTCTATCGCGGGATCCCGCAAAACGGTGAGGTGCGGATCGAGATCGATGGTTGGCTGGATTTTCTGGATGCCTGGGCAGATTTTCTCACCAGTCAAGGACGTGAGATCCAGACTTTCAAAACCCCCAAGAAATTAGATCGGGGCTTAGAAGAAGACATCCGCCGCGCTCCTACTTTGGCGGTTGAGGTGCGGGCACATTACGATCTCGGACTGGATGCCATTTCAGATCTGGCTGGGTTTCTCGACAGTATTGGGGTACTGGTCTATCGAGCACCATTAGGTAGTTTTCGTCAGATGGGATCCAGTCAAATCTCAGGAGCCTATTACAATCATCCCCGCTTAGGCAGTTGCATCCTGGTTAATTCCGACACCACCCCAGGCCGTCAAGTTTTTACTCTGGCTCACGAATTAGCTCATGCCTTTTATCACTATTCCGCCAAAGGGATTACCAGTGTCAGTAGTCACGGATCCGACCCAAAAGAACGCTTTGCCAACGTTTTTGCCGCCCACTTTTTAGTACCAGGAAAAGCTCTGAGATATCTAGTACAAGAATGCTTTGTGTTTCATCACTTGGATCCAATTCGGGTGATGTTGTTGGCAGTAAGAATGCGAGTCAGTTACGCCACGATGTTGATGCGATTGTGGGAAGAAAGACTGATCTCGATTACCCAACGAGAAGAATGGAAGGAATGCAGTCCCCGCAGTTTGGCTGTGCAATTGAAGCTGGATCCCCAGTGGTTTGAAGTGCCCGCTATTTTTGATGTTGAAAAGATCGATGCTTATCCCTCATCAGTCTTAGAAATTGTCAAAGAGAGTCTGGAATCATCCCCGATTTCACTCTCTCAAGCCGCCCAACTTCTGAAGGTAAAAGAGGCGGATCTCAAAAGACGATTGCTGAGTGTGACCTCAAAAGCATCGGATCAAGAAAGTCTGGAATTTGAGGAATTACCCTGGTGAGGTATGAAGGTACGCTACCGCAAATCGAAGCGCAGCAAACTCAAGGATCAGGTGCGGCGACTGGTGCCGAAACTCTGCTACATCTCCGATGCAGATGAACCTGTGCAGTTAGCTCCCTATCCGTTGGTGGTGAGCAAAGTGTGTGCTCGAATGGCGCAGGGGGATCCGGTTATTGTCCAATCTGGGGAAGAGTTTTTTGAGCCGTTGTTATTGGATCCTTACTGGTCAAGATTATGGCGGATCCTGCAGAAATTGGAGTCTGGGATCCAGGTGTTGCGGGTGGGGGGATCTGAGCAGGCAATTTTTATCATTTCAGATAGCCTGGTTTTGGAAACAAGTTCCCTGATAGTCTCATGACAATACAGGGCAAGGGTATGAAAAGCTAGAATGCTGATAATGCTACTTTTAACGTGATATGTCGCCACAAGTCATGGTTCAGCCCTCATCTCTTTTGCCCCAAGGAATTGGGGTTGTTAGTGCAGGCAATATCAAGCTGTTTCGGTTCAGCTCATCCTTGCAATCCCGCTCGGACGAGTTGTTAGACCGTCACAAAACGGGATCCCTAACTCCTGATGAAGAAGCTGAACTGGCTGGGATCTCTGATCTCTCCAGAATATTTACCTTTATCAACGCTCAACTAGCGGCTGCTGCAAAATGGTGTCCGACTCACTTAGAAGATATGTACGAAAACGAGCCGGATTCTTATGTGAATACTGCCACTCCCCCGAATATCTGAGTCCTGATCTTTTTACGATTGATCACATTCATCCTCAGTCATTGGGCGGATCCGACGAACTGGATAACCTGGCTTTAGCTTGTCGTCGTTGCAACAATCGCCACTACAATTTTAGAGATGGCATAGATCCTGAATTCCAGAAGACGGCTCCCTTATTTCAACCTCGCCAACAACAATGGTCAGAGCATTTTGTCTGGACTAAAGATGCTCTCAGAATCCTGGGAACCACTTCAACAGGACGCGCTACCTGTAATCGATTGGATCTCAATGATGATGAACACGATGAAGGTGCGATTCTCCAAGTCCGTCAATTCTGGGTGAGTGCAGGCTGGCATCCACCCCTGAAGGATCCCAGACAAGAATAAAACCTGCCCCAGACAACTAGGGCAGGCACCATTTTCACAATCAAGATCAACTGATCTGCAAATCAGACAACTGGGTTTGCCCAGCAATGCTGGCCTTCAACGATCCATCCTCAGAGATGGTCAACCCAAATCGATTCTCTCGCTGAGTACGGGGCAGGCTCTCATTGAGCTTGGTCTCCACATGGGCACTGTGAATGAGCAATGAGAAAATGTACTTCTCCACACCAATCGCATCATTGGGATCCACGCTGGCAGGCAGCTCAGGAGCCGGAATCGGCAGAGTGGATTGAAAATCTGCAACACGCATTTTGACACCTCAACAACAGTTGAATCCATCCTGGCAAACCCCTAGATCTAACTTGCTGCACTGTGCATCAGGTGACCGGATCTGGTTCGTTAGGTTAGCAGGTGTGCTATTGAGATTTCACTATGACCGCTGCTAGGAATACTCAGAATTTTGAAAAAGCCTTGGCCTTCACCCAACGCTGGGAAGGTGGCTTTGTGGATCATCCTGCGGATCCAGGTGGACGCACCAACTTCGGCATCACCCAGGCCACCTATGATCACTGGCGCAAAAGCAAGAACCTGGTTCCCCAAGATGTGAAACGGATCCAGCCGCAAGAGGTGAAGTGGATCTATTGGGAAAACTACTGGACTCCCGCTCGTTGTGTTCAGATGATCTTGCCCCTGGCAATTGCTCAGTTTGATACAGCAGTCAATTTTGGCGTGATGGGATCCGTCAAATTCCTGCAATCTGTGCTCAAGGTGGGGGTGGATGGCATCTGGGGATCCATCACTCAAGCTGCCTTTGAGAAAAACAACTCCCGCCAAACCGCAATCGCCATTGTGGAAGCTCGGATCCGATACCGCCATCAACGAGTCACAGAAAATCCCACACAACGAGTTTTCCTACAAGGCTGGCTGAATCGTGACAACGCGCTCATGGGGGTGATTACGCGATGAGTTACGGAAATGGATCCCACCCTGGATTTTGGCGCGACTTCCTCAGTTTGCTCTCCTCTGGATTGCTGTTGATGTTAGTCGGATCCGCCGCTACCAAATGGCATGAGATTGGGATCCTGTCTGCTCGACTGAAATCTATCTCCATCCCCTTAGAGCAATTAGAACAACGGTGCCAACCATAAAACACCATATCCCCCAGATGCTCCTGGTGCTGATGCTGGCAGGCGGATCCCTGGGGCTAGCGATTGTGGATCCGGAGTATAGATTCAGTGTTCGCTGATATTGCCAAAGTGGGGATCGGCGGTTGACTCGGCTATTCCGCACCGCAACGACAGCGAGACAACGATTCCGAATGAAGTGATTGATGTTCTTGAAGGAATATTTGGAAACTTGCATTGACCGCTATCGGGTGGTGCGTCAAAGGATGGTGGGTAAAGTAAAGTAGAGCGTGGCGCTTTTACAGAGAAATCATGGCATGTCGGCTCTGCGGTCATCCTAGTACCCATAAACATGGCAAAGCTCCAGAATGGGAGTCAACGCTATTTCTGACCCCATTGCCAGCAAACATTCAATGAGTGATCTGACACAATGTACTACCACCGTCAAGTCAGTGCTGAACACATCCGTCAAGTCCTGCAAGCCCATAGCGAAGGCAGTAGTCTGAATTGAATCTTTAGTCGTTAGTAGCCAGGGAAAAACCAATTGTAAGCAGTGGAATAGCGATGACTGGGGGGGCTACGAGCGAGTCTTGCCGCCCGAAATCGTGCACTACATCGGCAAGGACAAGACGCAACGATTGGAACGCACCAATGGAATTGTGCGGCAACAAACGGGAAGATGGCATCGTAGGCAGAATACGTTTGGCAAGGTGTGGGAACAAACGAAGGTAACGACCCGATTAGTCGTGAGCGGCTTCAATTGGATTTGGCCGCATAGTCGCCTGAAGACAACAGCAGCCCAACGTGCTGGGTTAGCAACTCGACCTTGGACTTGGCATGTCCTTTTAACTTGTCCCACTATTATCTGATGCACAACCGAAAAATGCCCGACATTCCTTCTGAGAAGATCAATCTGGGGGCTGAAGCACCTCCGGCAAGGGGGCAGGTCGCAGACACAAATAGCCCAAGGCTCCCAGCAAGGGAAGGCTATTGATCATGCCGATGCCCAACGGGGGTAAAGCGGCTCGCCCCACCCGATCTTCATTGACCAGGAAGGGCAAAACGCTGGTCAACAGACAAAAATCGAGGGTCATGACATGAATAAACCGACTGGTTTGCCACTGCTGCCAAAAATCTGCCCAATCTCCCCGCCAGCCAGCAAATCCCAACAAACCGAGACTTGTCACCAACAATCCCCAACCCACCCAGCGACTAGTCCAGACCCGCAAATAGCTATTCAGGGGAGGGATCCCTTCTTGCCCTTGTAGGGGTCGCCGCAGCATTAGGTAGGGCAACAGGGCAAATGCTCCCACCCCCATCATTAGGAGGGCAAACGGCCAAGCCGGAACCTTTTGTCCCAGGGCTTTTTGGCGGTGTCCATCCACCAATAATAAAGAAGTATAGGCCAGCGGCAAGACCCCCATCAGGTTAAACTCTGCCACAATCCAGGGATTGATGCCCGCGATGTCTCCCTGCACCAACCGCCGAATTAACTCCCCGGTCGCCGCCAGATCATCCGCCGGAGCCAAGAAGAAAGCATAGACCACAAATCCTAGCCATAGTAAAGCCCAGCCCACTCGTTGCTGCATAAGGGATCCCTCTCTTTGGGTGATGGGTAGAACCTGGTTAACGTCCTCTAGCCTAGCCGGAACCTAGCCGTAAAAGTTGAGGGCAAGCGCGCCAATCAACGTAAATTGCAGGGTTAACACAATCAAATAAAACACGGTGCGGGGTCGAAACAACGTTAGCAATAACCCCACCGCCTTCAGGTCGATCATTGGGCCAAAAACCATAAAGGCTAGCAACGATCCGGGGGTAAAGGTGGCGGCAAAAGCTAGGGCAAAAAAAGCATCCACCGTCGAGCAAATGGACACCACCACCGCTAAGCCCAGCATGACCACCACCGAGACAATCGGCCCTTGTCCATAGTTCAACAAAAAGGCACGCGGCAGCACCGTCTGGATGAGAGCGGCCACCGCTGCTCCCACCACCAACACGGATCCCAATTCTTGAATCTCGCGGCTCCAGGTATCCAGTAGCAACCGCCAAGCTGCCCATCCCCCCCCAAACTGTTGCCCAGCCTGCCAGGGATCCCCCTGATCGAGGGCTGTTCGATACACCTCTTCAGCCGTTTGTAGGGTAGTGGTGGTGGATTGAGCCGAGAATGAGCCAGAGAGGGAAGAGGTTGATGGGATCAGGAAAGTGCCGCCCGCCAAGAGATTACGAGTTTCATTTGAGGATTGAGTCTGCTGAGTGCGCTGACGTTCCTGCCAGACATCAGGGTGAAGCAGTGGCTCTAGATCTTTCTGAAAACTAAAAATCCATCCCACCACCACAGCAATCGCAAACGACAGGCCGACTCGATAGACCACCATTTCGGGAGTAGCACGAAAAGCAATCCAAGTGGCCGCGATCACCACCGGATTAAAAACAGGAGCCGCCAGCAAAAACGCAATCGCAAAATGGGGCGGGATCCCTTTCATGACCAGTCGCCGCGCCACAGGCAGGTTGCCACACTCACAAACCGGAAAGAAAAAGCCGAGGGATCCCCCCAACAAGGAACTACTCCACCTCCCCTGGGGCAGCCAACGCATCAGTTTTTGTTCGTTGACAAAGACCGCCAATACCCCAGAGACAAACACCCCCAACAATAAAAAGGGGAGAGCCTGCACCACCAAACTAAGAAATAGGGTGAAGCCATCTCGCCAAAGCGGGGGTAAGGAAAGATCTAGCAAGCCAACTGCTCCTGCAACCGGTGATCACCTAACAGCCTGTGGGTTGCCGGAGGGAAAGGATATAGGTGACGATATCGGCATCGTCGTGTGTATCCTAACTGACGGGGTTCGCATCCCTTCCGCCTACCAGCACTCGCTAGGTCTGGCACCCAGAATACCTTAGGCTTGGGTGTGGATGCCAGGGACGGCAGATGGGATCCAACTTAGCAGCGTCCTGTGTAGGGAACCGTATGAGCCATCTCGGTAACCAGCTTGCTAGTGGTTTCTTGGTCGAGAGCCAGCCGATCCAGCCGATCATGGGCTTTGTGCCAAAACCAGGCACAGGTTAGATGATCCTGCAATTTCCATTCCGAAATCTCGCCCAATGACGCCAGCACTTCGGAATGAGTGGGCTGTTCATTGGGGGAAACCGAGTCTTCCGATTTCATCACCAATGCCTCTAAAAAGGGGATCCCGGCATCCCAAAAATGTCCATCATGGCGTTGCCAATGCAGATAAATGCTCATAAAACACGCTCCCATACAGATGATCATGGATCATGGTTATTGATCATGGTTATGCAATTAGCTATCTACAACCCTAGGCTAACTTAGTGCCATCTGAACATTCCAGGGACTCTCTTCATCTCCTCAAAAAATGTTAGAAGTCTTCATGAATAGAAGTCTTCATGGATAGGGGATCCCTCTGGTGAGAACCCGTTCAAGTTGACAGTTACCCCTGATAGAGCCAAAGGGGAATGCCACTGGTAGAGATCTCAAACTGACAGCGATCAAAGAAGGCTTGAGCAGGCAGAAAACGAGAAAAAGGACCAGACTTTGGCATGATATCCACAAATTTGGTGTCGGGATCCAATCCGGCTAATTCCGCAGCCCAGAGACGGGTATCTTCTTCGCTGCCCAAGCGATCCACAATGCCCATAGCGAGAGCCTGCTCTCCGCTAAAAATACGCCCATCCGCGAAGGTTTTGACCCCATTGATCGTCAGATGGCGGGCTTCGGCCACCGTCTGGACAAACTGACTGTAGGTAATATCAATTAACTCCTGCAAAATCGATTGTTCTTCGGCACTTAGCTCTCGATCAAAAGAAAGAATATCTTTATAGGGGCCTGATTTAATCACCTTAAAGGAAATCCCCACTTTTTCTAATAGCTTCTCGATATTGTTGCCGCGAATAATCACGCCAATACTGCCCGTAATCGTGCCAGGGTTAGAGACAATTTTTTCGGCTCCCATCGCAATATAAATTCCACCGGAGGCGGAGATGTTGCCAAAGCTGGCTAAGACTTTAATGCCTTTACTTTGTAGGTGTTTGAGGGCTTGATGAATTTCCTGCGAGTCCGCCACCGTTCCGCCAGGACTATCAATCCGCAACACTAACGCGGGAAATTCTTCCTTCTCAATATCCTTGAGGGACTTGAGAACCTTCTGGCGCATCTTGCTGTCGATAGGCCCAATCACCTCAATGCGGGCAATCCGCCGCCGATTCCCAAAAATTCGCTTCAACATTCGGTTCTCTGTAAAGATGTGGATAGACAGGTTGACAAATAACTAAAGATGGCTTCCCTTCGGCAAATAGGGCTGGGGAGGGGAATGGGATCCCTTTTTCCACCCTATCCTGATACTTGCGGCAGGATATTGATCCTAACCTTAACCGCTGCGGCTGGGGATCCTAAAGGGATACCGATCCAAAAGCTAAGCAGATTGGCAATGCTGAGGAGGATTCTTTAGTATCGTGTAGGCAGTGCTTCTGGTTTGGATCCCATGCCTGGTGATGTTTCTCCACTCGATTTGGCTTCTCCCCTCAAGGAGGCATTGCCCACAACGCCTGAGTCGATCAACCTGCACATTCAGCAACTGATCGCCAATATCGAATCCGTTTTTTTGGGCAAGCCGCAGGTGGTGCGTTTGGTGGTGACCGCTTTGATGGCTCGTGGTCATCTGTTGTTGGAAGATGTCCCCGGAGTCGGCAAAACCACCCTGGCTCAAGCCCTCGCCCGCAGTTTAGGAGCCGACTTTCAGCGTATCCAATTTACCAGCGATCTGTTGCCCACCGATATTTTGGGCATCACCCTTTACGACAAAGACACTCGCCAGTTTACCTTTCGGCCCGGTCCGATCTTTGCCCACGTCATCTTGGCGGACGAAATCAACCGTACCTCCCCCCGCACCCAAAGCGCGTTGCTAGAGGCTATGGCAGAAAGTCGCGTGTCGATTGATGATCAGACCCATCCCTTGCCGGATCCGTTTATGGTGTTAGCCACCCAAAATCCGTTGGAGTATCACGGCACCTATCCCCTACCCGAAAGTCAGTTGGATCGATTTTTGTTGCGGCTCTCGATTGGCTATCCCGATCTGGCGATTGAGCGCACCCTCCTGCTGGAGCGTAAACAGGCGGAACCTGTGGAGTCTCTGCAACCCGTGTTATCTCTAGCCAGCCTGCGCGCCATTCAGGCATTAGTGGATCAGATCCGCCTAGATGATTCGCTAGCAGACTATCTGTTGCAGGTCGTTCAGGCTACCCGTCTTTCTCCCCTTCTGCGGGCGGGGGTTTCTACACGGGGGGCGTTAGCTCTAGCGAGGGCGGCTCGTGCCCACGCTCTGGTTATGGGTAGAAACTATTGCATTCCCGATGATGTCACGGTCTTACTGGTTCCGGTGTTAGCTCACCGCCTTGCTCTGACCGGATCTGGCAATGGCTTGCCGAGTGGCCGTGCGGATGCCGAAGCGGTGATTCAAGATATTGTGGCCAGTATTGAGGTGCCTGTATGAGGGCAGAGGGATCCCTCCATACCCAGTCCCCGGCTAAACGGCTCCCTCAACCCCAACGGGGGCGCTTTCGGGTGCCTCGCTATACGCGGGTGGGGAAAATTTTTACGGGCATCACCATCCTGGTCAGTATTGCGGCTTTTAATACGGGCAACAATCCCCTCTACTTGTTATTTGGCATGATGCTCAGCCTGATTGTTTTGAGCGGCATGGTCTCGGAAACCGTCTTGCGCCACCTGCATGTAGAACGACAATGGCCTAACCGCATCGTCGCCGGTCAGCCTATTTTGGTGGCCATTACCCTCTACAACCGGAAACGCCACTTTCCCAGCTTTTCGGTGGGGGTGAATGACCGCATTTCCCCTCTCGCCGAAGCTGATTGGCCGGGGGTGTATTTTTTGCAGGTGAATGCCAACAGCGCCGCCACTGCCTATTACTCCCATACCTTTCCTCAGCGGGGGGTTTGGTCTGTGGAAGGTTTTTTGCTGTCCACTTCCTTTCCGTTTGAACTATTTCGCAAGCGTATCGGCATTGATCAACCTGTGGAAGTCGTCGTCTATCCCCAAGCCGCCCCCCCGCCCCCCCTACCCCTCTTGAGCCGTTGGAGTCAGGGATCCCAATCTCGCCCGCTGGCCGGAAAAGAGGGAGATTTTTGGGGACTGCGGGAACATCGCAGCCACGAAGACATCCGTGCCGTCCATTGGAAGATTTCCGCCAAACGGGATCAACTGATTGCCCGCGAACTGGAGCAACAGGATAGTCAAGCTATTACCCTCTGTTTGCTCAACCAGTGGGATTCTTTAGCCGCCCGCCGCGATCCGAGCCAGTATCGTCAACGGCTAGAACAGGGAATTTCCGTGGCAGCGGGCATTGCCCAAAGTCTTGTGCAGCAGGGCTATCCGCTAGCCTTAGTCACCTTGGATGGACGCACCCCTTTTGGCAGCGGAGCCGCCCACCTAGACCGCCTCCTGGAGGTGCTGGCTCGCCTACGTTTTCATGGGGATCCCGATTACGTAGGGGATCCCTCGCCTGTCCATTGGCAGATCCAACCCAGCGACCGCTGCCTGCTGATGGGGGATCCCAGCCACCTGCCTTCTCCCCTCCATCCCAACCAAATCATGGCGCAGATCCCCTGGGGATAAGGGCAAAACCTTGTTGTGGGGGCATGTCTTGATTCCGGTAGGGATCCGGATCCCAGTTAGCCTCTCAACACCAAAAACAAGACCAAAACCAGCACAGCCGCCGCGATCCCTACCCCTATCATGATCATCATCTGCTGGTTGCGTCCCCCTTTGGAGGAGCGATTCCCAGAACGGGAAGGAACCTCTGGCTGGACAACTTGGGGGATGCTGATGCCCGGAGCCGGTCTTTGCGGATCAGGAGCCACGAGGGTGTGATCGGAAGGGTCTACTCCCCTGGACATGGGCATCGAGGGTTGATAAACCTGGGTGGGCGAATCATCGTCATCCGCCATCAGAGTTTGGCCCCCATCAAAACGATTGCCGTAGGCCAAAGTGCGATCATCATAAAAAACCGTGGATTCCCCCCCATCGCCTCTCGAACCTCCTAAATTGAAGGAGTTCTCCCATTCATAGTCTTTGCCCCCCACCAGCCGACCATAGACCGTTACCCGCTCCACGGCAGTCAATGGCAAACTTTGCAGGCTGGTTTGTACCCGTTGCGTCAGGCCAGGGTAGTCAACTTGGGATCCATCAGGACGAATCAGTAACACATGCAGGTGCTTCTGGCGTTGCTTAACAGCAGGTTTAATGCTGAAGCCGGAAAGGTCTTTCTGGAGGACTTGAGTGATTTCAGTTTCGGTCATGAGATACTCTGGATTGGCGAAAGTAGGGCTAGCACACCAGGACAAAATCACTTTGCTTCAGTCTACACCTGGGGGAGAGTGAACGGGTTCAAATAGCTTTTTGAATAGAGACGGGAAGGGGATCCCTCAGCAATCTCCCTTAAAAGGATGGTATAGGATCTTTCTCTCCTTCAGCAACTTTACCTATTGTGCCCACTCACTTTCTTTGGTCAGCCGCTTATATTTGGCAAATCCCTATTTCTGAAGGTCTCTATGAGCTGTCAACATCTGAATGGCTTAACCGCCGAAACCATCATCCCCAAGTCCAACTTTGCCAGCTTTCGCTGTGAAGATTGTTTGCCGATTAACGGGCGCTGGGTGCATCTCCGCATTTGTCAAAGCTGCGGCAAGATGCTTTGTTGTGATTCGTCTCCCCACCAACACGCCCGCCATCACTACCAAGCCACCGGACATCCGGTAATTAGCTCCGCTGAACTGGGAGAACAATGGTTGTGGTGCCAGATTGATCAACAGGCCAAATCCTATTGACGGGCGATTGACTGATAGAATGACCCGCATGGTTGGTGGAGGGGGGGAATCCCTGGTTAGCGCATGGAAGGACGCATGGAAGAAAAAGCGGTCGTTCGCAACTATTTCAATTCCCTCGGCTTTGAGCGGTGGCGACGCATTTATGGGGAGGATCCCGTCAACTGGGTACAGCAGTCGATTCGCCAGGGACATGCCCAAACGGTGGAGATTGTTTTGGGTTGGTTGGGAGAGAATCTACAGGGTCAATCCATTGCCGATGCTGGGTGTGGGGTGGGCAGCCTGAGCATTCCTCTAGCGGCACGGGGGGCGCGGGTAGTAGCCAGCGATATTTCTGAGCAGATGGTGGGGGAAGCTCGCCGTCGTCAATCAGAAGTTTTGGGGCAAACCGACAATCCGCAGTTCAGTGTTGTCGATCTGGAGGCGATTCAGGGTTCTTTTGATACGGTAGTGTGCCTGGATGTGATGATTCACTACCCAGAGGCGGATTCCCTGCGAATGTTAGAGAAATTGGTGGGATTATCCCGCTCTCGCTTGATTTTTAGTTTTGCCCCCAGCACCCCCCTCTTGAAGATCTTGAAAAAAATTGGGGAGTTTTTTCCTGGGCCGAGCAAAGCCACCCGTGCCTATCAACACCGCGAAGCCGCCCTAGTGGGTAAACTGTCGCAACTGGGCTGGCAGGTTCAGCAAAAAGCCACCGTCAATGCCCGCTTTTACTATGCCTGGATTTTGGATGTGCAGAAAGGGTGAAGAATAAGCCAAGGGAATCCCTCGCGGGTCTTTATCTAGAGGCATCCCGCTGCCTACAACTCACCCCTTACAGCCCTCAAGCCGTCATGTCCTTCTGACTCCATTCTTTCCATCGTTCATTCCCTCTCACCCCTTTAGTGGATGAGCCGATCAGGAGGGGTAGTTCACTACAAGGGTGGAGGAGAGAAAATAACGGGTAGTCTCCAGAGCGAGCTGGGAGCTGAGTCCCGAAAATACGGCATCAAAGGCATGATCCGCCCAGGGAATTTCAACTAAGAAGGCTGAGTTCCCTTGATCCGATAACTGTTGTGCCAACAGGCGGCCATAGTGGGGGGGAACAATGTGATCGCGGCGGCCATAGATCAGCAACGTCGGTGGTTTCTGGGATCCGACGCTATGGATGGGAGAAGCCTGTCGATAACGCTCTGGCATGACGGCTGGGGATCCCCCCAAGAATGCCTCCAGGACGGCGCGGGTATTGATGGGATCCGGACGGGGAGGATGGGCATAGGCTCTTGCCAAATCCACAGGGCCATAGAAATTAACCACCGCCCGAAATGGTGACGGGTGGGTTTGGTAGGCTAAGAGCATCGCCAGATGCCCCCCTGCTGAGCGACCCATAACAGCCATCCGCTGCACATCGACCTTGAGATCTACCGCATGATCTTGGACATACTGCCAGCCTCTCTTGACATCCTGAAGTGCCGCCGGGAACCGATAGGCGGGAGCATGACGGTAGTCGAGGGCAATCACCGTGTAACCTTGTCCGGCCAAAAACTGGTTGGCTTGAGCATTGTCTGCCGACGATCCCCGTTGCCAAGCCCCTCCATAAATCACCAGCACCCCAGGATGGATAGCCTCATCCCCAGGACGATAGATTCGCAGAGTGAGAGGGATCCCCTCTGGGCGAGCAAATACTTCTTCCCGCACCGGGGCAATCGCAGGTAGGGGAATACCAGTCAGGCGATATCGAATGGATAAAGAGGGTTGGGATCCCGATGCCATCGGCTGGAGCAGGTCTGCGGCATGGCGAATAGTCGAGGGGAGCATGACCAAGGGGATGGAGAAAATCCCCCAGGCTACCAGCCCCACCCAAAATGGCCCAGAGCCAGTTATGTAGCCAGTGTAGATAGCCAGTCCCACTAGCCCCATCACCCCCCAACTGATCAACCATAAGATGGGGCTGAGTTCGGGAACCCCCACCGACAAGGGCAAGAGGCTAAATAGAGGAGCCGGAATCAGGATCCACAAACTTAAAAAAAACAGGGATCCTGTCGTGATCCACAGTCCCCATTCAAGCCAATGCCCAGTCATTCCATACCTGCCATCTCGCTTGGTCAATTGCTCCTCCGTTTTAGCCCAGGTTTTGTAGGCGAGTAGTTTTGTCGGTGGCAGGAAATTGGGGGGTGAGCTGGGCGGGCAAGCTGGTTGGGGATCCCCATTCCTTGAGCAGATTTTGCAGCAGTTGTCCTTGGGCGGTTCGCAATCCCACTAAATCGGCTCCCTGATTGAGAATGGCAAACCAGAGGATCCCTTGATTTTGGGTGGGGAGAGCACCTGCTAGGGTACTGACCCCGTTGAGGGTGCCAGATTTTGCCACCAACAGGGCTGGTAAAAGGCGTTTCTCCAAAACCCCCTCATCCTGCCCAACAACAGCAAACCCGTCCGCCACTGTCAGATCGTGAGCGGTCAGATAGCGATCTAGCGCCAGAAACAGTGCCACCGCTGCACGAGCTGAGAGGCGATTATCGACGCCTAACCCAGAGCCATTCACCAGTTGAATTTCGTCCGTTGGCAGACCCGTTTGTTGGGCAACGATTTGGGCAACGGCGGCGGCTCCTCCCAGATGATCGGCCAGCATGTCAGCCATCAGATTGTTGCTGTAAAGATTCATCCGTTTTACCAGTTCCACCAGGGGCAGAGAGGCGTGTTGCAGGAGAGGTCGAGCGGCTTTTTGGGGGGAGGCAGCCCATTGAACCGAGCCTAAAATCTCCACCTGCGGGCGGGGGGTTGAGCTAGGCAGGGTTTGAAACTGGGCGGCGGCTTCGGGGGGCCAAAGCTGGCTATTTAAGCCTTGCTGCAGTAGGGATCCCGACTTTTTGGGATCGGGGAAAAAATTCATATAGAAGGATCCCACCACCACCAGGTTACCTGTGACCTGACGAATACCCAGTTGATTCAGGGCGTTA
Organism: Cyanobacteriota bacterium; assembly: GCA_033764955.1. Lineage (GTDB taxonomy): Bacteria > Cyanobacteriota > Cyanobacteriia > Thermostichales > Thermostichaceae > JANRIL01. Next base: position 170,408 of record JANRIL010000024.1, on the reverse strand, counting down.
CCCACGGCGATGGCATCTTCCCAAACAAAAAATGGATCGGCGGATCCCTGCACCAGCAGATCCCCCTGCAAAACCCCCTTGGCTACGGATCCGTTAGCGGACAAAGTGGTGATAAAGCGGTAGTCTGACCCCAGGCTGACCAAACTGGCGAGAGAGGTGGCGACTTTGGTGAGGGAAGCCGCTGGTAAAGGGATCCGCCCTTGGTGATCAACAAGCACCTGATCGTTGGCTTGTATCCATATCCCCTGCTGGGTTGTTGGGATCCCTTGTGCCGCCAGTTGGTTGAGATAGGTCGTGACTTGGCTTTGGGTCTCTCCTGTGGCACTAAGCTGTGTATCTCCCCCCCAAAGCATCAATAGAGTGACCAGCAACGCCACCCACAATCGCAATGAACGGAACCAACTGCCCATCCTTCCAGCCTCAGCCACCTCATTCAATCTCTCTGATCCCTGGGATCCCGTCAACCAAAGTCTGCTGGCTGCCGCTATTCCATAGGGATCCCCGGTTTTTGTCGGCTCCTTTTCTGCCAGACATTTTTTTTGGCAGACAACTTGTTTGCCTATGGTTCGCCTAGGTTTTGCGTACAAGTGTAATGTAATCGCTTTGGAGTACTGCTAAGATTTGTCTATGCTTTTAGTTAGTCTCGTAAGTCGATAAACTTACCGTAGTATCTTGCTTATCCAGAATCTCTACACTCCAACCCGTTATGTCCAGCCATTGGCTTCACCTGCCAGCTTTTTTGACCACTATCGGATCTCTGCTCAGCCTGTGGGGGTTGGTGGTGGGATGCGGATCCCAGCCCCGCGTTGAGTTAACATTGGCTTCTTTTGCCGTTACCAAAGCTGCCTATGACGAGATCATTCCTTTGTTTGAGGAAGCTTGGCGGCAGCAACATCAGCAGGAGGTGGTGATTTATCAGAGCTATGGGGGATCCGGCAGTCAAGCACGGGCGGTCATTGACGGCTTAGAAGCGGATGTGGTGCATTTAGCCCTAGCCCTGGACGTGGAAAAAATTGAGGCGGCGGGGTTGATTGCCCCTGGCTGGGCGGCGGAAACTCCTAATGGCGATGGTATTCTCACCCAATCGGTGAGTGTGATTGTGACCCGACCCGGCAATCCCAAACAGATTGAGGATTGGGCTGATCTCACCCGACCCGATATGGATGTGATCACTCCCAATCCCAAAACATCGGGGAGCGCTCGCTGGAATTTTTTGGCGCTTTGGGGATCCCAATTGTTAGAGGGGGGTGGAGAAGCAGACGCCTTTGCATTTGCCAGCCAAGTTTTTGATAATGTACCGGTTCTGCCCAGGGATGCCCGCGAGGCTACGGATATCTTTTTTAAGCGACAGCAGGGAGATGCTCTCATCACTTATGAAAACGAGGTAATTTTAGCCCAACTCAATGGGGAAAATTTGCCTTATGTGATACCAGCGGTCAATATATCCGTTGATAATCCGATAGCTGTTGTCGATAAAAATGTGGATAAGCATAATACGCGAGAAGCAGCCGAAGCCTTTGTGCAATTCCTCTATACCCCCACTGCTCAAAGGGAATTTGCCAAAGTTGGCTTTCGCCCTGTAAATCCTTCAGTCGCCGCAGAGTTTCAGGCCACGTTTCCTGAGGTGAAACGCCTATTTAGTGCTCATGATATTGGAGACTGGTCAACAATCCAGAAAAAAATGTTTGATCAGAGGGCTATTTTCGATCAAATTCAAGCTCAAATCTCCACTAATGATAGTTAGTTTATTCATCTCTAAGCTCTATGACAACAACACCTTTACAATCTTCCCAAAACTGGAATCCTCTGCGCTGGTGGGGTCAAGTTTCCTGGCCTTGGCGCATCACTGTGGGCTACTTGACCCTGATGTTGCTGATCCCAATGACAGCGATGATTCTGAAATCATTGACAGAAGGCCCGGTAAACTTCTGGCAGGTGGCCACCGATGAAGTGGCGGTTTCTAGCTATGAAGTTACCTTCGTTACGGCTTTCATAGCTGCCTTAATTGATGGTGTGTTTGGATTGATAACGGCCTGGGTTTTGGTGCGCTATAACTTTCCGTTGAAGCGATTGTTAGAGGGTGTGATTGATCTGCCGTTTGCCCTGCCCACTGCGGTTGCTGGCTTGACGTTAGCCACTGTTTATAGTGATAACGGCTGGATCGGATCACTATTTACTCCCTTTGGGATCCGCATCTCCTTTACTCGTTTAGGGGTGGGGGTGGCGATGTTGTTTATTGCCCTACCTTTTGTGGTGCGAACCGTTCAGCCCGTGCTGCAAGAAATGGAGAAAGATATTGAAGAGGCAGCCTGGTGTTTGGGAGCCTCCCCGTTTCAAACCTTTTATAAAGTGGTTTTGCCACAATTGATGCCAGCCGTTTTGACGGGAGTTGCCCTAGGGTTTTCACGGGCGGTGGGGGAATATGGCTCGATTGTGATTATTGCGGCTGGGATCCCTTTTCAAGATTTGATTTCGGCGGTATTAGTTATTCAAAAGCTTGAGCAATATGACTATGCCGGAGCGACGGTGATTGGTACAGTTTTGCTAATTTTTTCCCTGATTTCGTTGTTAGGCATTAACTTTCTACAAGTATGGGGGCGTCGCCATGAGTCATGATGTTTCCAATGCTCCATCATCGGATCGGATCCCACCATCCACTACTAGTCCAGTGTGGGTGAAGCCACTTTTAATTAGCGTCGTTGTCCTCTATTTGGGGGTTTTGCTTATTTTACCGATGGCTAATGTCTTTATTCAGGCATTTAGCCAGGGAATTGGGGCTTTCTGGGATAATTTGCTGGAGAGAAACTTTTTGGCATCTGTGCGGTTGACATTGATTGTGGCGTTGATCGTAGTTCCCCTCAACACCATTTTTGGTCTTTGCGCCGCCTGGGTGATTGCCCGTCATCAATTTCCAGGACGGACATTTTTGTTGAGCTTGATTGACCTGCCTTTTTCCGTCTCTCCGGTAGTGGCAGGGTTAATGTTTGTCTTACTATTTGGCCGCAATGGTTGGTTAGGTCCTTGGCTGAATAGCATGGATATCAAGATTATTTTTGCCTTGCCAGGGATCCTACTGGCGACTGCTTTTATCACCATGCCCTTTGTGGCGCGGGAAGTCATCCCGGTTTTAGAGGAAGCGGGCAGCGATCAAGAAGAAGCGGCTCAAACCCTGGGGGCGAATAGCTGGCAAACCTTTTGGCGGGTCACCCTGCCGAATATTCGCTGGGGATTGCTCTATGGGGTGATTTTGACCAACTCCCGCGCCATGGGGGAGTTTGGGGCGGTGGCGGTGGTCTCCGGCAACATTGCCGGTAAAACCCAAACCCTCCCTCTGTTTGTAGAAGATGCGTACAAACAATACCAAACGGAGTCCGCTTATTCGGCGGCTGTTTTGTTAACGCTACTCGCCGTTGTCACCCTGATTGCCAAAGAACTCTTGGAGCGGAAAACCCGCGTCAAACCGGAAGAGAAAGACGCCTGATCCTGTCTTGAGTGTTCAGGAACCTCGGAAAACCTTCTTCCCCACTGATAAAACACAAACTTACTCTTGGGGGGGGGTGGGGGATGGGGTGGGCAGTAGGGGCAAGGGACTGCTATTTAGGTTGTTGGGGGTATTGCCCATAAACTCAATCCCCAAAAACATGCCATCTCCTGTCAAGGGGATCCCGGTAGGCAGCAATACTCCGCGATTGTCGAAAATGGCTCCTCCATCGAAAGTCGCTGAGTTATTGACAAAACTGCTCCCCGCTATTGTGAGCCGACTATTATTCATAAACACGCCACCGCCATACTCTGCGGTATTGGCCGTCAAGCTAATGTTGGTCAGGGTGACGTTGGCTCTCTCGCCAATCCATAACCCGCCCCCCAATCTGACGGTGCTATTGTTGTCAATCTGACTGTTGAGAATAGCTCCCGTACTGCCCAAAATACCTGCCCCTCCCCCAATCAAGCCCTCCTGACTGTCGCTGGCAGGAAGACCAGTTCCCGATGAGTTACCAGAGAGGGTGGTAGTGGTAATCGAGAAGGCCGGATTGTTGAGGATCCCTAGGCCACCATAGGCATCTCCGGCTTGGTTATTGACAATCCGCGTATTCAAGATATTGGTGGAACCCCCCAGAACCCACAATCCCCCGCCATCATCGGCGGCAACATTGTCGGTGATTTCTGCTGTTTCTAGAGTGACCAGGCTGTCCCGGCTAAAAATCGCTCCGCCATCGGATCCCTGCGGCGTTGCTCCAGTGGTGGTGTTTCCTGTCAGGAAGGTGCTGACAACGGTTAAGAATCCTTCTAGAGCCATCACCGCCCCGCCATCTCCGACGGCAGTATTGTTGCTCAGGGTCGTGCCCACGAGGGTAACGATGCCGCCCCCACTGCTGGCGATAGCACCACCGCCCGCTTCATCCATCGCTTCGACGCCGGTGGCTTGGTTGGCTGACAGGGATCCCCCTAGGATGGTGAGAAACCCCGCCGCATTATAAATTCCTCCCCCCACAGGAGCGATGCTTTCTCGCACCACGACTCCCTGCAAGGTCAGGCTTCCCCCCTCATTGAGCAGGGATCCCCCCCGTTCAGGGTGAAATCCACGGGTTAGGGTCAAGTTGTTGAGGGTCAGGGACGCTCCCGGCTGAACGGCAAATAGTCGCGTTGCCCCTTGCCCATCAATCGTCACCAAATCGGCGGCGGGTGAGGTAAGGGTTAAAACCGTTTCAATGGTAGGCAAACTCTCGGTGAGGGCAATGGTAATGGGGGTGGACACTAATTCGGCAGCAAAGGTAATTTCAACTGGTTGCCCCAACCCATTGGCCGTTAGGATGGCCTGCCGCAGGGATCCCTCTCCCTCGTCAGCAAGGGTGGTGATCACCGTAGGATCGGGGGTTGGGTTGGGTTGAGGGCCAGTGGGGGTCGGTTCGGGGTCGCTAACCGGGGTGGCACCAGGCTGGGGGGAAGGGGTGGCTGAGGCGGCATTGGATCCCACGGCAATCAGCAAATTGTCATCGAAGGTATTGCTGTTAAGGTATTCATTCACGACTAGGCTGGGTGTCCCGGCTGCCACCCGAATGCCGATGCCAGATCCCGGACGGGAGGAAACAAAGTCATTCTCACTAATTTGCCCTGGCTGAGTACCCGCCAAAATGCGGATGCCGGCGCTGCTGGAAAACTGCCCCACCCGAAAACGACTCTGGCGAATCGTGGGGTTGGCATCGCTTGCGGCTAAGACCATTCCGGTTGTGGGTTGGGTAACATTGACTCTCCCTTCTGGCCACTTGTCTGTACTCCGGTTTTCGCCAGCCTCTTTTGCCCCATCCACCTCGACATTCTCCAATTGTCCACCTGTGTTGCTCTCAAACTGGATCCCGACTTGATTGGCGGCTCCCACGATCCCCACTAAACTATCCAAAATGTTGGGACGGCTGCCTGCCTCTACTTTGATGCCGATGCTGCCCGTTTGCTGAGAGCTATGGGTCAACTCGATCCGTTGCAACGTGGCATCTGTTGTAAGTGATAAACAACTATCGGCAAATTGCTGGCAATCAATCACCAAGTCCAACAACCCACTCAATGGGGATCCCGATACCCGAATTTGGGATTGTTGAGAAGCTACCGTAATTTTGGAGTTTTGAATTTGTCCTCCGGTGACCTGCAGTTGCCCCCCATTATTGAGGCTGACACTCAGGTCATTCAGCTGGGTTTCGGCAGGAATGATTAAGTCCGCCAGTCCGGTCAGGATTTGATAGGACGGAACGGATCCCTCTGTGGTTTGCACGGTGACTTTACCGCCGTTGGTGCCGTTGCCCCCATCCAGGCTGAGGGTGGAAGTAAGAGACTCTGAACCGGAGCCGACAATCTCAATCAAGACATTCAGGTTAGGGGTGGCATTTTGCTGGCGATCCGCTTCGCTGATGGCCTCTTGCAGGGTTTTGAGGGGACCGTTGTCGGGATCCACTAGGATAGTCAGGCTGGAGTCGGGGAATGGCAATGCTGTGGAGTCGCTGGTTCCACCACAACCCGACATTAGCCAGCTTAAACTCAGCAATCCTAGGCTGGACAAGATCCTTAGCAACCCAACGGGAGGGAACCATAAAGCATCTTTCCTACTGCGGATTGCCATGAATCAAGATCTCCCAGACACTTATTCATCACTGCTAAAAACCTTAACTCTCTATAGCCGCCCAGAAGCAAACGGTATTTTATATTCAAATACGGCATCGGCTGAAGCCACCAATCACACTGGGGATGTTTCGGAAAACTTTAGGAAGATCCGCACTCACCGAATCAAGCGCTTCTCTCCTATGCTGAGAACACAACGGCTAAACCTTTACTTAGATAGGAGTTTTGTGCCGTGCTTGATGGGTGTGAAGTGGCAAGGATGCGGAGTCTCAAAAGAAAAGGGAGCGTTATGATTCAAACCAGCCTGATTTTCCCTATTCGCTATCCCGGTTGGGCGGCTTGCGCTGGCTTAGTGATGCTCTTAACTGCTTGCGGCGGCTCCTCAGATTCCACGACGGCTCCTCCTCCCAACCTCGGTCAGATCCAAGGGATCCACTACGATGATTTGAATGGGAATGGAGAGCGTGATAGTGGCGAACCAGGACTGGCAGGAGCTGTAGCTTTCCTCGACCAAAATCAAAATGGTCAACTGGACAGTGGAGAGCTATCCACCACCAGCGACAGCGGAGGCAATTTCACTTTTTTTAATTTGAGTGCGGGATCCTATCGAGTGGCCGCCGTTGTGCCCGCCGACCGCATTCAGACGCAACCAGATGAGACGGATCGAACGGGTTTGATTGTGGGGGGGGCTGATGCCGCCGAGGGAGCCTTTCCTTGGATGGCGGGGCTCCTCATTGCTAGTGATCCCAACACCTTAACGGCTCAGTTTTGTGCGGGATCCCTGATTACCTCGGAGTGGGTGTTGACGGCTGCCCACTGCTTTTTTAGCACCGACACCGACCGCCAAAATGTCTTTCCTGACGACCTAGAGATCTTGCTGGGCACGAATACGTTGGGAAATGACTCTGGCACCCGTTTGGCGGTCTCTGAGATTGTCATTCACCCCGACTATGATCCATCTGACTCCCAGGCAGGAGGATCGGATTTAGCGCTGGTAAAGTTGGTCACTCCTAGCCCCTTAACCCCGATTCCCTTGGTTACTTCCGAAGCCAGCACCACCCCCGGCACCGAATCCACCATCATTGGCTGGGGAGCCACCAATCCCAGAGGACTGGTTTTACCCCCCTCAGGCTTTCCCACTGAATTGCAGGAGGCTCAGGTTCCCATTCAGTCCAACGCCACCTGTAATGCGCCCAGCTCCTATGACGGCATTCTGATTGACTCGATGTTGTGTGCGGGTTTTTTGGAAGGGGGGGTGGATACCTGCCAAGGGGATAGCGGCGGCCCTCTGATCGTTGGTTCCGGCAGTAGTGCTTTGCTAGCGGGCATCACCAGCTTTGGTTTTGGCTGTGCCCAGCCCGATTTTCCGGGCATTTACACAAGGGTTTCCAGCTTTGTCAGCTTTGTCACAAGTATTACGGGATCCACCCCAGAAGCTCCGGCAGGGTTCTACACGATTAACCTGGCGGCTGGGCAAGTTGTCACCAACGTTGATTTTGGCAGCCGCCGCCGTTAGGGGATCCCCCCGCCAGTTCGCCATAGCCCAGGCGGCTCTCCTCTATGCCAAGGGATCCTGAGTGCCCTATGCTAAAAGTGCATTCTTTTTGAGGCGTTCCATGAGCTTGACTGCATTCCGATCCCTCCATCGCCGTCTGCTGGCTAAAGGGCTTGGCCTTTTGTTCGTCATGGTTTTGCTGATCGGTGGGTTGCCTGGAAACGCTGCTCAATTAACAGGCAAATATACAGAAGATGGTCTGCTGTTGGTGAACACGTTGCGTACCGCCCTCACCGACTCCGATAGCTTGGGTGGGCTGGAATCCTCCCAAGCCGAAGCCCAACAGGTGATTGAGTCGTTTGCCGGACGCTATCATGGGGCACGTTTTGACAAAATGGCTTCTTTCACAACCCTCCGCACGGTTTCAAATACCTTGGCGTCGGTCTACCGCAGTCCTGGCAAGCGTCCCCTCAAGCCGGAACAAGTCACCCGTGTTTTGACACAGTTGAATCGGGCTGAGGCTGACCTGAAGCGGGGTAGCTAGTCATGCCGAACGAATGGGTCAATAAACTACGGGCAACCTTTAGCGTGGTTCTGTTTTGTCTGCTGGTCTTGGGGGTTTCTTACTTGGGCTGGAATTTTGTTCATGCCCTGTTGCTGAAATTTTTTTGATGCCGATTTGCCCTGTTATTTAGTGTGGGGATCCTGGCCGAATTCCTTCCGCCACCAGTCCCACTACCAACACCAAGCCAAACAGGATCAACCCCACATACATGAGCGCGGCTACCTGCAGACCCGTGGCTTCAGCAAACTGATTAGCTAAAACCGCCGCCAGAGTATTGCTCGGATCCCCAAGGGAGCGGGGCAAGCGGTTAGCATTGCCGATGACCATCGTTACCGCCATCGCTTCTGCCATCGCCCTGGCTAATCCCAGCAAGATGCCGGCACCTATTCCTGACCTCGCCCCTGGCAATAAGACGCGCCAGATGGTCGTCCACCGACTGGCGCCTACCGCCAAAGAGGCTTCCCGCCATTCTGGGGGTAAGGCCAGGAGCGATTGCCGTCCCACCGCACTGATAATGGGCACAATCATGATCCCCAGTAGGCATCCCGCCGCTAATAAACTTCCCGATGTCCCAATCCGCAAGGTGATCCATCCCTGCCCAGACAGCCAGATCCCCAGTTGATGCAGCCAGGGGTTGAGCACCACGGCTCCCCAATAACCATAGACAACGCTAGGGATCCCAGCCAACAGATCCACGCAGGGGGTTAACCCGCGACGCAGGGAAAGGGGCAAAATATCTTCACTCAGAAGGATGGCAGTGCCCACTCCCATCGGCACCGCGATCAGCAACGCCAGCAGGGAGCTGATCGCCGTTCCCCAGAGAAGTGCTAAAGCGCCGTATTCCCCCCTCACCGGATCCCAGATAACGGTTAGCCAAAAGGAAAAACCAAAGCGTTCGATAGCAGGCCAAGCGAGGCTACCGATTTGGACAACGATGCCCACCAACAGGGTCACCACTGCCAAGCCCGCTACTTGGGTGAGCCGCCAAAACCCTTGCTCTCCCCAGAGGGTGAGGCGTGACCATGATGGAGGCAAAAAAGTCAACTGACCTTCTCCTGACTAACTGACCTTCTCTGGACTACTACCAATAAACAATGGCAAGAGCGGGATCCCCAAAAGGTCATAACCAGCCACCACTCTATCGTGCTTTTTGGGGTATAAACTCTAGGGATCCCTAGTTCCCCAAGGGGGTAAAGCTCAATCAAGCGGAAACCTCTGTCAACGTTTCGTATGGTTAGATACGCTTGTTAACCGAGCTCAATGATAGGGTTCAGTGGCTTGATGAAAGGAAAATTTGACATATTCTCATGGCTCACCTGAAGGTCGGAACGGTTCATTCCCTTTGGAGATATCCTGTTAAGTCAATGCTAGGGGAGGCTATTCCCGTATCAGCTATTACCGCCCAAGGAGTCTGGGGGGATCGCCTCTATGCCCTCTGGGATCCCGAGAGACAACGGGTTGCCAGTGCCAAAAACCCCAAGAAATGGGCAAAACTCCTCAACTTTCAGGCCAAATTTAGCGAAACCGTTACTCCTCCCAATCCGGCCACAACCGTAACCATTACCCTCCCCGATGGTCAGATGGTCAATACGGATAGCCCAGAGATCCATACACGCCTTTCTCAAGCGTTGGGCTGTTCCGTAGAACTCCTTTCCTCAGTCCCGAAAGGGGCGAGTCTTGATCAATATTGGCCAGATGTAGAAGGAACCGCTCACCAAGAAACAATCACTCAGCTTTATATGCCCCCGCAGACGTTTTTTGACTCCTGCTCTATCCATCTGATTACCACAGCCACTCTTGCTCGCCTGCAAACGCTCTATCCTGAAGGGCAATTTCATGTCAGCCGCTTTCGTCCCAATATTTTAATTGAGCCGCTCTTCCCCACCGCTGACTTTCTAGAAAATGATTGGGTGGGAGGGATCCTCTCGATTGGTGAATCGGTCAAGCTTAGTATTGATACAGCCTGCCCTCGCTGTGTCGTCACTACCCTAGCCCAGTCAGATCTGCCTCAGGATATCAACATTCTCAAAACAACTGCCCGCTATAATCAGGTGATCGCCGGGATCCGGACATCTGTCCTAGAGGCAGGAACCATCCAGCAGGGGGATCCCATTTGGCTTGAAAAAAGTGTCTAGTTTGGTTCCATAATCAGCCATCATTACTTTGCTCAATAGAAAAGCTATTGCAGAAACCTATTGCTTCATTTTTCCTAGCAAACTTATGAATGATTTCCCTTCTCCCTCGCCCGAAAATGCTAACAATCGCTTGAATGAGGTCATCAATAAACAGTCCAAACTCTTTTCCTTTCTGATTCTGCCAGAGTCCTATTTATTGTGTACTGGCATCCTAGCAGGTCTATTCAGCCTGCCTCTGCTTGCCTCGAATGTAGTAGCTATTAGTTGTTTGATCACTAACTGTGAAGAACTTAGCCATCAGAGTAACACTCTGGAATCATGGTTAATTTTTGAGGGTCTTACTCTATTTTTCGTGCTCACTTCAATTTTGACAACCCAACATTACCTAAAAATTAGAAGAGAGCGTAGTCAAGGGTTTTAAGGTGGTTGTTCTAATTCCGCCAACACCATCTCCTGAACAACTCAACCTACTCCTTAGAAGATTTTTCGCTAGAGTTTTCGGCTTTGCGTCTAGAAAAATAGCTGACTAAGGCAAAGCCTAAAAATATCCAAAGGAAGGCATCATCACTAATTTGCCCACTGATCAAGAGCCAGCAACTAAAACAAACAAAGGCATAGGGAAGAACCCGTGCCGCAATTGGCTTAAACTCTACTTTCATCAGTTTTTTGTTCCTAAAAACCCTCACTGATTTTGCCACAAAGACAGACTATTCAGACAGGTGAATCTAGACGGATAAATAAGATTGAACCTTAACCACATCCATCTCAGAAGTCAGTCCTTCCATCACAAGAGAGCCATTCTCAATTAGATAAAAGTAATCTGCTAAGCTTTGGGCAAACTGAAAATACTGTTCAACCAGCAGAACCGCTATCCCCTTCTCTTGCTTGATCTTGGTAATAGCATCCTCAATCTCAATGATAATGGAGGGCTGGATCCCTTCTGTCGGTTCATCTAAAATCAATACTTTGGGGTTAGCTACAAGGGCACGGGCAATCGCCAGTTGTTGCTGCTGACCTCCACTCAAATCACCACCAAATCGTTTGAGGAATGACTTAAGGATAGGAAAAAGCTCATAGACAAAATCAGGAATTTTTTTGACATTACCAGCCGCGGCTTCCAGTCCGACGAGCAGGTTTTCCTCAACCGTTAACTTAGGAAAAATTTCACGCCCCTGTGGAACATAGCCAATACCAGCACAGGCTCTCTGATTGGGGAAAAAGTCAGAAATGGGATCCCCGTCCAAAACTAGGGATCCACTGCGCTGTTTGAGCAATCCCATAATAGTTTTCAGTGTCGTGGTTTTGCCCATGCCATTCCGCCCTAACAAGCAAACGGCTTGACCGGGCATAATCTTAAAGGAAAGGTCTTTGACAATATGGCTACCCCCATAATAAATGTTGAGATCCTGAACCTCTAGGAGGGGTTTTGTGGCAATCGAAGGAGCCGCTACCATAGTGTAAAACCTCAATCACAACGTCAATCCAATACCTTCCATTCACCCATAAAAAGCAGCCTGACCAAATCGAACCAATCTATTTCCGCCAGACTTCCACCGATATTGTTCTGTTCACAGGTTCATCAATTTACTTGCAAAAAATGAGTTGCCAGAGAGGTTAGGCAACAGCTTTTTCCTTGTGAGTACCTAGATACACTTCGATGACTCGACTATCATTTTGTACTTCATCAAAGCTACCTTCACACAACATCATACCCTGGTGAAGAACCGTTACTTGGCGAGCAATTTGTCGGACAAAGACCATATCATGCTCAATCACCAAAATGGCATGTTCCTTCGATAAAACTTGGATCAATTCGGCGGTTGCCTCCGTTTCTTTATCCGTCATTCCGGCTACACATTCGTCCAATAGCAAGAGATCAGGATCCTGAGCCACCATCATGCCAATTTCTAACCATTGTTTTTGACCGTGGGAAAGAATACCGGCAGGCCAGTGAACAACGCGAGTCAGACCACAGGTTTCGATCACACTCAAAATCTTTTCTTGATCGGCTTTGGTTCGCTTAGAAAATAGGGTGCTGAGAACACCCTTATTAGGATTGTAAGCCAACTCAATATTTTCAAAGACCGTTAGATTAAGAAAGATACGAGGAGTTTGAAACTTTCGGCCAATACCCATCCTAGCTATCTTGTACTCGGGAATATTGGTAATCTCTTTATCATGAAAAAATACCTTGCCATGGGAGGGTTTGACCTTTCCAGTAATAACATCACACAATGTCGTTTTTCCAGCTCCGTTTGGCCCAATTACAACCCGAAGCTCACCCTCTTGCATCGAGAAATTTAGATCATTGATAGCTTTGAATCCGTCAAAACTAACCGTAATCTGTTCTAAACGAATAATATCCTGTGACATAACCATCAATCCCCGTTAAACGTTGCGACATCGTGAATCTTTAGCTGAATCTCAAGCAGAAGCTTCTGGTTGTTTTGGCAAAACTAACTTTCTAAATCCATCTCGAATGATTCCCATCACTCCTTTGGGCAAAAATACAACCACTAGAAGCAGCATCAATCCTTGTACCAAAATCCAAAATTCTGGGAAGCGTTCACTCAATCCGGTTTTCAGGCCATTGACCAACAATGCCCCCACAATTGCTCCCACTAAGCTAGCCCTTCCGCCTACCGCGACCCAAATAACAAAATCGATCGACTGAACAATTCCTGCTTGACTAGGGTTGATGATCAACACTTGTGGAACAAATAAGGCACCTCCAATTCCTGCAATAATTGCCGATACAACATAGACGACTAACTTATAAAAATCCACATGGTAGCCAGCATAACGAGCGCGAAACTCATCGTCACGGATTGCAACCATCAACCGTCCAAATTTACCAGAAGTTAGCCAACGGCCAAAAATATAGGTTGCTAGCAGAAATAAGAAACTAGCAATGTAGAGAACCCTACGGGTCTCTGGAGTGTTAATATCAGCTCCAAAAAAGGTTTGAAAGTCAGTTAATCCGTTGGTTCCTGCCGTGTATTCTAGATATCCTACTAGCAGAACACTTAGAACTAGCGAGGTAGCCTGAGAGATGATAGCAAAATAGACCCCCTTGATACGATTTCGGAAGATTAAATAACCCAAAATGAAAGCAAGAACTGCTGGTACAAACATGACGGCTGCCATAGCGAACCAGGGGTTATAAAATGGTTCCCACCACCACGGCAACCCTTCCAAACCACCGTAGGCCATGAAGTCAGGGATCGTTTCACCAGAGGGGTTGCTGGCTCCTGTCAGGTTAGGAGCCATTAATTTCAGGTGCATTCCCAGGCAATATCCTCCGAGGGCGAAGTAAACACCATGCCCCAGACTCAATAATCCTGTAAAGCCCCATATCAAATCGATGCCAACGGCCACAATGGCTAGTGCAATCCATCGCCCTAAAAGATTTAGGCGAAAGTTGCTGAGAATTTCTGGGAGCAAAAAGATGGCGATGACAGCAATAAATACAACAGTAACAATCTCTATTACTTGCAGTTTTGATCGTTGACGAGCCAATTGAGACTCATTTTCTTGCAAAGTGCTAGTCATTGCTGATTACCCATCCTACAAAACAATTGAACTTACGCCACTCAACATCAACGGGATCATTATGTCTTAATATTCTCCAGAGGAAAAGTTATGGCTGAACAAACTTTCCTGTTCACTCATTATCTGATTTGAGGTATCTATTCAACATCTCGCCCCTTTTGGGGAAATAAACCTGCTGGCTTAAACTGAAGCACCAGAATAACGATGGCAAACGTTAATGCTTTTCCTAGACTGCCGTTCAATAAAGACTCATTAAAGGTAGTCAAAAACCCTAAAATAGTGGCTCCAGCTAGGGTGCCAATCAACTTGCCTACACCGCCAATCACCACCACCATGAAGGAATCAACAATCAAGTTTTGCCCTGTGGATGGCCCTACAGAACCAATTAGGGTAATCAAGGCTCCACAAATGCCTGCCAACCCAGAGCCAATGCCAAAGGATAGAGCATCTACCTGCTGAGTCGGGATCCCCATACAAGCTGCCATAGCGCGGTTTTGGGTGACTGCCCGAATTCTTAGGCCAAATCGAGAGCGACTCAGGAAGAGAAACAATCCCAGCAGCACCAGAATGGCCACCACCAAAATAAAGATACGGGTAAATGGAAGGGTCACGAGTGTCCCAGGGATGCGAAACTGATTTCCTAAGAAGGAGGGTTTGTTGACATCCACGTTTTGAGCACCAAACATCATCCTGACCGCCTGTTGCAGGATCAAACTAAACCCCCAGGTGGCCATTAAGGTATCCAACGATCGACCATACAATCGTTTAACAATCACTCTTTCTAGAAGGATCCCCAGGCAGCCCGCTACCACAAAAGCCCCGACTATCGTGATGATATAGGTGAGATTGTAGGCAAGAGGATAAGCCTCAAAATAGGCTCGACTGAAATCGGTAATTTGAGATGCCTCCTTGCCCCCACATCCTCCCCCGCAAAACAATCGGCCAAAAACATATTGCTGCATCACATAGGTAGTGTAGCAACCCAACATAATGAATTCCCCGTGAGCCATATTGATTACCCCCATCAGGCCAAAGGTAATCGCTAGACCCAAGCCAATTAGCAGAAAAATAGAGCTAGTGCTGACAGCGTTAAACAACTGGGTCAGCAGAAAAAAGCCTTTGCGGGCAAATAAAACTTGAATACCATTTTCTACAATAAAAAGCTCTGCTTTAGCAAAAAGTGGAGTGGAGTGGGTGAATATATCCAACATGCCAATCATAAGTCAGTCATCCTACACTACTAGGGAATTCACTTTAGGATATGAGGAGAATATGGTGCTTTAGGAGGGGATAGGGATCCCTCTTAGTGAGAGAACCCCTACCACCCATGCCTAGCTAGCTAATCTTCTCGATTCACCAGAAATTGAGAGGGTTCAGGTCTTTTCTCCTTAGCGGAAAGCATCGGGAGCAACCGCTTCCGTCGCTTCGATGGTTCCTTCAGGATATTTCGACCAGTCACACACCTTGTTACCAGCAATCAAGGGATCCCAGGTTTGGGGTTCCACGACGCCCAGATCATCGATGATCTCAAACTGCCCATCCGCTAAGTGTTTGCCCACCAAAACTGGCTTGAGGGTGTGGTGGTTGCCCCGCATGACATGCTTTCCACCGGGAGCATCAAATTCGATCCCAATCACGGCTTCCCGTACTTTGGGAATATCAAAAGTTCCGGCTTTTTCGCAGGCGAGTTTCCACATATTGACGCCAATATAGCCCTTTTCAATGGGATCCCCAGTCACCCGATCCGCTCCATATTTGGCCTTGAAAGCTTCCACAAATTTCTTGTTTTGAGGGCGATCTTGAGATTGGAAGTAGTTCCAGACGGCGTAGTGACCTACCACGTTTTCTGCCCCAATACCCCGCACGTCATCTTCCGACAAACTAGAAGACATCACCGGGCAAATATCAGGAGTCAGACCTTGCGCCTTGTATTGCTTGAAGAAGCCAACGTTACTGTCACCGTTGATGGTGTTCAGCACACCATTAGCACCTGAAGCCACGATTTTGGCAACCGCAGTGGCATAGTCTTGGGCACCCAAAGGCTGATAGTTTTCACCCACCAATTCAATATCCACACCCGCCTTTTTCAGCTCTTCGATTTGGGCTTTGGCAATTTGGTTGGCGGTTCTAGGATAAACGTAATCAGAGGCTTCCAGATAGATTTTGGTCACCCCCAACTTTTTCACCATGTAGTCGAGAGCGGGTTTAGTTTGCTGGTTGGGCACGGCAGGCGTGTAGAGGATGTTTTTGGAGCACTCATTACCTTCGTACTGCACAGGATACCAAAGCATGTGATCCAACCGCTCAAACACGGGCAACACCGCTTTGCGGCTAGCGGAGGTCCAACATCCAAAAATACTGGCAACCTTATCGACCTCGATCAATTTCTGAGCTTTCTCAGCAAAAGTAGGCCAGTCAGAAGCTCCATCTTCGATCACATATTCAATTTGCTTACCCAAGACCCCGCCAGCAGCATTGATTTCTTCGGCAGCCATGACGCAGACATCTTTAATAGACACCTCACTGATCGCCATCGTGCCGCTGAGGGAGTGCAAAATCCCGATTTTGACTGTTTCTCCCTGAGCATAAGCAGGTAAAGCCCGCTTGATGATGATCTGGGGACCGAGTGTACCGGCCACAGCTCCTGCGGTCATGGCCGCACCAGCTTTCAGGACTTGGCGACGATTAAGTTTACCGAGCATCGAAATCTCCTATCTCAAAAATTGCATGACTCAAGTGCTGAAGTGAACCAAAATTCCGACGGGCAACCATACCTAAGGCTGGTTTATCCTTGTTCAGATTCCGAACAATGGGGCTTGGAAGTTCACATATTCACATTCTCAAAGGGTTCTCCTGGTCTGACTTTGCATCCATGATAAAAACTAGCAGAGTGAAGCAAAAAACTAATGTTAGATGATGCGATGCCGCCACTAACGTAAAACACAGTAGGCTCATGAACAAAGACACCCAACAAAGTCAGTCGAGGGCTATTTTTGATTGCGAATAGAGTGACATTAGGGCAGATGTCCGGGGAAATATGTGTCTAAAACTACACTTTGGGAGTATTTTGCCAGCGTTGCGCTGCTTACCCCATGCCAATCTTGTGTTCGGTAACGATAATCGTTATCATTCTCACTAAAAAACTGCATAACCTAACGACCCTCCATGATTTGGTTAATTTGTATCTGATAATACAAATTACAGGTTTTTCATCACTATATAGTCAGTCGCGTGCTAGGTCAATTTTGGCAAACAAAAAATAGCGTAAGAAAGCTGGCTAGTTTTTATAAATCTAAAAAATCTCACCGAAAGATCTGGCATTTCATGGCCTAGATTGATTTTTTCTGAGCTATTTTAGGTTGAGTTTGGTGTGAATTTGTCCTCCTAATCAAGCATTAGATTTAGAGCAAATCATCACCCGCAATCTCACATTCCAAAACAAATCTAGCCAGTAGGTTTGTATTCCTAAATTCAACGGAGCTGTAAGCTATGCCGAAAGTGCTTTTTAAGGTGGATCTGACTAAGCCGATGTCAGAACAGGAAATGCCCGGTCATAATCGCTGGCATCCTGATATTCCTGCGGTTGTTTCTGTCAATCCTGGAGAAGTTTTTCGGATTGAGTGCAAAGATTGGACAGATGGGCAAATCAAAGATAACGATAGTCCCGATGATATTCGAGATGTGGATCTAACGGTGGTGCATGTCTTGAGCGGCCCTATTTGGGTGAATGGGGCAGAACCGGGTGATATTTTGGTGGTTGATCTCTTGGATATCGGGGCTTTACAAGGGGATGAGTGGGGTTTCACAGGCATTTTTGCTCGTGACAACGGGGGAGGCTTCCTAACTGACCACTATCCCAACCCAGCCAAAGCCATCTGGGATTTTCAAGGGATTTACACCACCACTCGCCACATCCCTGGTGTGCGATTCGCAGGCATTACTCATCCTGGTTTAATTGGTTGTGCTCCCTCTCACGAATTGTTGGCCACTTGGAACAAACGGGAAAAGGCGCTAGTTGATGCTGGAAATGCCGCTGCTTTGCCTTGGAAACCGCAGATCCCTCCCTTAGCAGCCTTGCCCAACCCGCAGAATGCTGTCTTGGGTAGCTTGACTGGGGCAGACTTTGAACGGGTGGCTCAGGAAGCAGCCCGCACCGTTCCTCCTCGTGAGCATGGTGGTAACTGTGATATTAAAAACCTATCCAAGGGATCCCGAATTTATTTCCCTGTTTATGTTGAGGGAGCCAAACTATCGATGGGAGATATTCACTTTTCACAAGGGGATGGAGAAATTTCCTTTTGTGGAGCCATTGAGATGTCTGGTTATATCGATCTGCATGTGGATATCATCAAGGGTGGGGTGGAGAAATATGGCATGATCAACCCTATCTTTAAGCCAGGTCCTGTGGAGCCTCGCTATTCTGAATACCTCGTATTTGAGGGGATTTCAGTCGATGAGTTTACGGGTCAGCAATACTATTTGGATCCCCACGTAGCTTATCGGCGGGCTTGCTTGAATGCAATTGAGTATCTGAAGAAGTTTGGCTTCACGGGTGAGCAAGCTTATCTGTTACTCAGTTGTGCACCTGTGGAGGGACGTCTCAGTGGCATTGTGGATATTCCTAACGCCTGCTGTACACTGGCTTTGCCTACAGAAATCTTTGATAAGAGCATTTTGCCTGTTTAGGGCAAATTGGCTGAGAACATTGGGTTCTCAAGCTATCTGCATTGTTTGATAGTCTTGTCAAACTGTGGGGAATGAATAGATGAAGGCAGAGGCTCGACTGAATTCCGAGTTTTTTGTTGGGCATTAGTTAATGCTTTACTTAAGCGGAGTCTTTTTCAACAATCCCTGCCTGAACACCATTAACTCGTTCCCCATTCCTTTCCCTTCCCTTTGAATGGGCAAATCAACGTTGCCAAATTGATGATTATAAAATTGCCCAATTGAGTCTATCAATAACCCTTAACACCTGAGTCGCCGATTATGCCCCTCTACGAGTTTAAGTGTAATACCTGTGGTCCTTTTGATGTTTGGCGAGCGATGGCAGAGGCCACTCTGCCACAGGATTGCCCTGAGTGTCAGGCTCCCGCTCGCCGCGTTTTTTCGGCTCCTATGCTTTTAAATGCGGGACGTTTTCCGAAACCCAAAGGGGATAGCGAACCACGTTTGGTGCAAAAGCAAGCGGAACCCGCTCCTGTGAGCACCCGTGTTCAAAGTGCCAGCACGGGCAGACCTTGGATGATTAACCATTAAAATTTCCTAGCCCCTGTCTAAGGAATGGTTACTTAAGACTGGCGGTAGGCTAGTACCTCCACATCATCCCCTAAAAGGATTTCTCCTGCGCTGTGGTGAACTAAGTTTTGTCCGAAGTGGATCTCCCCCTGCACAAGACGGTAGGTAGCCAGGGTTTGCAGGGGTTCGGATCCCTGTTCTCCCGTTAGTTGGTCAGTGGTGGGTATGCGACAACGGATAGAGGGTTTGACCACCTCAAAGATCACTTCACCAACCCGAATCTGTTGCCAGCTATCCTCAGCATAAGCTTCAGCCCCCGCCACCACTATATTTGGACGAAACCGATCCATAGGCAATGGCGCTGCCATCCGCTCATTTAGATCCTGCCAGGAGGCTTCGTTTGTCAGCAGAAAGGGATAGCCATCGGCAAAACCCACCTGCCCATGCGCTGTGTAGACGGGATCCAGCCCACGCACAAAGTCAGGAGCCATCTGCACCAACCGACAGGGGATCCCCAAAAAATCACTCAGCCAAACGGCGGCCTCATCCCCTTGATCAATGGCTTGGCAACAATCCCGCCAGATCACTACTGTCTGCGGATCTCCATTAAATTGCAGTTCGACGATCAGGCTCAAACAGTCGGGAGCCTTCAAAATCAAAAACTCCTCATGAGGTTCTACCTCAATCAGAGCCATGCGGGGGTGCTGCCGTTGCGTCAGAAAATGTCCGCTACTGTCCACGACCATCAGACTGCGATCCGAAACAATGCCCCGCCCATCCAGGGTGGCTTTCTGGAGGGGGATCCCGCGACAGGACTTAATGGGGTAGACGTAAAGACCAACAACTTTCACGGTTATTTCACAGGTAATTCACAATTCACTACCTAACTCTAGCGACATCCTCATTTTGAGGATACAGACTAGCTCTGAGTGTAGGGGGTAACGGCAACAATGCCAAATGACCACTGCCCAACCCAGAGCGCCAGTTCTCCCTTGACTCAGACCTCGTTAGGCAAAGCGATGACCAAGATGAATCGGGTCATGGACGGTAATTTTTTTCTTGTGGATGGAAATGTACTTGTTTTTCCGCAGATCCCCCAGCAGTCGGGTGATGGTGACACGAGTGGATCCAATTGCCTCCGCAATCGCCTGGTGGGAGAGGCGCAAATCAATCGTCACACCATCGGTGGTGGGCACCCCAAAATCCCGACAGAGGATTAACAAAAAACTGGCGAGGCGGGATCCCATATCGCGATGGGCAAGGGTTTCAATCATCATCTCGGTTTGTAGAATTCTTGAAGAGAGGCTTTTTAAGAGCAACATGGATAACTCAGCATTTTCCTTGAGGGTTTTTTCCACCTGCTCAATTGGCAGGGAGAGCAGTTCAACAGGCGTGAAGGCTACGGAATGATAAAATCGGTCTGATTTTTGTCCGGTAATAAAGGATAAAACCCCAAAAATACTGTTTTCCCGTAGCAGGGCAACGGTGATCTCCTCTCCCATCTCATAGACTCGTGACAGTTTGACCGCCCCCTTGGCCAAAAAATAGACGCGCTCCGCCGGATCCCCTGGGAAAAAGATGGTTTTACCCCGATCAAAGGTTTCGATCACCGGAGGGAATTGATTGCCGCCCAATTGTTTGAAAACCGCGATCAAAGATTTGTCAGCCACAGCCACAACCCTTACTCCTTGATTTTTAGCCCAGATTGGTTGGTCTAGAGAATAAACAAGTGTTCAGAACGGGATCCCTGCTTTGATCCCCCTGACTGCTGAATGGAACCATGGCAGATCAAACGAAGAGGGAGGAACGTACCCAGTAAACGTTAGACCCAGCGGGTCAGCCAGTCTTTTGCTCTCAACGTATTTAGTGTGGATGCTAAATCATGAAATTGGTAGTGAGCCAAAGCAAAAGGTTGACTAAGTAGAGATTAAGTGACCCTAGACTAGAGGGTAGACCCCTAGATTTTTGTAGCACAGGTTACTATTTTTCTGGCTTGTGCTGAGGAATTTAAGGATGCAGCTAGGATAGGGCGAGTATTGTAGGCTGTAGCTATGTTGACTTGGCGTGACTCGGCGATATCGCAAGGGACAAAGGTTCACCAACAGTTTCGGGTAGCCATGCCGGAACCCACCAACCATCTGTTTGAAGTCACCCTCGATATGACCGAGGTAGCCGTGGGATCCCCCCTCCTGCTCAAGATGCCAGTTTGGACGCCGGGATCCTATTTGGTGCGGGAATATGCCCGCCATCTGCAAGACTTTCAAGCCTGGGATCCCCGACAAGAGTGCCCCTTACCTTGGCGAAAAATCAACAAGCATACCTGGCAAATTGAGACGGATGCTCTTGAATCTGGGGATCCGTTGAAAAAAATAGGCGGGTGGCTACGGGTTAGTTACCGTGTTTATGCGTATGAACTGAGTGTGCGGACAAATCATCTGGAGGGAACCCACGGCTACTTCAATGGAGCTGCCCTCTTTTTGTATACTCCCGCCGGCTTGAATCACCCCTATACCCTGACCATCCAGCCGCCCTATCCCGACTGGCAAATTGCCACCAGCTTGTTGAAATTATCCAATTCTGACGAAACGGAAACCTTTTGGGCCGCCAACTATGACGAATTGGTGGATAGCCCTGTGGAAGTAGGACAGCATCAACGCATTGATTTTCAGGTATTGGGCAAACCCCATCAGTGGGTGGTGTGGGGATCCGGTAATCTCGACTCTCAACAGGCGGTGGCCGACACAGAAAAAATCATCACTACCACAGCCGCTTTATTTGATGGCTTACCCTATTCCCATTATCTATTTTTAATCCATTTATCAGCAGATGGCTTTGGTGGGTTGGAGCATAAAAATGCTACTACCCTAAATTTTTCTCGCCTCAATTTTCATGATCAAGATCGCTATCAACGATTTCTTGCCCTGGTTGCCCACGAATTTTTTCATGCTTGGAATGTGAAGAGGTTGCGGCCTGTTGCTCTTGAGACCTTTGACTATGAGCAGGAAAACTATGTACAGAGCTTATGGTTTTGTGAAGGAGCCACCAGTTACTATGAAAACCTTATCCTGTTGAGATCTGGCTTAATTACTTTCAGCAAGTTCCTCAGCCTATTTTCGGAAGCCATTACTCGTTTACAAAAACTTCCAGGTCGTCATATTCAGTCTCTCTCTGAATCCAGCTTTGATACTTGGATTAAGCTGTATCGTCCTCATGAAAATACCCCAAATAGCCAAGTCTCTTATTATCTAAAGGGATCCATTGTTTGTGCCCTTTTGGATCTACATATTCGCTATCTCTCCCAAGGATCTCGTTCTTTTGATCAGGTATTTCAACTGCTATGGCAACAATTTGGGCGGATTGAAAAGGGATATACGGATCAGCAATTACAACAGATCTTCGAGCAGGTGGCGCAGTCTAGTTTGCAAGATTTTTTTGCAGACTATATTTACGGCACCCGAGAACTTGATTATGACCACTATCTTGATCCGTTTGGATTGCGGCTGGTGGGAAAATATAGTCAAAATCCCCCCCTTCCCTATCTGGGGCTACACTTAGCTAGCGATGGCTCCAACAAAATTAGCCATGTGGACATGGGATCCCCCGCTCAGCAAGCCGGCATCTGGGCGGGCGATGAGTTGCTGGCTCTGAATGGCTTTAAGGTGAATCCTTCCCATTGGCTGGAGCGATTGAAAGATTGTGCTCCCCAGCAGGCGGTTTCCCTCAGTATTTTTCAGCAACAAGAACTGAAAACCGTTTGGCTGCCTCTCGGCTTGCCCCGTGCCGATCTCTACGAAATTGAAGACTTACCAGAGATTAGCCCCGAGCAGGCTCAGTTGCGGCAGGGTTGGCTAGGGGATCCCTCAACGCTGTTGACGCTTTAGCTGAGCAACCTCTTTTTCTAATTCTTGAATTTTATTGAGAAGACTTTCGATGGCTTTGCCCACTGGATCTGGCATCAGATGATGATCCAGATCAATGCCGTGGGCTGGGATCCGCCGTTGATCGGGGGGAAGCACCGCCCGTCCGGGAATGCCCACAACGGTCATATCCGCCGCCACATCTTGAATCACAACAGAATTAGCACCGATCCGCGCCCCTTGACCGATGCGAACCGGCCCCAAAATCTTGGCTCCCGTACCGACAATCACGCCATTCTCTAGGGTGGGGTGGCGTTTGCCGCGATTCCAGGACGTTCCCCCCAGCGTTACCCCGTGGTAGAGGGTGACATCATCGCCGATTTCAGCGGTTTCACCAATCACCACCCCACAGCCATGATCAATAAAAAAGCGCCGCCCAATACAAGCCCCCGGATGAATTTCAATCAAGGTGAAATGGCGAGCCAAGGCGCTCAACAGACGAGCCGGCAGATACCAACGCCATTGCCACCAGCGATGGGCAATCCGATGGGCAAACAAGGCATGAACTCCTGGATAGGTGGAGATCACCTCCCAATGGTTACGGGCTGCCGGATCCCGCTCAAAAACGCAGTCAACATCTTCCCGCAGCATCTGCCAAAATCCGATCGTTGGGGAACAGGTGGGCTGCTCCAGTTCAGGGGATCCCAACCCATTGGGGGCAGATAGGGGTTGGTTGGGTATCCCTCCAGACAGAGACTCTTCTGAAGCAGTGGGCAAGCCTGTCAAGGTAGATGGCTGGATTCCAGGTAACATACAGCAACGTGGCGGAAGACTCTTCCCATTCTCGCACTCAACCTCCTGGGATCCCTACTTCTCCTCTCGGTTAATCCCAAGAAAGCAAGGAGCGAGGAGCCGGGTAAAGCATCGCTAGCGGGAAAAGTTGTGGGAAATAGAGCCACCCACCCATAGCCCGAGCTGATTAAAGCACTCCCTTAGAGCTAGGGATCCCGGATAGCCGACGGGGATCCCACTCCACCGCTGAGCGCAGGGATCGGGCAAAGGCTTTGAAGCTAGCTTCCACAATATGGTGGGAGTTGATGCCAGCGGCTTGGCGAATGTGTAAGGTCATCTGGGCTTGGTTGACCACCGCCTGAAAAAATTCCCTGACCAGTTGGGTGTCATAGGTGCCAATGCGTTGGGTAGGAATTTGGAGTTCGTAGTGGAGATAGGGGCGACCCGAAAAATCCAGGACAACCTGCACCAGCGCCTCATCAAGAGGTGCCCAGAAATGACCGAATCTTTGAATGCCGCGTCGGTCGGCTAATGCTTGATGGATTGCCTGACCCAGCGTGATACCGACATCTTCGTTGGTATGGTGATCATCAATCTCTAGATCTCCTTGAGCTTGAATCTGCAAATCAAATAAGCCGTGGGAACTTAACTGCACCAGCATGTGATCCAAAAAAGGGATGCCGGTGTGGATCTGATGCTGTCCGGTTCCATCAAGGTTGATGGTGATCCGCACATCGGTTTCCCCCGTTTGGCGGTGGACGTTGGCAATCCGCTCCGCTGCCGGTAAAGGCATGGTTGAGGGAGGAAAGAGCGAGCTTATCGTCATGGCGGTTTTGACTAAGGGGAGTAGTTCTATAATGGTAGGAGGATTGCTAACCAGATTGGCAAGAAAAATACTAGGCTATCGATTAGCCTAATAATTTTGCATCTTGAACACTTAACAAAGAGCGGGCGAAGAGACTTGAACTCTCGACATTCAGCTTGGGAAGCTGACGTTCTACCACTGAACTACGCCCGCGAAGATCTTATATCTTAGCAAAATCCTTGCGGAATCACCAATGACTCAGTTACCAATGATGCGGATACTGGGGGGAGTCGGTGCAAAAACCTCTTTGGGATCCGCTTGTCGGTTGGGGTTGCCGGACTGAATTGGGGAGATGGGACGCTCGGTATCAAATTGAAAGAGATAGATGGGAAGCCGATTTTCCCCCAGCGGGAGGGAGGCCAGGGTATCAATCTGGGTGAGGGCATTGCGGGGGGCAGGACGGGTCAGGTTAAAGGCGTTGATCCGATCCGCCAAAATAGCCTCTCCTGTTTTTTGGGTGAGTCCAATCGTAAATTGTTCATTCCCCTGACTATCAGTGCCCAGGGATTGTACATCCCCCGCTTGAACCGTCGATCCCGTGGGGATCCCGGCCACTTGGGGGGGACGATCCACTGGGGGTTGGGAGGGCAAAAATCGCAGGGAGGTGCCAGAGGGCAAGAGTTGATAATTCTGATAGTCATGTCGAATCGTCAGGGATCCCCGAAAGACCCGCCGTGACAGCCCCTCTAACGTCCAAAAGCCGTAACCTAAGTTGATCTGGGTAGCCTGGGGTAGCCAATAGTTTTCAACGGCAGCAAAGGAGAGCAGGGCATAGGCTTGTCCCCACACTCCAGAGAGAAAGAGCAAGGCTTGATGAGGAAGAGCGGATTTGGGATCCAGCCACAACTCCCGCAGTTGACCTTCCCCCTCTAGGATCAAATGCTGAACGGGCTTGCCATCTAAAAGCGTTTCCTGCACTTGCGTCACCCGATACTGCCCCTGGTTGGGAGCCAGCCGCAAGCCAACCTCTGGGATCAACGCTTCGGGATCCGAGACATAGACCGAATAAAGCTGTAGTAAGTCTGATTGATCAACCACCGTCAAATCCTGCGAGTCGAGCAGGCGGATGCGATCCCCTTCCGCTAACCAGGCTTGCCAACTATGGTCTTGCCGCACCAACACATCGAGGGTAGCCGTAAATTCTTGCGTGCCAGCCACCCTCACCTGTTGGCGGTATTGCAGGTTGGGAAGAGAGGGTAGAGATTGGAGGGCACTGTCATATTTTTTTAGGAGGGCTTCTCCCTGCGTAGGCTGAGTTGCTGCCATCACCGAAGAGGCTTCCTCACCTCTGCCCAAGAGGGGGGATCCAGCCACCCACACACTCACCATTCCTACCGAAAGCCAACGCTGCCAAGCAGTCGCCATCGGGATCCTCCTTCATCGCTGTCATCACGGCTCAACGCTTTCTAGCCTAGCCGATGCATTAGCTAATCGCTGATGGGATCCCACCCCTTAACGATGAAGTTGTGCTGCAAGTCCTCGGCAGAGACAGTATACACAGCCTGTCTATGTGCTAGTGGCCAATGTCAAACCATTCAGAAGATCAGGGTAATATCCTGCTGAGTTTATTAGCATGACCTCTAGGGCACTACCGGGATCCTGAAGTTGAGGGGCGGCGTTTGCCAGTGATCCCTAGAAAGCTATTGGCTTGGAGTGCAGATTCTTTGGTGGTGCTGACTTTCTGGAGAAACTCCTCAATAGTACTGAGTTTGGCCGTGCGGATCAGGGTGCGAGAAGGCAGGTCATAATTTGGGCGGGGGATATATTCCGTAATGGTGGCAGTTTGGAAATCGATCCGTAGAAATTTGTATTGAGATTGTTTATCTCCGAATCTTAGAAAGTTAGCAAGCCTCTTGAACAGACTATCGGCATCTCGATGCTTGTTGAAGAGGATCCAGTGTTGATTATCTAAGCCACGGATCGGGGATCCTTCGGGTAGGTAGTAGGGGCGTTGGCGGCGGATCAGTTCCTGGAGTACTAATTTAAGTCCGGGTGTTAGCTTTTTTGGGGGAGTGGATGGGGGCGTTGTTTTGGGTGAGCTGGCTCTGTGGGAAGGAGTGGGGACTTTAGGGTTTGGATGATAAGGTCGGACTTGAGCTGGCTTTAGGGTAGTCACAGCAACTGTCTTACCTTCTTTGATAAACTCTACTTCGTAGGCTGCTCCATCTTTGTAGACATGAACTACTGTTCCCCGATCTTCCTGTTTGAGGCCATAGGCGGGAAGATCGGTGGAGAGGGCGATGAGATCAAGCTCCTTAATCATGCGTTGTCCGGTGGGTCTAGGGGATAAGCGGTGGTTAATCGAGGATTCTCCTCACCATTGTCAATGATCCAAACGGATCGGACAAAGGGGGAGCGACCATCGGGAGTGTCAAGGTTCCCTTCAATGACATACTTGATACCGTACTGAGATAGCTCGATTCTACTCACTTCATGATCGAGGGCATGTTGTCGTAAGGCTCTATCAAGTATTTGCCAGGATTCTAGGGTAAAGCCGAATGACAAAAAGAACTGAGCCTTACTGCCCCCTTCAGGGTGCTCAAGGCAAAGAAGGTACTTGGTGATCTTGGCACATGGGATAACGGCTTGTTCGTGGTTTGGGAGCTGCTTCATGAATAAATCAGGATCCCTAAGATAGACTAGGTTTTGTTGATCTGTTACTTAATTCATAAGAGAGTGCCAACAAAATAGAGAAAACTCAAGAAGTTCCTTGCCAACTTGTCAAAGTGAGAAAACAGATGTCGATACGGCTTCAGATTGTGAAAAAAGCATTCTATATAAATGCCAGAAGTGTTGAATCGTGATGGTAAAACTTTACATTTCCTGGAGCAGAGCTGGGAATCCAAGTCGATTTATTGAGAATAGCGTCAATAGCAAGATGAATTCTGTATCCTTAGACCCGACGCATAACTTGCCAGCGATCCTCAAAATCTTAAGACTCAACACTTGTGATTAAATGCCTCTCCTTAATATCAGGCATCTGTCATAATCTTGCTCTACCTTCCTATTCTTTTTAGATGGAATAACTGTCTATATTTCCTCTACCTGATCAATTAATCTATTGGAATCATACCCTTTGTCTCCTATCACTTTTGTGTTTTTCTCTTGCCAACCATCTATCAATTCCTCTGCTTGAGTACTATCATAACTTTCCCCTCCAGTGATTCTAAAAACTAGCGGGTTCTATCCCATCCACACTTACATGAACTTGGTACTTTGTACTATATCCACCTCGGCTTCTTCTTAGAGCTTGTTCCCCTTTTTTTCCTGCTGCACAGGGGTGAGTGCAAACCGTTGTCGAGTCAATGATCAGATGTTCTAAATCGAGATCTTTGATGAGGTGATTGAACATCCTTTCCCAAATCCCGAAACGACTCCATCTATGGAATCTCTGGTAAATCGTGTATCATTTGCCATACCCTTTATAGCCCCAAGGAGAGCCAGAACGAGACATCCAGAGGGAGGTGTCAGAGACAATAATCATTGCGCTCTGAACTCCTTGAGAGTCTGAAGATCTGGGTCGAATTCAGTTTCATCATAGTTTAGATAAGTACCCACCCATTTCAAAAATATATGAGTTGCAAGACGAGTTAGTCATTGAAGGAGCTGACCCACTTCAGCGGTGTTGAGCTTTCCATAACGGTAAGCATCAGCAACAATGAGTTCTAGAAGCCGATGAGGGATCCCTCCTTCAACCTGACCTAAATGTTCGGCGAGATTCAGAATCCTCAGGATAGTTGCAGTTCCAGAGCATCGTAGCTTCCGGATCCGTTGGGTGGAGGGGATGAGCGGGCAGTTCCTCTAACCACCGTTGAAAGGAGCGCCCCCCGCCTCAACAAAAGTGGGTAGGGAGGGGTGACAGATGAACCGATAAAACCCACATAAGGGATCGCAACAACAAATAGTGAGTAATTAATTATGCAGAAAAGGGATCCCATCTTTAGAAAATGATCTCAAGAAATTAGGGGTTTTTGTGAACTGCTCACAAAGCATAAGACTCAAGTGCCCCTTAAAAAAAGACCGTGGCAATTCTTAATAAAGAACAGAAGTCGAGGTATTCTTGAACACACTTCGAGGAGGTTGGGGATTCCTCGTGGACTGAGTAGCGGAAGAAGCGATGGTTAAGTAAATAGGACTTTAACGACGGCAAGACTTAGTAAGTGACTCCACGGATAGCAGAAAGGAACCCCTAACAGATGTCCAAAAACACCACGAAAGTAAGCAAGAAATGCTAAAGATAAAAGCAACCTAAAACTCGTAAAGCATCTGGGTTTTAACGCGAAACAATTCCACCCCCGCCGACTCCGAGATGCCAGCCCAGCGACGAGCCGTAGCCAGTTGCCATTCTGGGGTGAGGGCTTCTCCCGCCAGCACCACCGCCGCCTGGGATCCCGAACGCACCCACAAGCCAAACCGCGTCGGATCCATCTCGTGGACGGAGGCAATCGGCAGAATCTCTTGCACAATCGCCACTTGGATGGAGATCTCAGGTAATTCGCTGGCTTGCAGAGGGGGATAACGCCCATCGCGGGTGGCCGCAGCTATCGCGGCTCGGATTGTGGCCGTTCCCAAGTCGGGGGCAATCGGCGTTAGGGATCCCCAGCAACCGCGAGTTTTGCCCTGGTGGCTCAGGGTAACAAATACCCCCGCTGCCCGTTGCCATTCCACCTCTACAGGCTGAGGTAGCGCCAAGACCTCGCCGGTGGTGAAGTAGTGGGAGAGAGCCTTTCTTGCCAGGTGGGGAAGAGAAGGTATGCCACGGTGGGCAGGTTCTGACCAACGGGAGGAAGAGCTGGGTAATGACGAAGTGACCCAACTTTCCTGACTAGGGGAAGAAGACAACGGCTGGGGAGTCGGCAAGCCCACCAAGACCCCCCCTAAGACCAACAATCCACACCCACAAGCAATAGAAAAAATAGGAGAAGACATCAGCAGTGCTAGAGGTAGTGGGGGGCGGCCTAGTCGGTTTTAAGATTTGAGAGGTGCGAGGAGCTATGAGTCCTGCGCTGTATGGGAAGTATCAGCATCGACAGAATGTCACGCCGCCAGCAATAGCCATAAAAAAGGCAGGGATCCGTGTCCTTGCCTGAGGAGAGATGAAGAGGGGGAAGCCGATTCTGGCTCAGAACTCTTGTTTGGTTTCAACCGCTGCACTAGGGCGCGTTGTCGTTTATCCAGTTGCCGCTTGCGAGCAGTGCCACCCTTGCCACGGCGATTTCTGCCTTGGTGGCGAGGGGATTCATGAGACTTAAGGCGCATGACTCTCCTGAATTTATTGATATGGGTATAGCTAGGTGAGGGGTTACCGTCAGATAGATGCTAATCCTCGTCTATCTCTAATTCTAGAAGATGGATGTAGGGAGCAACCAGATTAGGGGCATGAAAAGCGGCTGACTTAAGAGCATGCCAATCTTCTAGACAACCAAACAAAGAAGCATAGGTATCTTTTTCGAGACGTTCTGCAATCTCAGCCACCTGTTCGGCGGTAAAAGTGAGGGGTTGAGCGGAAGCGTGGGTTTGGCTAGACATGATCCTGACCTCGATGTCTGTTAGGAATATCTTAACCTGCGAATCTGGATCCCAAACCCTAAGCTTGTTGGTTTTTTCGCCAGCGTTTGCCAAGAAAGAGGATTCCAGCGGGAAACAACAGCAGGGGGCGCACCTCCATCTGCACGGTTCCCCGCGACCGCCATCCCGTTTGGCTGAAGGTGAGATGAATTCGTCTTGCCCAGGGTAAGGGAAGACTGGCAATCAGGCCAATCCACTGCCCCACCAGCACGGGATCCCCTAAGCCAGCCTCCAGGAATCCCTCTCCCTGCCAGTGACGCAGGTGGGGCTGCCAGCCCCTAAGGAGCTGCCAAACCGCTAAGGGATCCCCTCCCACTAAACGAATCAGAGGAGCTAGTTGAGGGGAGGGAAGGATCCCCTGGTAGGAATGGGATCCCCATCGATAGCGCCAGCAGCGACTCTGCCCGCTCACCACGCCCAGGTAAACGGGCAAAATCAGTTGCCACCATAGCACCGGATTCCCCCCCCAGGGTTTGCGCCAGCGCAGCATTACCCGCCAAGGCAAAAGCAAAATGCCTAGACCAGCCAAGATCAGGAAAGCCAGACCTACTGCCAGGATCTTTAACCCAGCCATCCCTTACAATTTGGTGAAATTGTAGGGAGCCGTAAAATTGTTGTAGCGGATGCGTAACCGCCCCTGAAACAGATGATCCAAATCCTCGACTTTTTGGGCAAATAACGGTTCATCCTCCCAATGGATCAAAAAAGAGCCGTTATAGGCCATATTTTCTGTAAGCAGTTCCCCCTCCACGCGGTCGCTGGCTAGGGGAGAAAGGATTGCCACAAAAGTTTCCGTAATTTGGTGGCGGCGATTTTCCAGCAGTTGCTCCAGCTCTCGCCCAATCTTGACAACGGCATCCAAACCTAGGGGTGCGCCCGCCATGGCATCCCGTTGCCGTTTCAGATCAGGGTTTTCGTTGAGAGCCAGTTGCAGCTCCTGATCGGGATCCCAAAACACTTTCACCCCCACCTCCCGCTTCCCTTCTAGATGGTGAAGGAGTCGCACTAAATCCGCCTGCTTTGGCTCGATCAGATCGCGGCGCACCAACTCCCAATCACTAGCCACCAGACCAAACTGCAAGGGTAGGAGGGCGCGGTGTCCTTCCGCCATCACTTTTTCTAAGACTGACTCATGGGCAAGCAGATTGGCACGGCTGGCCAGATATCGCTCCTGTTGAGCCTCGGAATACAAAAGAACCAAAGGATCAAAGACCTGAACCTGTACAGGCTGTCGATCAATCCCCTGCACATTCAAGTGGCGGGGGCCAGGAGCCTGAAGAATGCCATAAAGATAAAGGCCAGCCATTGCCTATCACCTCTCCATCGGTGGGATGTGAGTCTCAGTATGCCCTCTTCTCGGCAGGCACGAACGGTGGATTTGGGGGGAGCTATCGTCTGAACCATTGGGTAAGGGGGAGGGATCCCCTTCTTAAGGAGGGAAAAATACAGGATTTAGGAGGATCTAACCCAGCGCTGCCACTCCGTTAGCAGGGGTTTAGCCATCCAATGCCAGCCTACCTTGAGTTGATGGTCGAAGGTTGGCATTCGTGCCAAATAGGTGGCTCGCCGTGCCAGATAGCCCAGGGATCCGGTCAGGGTCAGTCCCAACCCCGACAGGACGGCTGTATCCGTACCCAGGCTCAACATTTCTCCCAACGGATAATAGCGAAAGGGCAACAGGGGGCGAGATTGGGTAGCCGTAGCCCAAACATTCCAGGCGCAGTAGTCCGCCTGCTGAAAAGCAGCCTGGGCGGAGGCCGGAACGATTTTCCCATCGGCATCTTGAACGGCGGCGCTATCGCCAATCGCAAACACCTCTGGATAATCTGGCAGACGCAGGGTAGCATCCACCACCAACCGTTGGCGTTCATTTTTGGCAACAGGCAGATCGCGGATCATGGGCACCACCTGCCATCCGGCTGTCCAGATCACGCCATCCACCGCCTCTTGCCGGATCTGCGGATAGCCAGTCTCTGATTGAGTCTGGGTTTGAATCGAGTTGGACTGGATGGAGAGTACTTGCGTCTGCAATTCTAGGTGGATCTGCCGTTGTTGTAAGGCTTGGCTGGCGGCTTGCCGACTGGCTTCGCCAAATCCCGGCAAAATCTGGGATCCCATCTCGATCAGGCGAATCGCTGCCCGTTCCCCCAGTCGGTCTGCCAGTTTGCAGGCCAGTTCGACCCCGCTTGCTCCCGCCCCCGTGATCGCCAATCGAATCGGGGTTTGGGGATCCCCTTGCTGCCATTGCGGCAAGGCAGCTCGCAACCGCTGGGCATCGGCAAGCTGGCGAAAGGGAAAAGCAAACTGCTCTGCCCCCGCCACCCGTGTCAGTGGGGGATCCCCCCCCAGCGCCACAACCAAAATATCGTAGTCAAGAGGGTTGCCATCCTGGAAGATGACTCGCCGCCCAGCTAAATCCAGGTGAGCCACCTCTGCTTGGCGAAAGCGGATAGGAGTATTGGGCTGGGCAGAAGCCGCCAGCAGTTCCGTAAAACGGGGAGCCACTTCCCAATCCTCCATTTCCCCAGTCACTACTTCGTAGAGCAGGGGCAGAAAAACAAATCGCTCCTGCCGATCCACCAAGGTAATCTCAGGTGGTGTCGGCCAGAGGTAGCGACCCAGCTCTAGGGCGGTATACAGTCCGCCAAACCCCCCTCCCAAAATGCCAATGCGGGTCATGTCAAGTTTCGTAAAGCTGCTCCTACCATAGCAAATCGCAGGGCGTCCCATTTAGGGAAGAGATCCCTCCGAGAGGGGGGGCAACCCTAGCCTCAGGCCGTTGGGCAAAATGCGAGCTAGCCCCTGCAAGATCGCCGCCACCCCCAGCGTACTGACCATCCAGATCAGCCACAAGCTGTGCTGCCAGGGATCCGGTAAATCCAGAACCATCCCCCCAATCACAGGCCCAATGCCATAACCCACTGCCCAGCAAAGGGAGTTGACCGATAGATAAACCCCCCGCAGATGCTCTGGAGCCAGATCCACCACCAGCGAAGAAGCGGAAGGATTGTAAAACACCAGAGCCAGCGACAAGATCACCAGACCCAGCCCCGCTAGCCCCAGCCCCAGATAGGACTGCACCCCAGCCCCCCCAATCACGGCAAATCCTAAGCCCCAGCCCAGTAAGGAGATTTGTAGTCCTCCAATGCGAGTCAGGCCATTCAGCCAACGGGCAACCGGCAGTTGCAGCAAGGCAATCAGCAACCCATGGAGGGTAAACAAAAGACTGATCCATTGGCTTAGCCCCACTTGATTGTTGAGATAAAGGGGCAGGCTACTGCTGAGTTGCGAAATATAGGTAGTGAAGACAATATTAGCGGCAGCAAAAATCAGCAGATAGCGGTCGGAAAACGCTACTTTCCATCCAGCCAAAAGCCCCTGATTTCGCCATTCCGCTGACCGAGTTTCTCGAATATAAAACACCACCAATCCAGCAAAAACCAGAAAAGTCAGGGCATCAATGATAAAGAGGGCACGAAAGGCTCCGGTAGCTGCCACCAGCAAGCCCGCTAAAGCCACCCCGATGCTGTTGCCCAGGTTGTCCCCCAATCGGCTGAGGGCAAAAGCTTCGTTGCGCTGCTCACGGGTAATCAAGTCTGCAACGATCGCCTCGGCGGGTGGCCAATATAACCCCTGCCCCAATCCAGCGATTCCATTCGCCACCAAAAACCAGACAAAATTCTGGGCAAAGGCCAAAGCTAAAGCACCCGTCGCCGACACTAGCAAGGCGGCCAGAAGGGTGGGCTTACGTCCCCAGGCTCCATCCGATAGGGATCCCCCCGCTAGTCGCCCCAGGATGCCGGTTAGCGCCATCAGCCCTAGTCCCAGCCCCACCTGAGTGGCACTCAGCCCCACCTGGTTGACAAAATAAATGGAGGCGAAAAACAGAGTAAATCCCGTTCCTACCTGAGAGAGCAAGCGCCCCAACGACATTAGCCAAACTTGCATCCCAAATTGCGGAAGCCAAGAGGGAAAGACCACGAGTTCATCGATGAAACCTTAGCCTCCAGCCTAACGGGTTCTGACCTTGCCGTCCAAGCGAAAGTCTACGGTTGCCAACCTTGCTATGGTATTAAGGTTATTATTTTTGCGGATGCCTCCCACAGAACTATCCTCATAAAGCAAGAGGACAGAACTAAGGGACGCCCGCTCAACGCTAGGGATAGCTTGCAATTGCTCAGGGTCAAGGATTCAGGACGTGGTGAGGAGACGACTGTGCAGGTAGCTCTCGATTACTATCGCATTCTCATGTTGCCCATCCAGGCTGATGATCGGCAGATCGAGCAGGCCTATCGAGAACGGATCCGTCCCCCGCAGGAAACCGCCCCGGATCGCAGTCTTTGGCCAGGGTTTTCGCCACAAGCCTTACAGGGACGGGAACAGCTCTTGCAGGAAGCCGCCAGCGTGCTTTTGGATCCCCAGCAACGCCAGAACTATGACGCCCACATGATGGCGGCTAATCCCAGCTTGGATATTCCGGATCCCCTGTTGCCCGCCGCCCTACTGATCTTGTGTGAAACGGGGGATTTTCAGGCTGCTTTGCAGGTGTCCGAGGCGCTCTTAGCTCACCCCTCGCTTTTCCATGCCGACGCTCTACTCACCATGGGGATTGCCCGACTAGAACTAGGGCGGGAGGCTTGGCAGCAGGGATCCTTTGAGCAGGCCGCTCAATCCCTAGAGTTCGCTTTGCACCAGTTGGAACACCAGAAAGCTTTTCCTGATTTGCAGGCAGAGCTGAAGGAAAGCTTAGGCCATCTGCGCCCCTATCGGATTTTGCATCTATTGGGCTTGGACGAATCGGATTCGCAGCGAGCGGAAGGACTCAGCCTCTTGCAGGGGATGTTGCAGGAGCGGCGGGGGATTGAAGGACTGGGACAGGATGGCTCTACCTTTAGCACCGAAGACTTTCTGCGGTTTGTGCAACGCTTGCGGCGGCAAATGACCCTAGCGGAGCAACAGGAGTTATTTGAGCGAGAGGCCGATCGCCCCTCAATGGTAGCTACTTATCTGGCGGTGCAGGTTTTGTTGGCGCGAGGCTATGTCGAAAATCGGCCAGCCCTGGTACGGCGGGGTCGTGGCTATTTAGCCCGGCTAGCCCAACGGCAGGATGTCCACCTAGAGCAGGCCATTTGTAGTCTATTGCTGGGACAAACGGAGAAAGCCCTCCACCATTTGCAGCAAGCCCGCGAACCGGAACCTCTGCGGTTTATTCAAGAGCAGTCCGCCGGATCCCCTGACTGGTTGCCGGGGCTGTGCCAGTTTACGGAACGCTGGTTTGAACAGGAAATTTTTCCCGAATTTCGCGGCCTAGAGGTGGGATCCGTAGATTTGCGAACCTACTTTGATAACCCACAGGTGCAGGCCTATCTGGATGAGATGCTCACCTCTGGGAAAGAGGATAGCGCCCCGCTGCCTTCCCGGATCCATATTCCTAATTTTGAACGGGCGGGTGTTGCTGCCGCCGCCGGATCGACTTGGAACTATGGTCTAGGGGAAGGATGGGGAGCTGCACCCCACCCCGAAATGCTTTCTCCTCAGCCCCCACAGCCCCGCAGTGACACTGAAGTCGAAGGCATGGCTGTTGGTCGTCAAGGGCGGGGGGATCCCTCCACCAACTCTGCTTTTTCGGAGGGTATGATGGCGGCCTCAGCTCCTCAGCGCGGCGCAGCTTCCACGGAAGTGCTGCCCCCCCGCATGGCCGATTTACCCGCCTATGCCAATGTCGCTGAGATGGGCTTGCGTCCTCCCAGCCAGGAGGGGGAACGTTGGTCAGGGGAGGTGGGGGATCCCACCCTTTCCCATCGCCATCGCCCAAGCCGCAAACGTTCGCCTCGCTCCCCTTCCCCAGCTCCCCTTTTACGCTTGGCGGGGGGGGTTGGTGTGGTAGTGGTGTGCTTGGTGGTGATTGTGCAGATTGTGCGGGGGTTGTTAACTCCTACCCCCCCTGGTCCGACCGAGCAACCGCAAGTTCAGTTGGATCAGGCTCCCGTCGAGATCCCAGAGGCTGCCCCTACCCCCCCCCCCGCCCCCACCATCCCCCCCGACTGGCAAGGGGTGCAACAGGTACGGGTGGTCTCTAGCGATGGCATCCGCATCCGTCAACAGCCCAGCCTAGAAGCCGGAGTCGTGGGAGCCGCTCCTGCCCAGTCCTCCCTACGGGTGGTTAAGGCGCAACTGGGCACGGATGGACAAGTCCCGCTTTGGTTACAGGTTGAGCCAGAGGGATCCCCTGGCGGCTGGGTGGCGGCGCAACTGGGTAATACCCCCCTCGTAGAAAAACTCCCCTGACGGATGGATATTCTGCGTAATGTTCCTCTGGGTCTTTACCTAGAGTCCCCCCGAACTTGGCTGCACCAACGCGATCCACGGGTGAAATTTGTCTGGTTGCTGAGCGTGCTGCTTAGCCCCATCCTAGCCACCGACCTATGGCGAATTTTGATCGTTGGGGCTTTGCTCGTGCTTACCTTTCTGATTGGGCTGCCACGGCGAGTCTGGAGCCGCCAACTGGGGTTAGTGATGCTGTTGAGTGGCCTGACTTTTTTGCTCACCTTCACTGCCCCCGACGGTTTGGGCGTAACCCCCCAGGTGCAACGACAGGATGCCCAGGTTAGTCAGTATGGGCTAGTCTCCCCTCCATCCCCCTCTCTCCCCCCCCCTTCCATCCCGCCCAGCCCGTACCGCTATCGTCTTTTCGCCGACAAGGTTTTGGGGTTCGGGCCGTTGATCGTCACCCAGCGCTCCCTGTCGATTGCCAACCGCCTCTCCACCCTCATCTTTACCCTCCTCTACGCCACCAACCTTTTTTTGCTCACCACCTCCCCCGAAGAAGTGGCGGAAAGCCTGGAGCGGCTGGGCCATCCCCTCAAGCGATGGCGAATCCCGGTCTCAGAAATTATCCTGACCCTCACCCTTGCCCTGCGGTTTTTGCCCCTTGTGCTAGAAGAAGTGCAAAACCTGGTGCGCGCCGTTCGCACCCGCGACATTCGCTGGCAGACCCTTTCCTTACGAACAGCCATTCACACCCTCCTTTCGCTGGTGGAACGCCTCCTGGAAAATCTGCTGTTGCGAGCCGAACAAACCGCTAACGCCATGCAGGTACGCGGCTTTATGGGATCCCAACATCAGGTGCGCTGGCATCGCTTTCGCCTAAACGGATGGGATGGCTTGATGCTCCTTTTCCTGCTGGCTTTTTGGGGGGTGCGATTGTGGCGGTTCAGTGATTTTTGAGAACCGTCAGGTTAAGAAATGAATAAGATAACGGGATCCCTCCTTTGTGATCTGGGGACGACTGGCTTGGTGATCCAGATACCTATGCCCTCCCGAAAAATACGGAAAGATGAAACACAGCTAAAACCCTTGTGACCGCTTTCTCCCCCTCGTTTAAGGATCCCTGTTGTCATGAATAGCCAGCCTCGACCTGTCTACAACGCCATCGATCTCACCCAACGCTATAGCTCTGGTGAGCGAGAATTTGATCATGTGAACCTGGCGGGTTCTAACTTAAATCGAGCCAACCTAGTTGGAATCGCCCTCTGGGGATCCAAACTGCAAGGGATCCAACTGCAAGGGGCGCAACTGCAAGGAGCCAATCTAAGTGGTTCCAACCTGAGTGGAGCGGATTTGTATCGCGCCAACCTCAGCCAGTCCAATTTGTTGCAGGCAGATTGCAGCAAAGCTAACCTCAGCCAAGCCAACTTAGAGCGAGCTACCCTCGCCGTGGGAAATTTTAGTGAAACCAACCTGACTGCCGCTAACCTAGTGGGCTGTGATCTACGGGAGGCTCGTCTTGCCAAAGCCCGATTGAACG
The DNA here is from genome assembly GCA_033764955.1 of Cyanobacteriota bacterium. GTDB lineage: Bacteria > Cyanobacteriota > Cyanobacteriia > Thermostichales > Thermostichaceae > JANRIL01. The sequence continues at coordinate 132,429 of JANRIL010000024.1, read as the reverse complement.
AAGCCGATCTGAGTGGAGCCGATCTAAGTGGAGCCAATTTGAGTGGGGCTAGCCTCTGGGAAGCCCGTCTCAAGGATACGCAACTGCGGGGAGCTGAACTGCTCAAAACCGAATTATGGGATGCCAAATTGCAGGGAGCTGATCTGACCAAAGCCAACTTGAGTGGCGGATCCGACCTATGGCAGGCGGATCTGACTCGTGCCAACCTCAGCCAAGCCAATCTGGCGGGAGCAAAATTGTGGGAAGCCAATCTGACGGGGGCGAACTTGGCAGGGGCAAACTTGGTGGGGGCTGATTTGCGGGGAGCTATCTTAAGCGGAGCCATGTACGATGATTACACCCATTTTGACCAGGGGTTTGATCCGGCTAGCCACGGCATGAATAAAGTCACAACCCTCGAATCCCAAAACACTGCTAATCAACTCCGTTCCGCCAACCCGCTCTAGTTTCCCTCTCCCGTCAAAGATGTTGCCGCAGAATTCCTAGCGTGGCGGCTCCGGTGTTTTGCCAGCTAAACCGTCGGGAACGCTCTAATCCTTTTTGTCGTAGCTGCTGAAATAATTGGGGATCCGTGGCAACCTGCTGCATGGCGGCTTGCAGGGCATCAATATTTTCAGGATCCACCAAGAGAGCCGCATCAGCCCCTATCTCTGCTAGAGAGGCTCGATTGGAAGTAATCACCGGAGTTCCACAGGCCATCGCCTCTACTATCGGCAAGCCAAACCCCTCCCACAAACTAGGAAACACCAAAGCCAACGCCTGATTGAGCAAGATAGGCAGCTCCGCCAAGGGCACGTAGTCCAGCCATTTCACCCGTGGGTGGATCCCTAGCTCCTCAACCTGAGCCTCTAGGGGAGGGCGATAACGGCTATCTGAGGATCCGGCTAGCCACAGTTCTACCGATAGCTCCCTTGGCAAATGGGCAAAAGCGGTAATCAAGCGAGCCAGGTTTTTGTGGGGATCCAAACGCCCGACATATAGGAAATAGGGTTGGGTGGGCAGGTTCAGCCAGCGAAAATGGGTCGGGTCATAGGCTAATGGAATCGGGGTAATCTGCCGAGCTGGAAGGCCATAAAACTGGATCAAATCATCGGCGGTTGCTTGAGAATTGCAAATGATGTGCTGGGCTTGCCGCAACACCTGAGGCACATAGTGGCGAAAATAGGGCAAGAGAGGACTGCCAGCCACGGGAAAGCGTAAGGGGATGACATCATGAGCCATCACCACCGATCGACAGCCAGAATGGAGGGGAGCTTCCGGCAGAGGGGAGAATAAAAGGGAGGCTGCCTGCTGCCGATAGCAACGGGGCAAGCCAAATTGAATCCAGGCTAAGCGCCTGACATGGCGAAATCGCCCCTCTTCCCCAGAAGGCAGGAAAGGGATCCCGATACTGTAAAAACCCGCCACCGCTTCGTTACTGAGCACAACCGGATCCAAAGGATGGAGGTGGGGTAGCACATTAAGGGCATAAACAGAGATCCCACTGGGCTGTGGGATCAAGCAGGATAGGTTGATGAGGAGAGTCAAAATGGGGTGGCTCAATCCATGCAACAGTGGCAGATGCCCAAGACGGGATCGATAGCAGTCACCAACAGTTCAGGCTATGGTGGGGACGCTTAAACCGGATGGTGCTTAACCGATTTGGCTCAACTGCGGCGAACCTTGTCCCGTTGGCTGACAATCAATAGAGCAACAAACAGGGAACCCAAAACTACGGCCCCAGCAACTAGGCTATAGAGAAAATTGGCTAAAGATGGAGTCATGGTGGGAATCTTAAAATAAAGACCAACATTTCGATCATACCAAGGGGATGCCCTCTTCTTGCCAGACCAAGCGGACGATCTTGCCCGTTTATTCCCCTTTTGAGCCAGAGCGATGGTGCCCCTACAGATTGCTCATCTCTTTCAGCATCCCCAGGCTATCCCGCAAGTGGCCGACTGGATCTACCAAGCTTTTTGGGCGGATCAGCCCGCCTATGATCCGGTTTTTTTTGAACAGCGGTTGGCGGAAGCTGTGGATCCCCATCACCTCCCCCTCAGCTTGTTAGCCCTGATCGAGGGCATTCCGGTGGGCACGATCAACCTAATTGCTAACGATGATCCCAACCGCCCCCATCTCTTTCCGTGGTTAGCCGCTCTCTATGTTGTGCCCAGCCACCGCCGGCGGGGAATTGGCAGCACCTTGGTGATTCACCTCCAACAAGTCAGCCACCAACTGGGGTTTAGCGAGGTTTATCTGGGTACCGATATCCCTAATTTTTATCGCCGACTGGGGGCAGAACTCTCTGAGCAAACCAGATCAGGTTTAAGCATTATGCGCCTGCCCTGCCCAGTCAGATAACCTGTCCCAACCAATCATCGATACTCGCTAACCCTCAAATTGGACTCCCAAAAGTCCCTTAAGCTTCTTTCAATACTCTAATTCCACTTCCTCTAACACCTGAGCTGTTCCCGCAAAGGCGTTATCTGGCGTCAGAAACAATAGACAATGGCACTCTTTGCGCTCCCGCATCGGCACACAGGGGCAATTCCAATAACCGGATTTGACCTCAGCCTCTTTGTCTTCATAGAAGCGGCAAGGACAAAGTGGGGATCCCAACTCTTCTTTATGCATCGCCAGCCCCTCGATCACCGCCGTGGTAATGGAAGAGTCAGAGCAAAAGTAGGTATCACTTCGCTTGGCATAGGTTTCCGCAAAGTGTTTCATCACCTCGAACGACTTTTGCGTAGCCTTTTTATAGCCGCGAGTTTCCATAAAGACCTTTAACCAAGATGTAAAGAACTGATCTTCGTTTTACAGCAGCCTTTGCTGAGCGCCAAATCAAGGAAAATCCCCAGCCGTCGCGCCAACTTAGGGAGCCTAAGCGGTCTCAACGCTCTCTTCTCCCGAAATTTAACTGTCTCAGAATAGCGTCCAGCCTGAGAGCTATGGATCAGAAATTTTACAATCCTTAATGCCTAAGGTACGACCAATACTGGACAGGGGGCGAGATTGATGACGCGGTTGCTAACGCTGTCTTCATTGCCTTCGCTGGTCAAGCCAATGCCGCGACAGCCCATCACAATCAAGTCAATCTCCCGTTCATCCGCCACATCGCAGATGACAAAGGGCACTTTGCCTTCCCGATATTCACTTTTGATGGTGGGCAGTCCGACTTGCTGGAAGGCAGCCTCGGTCTGTTGCAGTAAGGACTGAGTGGTGGAACGAGCATGGGCGGCTTGGTCAGGGGCTAGGTTGGTTTGATCAAGCACCGACAAGAGATAAATCGCGCTGGAGTAGCGTTGGGCGATATCAGCCACCAGAGTGATGGCATGGCTCGTTTCACGGGAATTATCGATAGGAAACAAGATTTTCTTAAACACAGCAATCCCCTCCACAGGCAAAAATCAACCACAAACCCATACAATCGAAATCCTAGGTAAGTGAGACAATTGAGAGACAGTCCTTGGGCTGTACCTGCCTCAACCACTTCCTCATTTTACCAAGCCAGCTTCCCTTCCCTGCGTGGTCTTTAGGGTGTTGAGGCGGTTTGTCGACTTCTCCCTTTGGCTGCTATGTCACAGCTATTGCTGCTGGATTCGCCCATGTTGTCTGCTTATCAGCCACAACGGGGATCCCTCTACCAATTTTGGATGGGGATCCGCTTTTGGGGGGAGGGCTGGCGACTGTTGCGAGCCTCACCGCGGTTGCAGATTACCAGTATTTTGCCCGTATTGCTGACGATGGGGGTGCTGCTGGGCTTGTCTTGGGTGAGTTCTCAGTTGACTGGGGTGTTGCTGGGCTATCTGCCTGCCACTTTGCCCAGTTGGGTGATGCATGGGATAGGAGCCTTGAGTGGAGTGGTAGTGCTGTTGGGATTGGTTCTGTTTTTGTTTTTTCCGCTGATGAGCCTGATCTCTATTCCCTTTCGAGAGGCGTTAGCGAAACAAACCGAGGGGCTATTGCGGGGGCAGGTGTCCGAGGGGGTAGGGATCCCCTGGGGGGCGGCACTGGCGGATACGGTTCGCCAGATCGGGATGCAGGTATTTTTGCTCTTGCTGGCGGCAGGCATGGGTTGGGGGATCCCGGTGCTGGGTCAGCTTACGATGATCCTCATCCTGATTTTTTTGGCGGGGTTGGATATGGTGGATCCTCCCTTGAGTGGAAGGGGGTTGCGCTTCCATCAGAAGCTAGCCTTTGTGCAAAAGCATCGCTGCTTGATGGCCGGATTTAGTCTGATCACCTTTGGCTGGCTGGCGGTGCCGTTGCTCAATCTGTTGGTATTGCCGATTGCCACGATTGGTGCCACCGTTCTGGTCATCGCGGTTCAGCCGCCCACTGGGGATGCCGGTCAGCCATGGGCGATGGATCCCTCAAAGGTGGATCAACCCGTAGGTGATGGCATAGCGAACTAGCTCGGTGCGGCTGCTGGTGCCGGTCTTGTTGAGGAGGCGGGTTACATACTTCTCGACATTGCGGATGCTAGTTTGCAGTTGTTTGGCAATCTCTTTATTCATGAGTCCTTCCGCCACTTTTTCTAAGACCTCCTGTTCACGGGGGGTGAGATCCACCTGAATGGGGGGAGTTGGGGGGGGGGGAGGGGAGGGCTGACCGCTGGTCACCATTTCGGGATCCCCTTTCTCGGTCAGCATGGCTCGAATTGAGGCTAACTCACGGGCAATCACGGCGGGCGGAGCTAGGGTCTGGGCACGGTCGATTTGGTTCTGGACAATCGCCACTAACTCATCGGGATCAAAGGGTTTGGGCAGGTAGGCATCGACCCCAGCGCGGTAGCCCTGAATGCGGTCAGCAGTCATGCCTTTGGCCGTCAAAAAAATCACAGGTAGATGGCTGTAGAGTTCCAGTTGGCGGAGTTGGTGCAAAAATTGAAAGCCATCCATACCCGGCATCATGATGTCAGAGATCACCACTTCCGGCTGAACGGTGCTGAGGAGTTGAAAGGCTTGCTGAGGATTGGCCGCTGGAGTCACCAAAAACCCGTGCTCCTCTAGGTAGGCTTGCACCGCTTCCCGTAAGCCCGGTTCATCATCCACCAGCAAGATCCGATGTCCTGTTGTCATATTTCGGATGGTTTAGCCCTTGTGGTCAGTTAGCCCGCGGTCAGCGTGGGATCCCTGAAGTTCCTTCAGAGGGGGCGGGCAGCATGGGGGATCCCGGTATCGGTGGGGGGATAATCCTCCTTGTCCAGGAAAATTTCTCCCGCAGGTTCATCATAGCTATAAAGCTCAGCATAACGACCCCAGTCAATGGCGGTTGCCAGTTGTCGCTCCGCTTCTTGGGGACTGAAATGGGCAGCCAAAATATCGAGGATCAACTCCTCAGGGATGCGCCGATTGCGTTTGGCTTGCAGCAGGTGAAAGATTTGTTGTACCAAGCGGATATGAGCCAGTAGTTGGCGTTGCACAATCTGTTTGCGCTGATCGGTGTTGCCTTCAATAAACTGGGCACCCAAGGGGGTGAGAGTGACATCTCCCTCTTGCAGGGCAATCAACTCCATATATTTCGCGGCTTCCACAATCGGCAAGATATCATCCACCTCCAGTTGCAGTTCCTGACCGAGGCGATAGAGATCCCCTTGCCGATCTTCGAGCAACTCCAGCAAACCCGCGATGGAACCAATCCGCACAGAGGGAAGGGATTGATATTTTTCGGGTTTGGCGGGTTGGGCAAAGGTCACGGCGGGAGCCGCTGCCTCCACATCCTGCTCAGGGTGAGTCAAAATTTTGTAGACCTGATCTACCAATGCCTGAAAGCCTGGGCTTTTGCGATCCCGATAATGGGGTAACGTCACGGGCAAGTCGGCTCGAATCCGTCCGGGATTGCGCCCCAAAACAATAATGCGGTCAGCCAACAAAACCGCCTCTTCAATGCCGTGGGTAACAATCAAGATGGCTTGGGTCGGGATCCGTTTTTCTAGCCAGAGATCCAATAGTTCAAAGCGCAGGTTTTCCGCCGTCAGCACATCCAGCGCCGAAAAAGGTTCGTCCATGCAGAGCAGTTCGGGTTCCACCGCCAAGGCACGAGCAAACCCCACCCGTTGTCGCATCCCCCCAGAGAGTTCTTTGGGATAGGCATTCTCAAAGCCATCCAGCCCAATCACATCGATCATCTGGTGGGCTTTACGGCGGCGCGAGTCAGCGCGTTCTCCTAGAGCCTTCAGACCCAGTTCCACATTTTCCAGAACGGTCAGCCAGGGGTAGAGGGCAAAACTTTGAAAGACAATCGCTACGCCCGGATTGAGACCCAGCATCGGCTGCTGGCGGTAGAGGACTTGTCCTGAGGAAGGCGGAACCAATCCGGCAATCATCCGCATTAAGGTGGATTTCCCGGATCCCGATGGCCCCAGCAGGGCAACAATTTCTCCGGTGTAAAGTTCGAGGGAGATCTTTTCCATGATCGAGATCTTTTGGCCGCTGGGCTGGATATAGGATTTGCCCACGTTGTCTAGAGTGAGCAGCCGCTCCGTTTTGGCGGCGGTGGTTCCATATCGGGCTGTCGTCGCGCTCATGGGTGTGTTGCTCCTCCCACCGCTCACCTTGCTCACTGTAGCGCCTACCCGTTTGGGAGTGGGGGGATCGCTGATCGCTAGACTGTCTAGAAAAATCAACGACAAGAAGGGCAATGCTCAAGCAGAGGTCTAGCGCTGTAGCCGCCGCCGCAGCAGATCGAGAGCCGTTTGGGCACTTGACCAGCGGATGCCTTCCCGTCCCCGCAGGGATCCCAACGAATGGCGACTGACCTGTACCTGCTGGTGGGGATCCGCCAAGCCAATAAACACCAATCCCACAGGCTTGGTGGGGCTGCCGCCGCCGGGGCCAGCAATCCCCGTGATGCTGAGTGCCCAGTCGGTTTGCAGCAATGTTTGCACCCCCAAAGCCATTTGAGCGGCAACTGGCTCGCTGACGGCTCCGTAATTGGCTAGGGTCTCGGACTCCACCTGCAAAAGCTGTTGTTTGACTCGATTGTCGTAGCTAATCACCCCACCCATAAAGTAGGCCGAACTGCCGGGGATGCCAGTAATCTGTTCCCCCAAGAGGCCGCCTGTGCAGGATTCCGCCACCGCCAGGGTTTGTTGCCGTTTTAGCAGCAGGGATCCCACCACCGAGGCCAGGGTATCGTCATCGCTGCCAAAATAATCCTCGCCCGCTACCGCTTTGAGCTTCTGGATCAGCGGATCCATGAGGGCTTGGGCGGCTTCGGGAGTGGCGGCTCGCCCCGTTACCCGCAGGCGCACCTCCCCCCGTCCGGCATAGGGAGCCACCGTCGGGTTCGTGCTATCCAACAGGGATCCCACGCGTTCTGCCAAAACCGACTCGGCAATTCCCCAATGGCGCAACACCTGACTGTGAAAAACCTCTTGCCCCCAGCCCTGGGCACGCAAATAGGGCACAACCGTTTGCTGCCACATCGGCTGCATTTCCTGGGGCACCCCTGGAAAGGTAAACAGACTGAGGTGGGGAGAGGGATCCCACATCACGCCGCAGGCACTCCCCACTGGATTGGGTAAAACTTGCGCCCCCTCCGGCAAAAGGGTTTGTTTGCGGTTGCTGGGGGAGGGGACAATGCCCCGTTGCCCATATTTACGCTGGATTTCTTCCCACAGTTGCGGATGTTCGACGAGGGGAACTTGAAAGTAGGAGGCCATAGCCTCGTGGGTGAGATCGTCAGGGGTAGGGCCTAATCCACCCGTGATCAGGATCAAGCGGCTGCGGCGAGCGGCTATGGCGAGCGCTTGGTGAATGCGCGGGATGTTATCTCCCACAACGGTTTGGAAGTGGTGGGGGATCCCTAATTTGGCTAGCTCTTGAGCCAGATATTGGGCATTGGTATTGGTGATTTCCCCCAGCAACAGCTCCGTGCCAATGCAGAGAATTTCAGCCTGAGTTGGCTGTTCGCTAGACATAGCCGTTTTGAATACAACCTCTTAATCTTAGCGGGGGTCTGCCGTGGGCTAGGGATCCCCATCATCTTGAACTCCGAGAGACTTCCGCCAAGCTGGGCTGTGGCGGGAGAGGGATAGGAGGCTGGGCGATGGGGGTCAATCCCCCATCGCCCAGCAATACAATAGTCCTCACATTGGCTGCACTATAGTGTGAGGAATGACTGAACGAGCCTACCGTTACCGCTTCTATCCAACACCGGAGCAAGAAGCCTTGCTGGGTCGGACGCTGGGCTGTGTGCGGCTGGTATTCAACAAAGCATTGGCCTTGCGAACCGAGGCTTGGTATGAACGCCAAGAGCGGGTGGACTATGTTCAGACATCGGCGGCTCTGACTGAGTGGAAACGGCAAGAAGACTTGCAGTTTCTCAATGAGGTGAGCTGTGTTCCCTTGCAGCAGGGTTTGCGCCACTTGCAAAAGGGGTTTGCCAACTTCTTTGACGGGCGCGCCCGCTACCCCCGTTTCAAGAAGAAACGTAATGGGGGCAGTGCAGAGTTCACCAAATCGGCGTTCAAATACCGCAATGGTCAACTCTTTCTGGCTAAGTGCGAACAGCCCTTGCCGATTGTCTGGAGCCGTGCCTTGCCCGATGGGGTGAGTCCCTCCACGGTGACGGTGAAGCTGGATCCCTGTGGACGTTGGTTCGTGTCGCTGTTGGTGGATGATCCCACTGTTGAGGCATTGCCCAAGACTGAAGGATCTGTCGGGGTGGATGCAGGATTGACCAGTCTGGTTACTCTCAGCAGTGGAGAGAAAATCTCCAATCCCCGCCACTTTCGCAAATATCGCCACAAATTGCGTCAGGTTCAGAAATCCCTGAGCCGCAAGCAGAAAGGATCCAAGAACCGAGACAAAGCGCGACGCAAAGTGGCACGGCAACACGCCAAAATTGCCGATAGTCGCAAAGATTTCTTGCACAAGCTCAGTACGCGATTGGTGCGTGAAAACCAAACCATCGTCGTGGAAGACCTGGCTGTGCGGAACATGGTCAAGAATCACAAGCTGGCCAACTCCATCTCCGATGCGGGATGGGGGGAGCTGGTGCGGATGCTGGACTACAAATGCGCTTGGTACGGGCGAACCTTGGTCAAAATTGACCGCTGGTTTCCCAGTTCCAAGCGATGTGGACATTGTGGGCATATTGTTGAGTCTTTGCCATTGGACATCCGGGAGTGGGAATGTCCCCACTGTCAGACAGTCCATGACCGGGATATCAATGCTGCCTGCAACATCTTGGCTGCTGGACAAGCAGTGACAGTCTGCGGAGCGAACGTAAGACCTGTAGACGGAACGTCGTGCGAAGCTAGGCATGAGTCTGGAGGGCAGTTGCGTAAAACCCGCAAGGGAAGGAAACAGAAAACCAAGTCGTGAGGCTTGGGAATCTCCCGCCACATCGCCTAGCGTTTGGCGGAAGAGGATGTCAAGAATGCCTCTGTTTTTCACGTTAGGGAGTTGCTGTAGAGTGAAGGGCAAATGGAGTGTCGGGATCCCCAAACTATGCTGCACAGCCTCTATCGCTGGATCGGTCGCTACTCGATTCCGTGGCTGATCGGCCTCCTCGTTTTAGGATTAGGGGGAATGATGGGATCCCCAACAACGGGGCAATCGGTGATGGCGCAACAGTCTTCCTATCAAACGGGATTGGTGGTTTGGCAAGCTGCTGAGCAGGGGTTTGCCGACTGGCAGTTGGCGGGGATTGAGATCACCCCTGAGGGGACGCTGCAATTGGATCCCCCAACCGCAGAGTGGCAACGGGATCCCTATCCGGCAGGAGGCTATCGGGAGGGTAATTTTTACAATGGCGGGGAGTTTTGGCTGGGAGAAGCCATCAGCCCGATCACCCCGACGACCTTTGGGTTTGTGGGGGCACTCGCCTCCTGGAACACCACTACTCCCGCCGGATCTTGGGTGGAAGTGCAATTGCGTGCCCAAATTAAAGATGGCTGGACAAAATGGTATAGCTATGGCGTCTGGACTTCTCACCCTTCCGCGACTGTGCAACCCCACTCCATCGATGAGCAGGCGGACGAGCATGGCAATCTCTACACCGATCTCTTGGTCTTAAAAGATGAGATACAGGGATCCTCCGCCCTGCAAGTGAAAGTGCGCTTATTTAGCGAGCAGGAGACGGCGATACCTGTGCTGCGGCAGGCGGCGGTGGCTACCTCTACTATCCCTATCCAGGCGGAATCGGGGATCTCAGGTAATCCTGCCCTCTGGAACCGCTCTTTATCGTTACCCGAATGCTCTCAGATGGTCTATGCCGACGGGGGGGAGGTATGGTGCAGTCCTACCTCGGTGGCGATGGTCAAAGCCTACTGGCAATCCAGTCAGGCAGCCTGTGAACCGCAGGTGAGAGCAACTGTCGCAGGGGTTTATGATTGGCTCTACGACGGGCATGGCAACTGGGCGTTTAATGTGGCTCATGCCACCAGTCAGGGGTTACTGGGCTATGTGGCTCGCCTCAACAGCTTAGCCGCCGCCGAACCCTGGATTGCCGCCCAGGTTCCGGTGGTGTTTAGCTTTGCGTGGCAAGAGGGGGAGCTAGCCGGAGCCGCTATTCCGAAAAGTGATGGGCATTTGGCGGTGCTGGTGGGCTTTAACACCCAAGGGGATCCCATCGTCCATGATCCTGCTGCTGCCCGTGATAGTGAGGTGCGGCGGACTTATCCCCGCGCCCAACTGGAGAAGCTGTGGCTAGGGGCTTCTGGGGGTACAGTTTATCTGATCTATCCTCCCCAGCAAAAAGTCCCCGTTTTCGGATAAAAACCTCTAAAAGTCTTGACTGGCTTGATCAAGAGCGCCAACTTCCTCGGCGGTGAGTGACCAGCCCAAAGCTCCGGCATTTTCGGCGGCTTGGCGGGCATTTTTGGCTCCCGGAATCGGCAGGGATCCCTTGGCTATTGTCCAGTTGAGGGCAACCTGAGCCAGACTTTTGCCGTGGTGGGTGGCTATCGGCTGCATGGCATCGAGGAGGGGTTTGACCTGAGCCAGTTTGGTGGCGGCTGTCCAACGGCGTGGCCCCGCCGGTAGCCGCTCTGGGTTATATTTGCCTGTGAGCAAGCCCATTCCCAAAGGACTATAGGCAATCAGCGTCACCCCCAGTTCTTGACAGGCTTGCCTTACCCCATCCCGCTCCGGTTGTCGATGCAGCAAACTGTACTGCACCTGATTGGAGGCTAACGGGATCCCGCGTGCCTGCAACACCGCGTGGGCGCGACGCATTTGATCCGCACTATAGTTAGAAACCCCCACCGCCCGCGCCAGCCCCGCCTCCACCACATCCGCCAGAGCCTCCACCCAGACCTCAATCGCCAAGAGTGGAATAGGCCAATGAATTTGATAGAGATCTAGGCAATCTAACCCCAGCCGCTGCAAACTATGGCGGAGGGCATCCCGCAAGCTTTGGGGGGCGAACCGCCAGGGATAGGGCATAAATTTACTGGCCATCACTAGCGATTGTCCGCTGGCAAACTGACCCAACAACTGCTCCGAACGCCCCAGTCCATACACTTCCGCCGTATCGAAAAAATTGATCCCCGCCTCTAGGCAGGTGGCAAAAGCGGCCTGTAAATCCTCGTCTCGATACTGACCGCCATAGCCCCAAAAGAGACGATCCCCCCACGCCCAGGTGCCAATTCCTAGCGGACTGACCCAGACCTCACTGGAACCCAGTGGGATCCGGCTGGTGGTCTGTAAAATCGGGGGAGCAGGGGTCATAACAGCTCACGGTAGATGGAATAGTTCGGAGTCATTCAAGGACGTTCCCAGAGATTGCCACTTAGAATCGTCGAGATTTGAATGGGGAGGTTTAAGTAGTGTATTCGGCGTTGATCTTGACATAGTCGTAGCTGAGGTCGCAGCCCCAGGCGATTCCTTCCCCGGATCCCTGATGCAAATCCACGAGGAAGGTAACGGGATCCCCTTTCAAATAGTCGGAGGCAGCCTGCCGATCAAAAGGCAGCGGCATCCCCGCTTGCATCATCTGAAAATCCCCTAACCAAAGATCAATCAACCGTGCATCAAAAGTTACCCCCGCCCGCCCCGCCGCGGCAACCACCCGCCCCCAGTTGGGATCACAGCCAAAGGCCGCCGACTTGACGAGGGGAGAACTGGCAATCACACGGGCAATTTGGCGGGCGGCGGCGGCGCTAGCCGCTCCTCTTACCCGAATTTCTAGCAATTTATTGGCTCCTTCCCCATCCCGCGCAATCGCCTTAGCCAGATGGATGCAGGCGGCATTGAGCATGGTCTGTAACTGCTCTGCCTCAGCAGTATCGGCCTGAATCAAGGGGGATCCCGACTGTCCGTTGGCCAGCGCCAAGAGCATATCGTTGGTGCTGGTATCGCCGTCTACGGTGATCTGGTTAAAACTCAGATCGGCGGCTGTCGCCAACATGTTTTGCCAAAGGGCGGGGGAGACACTGGCATCACAGGTGATAAAGGCCAGCATGGTGGCCAGATTGGGATGAATCATGCCAGAACCCTTGGCAATGCCCGCCAAGCGCACTGGGATCCCGGCAATTTCTGCCTGCAATGTAATGGTTTTTTCCACCAGATCCGTGGTCAAAATGGCCCGCGCCGCTTGAGCTGCCCCCTCCACCGATAGGCTTTCCACCAGATGAGGCATGGCCTGCTGCAATTTATCCATGGCCAGTCGTCGCCCAATCACCCCCGTAGAGGCCGTCAACACCTGCTCAGCAGGGATCCCCAGTTGCTCCGCCACCAGGCGTGCCAATTCTTGATTATCGACATCCCCTTGACTGCCCGTACAGGCATTGGCCTGACCCGCATTACAGACAATCGCCCGCACAGGCTGTTGTTGAGCGATCACCGCTTGCCCATAGGTAACACAGGCAGCTTTGACCTGATTGGTGGTAAACACCCCTGCCGCTACCGCCGCCACATCCGAGACAATCAGGGTGAGATCGGGAGCACCCGACGGCTTCAGTCCTGCCGCTATGCCCGTTGCTCGAAATCCGCGGGGAGCCGTGATGCCGCCGGAAATGACCTGCCACTCTGCCGTCATAGTTTCTGAATCCTTGTCATCCTTAGTTGCCCATTAGACCACATCTGGGATCCAGAGCAAGCCTTCACCCCACCGCCTCCAAGCAGGATTGGGCGGCTCGCCAACCACTCACCATCGCCCCATGCACTGTTTGGGGATTGCTGTCGTAGGCCGTTGCTTCTCCGGCAAAAAATAAACGGGATCCCTCCGGTTGCGCCAACACTACTCTTGCCTCAGCTTGACCGGGCGGAATATGGGCATATCCCCCCAGCGTGTAGGGATCCGCTCCCCAACTGAGGCGGCGGGCATCCAGACACTCGGCTTGCAGGTGAGCCATAGAGATGCCCAGGAGAAGGCTGAGATCCCGCAATCCCAGGGCCAGGGCGGTGGCTAGGGGGAGACGGTCAATGTGATGGGCACGCTGGGCAGTAATGTGGCTGGCGATCACCGCATCGGCTCCCGAACGAGCATAGGCGGGAGTCCACCAACGCGCTACTAAGCCTTGATGTGCCATCAGGGTGAGGGAGTCGGGCCACAGGTGTTGACGAAAGCGGTAGATCAACTTGCTGGAAGGCTCTATGCGAAAGGACTGAATAGCTCGTCGCTTTTCTGGTGAGAGGGGAGGATCAAATCGGATAGTTGACCCTTGCAACAAACTGACCGGAACCGTGACGATACAAGCTTTCCCTTGATAGTCTTGCTGGGCGGTGTGGATCTGAACGCGGGAGGATGAACAGTGGATCCCTTGCACCACTTGGCCATAGTCAATGGAGAGATCACGGGCCAGGTAGGTCAATAAACGGTGATAGCCCTCTGCAATCCTGGCTTCACCAGCGCCAGCCTGATCCACCTGGGCTTCGCGGATCAAGTCTTGACAACTGAGGGAGTCTAATGGGGCGCAGCAGGTTTGTGCCAACAACACATCTGCCATCCCCAAGGCTTCCCCCTGCCAACCTCGCGTCCGTAAATAGTTCCCCAGAGAATCGTCTTCGTTGAGGTGACTGTTCAACAAGTGCTGATAATCAGCCTGCAATCCCTGCCAGATGGACTGGCAAGCTGGAGAAAGATCGGGAATGGGTCGAGCCGCTTGCCCTGCTTCCGACCACCACAAATTGGGTTTCAACGATACCGGGATCCCCTGCAAACCCGATTCTTTCAGCAGGAGGTGGGTGGGAGCCTGCTCCCCATGAATAAACTCCGCCCCCAATTCCACCGGGAAGTTGGCAAACTGTTCATCCGTCCAAACCCTACCCCCCAGTCGATGGCGAGCCTCCAAGACCACCACCGTCTCTCCCGCTGCCTGCAAGCGATGAGCCGCCGCTACCCCTGCCGCTCCGGCTCCCACGACGAGCACAGCGGATGTTGGGTTGTGCTGATTGTTAGCAAGACTCATGAACTATTAGAAGGTGATAACGGTGCGAATGGACTCCCCTTGGTGCATCAGATCAAAGGCATCATTGATCTTTTCTAGTGGCATAACATGGGTGATCAGATCATCAATGTTGATCTTGCCGTTCATATACCAATCAACAATTTTAGGAACATCCGTACGGCCTTTTGCCCCTCCAAATGCTGAGCCTTTCCAGACTCGTCCGGTCACCAATTGAAAGGGGCGGGTACTAATTTCTTGTCCGGCTCCAGCCACTCCAATAATCACACTGACCCCCCATCCTTTGTGGCAACACTCTAACGCCTGTCGCATCACCTTGACATTGCCAATACATTCAAAAGTATAGTCAGCCCCACCCTTGGTTAGATCTATCAAATAAGGAACGAGATCCCCCTCAACCTCTTGTGGGTTAACAAAGTGAGTCATACCTAATTTCTCTGCCAATACCCGTTTTTTGGGATTGAGATCCACACCAATAATTTGATTGGCTCCCACCATCCGACACCCTTGGATGACATTCAGGCCAATGCCCCCTAAACCAAAGACAATCACGTTGGATCCTGGTTCCACTTTGGCAGTATGGATGACAGCTCCAATCCCCGTAGTCACCCCACAACCGATATAGCAAACTTTTTCAAAAGGGGCATCTTCTCGAATTTTAGCCACAGCAATTTCTGGCAAAACAGTATACTGGGCAAATGTAGAGGTTCCCATATAGTGATGGAGCATTTGTCCATCTTGAGAAAAGCGGCTCGTGCCATTGGGCATCAATCCCTTGCCCTGGGTGACCCGAATAGCTTGACAAAGATTGGTTTTGCCACTCAGGCAATAATCACAATTCCGGCATTCCGGCGTGTAGAGCGGGATCCCATGATCCCCTGGTTTGAGGGATTTTACCCCTGGCCCCACTTCCACCACCACGCCTGCCCCTTCGTGCCCCAAAATCGCTGGGAATAACCCTTCAGGATCCGCTCCGGAGAGGGTAAACGCATCGGTATGACAGACTCCGGTGGCTTTGATCTCTAACAAGACCTCCCCTTCTTGCGGCTCTTGCAGTTGCACCGTCTCAATCGACAGGGGTTTTCCGGCAGCGTGGGCAACAGCAGCTTTCACATCCATGACGGGATCCCCTTCAAGCCAGACAGTGTGATGGAGAAGGCTGGACAAAACCTACCTCTGAACAAATCTTGCCATAAGGGATCCCGCCTACCCCTCAATTGGCAAATTAAATTCCAGCAAAGCGGGGAGAAAGTTGCGGTGTTCGTGCTGGGAACGAGCCAGTTTAATTAGGGCAAAGCGCTGCAATTCGCTCAGGGCTTGCCAGTCTGCCATAGCCAGGGATCCCCCCAATTCCTCGATCCGCCCCGCCACTTCCGCCGGAATCGAGCTAGCATCCGCCCACAGGGGATGGGTCTCTGGCTCAAACAGGCTAACCTGGCTCTGGTTTTCGCTAATCCAGGTGGAGAGAGTGGTGCGGTAGGCGGCGATTTCGGAGTCCGATTGGCACGGTAAGCGGATCAGGGATCCCTTTTGTTCTGCAGAGAAGGCTTGCCATTGGCTTAATTTCAGCTTGACCCCACAACGATCCAACTTAAACCGCACCACCATCGGGATGCAGTGCAGGGTTCCCGCAAAGTCGGCTTCAAAAGCAAAGAGGGTATCGACCATAGAAGGGTTTAAGTTTTTGAAAGATTCTTTGAAGATGGTTGGGGGCTGTTGCCGGACAGAGGCACTCAGGATCCCGATGGTTTTTGGATGGGGGCAACCCGTGGATCTAAAATTTTTGGGGAAGGATGCCCAGCAAATTTCACCGCTAGCGTTACTTTATCCCCACTCCCAAAGACATGGGTGATCTGGCCTTGTCCAAATTGCCGATGTTCTAGTTGATCGCCGACAGCCCAGGTCAGGGCAGCGGATGGACGAGATTGAAGGGAGACAGGGGTGGAGGGGGTGGGCTTGGCGGCAGGGCTAGTGCGGGCGAGTTGACGTGGAATCGTCCCTGCTTTGTCGGTGGCTAAGAGGTTTTTGGGTAACTCCGCCAAAAAGAGGGAGGGGATAGCCGCTTCCCGTTGTCCGTAAAGACGGCGCTCACGGGCATGGGTGAGAAACAGTTGTTCTTGGGCGCGGGTAATGCCCACATAGCAAAGACGGCGTTCTTCTTCTAGAGCAACGGGATCTTCGAGGGAGCGGAAATTGGGGAAAAGCCCCTGTTCGACCCCCACCAAAAAGACCACCGGAAATTCTAATCCTTTGGAGGAATGGAGGGTCATTAGGGACACTTTCTGGGTTTGCTCCGGCAGATTGTCCAGATCGGAAGCCAGCGATACATTGGCTAAAAAAGCCGCCAAACTGGGATCCTCTTGATCCTCCTCAAACTGGCGGGCAGCGTTATAAAGTTCCATGACGTTTTGGGTGCGTTCGTTGGCTTCGTCGGTGCCCTGAGCTTTCAGATCCTCGACATATCCGGTATCGCGCAGGATCCCTTCTAAAATGACGGAGGCGGAGTCCTGGTTCAGGCGTTCATGCCAATGGCTGATCATCTGGGCAAATTGTTGAACCGGTTTGGCAGAACGCCCCGCAATTGTCGCCACAGAGGTTTCATCACTCAAAATTTCCCACAACGGAACATTCAAACTGGCGGCGGCGCTGGCTAATTTATCGAGGGTAGACTTGCCAATGCCACGGCGAGGGGTATTGATCACTCGCAATAGACTTAGGGAATCAGCAGGGTTATGAATCGCTCGCAAATAGGACAAGATATCTTTGATTTCTTTGCGGTCATAAAACCGTAATCCTCCCACGACTGTATAAGGGATCCCCCAACGCAGGAGCATTTCTTCAAACGGACGGGATTGGGCGTTGGTGCGATAGAGAATGGCAAAGCTGCCATAGTCCCACTGGGGATCCCGCTGTTCTAAGCGGCGAATGGCATTAACGACAAATTCCGCTTCCGCCAATTCATGATCGGCTTGATGACAAAATACCAATTCTCCTTCGCCGCGTGTGGCACGCAGGGTTTTATCGATGCGTTCAGTATTGTTTTGAATGAGGTGATTGGCCGCCTCCAAAATAGTCGAGGTGGAACGATAGTTTTCTTCTAATTTGACCATCGTGCGGGTGTCTGCATCGGGCAATCCATCCCCAAAGGCTTGTTGAAACTCCATCAAAATGGTGAAATCTGCCCCCCGGAAACGGTAAATGCTTTGATCGGCATCTCCCACAACAAAAATGGAGCGATGTTGCCAATTCAGCTTGTTTTTACTGGTTTCACCATTGGTGGCTAACAGGCGAATCAGTTCATACTGGGTGCGATTAGTGTCCTGATATTCATCTACCAAGATGTGGCGAAATCGTTCATGCCAATAGGCTAATACTTGTTCATTTTGCCGGAATAATTGGACAGGGATCCAAATCAGATCATCAAAATCGAGACTGTTGTTGGCCGCCAGTTGATTTTGATAAATTTGATAAACCTGAGCAATCGTGCGGCCCCGAAAAGTAGGCTGCTCAACTTCTAGGTCAGCAGGTGTCCAGCCCTGGTTTTTAGCATTACTGATGGCATAGCGAACGGACTTCGGTTCAAATTTACGGTCATCCAACTTGAGTTGATTGGTAACAATATCTTTGACCAGACTTTGGGTGTCAGACTCATCAAAAATAGAAAAATTACGGTTCCATTTTCGCCCTTGTGAGTCTTGAAACTTTTCGATATCCATCCGTAGGATCTGAGAAAACAAGCTGTGAAACGTGCCAATCCATAACGGCTTGAGATACCGTTTATACACGCTGGATTGGAGGCGGGTTTGTTGAGATGGCTCCAGCTTTTCTAAGGGGATCCCGTGGTTTTGTAGGGCTTCCTGCTGAGCAAACAGCTTTTCGATGCGCTCTTTCATTTCGCGGGCGGCTTTGTTGGTGAATGTCACCGCCAAAATTTCCCCCGGATCCACCCGATGCTGCAACACCAGGTGGGCAATCCGCCAGGTGAGGGCGCGAGTTTTGCCGGATCCCGCTCCCGCTACCACCAGCAAAGGGCCACAGAAATGCTGTACCGCTTGTTGTTGGGAAGGATTAAGAGTGTTGAGCAAAGGGGGTAGGGATGGGGACATGGATCTTGCGCCGAGAAACAGACCAAAGTTGCTCTCTATTGTGGCATCCTCTCTTGATCGTGCGGATTGTCGTTGCTGGCCTTGCAGGATAGAAAGGAGGTAAATTTTCCAGGGGTTTGCTGCTTATGTCTGCCACTTCTCGTCTAGCGTATCTCGTTCTTCTGCTGGGGCTGGCTGGTGGAATAAGCCTTCCTATTGCTTGGGCGGCTCCCAGTGGGTGGGAAGAATCGGCTCCTTCTGAGTCTGAAACCACCACTAACTATGAACAGGGAGCCAAAGCGGTCAAGGCCAAAAACTGGTCAAGCGCTATTACCCATCTGGAAAAAGCCGTGGCCGAGGATCCCCAAAATGCCGATGCCTGGAACTACCTCGCCTACAGCTATCGCCAACAGGGCAACCTCGACAAAGCCTTTGCGGGATATGCCCAAGCCCTCAAATGGGATCCCGACCACAAACAAGCCCTAGAATATCTAGGGGAGGCTTATCTGCAAGCCAATAATTTGCCCCAGGCGGAAGCTCAACTGCAAAGGTTGCAACAAATTTGTGGCAACACCACCTGTGAGGAATATCAAGATCTGGCGGAAGCCATTCAGGTCTTCAAAACAAAGCTCTAAACAACGGGTGACCGAATAGTTAGGGATCCCTTAACCCATCGGTGCTGCTGCGGGTGAGGGGAGGTTTTGCCAGATCCTTAGCATGAATTTAGGAGAATCTCACTTTTTCCCCCTAGGGATGCCCTTATCATCCTGGTGGGAGCTGGATGGTCTTGAGGTCAGCTCTTGAAGTCAGCCCCATCGTTCTCTGAGGTCAGACCGTGGCAGTACCCTACGATATTGTGGTGATTGGGGGAGGTTCCGGCGGGTTGGTGGCCGCCAGCTTTGCCGCTCAGTTGAAGGCCAAGGTTGCCTTGGTGGAGCGAGAAGAGCGGATTGGCGGAGATTGTTTGTGGTATGGCTGTGTTCCCAGCAAATCCTTAATTCATGTGTCTCGTCTGGCGCATGAGACGCGGCAAGCCGCCCAAACGGGGTTGATTTTGAACAGTGGGATCAATGGTTCCGGCCCTGATGTTGACTATCTCAAGGTTTATCAGCACATCAAAGCCGCGCAGAATTTTATTGCCAATCACGCCGATTCTCCGGACCGATTTCGCAAGTTGGGGGTAGATCTGATCTTTGGCAGTGGCCGTTTTCTCGACAAACAAACCTTTGAGGTGAATGGACGCCAACTGAAAGGGCGCGCCTTTATCATCGCTACGGGATCCCGTCCGCAGGTGCCGCCTGTGCCTGGGCTAGAGGAAGTGGGCTATCTCACCAACGAAAAGATTTTTGATCTGACCAACCGCCCCGCCAGTGTGGCTGTGATTGGGGCTGGTCCGATTGGTTGTGAGCTGGGGCAGGCTCTCAGCCGGTTGGGATCCCGTGTTATCTTGATTGCCAGCCGGGAGACCATTCTTCCCAAAGAAGACCCAGAAGCTGCCCGTGTTGTACAGCAACAACTGCAACGGGAAGGGATCGAGATTATCAGCAAGGCCAGAGCCGAGTCCGCCAGCCAGCAGCAGGGCAAAAAACAGCTCCGAGTGAGTGGGCAGGTGTTGACAGTGGATGAAATCGTCGTGGCGGCGGGGCGAGTACCGAATGTGGAGGAACTCAACCTGGAAGCCGCTGGAGTGGGCTACGACCCATCCGGCATCAAAGTGGATAAGCATCTGCGTACATCCAATCCCAAAGTTTATGCCTGTGGGGATGTGATCGGCGGCTATCAATTTACGCATGTGGCGGGCTATGAAGGGTTTGTGGCGGCCACGAACGCCCTGCTGTTGCCCTTGGTCAAAGCTAAGTATCGGGTGATTCCCTGGGCTACCTTTACCGATCCAGAGTTAGCGCGGGTAGGACTAACCGAAGCAGAAGCTCGTCAGCAATACACCGATGTGGTGGTGCTAAAGCACGATTTTGCCGAGGTGGATCGTGCCCAAGCAGAGGCGGCTACGGTTGGCTTTGCCAAATTGATCTGTCGCCGCAAGGGAGAAATCTTGGGGGCGCATTTGGTGGGAGCCTCAGCGGGAGAACTCTTGAGCGAAATTGTGCTGGCCATGAATTATCAGTTGCCGGTTTCCGCCCTGACGGGAATGCACATTTACCCTACCCTCTCAGAGGTCAACGCCAAAGCCGCCCTTCAACTGGCCAAACAAAAATATGCCAAAAATCTTTGGCAGCAGAATCTCTTGCAAAACCTGTTTTCCTTCCTCCGCTCGCTAGGCTAGGAGTCGTCAGCGCAAATTACGACCAAACGGGAAAATCGCCAGCACGATCAACTTGAGGTGTTGAATGGCAAAAGGGATCCCGATGATGGAAATGCCCAGCACAGCCGCCCAAAACAGGTGATTGAGAGCAAGAGGCCAGCCAAACAAGATCAGCCAGATGATGTTAAAAATCGTGGCTAAAATACCATTGGCATTATCCGATTCCACAATCTTTCGCCCGAACGGGGTGAAGGTAGCGATGCCTAATTTGATGGACTGAATGCCAAAGGGGATGCCGATGATGGTCAGGCAGAGGGTGATCCCCCCCAAGATATAGCCGAGACCTGCAAAAAAGCCTCCAAACACTAGCCAGATGATATTTCCAATCAAGCTCATGGCCGATCTCTCAACCCAACGAAGCTATTTTGGCCTAGTTCCGATCCGATTGGGGTGCGCTGGAACGTGCTAATCAAGGCTTACTCCAATAACCAAGCAAACAAAGTGTGGATCGTAAGCTGTAGATTGCTGACAAATGGTGGGGAAGAGACAACTTCATCTGGCTCGTCCAACACTTCAGGTTCTTGTTTGGGACGATAGACAAACACAGTTTGTTCATCGGGATCAATTAACCAACCCATTTGCGTTCCATGCCGCAGACAGTGAAGGATATTTTTTGTTACTTTTGTTTGGCTTTGATCAGGAGACAGGATTTCAATTGTCCAATCGGGAGCAATCGGAAATGTATTGGCAACCTCTCCATTCTCATCACGGGGAATGCGATTCCAAAGAAAAACGGCAATGTCAGGAACAGTTGAACGACCTCCAAAGGTACAACGTAGCTCAGGGAATGCACGAGCAATACGCTGAGACTTAAGGACACCATTGACAGCGGCTACTAGTTCTCCTTGAATAGCACTGTGTTTCCCTTGAGGCATGGGCTTCTGAATAATTTGACCATCAACGTATTCGCTGGCAGGTTTGGTTTCTGGTAATTTCAAAAAATCCGCTAGGGTGAGTCTTTTAGATGAAGTTTGTACCATTTAAGTTGACTTCTCCAGCTATCAGGCTATCAACCAATCACTATGCTAACTGCAAACTCAAAATGGTTCTAAGTTAGACGTTGTGTATGGCTATTCATAGAACCGTTGCCGCTACCCGAACTTGAAGATCAATTAACTGCTTTGTCCTAGCCGTCAGCCTAAGCAAGCTAACATTGACCTCATCTTTGTTAAGCCGCAAAATGAATTTGCAGATAATCCTGCTCCATTTTGGCACGGGCAGGCTGCATGGCGGCTAAGGTTTGTGGCAACACTAAATTCCGCCGATGATTGCCAATACGAATATTCAATTCATCTCCCGTCTTGGTTAGCTCAATCTGCTCTTTAGGGATCCCAGGCAGATAGAGATCGAGGCGATACTGGCCATTATCTGTGACCACAGACATGGTAGTTTCTTGATGAAAGACATCTGCTGGATTTCGGTCATGCCAGAGATCCTGTTTGAGGCGATGTAAAGCTTCCCAACCTACCATCTCTTCCGCATAAAGTGGGATTTCAAAAACAGGCAGTGGTGAGAAGTTTTCGTGAATTTGTTGGCGATAATACTGCTGGGAAGCCTTCCATTGAGCGAAATAAGGATCTACCACATGATCAGGTAAAATCCGGTTGGCAATCACCAAATCGGTTGCTACATTATAAAGACTGAGATAAGCATGGGCACGCAATGATTCCTTGATTACCATCTTTTCGGGGTTGGTCACCAACCGAACAGAAGTGATGGAATTATTAGTCAAAATCTTTTCTAGGCGCTCAATCTTTTCATAAAATTCGTAGGGCGCATCCATAACTTTATTGTCGGGTAAAGGAATGCCTGTCAAGCCTTTGACAATTGGTTCAGCAATTGGCCTTAAAATTTGCGCTAACCCCTGCAAGGGTTTGTAAAACTTCCGCATATACCAGCCGGACACATCCGGTAAACTGAGGAGGCGGAGCGCCGTTCCGGTGGGAGCGGAATCAATAATCAACACATCAAACTCCCCTTCGTCGTAGTGGCGGTTGACACGAACTAGGGCAAAGATTTCATCCATCCCCGGCAAAATAGCGAGTTCTTGCGCTTGTACTCCATCCAACCCCCGTGCTTGCAAGACCTGTGTGATGTAGGTTTTGACGGATCCCCAGTTTTGTTCCAGTTCAATCAGGGCATCCAACTCCGCTCCCCAGAGATTGGGTTTCACCTGCACGGGTTCATGCCCCAGAGGTTGATCAAAGCTATCTGCCAGCGAATGGGCGGGATCCGTACTCAGCACCAGGGTCTTGTAGCCCAGTTCAGCACAGCGCCATCCGGTGGCAGCAGCCATTGAGGTTTTGCCAACACCACCTTTGCCTGTCATCAAAATAATCCGCTGCATGATGGAGGGATCCCTTATTTTCTATATTAAGCTTCTACACAATACTTTACACGATTTGGATTCAGACTCCCCCACCCAGAAATCAGAGCACCTCGCTATCAGCTTTTCAGACAGAGAGAAGGCTTCGTGCAAATTCAAAGCTCCTGTATCGAAGCTATCTTTGCTGAAGGAGAGCAACTAGCCGTTCAATCCACTTTTCTAGCAACCCCAATCTAGCGGACGGCTGAAAGCTGCTGGTGGAGTTGTCGAGGAATCTGCCGCCGCCGATGTGAAGCGTTAGCGTCCAACCTGAGGATCCATAATGTATCCAAATTAAGAATTCTGATGGATTTGACAAGAGCTTCATCCTGTGGTCATTCGGTAGGATAAATGTTTCCTTCCATTTGTCACTCACCTTGCTAACCATAGGTCAGGATAGCTAAGCCCCGATTCAGACCAAAGCGCTTGAGGAGAGAATCCATAATGTTGCTACCAATCCGGCTATTCATAGTGCTGGGGATCGGTTTAGTCGGGATTGTTGCTTCTCTGGCTGCTGACGCCCTGCCGGAACCGGAGGATATCCCGGAAGAGATCCTCCGCATTCAACCCAGCCTTGCTGCTCGTTCCCCCATTGACAATCAACCCCTTACCCCGAGCCAATATCAACAGCTACAGCAGGATTTGCGGGAGCGACCCAGCGCCGAGCCGGAGGTTGCTCCCGAAGTGAAACGCTTGATCTTTTTGCTGAAGCTACGCAAAGCCTATCGTTCGATTTTCCCCTTTCTCTGATACATCTGAAAATAAGACGGGTGGGATAAGACTAGGCTTTTTCGTTGGCGAGCGATGGCAAACCATGACACGGTATCTGTTTGTGGCGACAGCGGTGGGATCCCTCGGATCGGGGGCGGGGGGTGGGGTGGAACTTAACCTGCTCAACCTGGGGCGGCACCTGCAAGCCACCGGAGATCAGGTGCAAGTCTTGGCGGCAAGTGGATCCCAAACCCCTGGTTTAGACTGCACCCCTGTAGAAGGCTTTCCCCCCCCTTATGCCCAACATCAAGCCCGCACTGCCCCCACCGAAATTCGCTTGCCCTCTCTACTGGCTAACCTCTGGCAACGTGCCCACCAACGGCAAACCGAGTTCGATATCATCGTTAACTGGGGCTATGATTGGTTACCGTTCTATCTCACGTCTTTTTTTAATACACCCGTTGTCCATATCGTCAGTATGGGATCCCTTTCTGATGGTGTGGATAGCATCCTCAATGAAACCTTGAGCCGCTTTCCCCGCCGGATTGCCCTGCACTCACGGGCGCAGGCAGCAACCTTTGGCTGGTCCTATTCAGGAACGGACAGGGATCCCTTTGTGGTTTTGCCCTGTGGACTGGATCTGAGTCAGTATCAATTCAACCCCACCCAGGCAGGTCCTTTGTGCTGGATCGGGCGGATTGCCCCCGAAAAAGGGTTAGAAGACTGTGCCGCCGTTGCCCAAGCCACGGGGCTGCCCGTCTGGGTGCTCGGTCATATGCAGGATCCCGCCTATTGGCAGCAGATCCAAAGCCGTTATCCTGCCGCCCCCCTCCATTACCAAGGATTTTTGCCAACAGCTCAAATGCAGACCCTACTGGGTCAATCCCGCGCCCTCCTGATGACTCCCAAATGGATCGAAGCCTTTGGCATGGTGGTGGTGGAGGCTCTGGCCTGTGGTGTGCCGGTGGTGACCTATGGACGAGGGGGACCCGCCGAGATTGTCGAGCCAGGTAAAACGGGCTGGATTGTCGAGCCGGACAACTGGCAAGAGATGGTGAGGGCGTTGTCAGACATTCCTAAAATTGATCGCCGAGTTTGTCGCCAGCACGCTGAGCAGTTTTATTCCATAGAAGTCATGGCAGAGCAATTTCGCCTCTGGATCCGTGAGGTTCTCCAGAGTGGAACCGATGACACCTAGGCTCCCCTCCCAGACAGATTTAGGGATCCCTCAAGTCTAGGAGCGAGGGGCTTCGTGATAAGCTATTCAGGGATTGACAGGAGCGTTGCCTCCCTTGAGTCCGGCAATAAGCCCTACAAAAATAGCATCCAATTCTGATTTAATGAGTTTGGTTTAACTCAGGACGAGGTCAATACCATGACGACGGGTAAAGAATCTGTTGCACTGGTGCGGTCTGAAGCGCGTCGGCGATCCCAGATTCTGGGAACCCAGGTGATTAGCCAAGGTAATGCAGCCCGCTTAGGGGTGATCAGCGATGTCTTGGTCGATCTAGAAGCCAAACAAGTTTTGGTTTTGCGGGTGAGAGAACAAGCGTTGTCGGGTGTGCCCGCCTCCATCGAACTACGCCAGGTGGCAGCCCTGGGTCGAGATGCTATTTTGATCCCCAGCGAAGCAGCTTTTGACAATTTGGATCTAGAGGGGCTATCGAAGGTGGTGGGCAGTGACGTGGTGAGCGAAACTGGCACTCGCCTAGGGAAAGTCAAAGACTTTGAGTTTAATGCCGCGTCTGGTGTGATCAGTAGCCTCACCCTTTCCAGCCTGGGTATTTCCTTCCTGCCAGGATTTATCCTCAGCACTTATCAAATGTCAGCCGACGAAATTGTTTCCGTTGGATCCAATCGTTTGATCGTAGCGGATGGTGCAGAAGCCCGTTTGACTCAACTGACCAAAAGCTTTTTAGAACAATTTGGTATCGGTAAACCTCCCTGGGAAGAGTCTAATGAGGTTCCTGCTTTGCCCAGCGCCGTGGCTGACAATGCCGCCGAAGAGGAGGATGACTATGAACAAGACTATGAAGACGAATACACCGAAGAAGAGGATGACATCTACGCCGAAGAGGAGCCGGTGAGCCGTCAACCCAAGCCTCAACGTCCGCCAGTATCAGAACCTGCCCCTGACTGGCAAGAGGAATATGTTGCCCCAGAAGTTCGGGCTGAGGTGTCTACTCCCGATCCGGTAGCCGAAGAGCGAAACGAGGGCTAGTCCCTGCGGGATCCCGCCATCCCCTAAGGAATTTTTATGTCCTCAACGGAATTTTTATCATCGTCATCCCCTGGTGGGGATCCCCAACAGGCCGATGTAGTCGTGGTGGGAGCGGGCATTACGGGATTAACGTTAGCTCTGCGTCTGCACCAGCAAGGGATCCGTGTGGTGGTTGTGGAAGCCCAGAGTTGCCCTGGGGGGTGTATCTCTACCCGTTCGGCTGGGGGATACCGTTGGGAGGAAGGCCCCAACAGCTTTATGCCGACCCCTGCCCTCCTCAATCTAATTGCTGAGGTGGGGCTAGCGGATCAACTGCTGCTGGCGGATGGGAAACTGCCCCGCTTTGTCTATTGGGAGGGAGAACTGCTACCCATTCCCATGAGTCCGGGATCCCTGCTCGGTTCGCGGTTGTTGAGTATTGGCGGAAAATTGAGGGCTTTGTTGGGGGTCTTGGGGTTTGTTGGATCCCCACCAGGGCGAGAGGAGAGCGTCGAGCAGTTTTTTCGGCGGCAACTGGGATCCGAAGTGGTGCAGCGGTTGGTGATCCCGTTTGTGTCGGGGGTTTATGCCGGAGATGCGGCTCAGTTAAGTGCCGCCGCCGCCTTTGCCCGCATTGCCGACCTAGAGGCCAACTATGGCAGTTTGTTGGCGGGGTTTTGGCAGGCTCCCCGTATCCCCCCAGAACCCATCTCTCCCCATATACAGCCCCGCCCTCGCCGTGGACAACTGGGAAATTTTCGCCAGGGGTTACAACAACTTCCTGAGGCGCTCGCCCAAAGGCTCGGATCCCACCTCCACTTAAACTGGCGGGTCACGGGGATCCAGCCCACCCACCCAGGGTATCTCCTCCAGGGCACAACCCCCACAGGCTCCGCTCTCCTGCAAACCCGCTCGCTAGTGCTGACTGTTCCTGCTTATGTAGCTTCTCCTCTCCTGCAAGCTTGGCAACCTGATCTGGCCGACATCTTGGGGCAAATTCCCTATGCTCCGGTGGCGGTGGTGGCTCTTGGCTATCCTAGCGATGCCCTCCCTCAACCCCTGCGGGGTTTTGGCCATCTCATTCCCCGCTCCCAAGGACTACGTACCCTTGGCACCATTTGGGCTTCCTGCTTGTTTGAAGGACGTGCCCCCCAGGGCTACCATTGTTTTCTTAACTTTATTGGTGGGGCTACGGATCACGCCTACGCCCGATCCCGTGGGATCCCACCCATTACGGCACTTTCCACCGCCCAGCGAACGGAGATTATCCACCAGGAGCTAAGCCAAATATTGTTAACTCGCCCCGCCGATCCCCAGTTTTTGGGGGAACGCCTCTGGCAACCGGCCATCCCTCAATACACCCTCGGTCATCGACAGCGACAGCAGCGCATCCGAGAAATCCAGGCCGGGATCCCTGGCTTTTTTCTTTGCGCCAACTATCAGGAGGGAGTTTCCCTGGGGGATTGCGTCAAACAAGCGGAGAGGCAGGCCAGCGAACTAATGACATGGCTAAAATCCTCTACCTGAAAACCTATCGTTGACGATCTCCCATTTCTAACCTTTGCTGCCCATTTGAGCCGCTTGCAGCAGGGCGACCGCCCGCTGTTGATCGGTTTTGGCTTGCAGGCGTTCCTGTTTGTCGGTGCTGGTCTGCAAAATCTGCTCGGCAGTGGTACGGGCAGCCTCAGCCGCCGCTTGGTTGACATTCTCTCCCCGTTCGGCTCGATTCACCAAAACTGTGACTTCGTTGGCTTCGATTTCGGCAAATCCCCCCATGACGGCAATCGCTGACCATTCTCCCGCCACCTTAATCCGCATAACGCCAGTTCCAATAGCGGTTAAAAGGGGGGCGTGTCCTGTCAATACCCCCAATTGTCCAGATGTGGCGGGCAAAATCACCTCATCACTGGGGGTATCCCAGACGGTGCGGTCGGGCGTAATCACACGAACGGCTAAGGTCACGATTGTTCTCCAGGCTAGGTCTATTCAGCATCCTACCGGAGGAAGGGATCCCAAATCCAGATCCTCCCCCTTTGCTTTCTTACCCCCCCCTCCCAGCAGATTTTCCCTTGAGGTAACCAAGAAGTTCAGTGTTAGACTTTGCCCAGGATCCCCGTGTCCAAGCAGGCTTTTTAGATGGGTGACATGAACAGCGACACACTGCACCAAGCCCTTGACAAACAGGATGAAGAAGCGGTGGTAAGATGCCTTCAGACGGGAGAAAATGCCCAACTGGCGGATCCCTATGGCCATACCCCTCTGCACAAAGTAGCCGCCTGGGGACATCTGGGGTTGGCAAAATATCTAATCAATCTGGGATCGGTAGTGGATGCCCAAGACCTAAACGGAGCTACCCCTCTGCATGTGGCGGTTTTTTTGGGACATCGGGATCTGGCCTTGTTTTTAATTGAACAGGGAGCCGACCTCAACCTGCCGGATCGCCACGGCTATACGCCTTTGCACCGAGCAGCCCTCTCCGATCAGGTGGAAGTGATCGAGATGCTCTTGAACAAGGGGGGTGATAGTGGAGTCTTGATGCACTGGGCGGCTAGCACGGGACGGAAAGGAATCCTGGCTCGCCTCTTGTCGAAAGGAGCACAGGTGGATGTAGCGGATGCGGATGGACGTACCCCTCTGCACGAGGCCGCCGCCCGTGGCCATCAGGGAATTGTTAGCTTTTTGTTAATGTACGGAGCTGCCATCAATGCCCCCAACCGCCACGGAGCCACTCCCCTCCACTGGGCAGTTTGGGAGGGACACCTACCGGTAGTAGAGTTATTGATTCATAAAGGTGCCACCCTCAACCCTCGCAACCAAGAGGGACTGACTCCCCTCAGTTATGCCCTGCGCCGCCAGCACCGCAGTATTGTTGAATTGTTGCAGAGCTACGGGGCGATTGAATAAAACTTACTGCGAACAGTTTACATTTGGACAAGGAATCTCCTCACGGATTAGATGCGATTGCTATTACCCTGGAGGTAGGCTACTTTCTCTCAAGCAATGCCCGTGCCCGCTGAATATCAAAGGCCAAACCCAGATCATCGGGATCCGTCAGGTGGGCTTTTTCTAAGTAGGACTCGGCCAACTTTCTCTCCCGTCTTTGGGCAAAGGCGTGTCCCAAGCGATAGTAAGCGAGCGCCAAGACATGATTGACTCGCGGGTGATCGGGATAAGTCTGCTTGAGAAGTTCGGCTTGATGCACAGCAAACATCAATTTCTGGTTGCGCATCGCCTCTCGAACTATCTGAATTTTTTTGAGGATCTGCGGCTCTAGGGCAGGGGGGGGCTGCGGCTCCTCCACCCTTGGTTGCACCGTGACGCGCACCCCTACTGAGGTGTTGGTGCGAGAGGAGGAGCGAGGGATCCCAGAGGAGACCAGATGCTCCTCATCCCAAATTTGGCGTTGGTGAGGATCGATCAAGAGACGATAGGCGGCATTGATGGTTTTGAAGGTTTCCTCACTGGCTTGTCCGGCCACATCGGGATGGTATCTCTGGGCAAGTCGGCGAAAAGCGGCCTTAATTTCAGCCCAATCAGCTTGATGAGAAACACCCAGGATTTGGTAGGGATCGTTCATCTTCGCAACGATTTGATACATAGTGGTGCAGCAAATCTAGCACTGTCAGGGAAGTGATTTCAACACGGCTTGACTGCTCGTGCCGGGGGAGGGAGAAAAACCGTAACTAGTGACACCCAGCTAGGTGGGGGAAATCGTGGCAAGCTTTAGCTGTAAAGCAACCGTAAACTTTTGATCGTGACGATGAAGTCGAGTAAATCTCACCCGTTGCTTGGTAATCTTTTCGATAAAAAGCAATCTTTCGATCCGTCTGCCAACGATTGGTTTACATTCACTTATGGCAAGCGGAAGAAACCCTAAAGGAATTCTTAATTGCCTTAAATTCTATGGCAAAAGGGATCCAATCAACTTGTGGATCCGCTTATGTCAGATCTGCTGACTCGTGCCATTCGGACTCGCAATCTGGATCAAGCGACACTGGCGATTGCTCAGCTTCAGTCCCACATGCATGCGGATGCCATTCGCGCCAAGGTGATTGCCACGATTGAGCGGCTTGCCTGGGATGAGGGGGATCCCTCTGCCGCCGCCTGGATCTTGCAGTATTGGGGATCCCGCAAGCGCCGCTAAAAACCCTCCCCCAAAATTTGAGACTGACGGTAGGATGAGAGTGCTTTCGCCCTAGGAAGCCTCCTTAACTCAACCGGAAGAGAAACGCGGATGTTAAAGTCAATCACTCGCCATGTGCATATTTTTGCGGCTGAGATTACCGACAGCCTAGAGATGGTGCCCAGAGATAATTTACTGACGTTGGATGTGGATCCCGACAACGAATTGGTTTGGAACGATCAGGCTTTACAGGCGGTTTACGACTACTTTGACCAGCGGGTGGCTGATTTTGCCGGACGGGATTTAACCGAATACAACCTGCGGCGCATTGGCTCTGATGTGGAACACTTGATCCGCTCCCTGCTACGGCAGGGCAAACTTGCCTACAATCTGAACAGTCGCGTTTTGAATTACAGCATGGGCTTTCCCCAGGTGCCTGCTGAACAAATTAGCGGGCAATATCTACCCAGCAGTTAAGCCAGCGACCCGCCGACGGTTTGCGGATGCCTACCTTCGGGATCCCTACCGAGTCACCAGCCCATCACCCCCAGCGGGGAATCGTTTTGTGCCCTGAGTCATGAGGAGAATCGAATGCCCAGCGATGCCAACCTAACCCCCGAAGCCGAATTAACCCCAAAAGCTTCGACGAAAGCCAAAAAGCCCAAAGAAGAAAAACCGGAAAAACCTTTTTCCCAGATGATCCAGGAGGATTTGATTCCGGTTGCCCAAGCTGCTTTTGCCAAGCGCGGGGTAACCGATCTGCAACTCACCCTCGATGGACAAACCCTTGTGGGTAGCTTCGGGCAGGGGCGACGCAGCTTTACGATCCTATTTGCCGAACAATCTTTGAGTGGAGCTAAGTTTTTTAGTTGCAGCAGTGACGGGGTAGAGGTCAGCACCGTCGAATCGTTTATGATTGACGAGCGGAAAGTTGATGTGCCGCTAGCGGTGTTTTATATAGTGCAACGGCTTTATGCCCAGCAGTGGTTTTAGGGATCCCTGCTGCGACTCCTAAAGTAAGGCGGATGAGGTGAAAGGGTGAGACGCCGAGCATTGATCTGGACCAGCCTAGCGGGGGGTCTGATGGCAGGAGCAGGTCTGGGCTTGAGTCAGCGTCCAGTTCGACAAACTCCCAACGTTTCCTCCCCTCCCGTCATTTCCCCTCCCCCAGCAACTCCCGCCAGTACCCCCACCGTTTTAACTGTGGCGGAGGCTCCCCAAGGGCTGTGGATCCCGTCCCGCCGCGATGTGCGGTTGATGGTGATCAGCGATATGAACAGCATGTATGGATCGGTAGATTACGACCCAGAGGTTGATCGGGCGATGGCGCTCCTTCCCCACTGGGATCCCGATATTGTCTTGGGCGGTGGCGATATGGTGGCAGGCCAGGATCCACGCCTCAAACCGGAACGAATTCGAGCCATGTGGCAAGCCTTTGATCAGCATGTGGCGGCTCCACTTCGGCAAGCTAAGCTTCCCTATGGCTTCACGGTTGGCAACCACGATGCTTCAAGTGCCCTCTCCGTGACCAACAAGTTTCTCTTTCAACAGGAGCGGGATTTAGCCTCGGAATATTGGAATGATCCCGATCATGATCCGGGCGTTGAATTTGTGGATCGAGCCGGATTTCCCTTTTACTATACGTTTCGCCATCGAGATATTTTTTACCTGGTTTGGGATGCTTCTTCCAACCGGATCCCACCCGAACAAATCACTTGGGCTGAAACCAGTTTGGCTAGCGAACTGGCTCAATCGGCCAAATTACGAATGGTGATCGGACATCTTCCTCTCTATGCCATTTCTGTGGGGCGAGATGAGCCGGGAGAGGTCTTAAGCGAAGCGGATCAAAAGCGGGAATTATTAGAACGATATCGCGTCCATACCTACATTAGCGGTCATCATCATTCCTACTATCCCGGTCACAAAGGTCAACTGCAACTGTTGCACAGCGGTATTTTGGGAAGTGGCCCTCGCCCACTCGTGAACAGCCCTCTACCCCCCCGCAAAACCCTCACTCTCGTGGATGTTGATTTTCAAAAATCTGATACCATTTATACAACTTATAACATGCAAACACTCGTGGTTATTGATCAGGGAGAACTCCCCCGTTTCTTAACCGGACATAACGGGTTGGTGTTGCGCCGTGATGTCGAATGGCAAGACTTAACCCCTCAAGAAATTACCCAGTGTCAGAGCCGAATTGGAGATCGTTGTCAGGCTTGATTTTGTCAGGCTTAATACTCAAAAACAACTATCAAAAATAGCTAAACTGACAAGTAAAAAATTCAAATTTGGGAGTATTATCTTATGGAAAAACGATCTTTGCATCGGCGAACGGTTCTCACAGGCTTAACCTCAATGTTGAGTTTAGGTTGGATATCTTGTGAACGACGAGCGCCCTCTCCCTTCCCCTCCACTACGGGATCCCAGTCAAGCAAGTCACCTGAGCAACCCATCATTGCCATCACGGGGGCAGGGGCAACATTTCCGGCCTTACTGTATCAACGCTGGTTTGTGGATTTTAATCAAATCAATCCTTCCATTCAAGTCAATTATCAGGCGGTAGGTACTGCCGCCGGGATCCGGCAGTTTATCGATAACACTACCGATTTTGGAGCCAGTGATATCGCCATGACCGATCCAGAAATGGCGCAAGTCAAGCAGGGGGCATTGTTAATTCCCATGACAGCAGGCAGTGTGGTGGTCTGCTATAACCTCCCTGGGATTAGCAGTGGACTGAAGCTTTCTCGTTCTCTACTAGCCGAGATATTTCTAGGGAAAATCACCCAATGGCGGGATCCCAAAATTGCTGAACTTAACCCCGATCTAAGCCTACCGGATCTACCCATTGTTGTGGTCTATCGAGCTGATGGCAGCGGAACCACCGCCACCTTTACCAAACATTTGAGTGCTATCAACGCCGCATGGAAGGAGCAGGTGGGATCCGGAGTGGTGGTGAATTGGCCGACGGGAGCGGGAGCCAAAGGCAATGAAGGGGTAAGTGCCCAAGTTCAACTGGCCGAGGGGGTGATTGCGTATGTGGAATATGTTTATGCCAAAGAATTGGATCTCTCGATGGCCGCTCTAGAAAATCAAGCGGGCAACTATATTTTGCCGACCCCAGAATCGGCTCTCAGCGCCCTGAATGAAGTCAAGCTCCCTGAAAACTTACGAGCCTTTGTGGATGATCCAACCGGATCCACAGCCTTCCCGATTGTCACCTATACGTGGATTTTGGCCTATCGTCGTTATGAGGATCCCAATAAAGCAGAAGCCCTCAAGCAGGTTCTGTTATGGGCACTCACAGACGGACAAAATCGTTCTCCTGATCTCGGTTACTTGCCCTTGCCCATCGATGTTGCTAACCGAGCCAAAGCGGTTGTTGAGCAAATTCAAACCTAAAGTTCGGAGAATGATTTCAGAGCATTTTTTCTAAAAACTGCTTGGCTCGTTCGGCCTGGGGATGGCTAAAAAATTGAGCCGGAGGCGCATCTTCCACCAAATAACCACTGTCAAAAAAGCAGACGCGATCCGCCACTTCGCGGGCAAAGCCCATCTCATGGGTGACAATCGCCATCGTCATGTGTTCCCGCGCCAGAGCCTTCATCACATCCAAGACCTCCCTGACCATTTCCGGATCCAACGCCGACGTGGGTTCATCAAAGAGCATCACCTCTGGTTCCATGGCGAGGGAACGGGCAATCGCTACCCGCTGCTTTTGTCCACCGGAGAGACGGTTGGGATAGACATCTGCTTTGTCGGCTAAACCTACCCGTGTCAAGAGGTCTTTACCCTTTTGCTCGGCTTGGGCTTTGCTCACCCGCTTGACCTTGACGGGAGCATACATCAAATTTTCTAACACCGTCATGTGGGGAAAAATGTTGAAATGTTGAAACACCATTCCCACTTTTTGCCGCAACTTGAGGATATCCGTTTTGGGATGGGTCACCTCTACGCCATCAATCGTAATCTGTCCAGAGGTGGCTACCTCCAGGCGATTCAGACAGCGCAAGAAAGTGGATTTGCCACAGCCGGAAGGCCCAATCACAGCAACAACGGTGCCCTTCTCAATTTCGGTGGTGATACCTTTCAGAACTTGCAGGGATCCAAAAGATTTGTGGAGATTCTCAACTTTAATCACTTTTCCGTAGCCTCAATTCAAACGTCTGAGCCAGCGAGGTTAAGCCAATTACCATCACATAGTAAATCAATCCTGCCATTAACAAAGGCTCAAAATAAATGTATTTTTCTGAGCCGACAATTTGTGCCCGCCGCATCACATCCACAACACCGATCACCGACACCAACGCCGAATCCTTAAGAAGGGCAATACTCTCATTGACCATAGCGGGCAGGATATTTTTCAGGGCTTGTGGAAAGATAATGTCGAGCATCATCGAGCGATAAGGGATCCCTAGAGAGGCGGAGGCATCCCACTGCCCTTTATCTACCGCTAAGATACCCCCCCGAATCGTTTCGGAGGTATAGGCTCCTGAGTTGAGGCTGAAGGTCAGGACGCCCGCTTGCAGAGGGGAGATGTTATAGCCCGTGAGTTGGGGGGTAGCAAAATAAATCAGGCTGAGTTGCAAGATCAAGGGAGTGCCGCGAAAGATCGAGGTATAGGCGGCAGCCAACCACTTAACCGGGGGGATATTCGAGATTTTGAGAAGAGCCAGGATAATTCCCCAGGTAAAGCCAAACACCACTGACAGGAGAGTGAATTGAAGAGTAACGTTGATGCCACCCAAAATAAAAGGAACTCTATCCCAAATCTTGCCAAAATCTAGACGAAACCCCGTTTGTGCCAAGAGCAACGAGGACATATCGGAGGAGGAAGGCAGCCAATCTAACCAATCCGTCCAACTGGATCCATCAAGATACACGATAGCCACGCCCTCCCCATTCCTAAGTTTGTAGTCAATAGTTAGTCAATCGATTACTCCTCATCCCTGCTCACCAGGTTTTTCTCAAGAGAAAAATCATTCGGGATCCGGTCAGCAGTTACAGGTGCCAGGCGAGTTACCTTGTTTTTTAGCGCCTATAGGCATGACTGCCTCCCTAGCAGATGGGGGTGTGATCCTTACTATCTCCGATGTTGCTGCAAATTTTGTAACGTATAAGCATTTTTGTAAAAATTCCCCAGCCTGCGAGCAGACGACTGGAGGGTTCCAAAGTCCAGCGGCAAAAGGCAGCGGCAGCAAATAGCCTCGAACATCTCAGAAATCAACCCCATCAGGTAATTCTCAGGATTTACTCATCTAGATATCTAGATATATCCGATAATCTTGAGAAATCGTTGTGCTAGGGGTAAAGCCCACCTTGAGCAGTTCCCTCTCGCTGGTCGCCCTCAACAAATCATTTCGCCACTTGGCGGTTGTTCAGGATCTTTCCCTCAAGTTGGCTGGTGGAGAGATTCTGGCTTTGCTAGGGCCGTCTGGCTGTGGCAAATCCACCACTCTACAAATGATTGGTGGACTGATCGAGCCGGATCGCGGGGAGGTTTGGTTAGGGGATCGCTGCCTCAATCGCATCCCACCGGAAAAACGGGGCATGGCGATGGTTTTCCAACAGGGCTTGTTGTTTCCGTATCTCACTGTGCTAGAAAATGTCGCCTTTGGCCTGAGGATGCGGGGAGAAAGTCGAGGGATGCGGGAAGCCAAGGCACTGGCGATGCTGGAGCGGGTGCAACTGGGATCCCTAGCCCATCGGCAGCCGACGCAATTGTCGGGGGGACAAGCCCAACGGGTTGCCCTGGCACGTGCTTTGGTGATCGAGCCAGAAGTCTTGCTGCTAGATGAACCCCTTTCTGCCTTGGATGCCAGTCTGCGACAGGAAATGCAGGATTTGATCCTGACACTACAGGCCGAAACCCAGGTTACTACCCTGATTGTCACCCACGATCAGGCGGAGGCCGTAGCGATGGCGGATCGGATTGCTCTCATGTTTGGGGGAACCTTGCATCAACTGGGATCTGCCTCTGACTTTTACCAAACTCCCTCCTCCGAGGCCGCCGCCCGCTTTTTTGGTGGAGTGAATTTTTTTGAAGCTGAGGCTGACGGGCATCGGCTGGAACTGATGCAGGGATCCCTCTTAACCTGCGCTCATGCTCGGCAGGGGCGAGTCACGGTAACAATCCGCCCTGAACGGGTGCAGGTATCGAGATCCCATCCCGGCTGTGTCAATGCCTTGGTGATGCGGGTGGACAGTCTGCGTTTCCTGGGCACTCAACACCGTCTCACCCTCACTCATGCTTCCGGTTGGCGCTTGCAGGCGTGGCTGGGGATTGATCCAGCGGTGAAGGTCACCGATGAGGTGTGGGTTGCACTGCCTCCCGCCGCTCTTTGGCCGTTGCCAGAAGCACCTGTTTCGGTGAGGCCACCTATCCTTGCCGCGTGACCGAGGGCTATCAAAAGGGGGGTTCAAGCGGATTCAAAGTGTTGCGCTAACGATCATGATTCAACGATCTTGAGGAAGAACCTATGCGAAACGGAAAGGGATCCCGCCGCTCCCTGTTGGGGCTAGTGGCATTGCTCTTAGGGCTGGGATGGTCAGGATTGAGCGGACTAACAGGATACACCCAAACTTGGGATCCCCGTTCCGCCAGTTGGGATGCGATTGTTGAGCGCAGTCGTGGCACCACTGTTAACTGGGCAATGTGGAGTGGCAGCGATCAGATCAACCGCTTTGTCGATGGCTGGGTGGCAACCCAACTCAAGCAAAACTACCAGATTACCCTCAACCGCATTCCCCTCAGCGATACCGTCGAGGCGGTGAACAAGGTGGTGGGAGAAGTGCAAGCTGGCTTAACCACGGGTGGCAGCATTGACTTGATTTGGATCAACGGCGAGAACTTCCGTACCCTCAAACAGGGCAATTTGCTCTTTGGCCCTTTTACGGATCCCTTGCCCAGCATGGCTTACTACCAAAATAATCTCAGTGTTGAGA
Source organism: Cyanobacteriota bacterium (assembly GCA_033764955.1). Classification (GTDB taxonomy): domain Bacteria; phylum Cyanobacteriota; class Cyanobacteriia; order Thermostichales; family Thermostichaceae; genus JANRIL01. Next base: position 95,342 of record JANRIL010000024.1, on the reverse strand, counting down.
GCGACTTTGGCTTGCCCATCGATGGCTACGAAGCTCCCTACACGGGCAGCTATTATTTGATGGCCTATGACTCAGCACGGGTCAGCCAGCCCCCCCAGAGCTTTGCTGAACTGCTGACGTGGGCGGAGGCTAATCCCGGACGATTTACCTATGTGGCTCCCCCTGCCTTTGATGGCAGCCGTTTTGTCTTGACAGCTCTCTATGGCACGACGGGTGGCTATGAGCAATATGCCGGAGCGGAGTTTAATGCGGATCTCTGGGTGGAGAAGTCCCCACAGGTTTTGGCCTATCTCCGCCAACTGGAACCTTACCTTTGGCAGAAAGGGGTTAGCTATCCTCCCAGTCAAAGCCGCTTAGCCGAATTGTTTGCCAATGGTGAGATTTGGATCATGCCCACCTTTGTCAGCAACATCGCCCTTGGCATCATAGCAAAACAATTTCCTACGACCACTCGTGCCTTCACAATGGCAGGATCTACCCTCAATGACCCCTCATTTACCGCCATTCCCAGCAATGCCAGCAATCCAGCCGGAGCAATGGTTCTAGCTAATCTCTTAGCCAGTCCCGCCGGACAACTGGAAAAACTCAAGCCAGAAGTCTGGGGGGATCCCCCGCTGATCAGGGTGGCAGACCTCTCAGCGGAGGAACAAGCTGCCTTCGCAGAGGTAGAAGTCCGTTATGGAGTCCCATTGCAACCTCTCATTCAGGAGGCCGTTCCTGTAGTGAATGCGGAATATACTACCCGCCTAGAGCAGGAGTGGCAAAAACAAATTGCCCCCAATTAGCCTACTTTAGAAATCTTTGGATAAGAGTGAGAATGATTTTGGTTTCAGGAGCCAGCCTGCTACCTTGCTAGGCTAATTCTACTGTTTTAAGAGGGAGTTGATAGCGTATGTCTGCTACTGCTGAATTGGTACGCTGCGCCTGTGACCATTGCCAGTGCAGTTTTGACTCTAGCCAGGGGTTTAGTTTTGCAGGCCAACTATTTTGTAGCGAAGCTTGTGCTACCCACGACCATGATCACCCTTCCGTCTGCTGCGTCACATCCGACTGTTGCCACTAGGCGATGGGATCGTTGATGGGTTTTCCCCCTTTCTCGACATCCCGGAGAGCAGGGGGGATTTTTGTGTGCTAACGAATGGGATCCCCTTGGGATAATGTCAACCTCTGATTTCATGAGAGGGCAGGGTTACTGTCATAGAACTAGTGAATTCTAGATATCTTTGGGATACTTCTTCAGAAGATTAGGCTGATCTATACCACTCCCGATAGCAGTCCCGTAAATGATGAGCGGATGGAAACATTGAGTTTGGGCTGAGAAAATGGGAATACTCAAAAGTGATCAGTTTATCTACCCCCGCCGAGCGAGCCGCTTCAATTTTATAGCGTAGTTTTGGCCAAGCAATAGGTGGAAATTTAATATAGACATCTCGATCAAATGTTTCAATATTTGACCAACAGGTGATGTGGTGTTGACGAGCCAATTGAGCATTAATCGCCAAATAGTCGGGCAATTCGGCAAACTCTACCTGCCCATCTTGAAACGCCACAATATCCACTAGGCCATCCAAACGGGCAAAAACTTCCCGCCACTCCTGTTCATGGTGAGTCAAACTAATCGCGTCCGCAAATTGTTTGGAGCCACGAATATAAGGAGAAATTAAGATAGGTAAATTTTTGAGATCTTTGAGGTGACGAGAAAGCTGTTCATAAACTTGCATCATGCCCTCTGAGAAAGTATTGATCTCATGGCAAATATACCAACCCTGAAAAGCTGAATAGTCTCCATAACGTTGCCATACTTCATCGACAAAAGCTCGGTTAATATCCAACTCCAGTTGATAATTATCCTGTTGCCAATAAAGACCCGAATCATAAGTGCCGAAATAAAAAGCCATATGATGCTGATCTGCCAATCGTAAGAATAGATCGACCAAATCTTCCTGAACAATCAAATGGGGGTGTAGCTGACTCAGCACCTGGGAGGGGAAGGTGGCGCGATCTCGATAACCAGCCCGAATCAAAATCACAGTATCAATCCCATCCGCCTGCATTGAGGCAAATTCCTTAGCCCATGCTTGGGATCCCCAGTTGGCAGAGGGGATATCGTGGCTGATTTCATCCAAAAAGGTTCCGGTAATCGGCAACTCTGGCGAGGATGTCATGGGATCGTTAGTGGTTACGAAAAGGTGGCCGTGTATCTATTGAGTCTGGATTTTAGCAGCACATCAACTATCTTCCAACAAAAGGGCGAATGAGTCATACGGTTTTCCCCATCCCCATTCATAAAGGAGATCGGAATCCCGATCCTCTCTAAGTGACTTTATCTGCTAGGTATTGGTGGCTATTGATAGCGATATGATAGTCAACTCACGAGATCGGTATTTGCGAATTGTTTAGGATAGTTTGCCGCACTTCTTCTGTTATTGGAGAAGATTACTCTAGTACTAGAAAGAGGTTAGATATAACAAGCCTCTGAAACGATACCCAAAACAAGAGGTTACGGCTATGGCTCTAATTCGTTGGGAACCCTTCCGAGAAGTTGATGAGATTCAGCGAGAGATGAACCGGCTATTCGAGCGTTTAGCTCCTGCGACCACAAGAGAAAATGGTGTTCACTTTATTCCGGCTGCGGAGATGCAGGAAACCACAGAAGCGTTACATCTCAAGCTAGAAATCCCTGGTATTGATGCCAAAGATCTTGATATTCAGGTCACTACTGAGGCGGTTTCTATTGCTGGGGAGCGCAAATCTGAGATCAAAACTGAAGAAAAAGGCATGACTCGCACCGAGTTTCGTTATGGACGATTCCAAAGAGTTATCCCCCTCAATGTGAGAATCCAAAACGACAAAGTGCAAGCTGACTATAAAGATGGGATCCTCACCTTGACGCTGCCAAAGGCGGAAGCAGAAAAAAATAGAGTGGTGAAAGTGAGCATTGCCTAATTAGCTTCTGACTCCCTGCTCTTACTGCTTGCTCTCACTGTCTGATAAGTCAATGGAGACTGATAAGTCAATGGAGAGCTTCAGTATCTCTAAAACGGCCTTGAAATTTTTCTAATGAGCAAGGCATCTCTATCTAAATAATTTCTGAGAGACTCATCCAACCACATCCCTCCTATCTTTTGAATAGGGGGGGTTTTTCATAATAAACTTGAGACGAAGAGACAGCAGGTTGTAAGCCGGGTTCTGTCGGTGTTCAAACTGAACATGGGCGATCATCTATCTGGGATTGATGTTACCACCAACCTCTTGCGGCACACCTTCACCATCGTTGAGTCAGAAGGGATCCCTCTGATCACGATGGTGCAACAGACAGGGACGAAGAACAGCCATGTTCCTGCTGTTGCGGCCTTGCACCCCATCGGGGTTTACCAAGCCAACACCTCTCGATGTTGCTGGTGGGCTCTTACATTAAGCTTGCGCCCCACCATTGCACCCTTACCTGTGCAGACACGCTGCCATCGGCGGTATGTTTCTGTGGCACTATCCTCACGGTTACCCGCACTGGAAGTTTCTCCAGCGATGTGTTCTTCAGGGTGCCCGGACTTTCCTCATCCTAAAAAATTAGGACGCGATCACCTGCCCCTGCTATCTCTTCCCTTCTATGCTACTGGAATTGGAGAAAGGAATGGGAAAATTATCCGCGAAATATAGGAAACAATTTCGGGAAGCAACCCTATTCATAAGCTCAATTCCGGTTGAATTTGTATTGAAAAACAGTGGGTGTATTTCCATGCTGCTTGATGGGTTGATAAGACTAAAGCAACAACTGCATGTAGGCAACATCTAGCCATCGATCAAATTTATATCCGACCTCACGCAAACATCCGACCTGAATAAACCCAAATTTTTCGTGCAGTTTGCGGCTAACCATATTAGCAGCATCAATAGCGGCCACAATGGTATGAAACTGGCGCTCTTGAGCCGATGTGATCAAACGACCCAAAAGCATCTTCCCAATGCCTTGACCACGGGATCCCACCGCCACATAAATGGAGTCTTCCACTGTAAAGCGATATCCCCAACGGCTGTGATAGCGGCTCAGGGATCCCCATCCCAAAATTTGAGTCTCAGTATTTTCAGCGACAATAATGGGGTAACCCGATTCTTTGTGCTCGGCAAACCAGTCCATTTGTAAAGCAAAAGAACGGGGTTGATACTCATAACTAGCAGTGGTGTTTAGAACTGCTTCGTTATAGATATCAAGGATGGCTGCAACATCAGAGGATTGAGCAGGACGAATCAGCATAGTTTGTGGAAAGATGCTCCCTGAAAAAAAGTAGCATAGGTATGGGGATGTTAAGCCAGATTGTTTTGGAAAATAGAGTTTGACTTTACGGTGGAATCTCTTTTTAGAGTTGGTATAAATTATGGGTGTGAATTGATTTTGATGTGTTAAAATCAATCTATTTAAGAGGGGATTATAGATATGCCTACCATTAACTGCTCACCGGACAATATTGTTGTCGAAGCTAGCCCATACCAAACTATTTTACAATCATTGCTCAGTCAAGAGATTCGTCACGTTCATGCCTGTGGTGGCAACGCTATTTGCTCCACCTGTCGGGTGATGATCCTAGATGGCATCGAGAATTGTACGATTATGACTCCATCTGAGAAAGTCTTAGCTGAGAAATTAGACCTGCCTGTTCATATTCGTTTAGCCTGCCAGACGAAAGTAAAAGGAGACATTTCTATTCAGCGTTTAGTCATTGATAACGAAGATATTGAAGTTGTCAAAAACCAAGTGGCTGTCGGTTCCATTGGCACAAAAAAAACAGTGGCTATTCTCTCTGCTAGTATTCGTGGACTGACTAATTTTGATGAGGTTAATTTTCCCTATGACATGATCTATACATTGGGTCGTTATTACTACCGTATGAAATCTGTCATTCATCAGCATGGTGGAGTTATTAATGGTTATATGGGCTTGCGTTTGTCCGCCCTCTTTGGAATTGATCAGCCTCAAAAAAAATCAGATAGCTCTGTAGAAAAAGCTATTCGAGCTGGACTGGAAATGATTGAATCTGTCAATGAATTAAACGAAACACTTCAACAACTGTCCTACCGAAAAATCAGCCTCAGTATTGGCATTCACTACGGATCTGCTGTCTTGATTTATGTAGATCCTCACGATTCTACGAAGATAGTGGCAGTGGGAAATTCGATTAACTTTGCCGGACGAGTTGAACTGGCTAATCATGGAGTGAGCAGTAGTTTATTGGTTTCGGAGCCAGTTTATGAAATGATCAAGGATAAAGTTTTGGTGGGAGATAGAAATGGTCTGCAGTTGCCCACAAAGGGAGGATCCTTTTCTGTGTTTGAGATCTCAAAAATTCGCTTTGATCCTGCTTCAGACTTTTTGCCCGAATATGTGCCAGAATCGGCAGCTCCCCCTACACTGTTATCAACAATTAAATCCTTAATCAAAGCCTGGGCAAGGTTTTAACGCCTCAAAACAATCAAGAGGATCATCGCCAATCCTCCCACTACACCGGCCAAAAGATACTGCCAAGACAACAAGGCCGGGATCCCCAAACACAACCCACCCGCGACATACTGCAATCCTCCTGTCAACCAATAAATTTGACGGGGAGGATCCACCATCCCATTCAAGAGGTGTCCGGTTCCCATCTGAAACAACCAAAACGCCCCCAGATAGAGGCTCAAGGGGGTGAGGGGGTTGGTATTAAGAAATGGGATCACCGAAATCACCATGCCCAGGGCAATGGTGAGTGTCCAGACCATCGCCACATAAAACAGGTGAGCCAGTCCGGCTTTGTGAAACTCTGGCAACTGGGTTTGTCGCATCATATAACCCAACCCCATTAAGGAAAGTATCAGCCAAAACCAGTTAGCTCCAGCCGCCTGATAAAAATGGGTAGCCACAAACCCCCCCAACACAATCACAGCCCAAACCAAATAAACGCGGCGGCAAATCGACCAAAAGGCAGTCGAGCGAGGGGATGCCCCAACAGATCCTGACATAGGCAGAATTTTCCTCCCATCCTTTGTGACTCCACCTCACCCTAACGCCAAGAGTATGCTTAGGCTGACAGATGAGCGGCCAGTGTTTCATGCACGAAGCACTTTCCAAAGAATACGCTGTCTCAGGGGATCCGGATCTCTCCCAGCCCGATGTTCCCTCGCGGAGAATTTTGGCAGTCTTGGAAATCCCTCTGACTTCGGACGAAAACTAGCCTAAAGGCGGGTATCGAGATCGCCACTCCAACTGGGGAAGAAAGAGCCACGTTTTTGTCCAGCGATCCTGAGTTTTTTGACAAATTTCAGGTCAAGGCGGGTTAGGGTTTTGTAGACCAGATCGGTGAGACGAGCTTGATCGGGCACCTCTTCCCCCTGAATGATCACCTGCATCGATCCCACTTGGCGATTCAGATGGATCTTGCTGGAACATCCTTCCGACAGCAATAAGTAGTCTAAAATTTGTTGAAATGCCTGGGGATCCCCCTGTTTAGCCAATTCAATTTTGCTAGGGGGTTTGGCGGGTAAATCGGTGGGCAGTTCAAAAGAGGAGTGCCAGTTGGGAATCGGATCCTCCAGTTGTTTGCCGTAGAGCCAAACCTGAGCAATGGAGTCGGTTTGTAGGCTCTTGAGAAGTTCCTGGATCTGGGTGGTGAGCGGCTCAGCCCCCAATAACTGAGGAGACTCCAGCAACAGGCGTAGCTCCTGCCCCTGCCGTTTGGCGGTGATCGTCAAATCACGGGAGGTTAATTGCTGATTGAGCCAGGTTTGGATGGCCAAGGGATCCCCTTGCTGAAGGGGGATTGAAGGAAAAGGTTCCTGAGAAACCTCAAGCTGCTCTGGGTGATCGGCATTCATGATTAGATATTTCGGCTCAGTTTGCCAATGATGTATTGATGAGTTGTATTTGGTAAGAATAAAATCCGCAAGACATCCCCAAAAAGCAAAGACTAACTAGCTATGAAAGATATTAACAATTCCTCCACCCTATTCCGGAGGGTTAACGGTTGGCTAGCTATGTTATGTGGTGTGTTAGGGGCTTTTTATCTGGCTACACAAGGATTCGCTGCTTCCACTCAACAGCTACAAGCCCAACTTCAGCAGGCGGTAGGACAGCAGCAATGGCAAGCCTCTATTGACTTGGTGGATCAGATGATTCGGGCTTATCCCCCTAGGCAGAGGGGATCCCTGCAAAACTATCGAGAAAAACTGCGGGCTTTGCTTGATCCAGAGGTGTGGCGGGGCTATCAATTACCCTTTCCCCGTCGGCAGTGTCATCCTGTTTTGCAAGGGAACCACGGCTCCTATAGCCACTATCTCCCCTCCAACCGCTATGCCTGGGATTTTGGCATGCAGAGGGGATCCCTAATCACGGCGGCGGCAGCGGGGCAAATTGGCGTGATTGAATCCAACCGTGGGGATGGCATGGCGATTGTGATTGACCATACTCCCCAGGTGCGTACCCTCTACGGACACTTGAGTAGTGTTACGGTAAAGCGGCATCAAGCGGTGCGGGCGGGACAGGTGATCGGCAGGAGCGGGGTTTCTCGCAATGGAGTGCCTCATCTCCACTACAGCGTGATTACCCACCATCCCATGCGCTCTCTTCCCTCCAGTTTTTTAGATGTAGCGGGAGAAACGGGTGTACCGCAAGCGGGCTATCGCTATTGCGCCGATCGCTGAGGGGGAGGATCCCTAAACGAGTAGTGCTTAGCCGTTTTGTACCCGCCGTTCAAACTCCTCACGGGTTTGGTTGACCAGAGCCAGCGCATCGGGATAAATCTGATGGTGCTGCTCTTTCAGCCAAGCTAGCAAGCGAGCCAATTGAGCGCTGCACAAGTCTAGGTCTGCCTGAAAGATAAGGGCGGCGGCCATCTGCTGGGCATACGGACTGGGGTGTCCTTGGGCGGTCAGCTCAGCCGTGAGGGCGGCTAAAGCCTTTTGACGAACAGGGTCAGGTGATGAGCCAGAAAGCATAGGTTGATACCCAGATCCTTAGTTGCATCCTGGCATATTGCAGGACAAGCGGGATCCGCACAGATACAGAAATCTACAGCCATCACACCCAGAGGCGTTGCAGGGATTTACCCCTCATCTACGGGCTATCCACCAACTTGAGGCGGATCCGCAACACCGCGTTCGTCCCATCAAAGGGAATAATGTCGTTCAACGGTTGCTGTGCTCCGTCAGGAGTAACCGCTCGCGCCATCAATTCATAGTTCCCGACCTCCGGCAATGACCAAGCGTAACGCCAGAGCGTCCACTCGTAGGGAGTATCGGGCTGATTTTGGTTGGCAATCTGCCAGGTGGTGCCTCCATCCGCACTCACCAAAACCTGCGAGATGGCCTGCCCACTAGCCAGCGCCACCCCAGCCAGAACAATTCGCCCTGTGGGTAGGGTGAGACGAGAGACTTTTTGGGAAACCCGCTGCCCCTTAGATAAGGCGGGAGAAGGAGGAGGGTCTGCCATCGACTGAAGTTGTCGGGGCAAGGCTTGGGTGAGGATATTCGCTTCATTTGACCAACCTAAGCGTTCCCAATGCCCTTTTTGCCAACTGGGGATGCCGGTGATCTGGGTCAGCCATTTCGGTTGTTTTTGTCCATATTTGCCAGGGATGAAGACACGCAGGGGAGCGCCATGTTGGGCAGGTAAGGGATCCCCATTCATGCGATAGGCCAACCGCACATCAGGGTGAAGCAGGCTGGCGGTGGGAAGAGCCGTTACATAGCCATCCGCCCCATGCAAAGCAAAGGCAGGCGTAGTGGAAGGGATGCCGACCCGCTCAAGCAGGGGCAAAAGACGACACCCCCTCCAGAGAGCATTGCCAATCAATTCTCCTCCGGCAGGATTGCCGATACACTGGAGCGTCCAATAAAAGTCTTCGGCAGGCTCAGCCTGAATCTCCGCTAGGGTGAAACTCAGGGATTGCTTTACTAACCCATCAATCGTTAAGCGCCAAGTGTCCAGATCCACCTCTGGGGTGCCAAAAGCTGACTGCACATAAAACGCCGAGGTTTCGGTTAGCCAATGGGCGGGGAGAGGCTGGGAAAAATCCCTCAGATCCAGAAGAGGGAAAGCCCCCTCCAGGATCTCGGTGCCCGATAGCTGCTGGGACATCACGGATCCCCCCAGCCAGAGGGATCCCCCGAAAGCTCCCCACTGCAATAGATGCCGCCGCCGCATGATGAATCCTCAAATAACTGGAGAGGGAATGAGCCAGGGTGAATAAGAATTCCCTGGTGATAACCCACCTCTGGGCGAAAGGCAAGCAGCAGGACTATTGGCAGGGATCACAGACGATCAAACCAGTAGCGATAGATGGGTAATCCCAGCCGCACACATTGGCTCTCCCGCTGGGTAGGGATCCCTAGCGGGTTGTGGTCAAGGGGATGGGAGTTAGGGTTGATAAAGGCGGGATGCTGGCTAAATCGCTCCGCCATCTCTTCGGCTACGGGGGCGATATCCGATTGCAGAAATACGGATCCCCCACTACGCAACAACAGAGCCAGATCCGCAACGAGGGTCGGTTGTACCACCCGTCGTTTTTGGTGACGTTTCTTAAACCAGGGATCAGGAAACTGAATAGTCACCAAGCTGAGATCCTGGGGGGCAAACAGGGAACGCAGGGACACGTTGATATTGGCGGCCAAAAAATGCAGGTTCGTCAGATGTAGCTCCTGTCTCCACTGATTGGCTCTTTCGACGAGGGGTTGGCGAATTTCTACCCCCAAAAAATTCCAGTCGGGTTGCTGCTCAGCCATCGCCAGCAAAAATCGCCCACAGCCAGTGCCAATATCCAGATGAAAGGGCTGAGCCAACTGGGCATAAATCCTTTCCCAGTGGGGAGGTTCCGCTGCCGTTTGATACTGAACATGAAATGGGTTGACATGATTGCGAACACGGCGAGTTAGTCCGATTGGCATAGCAACGTAACCCACAAGTAGGCTGGTATCTGGGCTTTGTTAGCCTAGCAGGAAGCGGTCAATGGGATCTTTTGGAGATTTCGACCGGATATCTTCTCGGTCAAAGCAGCTTCTTTAAATCGTCTTCCGAGAGATCTTGCTCAAGCAACATTTCCGACTCATCCTCACTGCCCACTTCATATCCCTCCACCCGCATCGAGCGCAGTTCCGCCGCCAACGAGCTATCCAAGCCCCCCCAGCCTGCCTTTTTGGAGGACTGCTGCGCTTGCTTTTTTTGCGGTTGAGCCGTTGTTTTGCCAGCAGTGGGAGGTTGAGGAGTGGTGGCTTTGGGCGTTGCTCCCGAACCCATTCTCCGATTGATGGCGGGAGCTTGCACTGAAGCATATTGGGAGAGATCCTCTGCCTGAGGTGCCGAGGTGGAGGGTGGGGTCTGGCTGGGTTGAGCCGCTTGCAGGGTAGGTAGGATGGTATTTAGGAAAAAGGCCAGGGTCTCGGGTTTGATCCACCCGCGCATCACCACAATCTCGCCAAATAAGGTGCCAGCATATTGAGCTTGATCCATCAGGGCTATCTGTACCTGAGCTTCACTTAGCAGCCCGGCTCGTTTGAAAACTTGCCCGATGGGTTCTTTAGGAGGAGGTTGTTCAGTAGTCATCGGTGACTCTCCCACAAAACTTCAGGAACTACAGATAATCCGGATCCGAATTGAACCTAGGCTGATACCTCTTATCTCTAAGTATATCTGAACCGGTTTGGAGGTAGAGAAGCGCCATTCGAGGGATCCGATTATGTTAAATCTACCCTTTCTGAGTCAGACAATAACCTGCCATTCAGGGATCCCACGCCAAGATGAGTGATTCTATGCTGCGATTCGTTACATTTGTGACAAAGGTATGACCTTACTCAGATTTGCGGAGACGAGTTAAGCCATAATTCCGTAATTCCTGAACTTCTGGGATCCGTAATAATACGGCGGCTATCCCAAACACTAACAGGCCAATGATTCCCGCTCCACAGGCTCCCGCCAGATGCCCCAGCCACCCCCAGGTGGATCCCCAGGCGGTCAGTTGTTGCCAAGTCAGCCAGGTACAGGTGGCGGATCCCAGGGTAATAACCATAAGCTGCCCCAAAACCTTAGTGATTGACTGCCAGGGCAAATCTCCCAACCGCTTTTGTAGGGCAATACCTAGCACCAGTAGCGCGATGGCATTAACGCCGGCGGTAGCCAAGGCTAGTCCGGGCGCGCCAAACAGCTTTAGCCCTACCCAATCCAGTCCAGCATTCAAAAAGATCGCCAGCAGGCTAACCCGCAGCGGAGTCTGTCCATCCTCCAAGGCATAAAAAATCCGTACTACCACATCCCGCAACAGATAAAAGACCATCCCCACCCCATAGGCGGTCAAAAGCGCTGCCACCTCCTGAGTGATGTCGGGGGTAAAGCGCCCTCGTTCATAGGCCACCTGCACAATCGGCTGTGCCAACACCGATAAGAGCATCGACATGGGTAGGATCAACAGGGCGGTCAAAACAACACCCTGGCGAATGCGTTGGCGGAACTCCGGCCAGCGATCCGGAACGGCAAGGCTGGCATAAAGGGGCATTAGGGGAACCAGCACCATATTAGAAAGGATCCCTAGGGGGGTTTGCACCAACAACTGGGCATACCCTAAGTTACCAATCGTCCGATCCCCCGGCACAAAGGAGGCAAAAAACATATCGACATAGACATTGATATGCACCATGCCGGAGGAAATGACCGCTGGCAGCATCAGTAAACCCACCGTTTTGACTTCAGGGGATCCCCAGGCAAAGCAGATTCGTAACTGACCCAAGCCCAATCTGGCTTGCACGGGAACCTGCACCAGCCATTGCGCCACGGCTCCCGCCAAAGTTCCCCAAGCTAAGACCTGACTCTGGCCGGAGCGACCCCAGATCACAATCGCAACAATCACCAACAGGCTGGATAAAAGGGGACTCAAAGCAGGCAACAAAAATTGCTCTCTGGCGTTTAAGGTGCCGAAGCCAATGCCGATCAATCCGGCAAAAACCGCCAGGGGAGCCATAATCTGTAGCTGTTCTGCCGCCAATCGATGCACCTCTGAACTGGCTCCTGGTGCCATCAGTACCACCAGTGGTTGTGCAAACACCATCAGCAGGGCCGTGACCCCCAGCAACAAACAGGTTACCAAGGTTGTGATCGAGTCAATCCAATCCGATTGATTAGGATCCGTGCGTTTTTTCAGGACACTGATCATGGCGCTGTGAAACGGCCCATTAATTCCCCCCAAGAGGATCAGCAAGAACCCCGGTAGCACATAAGCCACCGCAAAGGCACTGTAATCCGAGCCAGAGCCAAACGTCGCAGCGATCAGAGATTGCCGAATAAACCCGATCCCTTTACTAAGGAGGGTGGCAGCGGCCACTAACCCCGCAATCGATAGTAACGAGCGCCGTGGCTGCTCCATCCCCTTTCACTCCACTCAAAAAGGCCGGACTTGCGCCCGACCTGAAAAATTTTAGACTGGATAGGGATCCCTTTGCACGCTCCTTCTGAAGTCCTACAGGTCATTCAAAGGGGAGGAAGGATCCCAGCTAGATCATCATTTTACTTAAATCCAACCGCTGCTTGCCAAACAAAGGCTAGCAGGAAAAATAGCAGGGGAATCACAGGCAGCAAATCCACGAGGGGATCAAACAGTTCGTAGCCTTCGGGCAGGCTAGCCAACAGGAGCATGGCTTGCATAGGTAAGTGTGTCCTCAGAAAACGCAATGACTCAGCATTGCAACAGAGTTTAACATGGGTGGGATCCGGTCTCAGGAAATTACAAAATGTAAAGGAAACAAGGGTGAGCCGGCAAACAAGTCGTAAAGCTCCTTCCCCTCCCTTAACAAAGCCAGATTCCCACAGATTTACCCAGATTTCATGACACTTGCGCGAGATCTTATGAAGAGATATCCAGTAAGGGATATCAGGCGGAAGCAAGTAGAGCTGAAAGGATTTGACGTGGAAGTCTAATTTCAAATAGGAGGCTATTGAATTTTAGCATAAAGACGGTAGAAGAGTCTGATGAAAGTGGCAAAATGGCCACATAAATTAATCATCAATTAACCACAGGCTAGTGGGCCTGCTCTGAGGATCCCAGTTTTTGTGGTGAATAGTTATTCAGCCTAAAAGAATCGAAAACTCCCTCTAGGCAAAGCTTTGATTGGCGTAAAGGCTTTAATATGATACTACATCTAGTCAGCAGGCTGGATAATATTGCAGAAACTTGAGGGGATTGATAGAGGATTTCATAGCATAGGTTAAGGATTGACTTCGCTCGTTAAGAACATTTGCATTCACTTGTCATGAGAAGTTGAAATAACTATATTAAGGATGTAGGGTTTCTGGAAAGGAGGTTATCAATCTGGTTGGTTCAAATCAGTCGATCTATACTCTGTCGATCACCCTTCCCTCTGATGTTTACTACAGCCTAAACTCAGACCCGATTTCGGATCCCGAAGTATTAGATCCGGCAAGCAATAGACTCACAGCAAATCACATTGGCTAATCGTTTCTCCCTTCATGTTTCACGGAAGTCAGCCATCAAGATTAATCATCAAGAGTTATGATTAACATCTTGTTTGAACTTCAATTTTTCTCTTCATTAAAGATTGAGATTGATTAGCTGAGTGCTTTTGCTTTTATAGTGAGCCAAAATAAGTCTATCGTCATTGTTGAGCATTCCATCGTCACCCATAACACTTTATTCCGAGGTTAATTTAGGATAAGTGTTGTCAAGCTTGAGCAGAACCCAAGTAGTGTCGCTTTAGGAGGGCATGATTATGTTGCGGTTCTTTCAGCAAATAGCTAAGGCTATTGTTCGTGTGTTTGCTCCTGCGGAATCAGATCTACAGAAAGTAGGATTTCAGCCCATCACGGATGATATTTATAAGCGTGATGGTTCAACGTGCTATGCCAGTGACTTAGAGTAACAGGGAGCTTGCGAGTTAGGCTTTCTGGTCACTAGGGTCGCGGCTGGTCATGGGTTCTGCCAACGTAAGAGGATTCAGCATCTGGTTAGGCTAGATAATTAGCCTCTAACCGGGGAGAGTCATGATGAGAACGAGGAAGGCTCAAACAAGACATTTGTTTTGGTTTTGTTTCTTTTGTCCATGACTTTTGTCTAGTGATTGTCTAACCCTTGTTTACCTTTTTGTCTGTATTTTGTCTGCAAGAGGCTACAAAAGCTACCACAACTGAATTAGTTTCTCTTCATCACAGCCTAGAGGCTGTTCTCTAAAAACATCTGTTTTTCATGAATGTCGATAAAATAATCGGAGGCGATGGTCTAAACTCGGCCATCGCTTTTGATTGTATCTATGGGATTGCGTTGGGATCCCTAGTTTTCTACTGGCTGATTCCCCTCTCGTCAAGATCCGTGGACAGGATCGATGAGATAAACCGTGGTAAGTTAACAAAAACTTTTTGTTTATGAGCGGCGTTGACCTGTCGGGTTAGGTCAAGATAGTAGCGATGCCATTGTAAAATCTCAGGGCTTTGCTATTTACCCCTCCACAATCGTTGTCCATCTATCCGGCAACAGTTGCCGATTTGCCTGAATTGGCGGAAGTTTTGGCCCAAGCCTTTCATCCCCCACGGGGGTTGCAGAAACTGCTCTTTCCCATTCGCAAAATCGGTATCCGAGAGGATCTAAAGCAGCGATTCTCCTCTCGACATCTCCATTATTGTTGCTTAGCAGCCTGGCAGGGAAATCAGATTATTGGCACGTTGGAGATTTCTTTGCGTTACCTCTCCTGGATGGCAGGGCGGGGACAACTGCCCTATATTTCTAACTTGGCTGTGCTACCCGAATGGCAACGGCAGGGGGTGGGTCGGCAGTTGCTGCTTTCGGCTGAAGGGGTTGTGCAAGTTTGGGGATATCGCAGTCTTTATCTGCATGTATTGAGCAATAACCATGCTGCTTATGGGCTTTATCAGCAGCTTCATTATCGTTCCCTACTCCAAATTCGTCATGCTTGGTGTTGGTTAGGATTTCCTACCCAAACTCTTTTGGTTAAGCACCTTCCTTAATCGAAGATTTTGGGGGATTAAGCATTGGCAAATTTACCCTAAGCTTTCATGGTTAGGGATCAGGGTTGAAACTTTGACCCAATGCAGCAGGGGGAGTCGATCGAAGAATTTTCAGCAATCGATGTCGCCAATGGTAGGGCAAGGGATCCAACAATCGCTCTAGCCATTGTCCAGAAGTCAAGACCAGCACCAAGATCATCACAACAAAGGGAGCCACACTAAATACCTGGGTGGGGATAAACCGAATCTGACTTTGAGCAACACTGGCCAACGATTGCAGGATGCCAAACAAATAGGCTCCCAGGGCAGACTTGAGGGGATCCCAACCCCCAAAAATCACAATCGCTAGGGCAATCCAGCCATAACCTGCCGTATGACGGTGACTCCAGCCTGCCTTAAAGTCGAGGGAAAAAGCAGCCCCGGCGATACCGAGCAAGCTTCCCCCCAGTAGGGTATAAAAATAGCGCCAATAGACCACAGGGATCCCACGGGCAAAAGCAGCCGCTGGCTGTTCTCCAATCATCCGCAACACCAAACCAGCACGGGTGCGATAGAAGAAGATACTGCTGATGGCAATCAGCAGGTAGGTGAGGTAGACCAAGCCATCACTGGCGAACAAAAGGGATCCCACTCCAGGAATTTGGTGCAGGATAGGTAGCTTCCAACTGGGGACTGTCGGCCCTGGGATCCGCACAAAAGCGTTGCCCAAAAAAGAGGAGAGATCCGCCGCCCACAGAGCCAAAACAAAGCCAATGGCGATCTGAGATTGCTGGAGAGTGATGGCGGCGAAGGCGACAATCAGCGCTACCCCCGCCCCCACCCCTGCCGCCGCCAAAAAGCCCAACCAGATCTGACCTGTGGCATAAGCTGCCGCAAATCCGGTCATGGCTCCCAGCATGATGGTTCCTTCCGCCGAGAGGTTGATCACCCCCGCTCGCTCACTGATGGTTTCCCCCAAACAAGCCAAAACCAAGGGAGTCGAGGTGGCAATCGCCGTTGCCAAAATAGCCAATAGTTGAACGGGATCCATCCCTACCCTGAGGAAGCGGTGCGAAGAAATCTTAGCCTAGTTGGCGCTCATTCCCCAGCAGGCCACAGTCGATTCGGCAACATTTTCAAGCCTTGGCTGGTCAAAAGCAAAAACAAGACTCCTAGGATGCCCGCCAACGGATTGCCCCCCACCCCTGTTACCCAGGCAGGCACTCGCTGCGTATATTCCACCCAACCCAGGGTATTCACCAACGTAATCCCCCAGATCCAGCCCGCATGTAATCCCATGCCTAAACTGAGGCGATCTCCCCGCTCCTGACGAGCCTCCACCAACAGCCAACCCATTATCCATAAGCCCGGAAACTGCGGCCAACTTTCGATAGTCTGGGGCAACGGCTTAAGAAAATGGGCTATCGCAAAAATCAGGGCACTGATGAAGGCTCCCCTCCACAGACCGTAATCCTGGCGCAGTTCGTTAAGTAGCCAGCCGCGAAACACCAATTCCTCCACCAGCGCCACCCCCAGACCCAAAACCAAGCCCACTCCCAGGGTGAGGATCAACGTCATGCCCTCGATCGGCTGCCATTCCAACCAGCCCAACCAGCCTTGCAGTCCAAATAGCAAAAAGAGACCCACTACCCCCAGCAGCAAACCCAACCCTAACTCTTGACGAAACAAGGGATCCCCCGTCAAACCATAAGAGATAAAAGGGCGCTCATACCGCCAGACACGGGATCCCCACTGCCACAACAGGATCAGCAACCATGCGTAGAGCGGAATCCAGACATAATCTCGTGCGGGGGGGATGCTCAACCACAAAAGAGCGGCTATGGGCAACCAACCCAGCACTAATACCAACAAAAAGGTCAGAAACCGTAGCGGAAACGGCCAAGTCAAGAGGATAGACACCCCTTAGCACTCCGGTTCAATCGAGCTAAACAACCCATGCAGTTTCAGTTGTTCACAATAAAACTCAGCGTGCTCCTGGGGAACAATAATCACCACCGCCATGCCATTATTGTGGGCTTCCAACATGATTTCGGTGGCTTGGGGGGGCTGCATTCCGGGAATAGTGGCAATTAATACCTCGACGACATGCTCCATCGAATTAAAGTCGTCGTTATGCAGCAACACCCGATACATGGGCATGTGTTTTCGGGCTGTTGAACTCTTGACGAGAACCTCGGTGGACACAGTAAGAGCTTCCTTGCGCGCGACGGTAAAAGATTTAAGGATTCTTCCATAATTTTGCTCAGACTTGCCCTTTCTGACAAGCCCATCCTTTCTCGGCCTTGTCAAAACGAGAAAACAGATATCGATAGGGCTTCAGCTTGTGAAGAAAGACGGGTGAATGGGATCGGGATCCCGTTCTTCCGGGGCAGGCTGTTTATCGGTTATGGGCAAGGAGGAGAATAGGATTGAGGGGATTGCTCCTAGCTCCTGTTCTTCCGGGGTGAGTGGTTCATCCGTTGGGGATGGTGGGATGCTTTCTTCAGCATACAGCCAACCCGCCGCCCATTTCGTCACTTGGGGCATGAGCAGATAGGTCATAACTGGAACTGCAATCCCAGTCACCAAGGCAACCCGCTCCACCAGGGGTAATTGTCCGAGAATGGGCTGGAGGATTTCAGAGATCAACGTGATCAGAGGAAAAACTGTCAGCCAGGTCACCACTGCCATCTTGTAACGAGGGGGAGGGGTGATGGCGGGCTTTCCTGGGAGCGTAAACCAGCTTTCCAACCCAGTTAGCACCTGAATTTGTGGGGGACTGAGGGTGAGGGGTTCGGCTCTCGCAAACCAAGCCTGACGCTCAGCCGATGCTTCCCAACGGCGTAGGTTGCTGAGACGATCAAACGTAAACATCACCCGATATTCGGGATCTTGATGATTGACGGGCGGAAACATCTGACTGCCCAAGTAGCCCGGAAATTGACGACAAGCCGTCGTAATTCCTACTAAAAAAGCCTCAAACTCAGCCTCACATCCCGGTTTGACGCGACGAGCAACGGAGACGGTTACTGAGGGATCCGGATCCCTGGGTAGCCCTTCTGACGTGGGAGTTGACATATCGATCATTTTTTGCAGGTAATCCGTGGCTGTTATGGTAGCGGCTGGCTGAAGCGTAACTTGTTAGGCTTCTCAGGCAGTCTCTGAGGACATTCTTGAAGATGGTCGGTTGAGACAATCGGCATCCAGTTTGAGAGGATGTTTGGAAACTCAACAAAAGATACAAGGGGGAGAAAAACTCCTTGGGGTTTAGGCTGAAATTTCCAACTACAGCTCCCCAAAGAGCGATGCATCCAGTCTATGCCAGTGACCTCACCCCCGACCAATGGGATCTCTTAGCCTCATTACTTCCCCCCCAAGGACGTTGGTCGTTCCAGACAAGTCAACTGATGCCAGGTGTTGCAGGCAATCCTCTATATTCTGGTTGCTGGCTGTGTGTGGCGTTTATTGCCCAAAGACTTTCCTCCCTCCTCCACCGTCTACTACTACTTTCGCTAGTGGCGGGATGACGGTACCTGGAAACGCATGCATGACCATATAACCTGTCGACGAAGCAGATGGTCGAGAGTCTTGGTCAAGTTGCCGAGGTTGTTTGCCGCCGCTGGTCTTGGTCATTAATGCGCAACAGATAGCAAATTGGAGAGGTGCCAGAGACAACAATTATTGAGCCTCAAACTCCTTAAGAAACTGAAAATCTTGGTTGAATTCCGCCTGATTAATGAGTTCTAAAAGCCGATAAGGGATCCCTCCTTCAACCTGACCTAAATGTTCGGCAAGATCAGATCCGCAGGATAGTTGCAATTCCAGAGCATCAAGGCTTCCAGATCCGTCGGGTGGAGGGGATGAGCGGGCAGTTCCTCCAACCAACGCTGAAAGGAGCGCCCCCCCGCCTCAACAAAAGCGGCTAGCGAGGGGTGACAGGTGAACCGATAAAACCCACATAAGGGATCCCAATAGCCGGAGCGCCACGGCACAAGCGCCTGCACAGTCGGGGAAAGTGGGGGAATTTGTTGACTCCACAACCGGAGGATCGAGGGATCCAGGCGGGGTAAATCACAAGCCAGCAGCAATACCCAGCGTTCGGCTGGAGAGGTGGTAGCTCGGTTTGGGTGCTCCATGATCTGGTGGAACCCCTCGGCAAAGGCTAAGAGCGCGCCACGGCGGGTTTGGGATTCCGGCAAAAATATCCAGTCGTCATCGGCAATGGCTTGATAGCGTTCCGCCCAAGTGGTGAGCACGTAAATATGCTCACAGCAGCTAGCCGCCGCCCTAGCCACCCACCGCAGCATGGGCTCCCCCTGCCAATCCAGGAGCGCTTTGTCGGATCCCATGCGAGAACTCTCTCCCCCCGCCAAGATTAAGGCATCCAACAGCATCCCTAGCTCCCGATGATCCTGCCTGATTATTTCCTACTCTTGAACAGCAAATGGATCCCTGCGGCATTTAGTGGCAAACCTTAGATTAAGGTGGTTAAGTCTACTACATATAGTAGGCAAATGGGCACGAGGGTGTTAAGCTACTGCCAGCCTATGTCGATCCGCAGCAAGGGGAACTTGATGATGCGTCGTTTAGCTTCGGTATTACTTCTCACCCACCACCTGGTTGCCTGGAGTCTGTTTAGCACCTCTATCAGCTACGCACAAGAATTTGACTTTACCAAACCGACAGTTGATACGTCGACGGTAAACCCAACCGCGGCAGACCCCAATTTATCCACCATGCCCGCCGAAGGGACTATTCCCACCCTGCCGATTTTGCCAGAGAGCCAAGAACAGGTGGTTTATTCCACCCCACTGCCCTCTCTGCCCTTGGATCCCACACTATCCCCCAGCCAACCCCTTCCCCCTGTTCCCAATCAAGCGGTGATCAGCAATCCGGTGGATCCCGCTATCCCTGTGGTGCCTGTGGCTCCGGCGGCGACCAGCGATGCCTATACTTATCAACGGCAACCCGGAATTGCCCCTGGATCCGTAGCTGACCAAGCCAGCCGGGGGGAACTAGCCCCTGGCACCATGCTGCCCTTGACAGTTTATCGAGAAATCACCTTTCCTCCTTTTCAAGCGATCAACGGTAACCTAGAGGTATCTGAGCCTGTGGTGGATCGGTTTGGTCAGGTGGTGATCCCGGCGGGCAGCGTTGTCTGGGGAACCTTTGAGCCCGTGGTAGAAAAACGGCGTCCCCTCAACTCTGATGGGGACAACGCTGAGGTTGAGGATAAGCTGATTGGCACTCGTTTTGTGGCGAATCGCGTCACGGTACAAACCTCCACTTATCTATTAAATGGTCAGTCCGATCTGCTTCCTATGGGTATGGATCCCCAAGCAGACTTGGGTACAACGGTGGTGCGGGGAGCTGGCTATGGAGCCGCAGGCGGGCTAGCACTAGGGATCCTAACGGGGGGATTTGGCTTGCTGCCGATTGTCGCTGGCAGCATGGCGGGAGCCGCGGCGGGCACCACCAATATAGATCGTGTGGTTACGCTAAAACCCAATACGATTGTGAATATTGAGCTGTCGGATCATTTAATCATTCAATAAAAGTAGCAAAACGTAGTTTTTCTTACCTTGGTGCTGCTACAGCTTGTTCACAAATTATCGATGACACGCGAGGGATCGGGATCCCCCCAAATCCCCCTTAAAAAGAGGGACTTTGCATCCGGTTCCCCCCTTTTTAGGGCTAATCTTGTAGGGGGTTGGGGGTGAGGGCTGTGTTCAGTAGTCTAGGGATAAGCTGTATTTCATAGCTATTACTTGAATAGACTATCGTTTAGTCGAACACAGAACAACGTGCTTCCCCTGTGCCTGATGAGCAAAGACCCCCCATTGGATACCATTGCCTTGCGCTCCCTGCGGGAGCGAGCCTATCAGCGATTTTTGCAAGAGTGGCGGCGGCAAGTGCTGTTGATGCGTCACCATGTCTGGGAAAGTCCGACTCCTTCCCTCGGGGATCCCTCCTGCTTATTTAATGCCCACACTTCTTTTTTGCGCTGTGCGGTGAATCCATCTGGCCCCTGCCAGGGCTGCCCAGACTATCAACGGGATCCCTCCTCCATGTCTGGCGAAGAGCAGAGCTTTCGGGATCCCTAGTCAAGTCCGGGGATCCAGTCTGCTGAGTGATCAACCCTGGCCTATCTGGTGAGTGTTAACAATGAACTCTGGGTCACAGCCAACTAAGCAAAAAAATAAACACGAAATTCGTCTCTGGCGAGTTCAAAACCAACAGGTTTCACCTCATCTTGATTATGTTTCGGTTGAAGAACCTTTGGAGATTCGTCTGGTGAATCCGCCCCGAACCTTAGCTTTAACCATGCGAACTCCGGGGGCTGATTTTGACTTGGTCACAGGCTTTTTATTGACGGAAGGGATCCTCCATTCCGGTCAGGATGTGAAGCGATTAAGTTATTGTGTGGATCCTGGATTAGACGGCGATCAACAGGAAAATATTGTCAATGTTGAATTGACGACCCAAGATCTACCCGAACTGTGGAAACTTGAGCGACATTTTATAGTAAATAGTGCCTGTGGTGTCTGTGGCAAACTCCATCTCGACCACCTGCGCTTACGGGGTTATCAACCCTTATCCATCACCTATCAAATATCTCCAGATTTGATTACTCAACTGCCGGAACAATTACAAAAAGCGCAAAAACAATTTTTCTCCACGGGGGGTCTGCACGCTGCTGCTCTCTTCACCGCTGATGGACGGTTGCAGTGGCTTCGAGAAGATGTGGGTCGTCATAATGCCCTTGATAAGGTCATCGGGGCTGCCTGTTTAGCTGATCAAATTCCTTTGAGCCAGTCTATTTTAATGGTGAGTGGGAGAACCAGTTATGAGATTTTGCAGAAAAGTCTAGCCGCCGGGATCCCGATGATTTGTGCGGTTTCGGCTCCGAGCAGTTTAGCGGTGCAATTGGCTAACGAATTTGGTTTGACCCTGATTGGGTTTTTACGGGGAGATCGCTTTAATATTTATGCTGGTCACGAGCGAGTGATCGGTTTGGAAGGCAACATTTAGAGAACTCTTACTGGCAAAAATCGCCCTGAAACCCGTCGAAATAGTCAAGGTTCTGAATCTGTCGATCAATGACTAGAGTAGCCATATAGTCTTGCGGACAAGCAACCTCATACATCCACCAATCCGGCTCAATCGGGATCCCTTGCCAGTAGGCTTGATAACCAACTGGGCTAACCGGATCGAACCGAATCACGATTTGACTAAGCGATTGACTAAGCCGTTGTCCGCTGGCTTTGATATAGGCTTCTTTACAAGTCCAGTAGCGAAAGAAAGTTTTTAACTGGATCTCCCCCTTTAATCCTTGCAAAAAAACTGACTCCGATGGGGCGAAAAAACGCTGAACCAGAGCCTCTACTGCCGTTGGGCGGATATATTCCAGGTCAATGCCCATCTCGGCGTTGAGACCAACTGCAATCAGGGCTAACTGATGAGAATGGGAAAGATTAAAGCGCAAAGGGATCCCAGAAGATATCGTGGAAAGACTCGGTTTACCCTGTTGGCTATACATAAATTGAATCTTGGCAGGATCTGGCTGATCGGTTTGCTCATAGCCGCTTAAAATGCGCCGTAGACAGCCTCGCCCGATCACAAAAGTCCTTCTGGCTTGCTCTACCTTGAACTGATTGGCTCGGAATTGTTCCTCCTCCGATAAAAGATTCCACAAGGATCCAAACGCAAAATCAGATACTCTTAAATCAACCTGCCAAATGTGAACGACCTGCTCAGTCAGTTTAGGGATCCCTTGCACCTATTACCCCTTGCTACGCCACTCTAGAGACACCTGCTAGGTACGAAAAACAGGTAGTGTGAAATGAAAACTGCTGCCCTGACCTAAACGAGAATCCACCCAGATTTGTCCATAATGGGCACGAATAATGCGGCGACACAAGGACAGCCCAATTCCATAACCCTCCTGCTGTTGATCCCGAACTAAGCGAAATTGATCGCTAAAGATTCGCTCTTGATCCGGCTCGGGAATGCCAGGGCCAGTGTCGCTGACCGTCACCTGTACTTTTTGAGCTGTGCGATGCAGAACATACAGATGAATTTTGCCCTGAGGGGTATTGTATTTGATGGCATTATCCAAAAGATTAGCCAATACCTGACGGATCTTATCGCAATCCACATGCACTGTCGGTAAGTCGGTAGGAATATCCGTTTGTAGCGTCAATTGCTGGCGACGAATGCGAGGCATAAAGTCTTGGATCACGGACCAGCATAGTTCTCCTAACTGCACTTCGCTAGAGGTGATTTTTAATTCGGCAGTAGTTCCGTGTGCGGCCTCTAAAATATCGGTAATCATCGAGTCCATCTTGCGAATTTGCTGACGGGCTTGCTCTAAAAGATGCTGTGTAGTGGCAGGATCTAAAGTTGCCATTTCTCCCTGCTGTAGGCTCTCAATCGCAATTGATGTAGCGGTTAAAGGGCTACGCAAATCATGCACCAACATAGCCAAGATGCGATCCTTAAAAGCAAGCTGTTCTTGCAATTGGGATTGTTCTTGTCTGAGCTGAAAAACTTCTTCCGACAATTGCAAAAAAGCGGCTGAGGGTTGGGAAGGTTGCCGATCCGGTTGGCTCTCCGACTGATTTTGTTGGGTCATCAAGGCCGCCTGCCCCTGCCAACGCGGCCACCACACCTCGATTTGGGTGGTGAGATCCCCTCCCGCCAACACCTGAGCAGGAAGAGGGCTAATCTTCACGAGGGCGGGCATCGCCACCAGCTTGTAGTGTTCTGCCAAATAGGGACGCTCTCCCAGCTCTACTACTTCCAGTTCAACGGGATAGGCTTCTTGCAGATGGTGCAAGTGTAGGCGAATCTGTTCGGCTAACTCTAACGTGGCTGACCGACTATTCACAAACAACAAAAGCTGAATGGAGACGCGCGTGGCAGGACAATCGGCAGATAAAGACATACTGGAAGCCAGGATGCTAAATTTCATACAACTTCTAGCTCTCACATTATAAGATCCTTAAGGGGTTTTTCCTCACTGCTCCACTGCAAAGGTTGGCCAAGACTTCTTGCCAATTTTTGTTCAGGACAAGAGTTTCTCTTCGGTATCGACTATCCCCAAGCCCTGACAAAATATCACATCAAGGTATGAAAGTTTACATTAGTGCCGACATCGAAGGGATTACGGGGATTTGCCATTGGGATGATGCCACCGTCGGCAAATGGAACTATGAAACCTGTCGTCAGCAGATGCAAGAGGAAGTGGTAGCGGCCTGTGAAGGGGCAATCGCTGCCGGAGCAACCGAGATCTTGGTAAAAGATGCCCATGATACGGGTCGCAATTTATCTCCCCACCACTTACCACCGCCCGTAGAACTGATCCGAGGCTGGAGTGGCCATCCATACTGTATGGTGCAGGATTTGGAT
Source organism: Cyanobacteriota bacterium (assembly GCA_033764955.1). Lineage (GTDB taxonomy): Bacteria > Cyanobacteriota > Cyanobacteriia > Thermostichales > Thermostichaceae > JANRIL01. The sequence continues at coordinate 70,969 of JANRIL010000024.1, read as the reverse complement.
CGCAGCTTTGATGCCCTCATCTTGGTGGGATATCATTCACGGGCGGGATCCGCCGCCAATCCGCTAGCCCATACCTACACCACCGAGGTTACACAGATTTGCATCAATCATCAGCCGATTGCCGAGTTTCACCTTGTCACCTGGACAGCCGCCTATGAGGGGGTACCCACCATCTTTGTGGCGGGGGATGGGGATCTCTGTGCTGCCGTCACCGCCTATGACCCCCAGATCGAAACAGTGGCTACCCTCAAGGGCAGAGGAGAATCCACGCGATCCATTCACACCCGCCTAGCGACTCAACAGATTCGCGCCGGGGTCGAGCGTGCCCTCGACAAACGGCAACACTTGCAAATTACCGCCCAACCCTTGCCCGATTGGTTTGTTTTAGAAGTGACCTACAAACATCCCCCCAGAGCCTATCGGAAATCCTTTTATCCGAGTGCCAGTTTGGTGGGAGAACAAACCGTTCGTCTGGAAACGAGGGATTGGTTTGAAGTTTTGCGGGCTTTAGAGTTTATTGTGCTGGGGTGAGGAATCGTTAAGCAGCTTCCAAAAAGAGGGAAGTAAATCGCTAAACTAACCACACGGGCAGAGGTGGCTGGACGGTCAGTGTTTCTCTGCTGTTGATTGCTACCGTCGCGGATCCCAAAAGTGCTGCCTGAGCCTTGTATGCCGATACCCCCGCCCCCCCTTGCCCACCCCCAACGCACTTCTCTACTGGCGGATCTATTGGCGGCTCTCCCCCAACTCCACCCCCAGCTTTACTTCAAATCTTCTTTGGTTGCCCTTAGTCATGCCATGGAGGATCAAGTGCTTTCGGGGCAAAGCCATCCGGTGGTGTTTGCCAATTTTCAAAAGGAGCGCTATTACCGACAAGAAGCCCGTCGTTATCAACGGATTAGCCAAATAGCTGAGCAGGTGTATGTGCTGGCCATGCCAGAAACGGATTTTTCCCAAACCCCTACTCCCTACCAAACAGTTGCTTTAGATGAGGCGGATCCCCTCACCCAAGAATGGCATCTGATTGTGTTGGATCCCGCCTACGCCACCTGCCTAGTTTGCCGAGAGCGACTCCTGCGCGCCCCCAGCAGCAGCAATGGTCGGGATCCCGATATGGCTCGCCAGTTTGAGGGCATCTGGTCTTTTGATCCCCCCGTGGCTTATCAAGCAGCCCTCCATCTTATCCCCAAAATTTTGGCCTACCGACCGGATTTGTACCCGCTGCTGGATGGTCTGCGAAACCGATGGGAGGATTCTGTAACCCGTAATGGCTACCATCTCAACCCTGCCCCCTTCGCAGAACGGTTGATTACCTACTTGCAGGCGGGACAATACAAATTGCAGCGCACCTACAAAGCGATCCAACTGCAAGAGCGCAAAGAACGCTTGGTGAATCGAATTAGCACCGCTATCCGCCGCTCTTTGGATCCCAGCCAAATTCTGCACATTGCGGTGCAGGAACTGGGGCAAGCCACGGCTGTTGCTCGTTGTCTGATCTATCGCTGCCAGAGGGATCAAGCCTATGTGCAGGTGAAGCATGAATATTGCCAACCGGACACGGCCAGTCTACAGACCCAAGACTGGCTACTGGCTGGAAATCCCTTTTTACAGGAGGCCATGACCGCTGGGGAATTTGTGCTGGCGACGGATAGCAGCCGGGATCCTCGTTTAGCTACCGTTGCTTGGCAAACCTGGGGGATTGGGGCTTGGTTAGCCGTACCCATGCTCTACCAAGATCGCTTGTTGGGTCTGTTGGAGCTGCACCAAGCGCAACCCCAGCCCTGGGATCCCTCGGTGGTGGAGTTGGCGGAGGGGATTGCTTTTCAGGTGGGGGTGGCGCTCATCCAGGCGGAAGCTTATCAACATTTGGATGAACTCAATCATCAATTGGCCGCCCTCGATCAAGCGAAAAGTGATCTGATTGCTGTGACCGGTCACGAATTACGGACCCCTCTCTCCACTATCCAGGTTTGCCTGGAGTCCCTAGCGGCGGATCCCGACATGCCGTTGGCGGTGCGCCAGGAAATGTTGGACACGGCCTTGCAGGATGCGGGACGGCTTCGCCAATTGGTGCAAGATTTTCTTACTCTCTCGAAGCTGGAAAGTGGTCGAATTCAGTGGCATATTGAGGCGGTGTCGCCGGAAGAATGTGTGGAACTGGCGGTCAGCAACCTGAATGCCCGCCGTCGCCAGCAGGTGTTGCCCAGCATTGATCTGGAGTTGCCGGAAGGACTGCCCTGGGTGAGTGCGGATGGGGAATGGTTGGTGGAGGTGCTGCGTAAGTTGTTGGATAATGCCTGCAAATTTACGCCCGCCGAGGGGCAGATTTGGGTGCGGGTGAGCCAGCCATCCGCAGGGCAGATGGAGCGGATCCCAGGGATCCCCACCGTTCGTTTCACAATTGCTGACACCGGACGGGGCATCGCTCAGGATCGCCTGGAAGCCATCTTTGATCGGTTTTATCAAGCGGAGGGATCCCTCCGCCGCTCGGTGGGAGGAACAGGTTTAGGCTTGGCGATTTGCCGTCTGATTATCGAGGCGATGGGCGGGCAGATCTGGGCGGAGTCGGCGGGCGAGCAGCAGGGGAGCGCCTTTCACTTTGTCTTGCCAGTGGCTGGACTGAAAAGTGGTGGGCTAAGAGGAGAGGAAAAGGGATCCCAAGCCAGGTAAATACGCAGATCCAGTCATTTGAAACTCTCAGGGATAAATTCCCTGCGCCGTCTTGGCGGATCCCTGATCATATTTCGTCGTTATTTTCAGATAGACAGAACCCCAGACCCATCACAACCCAACGACCCCCACCATCCGAAAACTAACCCAGAGGGGGGAAGACAGGGCATGATAGAGACTAGGCAGGAGCAAAACCCGCCTGTTAGCATTTTGCTTAATTCCTCTTTACCTGTGAGGATGGCACTCCCCCTAACTTTTTTAGCCTACTGATGAGTAAAGTTCTGGTTCTCAACGCATCCTATGAACCGCTCAACATCACCAGTTGGCGGAGAGCCGTTGTCCTCTTGCTTAAAGGAAAGGCAGAGCAGGTGGAGCATAATGGGCGGCGAGTGTATGGGGATGTTCCTTTGCCCACGGTGATTCGGTTGCGCCATTACGTGAGTGTCCCCTACAAAGAAATTCCCCTGACGCGGCGCAATGTCATGTATCGGGATGGTCATAGTTGCCAGTATTGCGGCTGTTCCGGCGAAGACCTGACGATTGATCATGTGATTCCCCGTTCCCGTGGGGGGGGAGATAGTTGGGATAACGTCGTGAGTGCCTGTGTCCGCTGCAATGTCAAGAAGGGCAGCCGTACCCCCCGCGAAGCCGACATGCCCCTCTTGCGTCCCCCTCGCCGCCCCCACAGCAGCCTCTACTTTGAGATTTCTAAGGTGGTCAGGAGTGGCACCCACCGCGAATGGTCAAAATATGTGATTGGCATGACCGAGCTTTGAGTCATGCCATTTTTATGGGCAAATTTTATGGGTGAAATGCCGGGATCCCCCTACCCATCAACTGGGATGCCTCGTCGGTAAATCCTATCGACGAGGCATCCCCATCCTTGACAAGCAAAATATGCCCATCCACGCTATAGCATCCCTTCCAATCCGTCTCTTGCCGCGAATTTCTGCCTCTACCCTGATTAAGGTTTGCTGCTATGGGATGGGAGCTAGTGGCTTTTGCTTCCTAATTCTCTGCTTAGTTTTCTTCAACTAAAACAGCAGGAGTCCCGCGCGCTCCTGTTGGCGTAGCCTGCCTGAAGGGCTTAGGGGAGCGTCGGGAGGAATGCGAGTCCGGCGCAGGGACGGAGCCGGACAATGGGTTTACGCTACACACAGTTTTGTACTCCGCTTGATGAGGTTGACTTTGTTCGCTTTGAATTGCCCTAGTCGATGCCAGTTGTGGTCATACACCGAAACGACTTTACTGGCTTCACTAAAGCCGCCAATCCAGCCGCGATAGACTCTGCCAGCCTTTTCAGCTTCGACAAAATCACCAGAGCGGAAGCCGAATGGCGTGACAGTGCCACCCTTGCGTTTTCTAATTCCACCCTTGCCAAAGTTCTCGAAGTGGAGTTGACGGCGAAACAGGTTAGGACGGGCAATCACACGAAAGGGAGAGGCCGTTGGCCGCACGGTTCCCGCCCAGTCATGCCCATGTGTCTGAGTGGTGTAAAAGGCTTTGTATTGCACAAACTGACTCGCAGCAAGAGCAATACCATCTACCGCATGAGTTTGGGGGGTCTGTGCGGACTTATCAGCCTTTTGTTTGACCAGATTTAGATGAGTGCGGAGTTTAGCCGTTTCCCAGCCGAATTGTGTGGTTGTGGGAGCCAGTTGGCGTAGTCGCTCCAGCATGACTTTTTGCCCTACCATCACCGGGCTGAAAGCTTTATCTCCTCTGGCTTCAATGTATTCGTAAACAATGGTGCTGACGGGAAATAGACGCAACAATTCTTTGACCAGTCGCAACTCAAGTTCACGATTGGCACGAATTGACGGCACCAACTTCTTTTGCCTGCGATTATCAAACCGTTTTTGTCTGTGAGCACGTAGATGGAAAGCCACTTTGCGGTTGATGCGTCTGCCCCTTCTCGCTCGTCTGAGAATACGCCTGCCCGTCATCTTTTTAGTGACGGACGGGAAGGGCAGAATCAGATGAGCGCTGAACAAGGTGAAGAGACTGGATTGGACGGCAATGCCTGAAAACTTTTTACCTGGGTCGATGCCAACCACGATGGGTTGAGTGTTGCGGCTAAACGGCTCTTGATATAAACGCACAGCTTTAATGTTGAGGTCATTGCTGACCCATTCGGCTTTGCCAGAATCTACCCATGCTTGCGCCCTGCGGTACAAGGTTGGCATCAGTGGCGTATCGTCTGGAGCTAATACTGGAATGCGACTGCTGGGGTTCATTGGAGATAATCCAAAAACAACTTGTTCCTTCGACCACCAAATAGATTAATGTCCTTTCTGCAAGCACCCTCAGCCAGAGGGTTTAGAGGCAATCCGAGTTAGGAAAACGCTCGGAAGTCCGTGCAATCTAGCTGGCTTATGGTCTAGTCACGACTTGCGTTGTAAACCTGGCTGTTTACAAGCCCGCGCTCTCCCGTTGGCGTAGCCTGACCGAAGGGCTTAGGGCAGCGTCGGGTTCGTGACGACGATGAGGTTAAGCTCTGAACTAGAAACACAACTGAACCCTAATTGAGGACAGTTTCAGTGCCCAAACCCACCATATTTCTAACAGAATAAAAAACGTTCCTGCGAAGGAATGATATGTTTTTTCTGTCTAGACTAGTGGAATTGCCTTGGGGGTCTGTTATGGAAAATTTGCGGTCTAGCCCTGCGGTTGTGGATCGTCGCCTGCACAAAGGAGCGATCATTGGTGCCGGACAAGTGGGCATGGCTTGTGCTTATGCCATGTTGATCCAAAATACCCTCGATGAACTGGTGATCTGTGACCAAAATCGGGATAAAGCGGAGGGCGAAGTCATGGATCTGGTGCATGGGATCCCTTTTATTCAACCCACCCGCATCAGCGCTGGATCTCTAGCTGACTGTCAAGGCTGCGATATCGTCATCATCACCGCCGGAGCTAAACAGCGCCCGGGTGAAACCCGCCTTGATCTGGTGCAGCGGAACGCCGAAATTTTCAAGAGCTTGATTCCGCAGGTGGTAGAGCACTGTGCTGATGCCATTCTGCTCATCGTCAGCAATCCCGTTGACATCATGACTTATGTCTCCCTCAAGCTATCGGGGTTTCCAGCCAGTCAGGTCATGGGATCCGGCACTGTCTTGGATACCGCTCGTTTTCGCTATCTGCTGGCCGAAAAAATTCAGGTGGATCCGCGTAGTCTCCATGCCTACATTATCGGCGAGCATGGCGACAGTGAGGTGGCGGTCTGGAGCAAGGTCAACGTAGTCGGAACCTCCATCACCGATTTGTTCCCCGAATGGCAGGATCCCGTTCGTCAGCAGGAAATTGACCAGATCTATGAGCAGGTGAGAAACGCCGCCTATGAGATCATCAAGCGCAAAGGAGCCACCAGTTATGCGATTGGTCTGGGGGTAACCCAAATCGTCGAGGCTGTGCTACACAATCAACGGCGGGTCTTGACCATCAGCAGCCTACTCACGGGTCAGTATGGCATGAAAGAAGTCTGCCTCAGCTTACCTGCGATTGTGGATCGGCAGGGCGTGTCCCGCGTGTTGTCCCTTTCTCTCACCCCTTCCGAGCAACAGCAACTCTCTCGTTCTGGGGAAATTTTGCAACAAACAATTGCCCAATTGCATTTGGACTAGGTGGTGTTGATCTTTAGCAAAGCAAAAGGGAGCGCCCCTCTAACCCCCTTATCAAAGGGGGAAAGGATGCAAAGCCTCCCTTTTTAAGGGGAATTTAGGGGGATCCCGATCCCTGGCGTGTCATGGATAATTCCTGAACAAGCAGGAATTTTGGGTGAGGGCAAGGTTTTACATACCTGCTTCGGGGGGGCTGAAGCCATCGGGAAACTTGGTGTATTCATCGTAAAATGCCCCTTTGAAGTTGGTGCCAGCAATCTCAGCCTCCCGCAGATCAGCACCAATTCTCAGATCGGCTTTGTTGAGATCGGCTCCGCTCAGGTTGGCTTTGTTGAGCTTGGCGCGATACATATTCGCTCCCCGAAAGTCGGCTTCCTTGAGGTTGGCTCCAATCAGGTTAGTACGGCGTAGTCTAGCTCCCCGCAGATCAGCATGAGCCAGGTTAGCCCGACTGAGATTGCTCTCCCGCAAATCCACCCCCTGCAAATTAGCGCCACTCAGATCAATACCGCTCAGATCGACACCACTCAGACTGGCTCCACTCAGGTTAGATTTGGCAAATTCCCGTTGACCCGAAGCGTAAGCTTTGAGCAATTGTTCTGCACTATTGACCGGATTTGACATCGCTAAACTCTCCCATCTGCACAAACGTAAAGAATGTCGAGCAAAGATATGGCTTGCTGAGACTTCTTTATCATCCCCCGTTGTGGATCCCTCTTCACCACTCGCCATCGGTGAAATTTTTCTGTTGACGGGATCCCAGAGTAGCGGCGAGTTTCGGATAAACTTAGCCCCTCGACTTTCTCCCCCAACCTGAGGGATGGCGGGTTCTCAGGCTGTGCCTTGAGGGGAGGATCCTGGCTCTAGCGTTGCCAACTCAAGGATTTAATAATCCGGTTGCTAGCCCCAACAAAATGGCTAAACCCAAGAGCACCCGATAAATAATGAAGATATAAGTGCTGCTGCGCTGGAGAAATTTCAACAGAAAATCAATGGAGAGATAGGAAAAGACAAAAGCGGAGAGCGTACCCAAAAGTTGGGATCCCAGAGCCGTCCATTGCCAATCGGAAACCAACTCGACAATCCCAGCCAGGGCTAAGGCCGGGATCCCTAACAAAAAAGCGTAACGAGCCGCCGTCTCCCGCTTTAGGTGGCAAAACAGCCCTGCTGTCAAGGTGGCTCCTGAGCGCGAAACCCCTGGAATCAAGGCGAGGGCTTCAGCGAGTCCTACCCAAATGCCATCCCAAAAGCCCAGATCCTGCCAGTCCCGTTGCCGTTTGCCATAGCGTTCGGCCACCGCCAGCAGCAGGGCTAAGCCAATCGAGGCCAGAGCAATCACCGTCAGTTGGCGGGGAGGGGATCCCCAAATCAGCTTGATGGTTAACCCCGCCACCACAATTGGTAACGTTCCCACCCCAATGCCCAACACCACCCGCAAGGCATCATTTTGATAGTCCCGTTGGCGGATGGCCTGCCAGGATTGTTGCCCCAAATGAGTCAGATCCGTCCAAAAATAGACCAGTACCGCCAGCAAACTACCCAGTTGGATCACCGCCGAAAAAGAAGCTCCCGGATCCGCCCAACCCAGTACCGCCGGCACAATCCGCAGATGCGCCGTACTGCTGATCGGCAAAAACTCCGTTAGCCCTTGCACCAACCCTAAAATTAAGGCTTGCCAAGCATTCGGGATCCCTAGATCGGTAGCGGCAACCCCCCGCCAAATGATATGGAACAAACGAAAAATCCTCTAGAGAAAGCGGATCGGGCACCAGACGGAAAGGGTTAAAAACCTGTTCGTTCAAACTGATCGATAGAAATGATCCAGTTGCCAATGGTGCGAAATAGGGGATTAGCCTCCGTGCCTAGCAGCCGCCCCACAAACCGATACTCTCCTATTTTTGAGGGATTGCGTACCTGGGAAAGGATTAATCTCATGCTTTGGCCTGCTGCTACTGGCTCCTCGGTGATCACCTCTAGCGAACGAAATTCCTCGTTCCAGTAAACCTCCGAAAGGGGAACGGATTGGCCTTCCACCTCTAAGCGCACCTCTTCGGGATCAATTTTGCCATCAAAGTTGGGGGGACCACTGATCTGCACCTCCGCCACGGCCACATCCTGTGGGGGGATATCCAGTCGATAGCGGTCTATCTTATCTCGAACGCCTCGAAAGTCGAGTTTGTAGGACAGAACCGGCACATCCTCACTACCCGTAATGACAAAGCCAGACTGTGCCGCCGCCTTGAGGGGTAGGATCCCCGCCGCCAATGTGCCGAGGTTAATAACCCATAACGCCATAACAATCTGTCGCCCAAGATGGCTACGGGATGTGGGGTGAGTAGAGGAATGCGGTCTGGACATAATGACACCTCAGAGAACACAGTCAGCAGTTTAGGATCGTTAAGGACGATCTCCTCTAGCCTAGGGATCCGCTTGGAGATCCCCTCAGCATTGTAAAAGATGACGGCATGAGACCAAGGCAGGATTCTTGACCTGTTTGGCTACCCTTAGCCGTGATGGAATTGGCGGAAAACCCCCTAGTAACTTTCCTGCGGATTCTCTCCCACACCTAAAACCACAGCTAGTCCATCCCCTGCCCAGGTTAGAGTGAACCCAAGGATCCAAGCCAGCAACTCGCCCCTTCTTACCCTTCATTACTCAGAAAGTCGGAAGCAACTCGGATGGCTCATTCCCACCTGCAACAACTCCAGCATTATCTCCGCCCCTATCAACGGCAGGTGTGGCTGGGCATTGGATCCCTGCTAGTGGTGAACGGCTTGGGGGTATTTCTACCTTGGTATATCAAGATTATCCTGGATAGTCTATCTAGCCCCACCAATGCCGATGTTTTAGTGCTGCCAAATCTTGGGCAGATGACCCACTATGCCGTGGTGGTGCTATTGGTAGCCAGCGCTATGATGGGGGTGCGGATTGCCTCGCGGGTCTGGATGTTTGGGGTGGGGCGACAGGTGGAGTTTGACCTGAAACAACGCATTTTTGAACACCTCTTAACCCTTTCTCCCTCCTATTTTGGCTATCAGTCTGCCGGCGATATCATCACCCGTGTCACCAGTGATGTAGACAATATCCGCCGTTTGTTGGGGTTTGCCATTCTCAGTCTAGCGAATACGTTTTTTGCCTATGGCATGACCGTCCCGGCGATGCTGTGGATTGATCCCTGGTTGAGTCTGCTGGCTCTATCGGTGTATCCCGTCATGTTGGTGCTGGTGAAAATCACCAGTGGACGACTGCAACGACAACAACTGGAGGTGCAGCAACGGCTGGGGAACTTAAGCGATCTGATCCAAGAGGATATGAACGGCATTACCTCCATCAAGGTCTATGCCCAAGAGCAACATGAACAAGCGGAGTTTGCTCGCCAAAATCAACAACTTCTGGAAGCTAACCTGCGGTTAGCGATCACTCGTAACTGGTTGTTTCCCAGTTTGGTGGCGCTGGTGGGCATGAGTTTGTTGGTGTTGTTGGTGGCAGGTAGCCCCCTGATTGCCGCCGGTCGCCTCACCCTGGGAGATTTTTCAGCGCTTACCCTTTATGTAGAACGGCTGGTCTTTCCCACCGCTCTTTTGGGCTTTACCATCACCGCCTACCAGCGTGGACAGGTCAGCCTAGATCGCGTGGGAGAACTGTTGGCCATTCAACCCACCATCACCGATCCACTAGGAGCCGTCCCGCTTCCCAATCCAAAAGGAGAAATCATTGCCCGCGATCTGACCTTTGGGTTTGCCGGATCCACCCGTCTCGCCCTCAATCATGTCAGTTTTCAAATTCAGCCCGGTCAGATGGTTGCTATTGTTGGGCCGATTGGAGCGGGCAAAACCACCCTCGCCAATGCCATCCCCCACCTCCTGGAAATTGCCCCCCAACAGCTTTGGATTGACGGACTTGACATCACCCAGATTCAGTTGGGATCCCTGCGGCAGGCGATTGCCTATGTGCCACAAGAAAGTTTTTTGTTTAATGCCACCGTGCTGGATAACATTCGCTATGGCAAGCCCGACGCCAGTGAATGGGAGGTGGAGAGTGTGGCCAAAGCTGCCCACATTCACCCCGAAATCGAACGCTTTCCTCAGCAGTATCAAACCAGGGTGGGGGAACGGGGCATCACCCTTTCTGGTGGACAGCGGCAACGGGTTGCTCTAGCACGGGCTTTGTTGGTGGATGCCCCCATCCTAATTTTGGATGATTCGTTATCGAGTGTGGACAACCAAACAGCTCTCGATATTCTTACCTCGCTGCGGCAAACCCAACAGCAAAAAACGGTTCTTTTTATCGCCCACCGTCTCACCTCTGTGGTGGAAGCCGATCAAATTTTAGTGATGGATCAGGGCAACATTGTGCAATCGGGATCCCATCTCCAATTGTTAGCCGATCCGGCAGGGTTGTATGCCCGTCTATGGTATCAACAAAAACTGGAGGAAGCCGTTCTGGTTTCTTAATCAGGCTGATCATCCCTTAACTGGGTGGTCTGGTCGGTGTTAGCTAAAGCTACTTTCACCCGAAAAGTTGTGCCCTGATGAAGCTGGCTTTCCACTTCTAAGCAGCCCTGCATTCCCTCAACCAAATCTCGGCTGATGGCCAAGCCCAAACCTTGACCCGGTGTGGCTGATTCTGCTCGATAAAATGGCTCAAAAATGTGGGCTAAATGCTCCGGGGAAATGCCATCCCCACTGTCTTGAATGGACACAATCACTCCATCCGACTGCACTGCTACCCCCAGGCTCACCGATCCTCCGGGGGGAGTATATTTGCAAGCATTATCGACCAAATTGCCCAGGACTTGTTTAAGCGCTAAAAGATCCACCCAAACGGCAGGTAAAGCTTGGAGGAATGCTTCCGTTAATTGGCTTTGAAAATGAATGTGGTGAGCATGGGCAAGGGCTTCGTAGGTGGCAATCCAATCCGGCAGAATTTCTTGCAAATAGACAATCTGCAACTGGAGTGGGCGCTCGGAACCGAGGCTGGCTTCAAAACGCTCTAATAACGCCTGCAAATGTTGACATTCTTGTTCCATACTGTTGCCGATCCACTGGTTGGGATCCCCAGCCGGGAGTCGCTTTTTGAGTAGCTTTGCCAGTGTTTGGAGGGTGGTTAACGGATTTCGCACTTCATGAAGCAGGGCGGCTACTTGCTCCCCACTCACGAGGGGATCCCTGTTGAGGTTCATATCAGTGGGGGGTTGAGTAGGAGGGGAGAGGGGGGACAAATTGTGGGGCTGCCTCATGACTTTTTTCAACCTTCCATCACTCCCCTTGGCACGATTTTTCAGCATTACAAAAGGGTAGGGATCCCCTAGAGATGTTCCTTAGACCGCTTCACAGTTGGCGAGGCAGATAGATGGTGAAGACCTCTCCGTGATGCCCTTTCTGTTTGACAGTCAAATATCCCCCCAACGCACGAAACAGAGTTTGGGTGACGGGAATGCTCAGGCTGATCGCTCCTGTATCTGGTTGTAGCACCAGCCATTGCCCAATGGCTTGCAGGGGGGTCAGGGTTGAATGGGGCCAGACGGGATCCTGGGGAATGACTTGAAACTGAAGCTTGACTTGTTCTCCGGCGCTGACCAGTTGAGCGGAAATCCTGCTGCCGGGGGGAGAACTTCGGGCAATCCGGTCAATAATTCCCGTCAGGATCGTATCGAGAGCTTTGGGGTCACTGACGACATTCGGTAAATCCTCAGAAATTTTCAGATCCAGCCGAGAACCCCGCCGCTCCACCTGGGTTTGCCAACGGGGCAGGTGATGATGCACCAGATCCACAAGGGCGGTGGGTTGCAAATGGAGGGGATGGTGATCAATCTCAGTGGCCTGAAAAAATAGGCTAAAGCGATCGATTTGTTCGCAACACTCTCGATCAATTTTCTCCACATAATCCCGCACCTTATCCGGCAGATCGGACCGTTTGAGAATCAGGGTTGCTAGGGTATGGATGGTGGCGAGAGGAGTTTTAATTTCATGGATCAAGGCTCGCAGTAGCTCGGCTTCCGACAAGGGAGCCACATCTTCAGAAGGATGGGTAGGGGTGGCTGGTGAGGAACCGTCCGTCTTGTGGTCTGGAGGGTTTTCTGTCGTGACTAGCTCTGTGGGCAAGGCGGCGGGTAGTTGCGCCATGAGGGAGGGATCCCTTGAACCCAACGGCAAGAGTAAGAGGCTGCTAAAGCGAGCCATGACGCGGGGGTGGGGAGGTTGGAGGGGGAAGTGGTTGAGCAGATCTTCCCAAATCGATAAGCGGTCGGGGCGTACCTGCCGTAAGCGAGCCTGGAGTCCTTGCCAAGCCCGCTGCAATACTTCCGGCTCAAAGGAGAGCATGATCCCCGGCTGACCGGTATGGGGATGGGATCCCTCGGCGACAATCACACAAAAAACTGGGCTAATCAATAGCAAAAATCGCTCTTGCTGCGCCGGATCCAAAGGCAAAAGGGGGATAGTGGTCTGACCCGGTTCAAACAGCACGTCGGGAGACAGATCAGCGGTGAAAAGCCAGCGTCGATCCCGTAGGGTATCGGTGGTTGGCTCCTCCGCAGGATGAGCCGTTGCTGATAAGGGATCCCGTTGAGCTAAAGGGTGCCACTCCGGTTGCCATTGCCACTCACTGGCAGGCAGCCAAGCCACTGGTCCACTCACCACTACCCCAAACTGACCTGCCTCTCGCCACAGTTGAGTCAACGCCAAAAGAGCCTGCTGCCAGACAGATTCACCCACTCCCGGCAACCACTCTGGCAACGGCAACTCCGCCCACATTTGACTCAGTAAGGATGGAAAAAAGCGGCCACTCACGGGCTACCTACGTTGTTAGGAATATTGGTTTCTTATTCTGCTCCAATCTAACGGTTGCTAATCCGGTCAACCGATGGGAAAACCCTACTTCCCCAGAGAGATTGCCGATCTTGATTCAGATAGTTTCTGAGATTGGTTCCCTCACACAAGGGAAAAGGGTAGTCCTAATTTAAGTAATGGCTATGAAATATCCAGAATATTCTGGGGGGTTAGCTGATTGAGAATAGATAACGGTTGCGGTCAGCGGATGTCAGCAATCTTTGGTCACACCAGCAGTTTGATCCAGTCCGCTCCAACAGCGTTGTTGTGCTGCCGCGACCATTGCTTTCAATACACCTCGTCATGGCTACCGATATCTACAAACACAGCCTTTCCATCTTCCGTAAAGTAGAACAGCACCCTCTCATCGCAATCTACACTAAAACTCCAAAATTCCCTGAAATTGCCCGATAATTTATGTGTTTTCAAGCTCGGATCAAATAGATCTATGGTGAACTGTTCCAATTTTTGCCAAAACCCTGCCTCTAGATTTGCATTGCCTTTAATGCGTCTTTTAAAAGCACATTTGAATGGATAGCCGAAACCGACTTCCACAATTGCTCCTCTATCAATTCTCTCAGTTCCTTAATATTAGAGGAAAACTTCAGTTCACCCTTTTACTGTTCGACTTGCGCTGACTAGAAATTGTCATATATCTCGTCAGGACGCTCTTCACGAAAGTATTGCTTCAACAACAGTTGAATTTCACGCATTTTATCTGCGAAAAGACGCTTGACTACCTCGACCACATCACTAAAAGTCATCGGTATTTGCACAACCAAACCTCAAAGTCAGATTTTGATGTACCTGCTATCTGCAACTCACAGATAGGCTTCAAGCTACAGCAACCCTATTTGATCCGTGAACCGCCCTCACCCCTAGCCCCTCTCCCGCAAGGAGAGGGGGAAAATCTTCTCACATCTTACTTAGGGTTGCTGTATGTCCCAACCAATAGATGTTATCCATAAGGAAAGCCTGCCGGAGCCAACAGGGTAATTCCTCCTCCCGTTATAGGGGATCCCTCTTCTTCCCAGACAGCTAGGATTTCTTAAACTTTGCCCTGAGTCCCTAATTGAGCGCATCTGGACAACCGAAGAATCTCCCGAAGAAGAAACCGTCAAAGCTCATATCAAAACCCTCCGACAAAAATTACGTTCAGCCGGATCCCTAGAGGCTTGGAGCGAAACGGTACATGGCTGAGTTCTTGTCTCAAGCATTCACAGATGGCGAGCTATAGTCGTTCCAACTTAGTTTGAGAAACCCAAAATCTCTCAAGGTTCGGATATCAAGATTTAGGTGGTTGCATACTTATTTGGAATAACTATAAGTCGTAAGTTGCTTAGACAGAGCTATTTATGAGAAATCCAGCCAACAGAAAGGGATCAGCTTGCTCCTCACCGGATCCCTACATACAAGTAATCATTTCCCAAGAATCTTTAGACCAGTCCAATCCAGATCGCAAAGTTTAGGCTTGCACTGCATTGTTCAGCTAATCTACCTGGTGAGTAAAACCAAAGAAATGGAGAAGAATAGTTGCATGTTTTTTATAATCATTACAGATTAAGAGTGAACCCAAATGGGCTCGCAGAACCCTACGGCAAAACACTCAAACATTTTTTAATTAAGCTGAGAATGACTATGCAATTTTACAGGTTTACTATATCAATCATAACTAGGCTTGAACTAGAATTGTATCAGGCAGGTAGTGATTTTACTCGCTTTGATGAGCAGCTTAGGTCTTCGGCTTTTGCAAAACAGCAAGCAGATGAACATTCAGTCTCCGGAATGGAAATCCAGATTGTAATTGAGTAATTGACTCCAAAAAATTCACAGCCTTTCTTGGGAAAGATTTAAGAAGAAGCTCTAATTTGATATGTCCTGCTGTTAATGGATTTGTAAAAAGTTTTAGTTCCTTGAGTTGTAAACCAGTCACTTGAGCTAGTTTTTGAATCTCATCTGGATAAAACAAGAAGATATGTCCATCCGAATTTGGCTTGAATTGGATTGATTCAAATTGACTAGGATCTGGACAATCTGAAAACTTAGGCAAGTTATTTCGGAAATATTCTCCGTTTGGGGTGGTTAATATGATATGTCCAGATGGCTTAAGCAGAAAGGCTAGCTTCTTCAAAAACTGATCAGGATGAGCAACATGCTCAATAATTTCAGTGGCTAAAATAGCATCAAATTCGTTTGCGTCGGAGAAGTCAAATATATTTCCTACTCGATATTCTACATTACCTTTTTCGCGCTTGAGTTCCACATAGTCTTTTAGCTCAGATCGCAAGTCATTCCAAACCACTTCATATCCCATTTCTGCCAACAGAAGAGAGAAATTACCCTGCGCCGCCGCCACATCAAGAATCCTCTCCCCAGGGGTAGAGATGGCTCTCAAAGCCTCTAAAGCATAATTTTGACGATTTTGATAGGCATAGGCATACCCTCTCCTAGAAATCTCTCCATAAACCTCCAAAAGATCATAGGTATAGCTAGATTTCCAGGAGTCAGGCCAATCAGGTTTAGGCTCAACCTTGTGCATAGTTCTCTTCCAAATGGATACTAATAACTAGGCTTGAGTCTGAGGAGTTTTTGCACGGTATACCAGGAAAGTGGAGGTAGTCGATGCCAATAAAGAATGACCAAAGCTCCAGACACTACCATCCCTAAGGCAAAAATACAAAGCCAGACTTGATGGTGACTAGCTCCTTTTTTGCCCGAAGGATGGTTGATTTGGGACAGATCTAACCAGGGGGTGATCCCTCTTCTCAACCAACCTTGGACTTGCACACGGGATCCCAAAAATGTGCGGATCCCCTTGGGGGCAGCATAGCCTGCCTGTTGCAGTCCTGACAATAGGTTGCCAAGCGGGCCAAAGCGGGAGGTAAAGCGAACCGGGATCATCCCCGTGGCATCTTGCAGGCGTAGCTCGGATCCCAGTTGATACATGGCCTGTCGTTGACCAAATAATTCCCCTTCCAGCAAAACGGGTTGACTGCGAACCGGAGAGGCATAGACATCCGACATGAGGGTGAGCATATCGGCGGGAGTAGCCTGTTGGCGACGGGGAAAGATGAGTATGGCCTTGACCCCCATGCCCAGGCCAAATCCTATCATTGCGGATCCATAAATTAAGGTGGGTGGTCTGTCGATGACAAAGAATAGAATTAACCCCACCATCCAGCCCGCTACCAGTCCTACCACCTCAGCCCCATAGATGGCTAAATCCCAGTAGAACTTTCCTTTGAGATGCTTACTATCAAGTTGTTGACTTATGTGACTGACCTCTGCCATCCCAAATTCAGGAGTCAAACGTAATCGTTCGGCATAGGTGGCTAAAGCCCGAATCCGCTTGCCAGGGAGAGGATGGGAAGAATTGGCCTCCATCCAACGGGCCCAAGGATTAAACAGATCCCAGCCAAAGACGGCGCTGAGCGGTTGGTGGGATCCCTGTTCACTTTTGATGGACTGATAAGCCAGACCAGTGGCGATAGCCGTTTTGGGATCGTAGATTCCCATCAGCCGCGATCCATCCACCAGATAGCTGGGGAGTTGGCGCTTTTTCCCCTCCTGCAACAATCCGTGGGCAATTTTGACCAGTGCCCGTGCCAAGGCGTTGGGGTTTCCGGTTAGCTCTGCCGCAAAGCGATCCCCATAATAAGCTCCTGTGCGGGAGAGGAAAAATAAAGGATAAGTAAGCGCCACATAAACCACATAAGCGGGGAGCGCCAAATGCCCGATCAAATCCTGCCGTCCATTGCGCCCTTGCCCCCAGCGCACCACCAAAGCATAGATGGCATAAAACAGTTGGGCGGGGAAAGCCGCTAGGGTGAGGGCACTACAGTCACCGTTGACTATGCGCCCTAATTGGTGGGCAATCAAACTGGCTATTTCATCAGCTTCTAGGCGGTTGAGAATCCCCTGGCTGAGCACAATCCGACTGTGATCCCGATGGGATCCATAGGCAAAAATCACCGGATTCGCATCGGGAATGATGCCAAAACGGGGCAGCTTGAGATGCTGCTGTTGCCCCACCTGGCTGACCAGTTGTCCCACTTTTGGGCTGCGTTGTTCGATCTCGGTCAGGGAAACCCAACGAACTTTGAATAGCCAATTTTGTAAATAATCAAGGATGAGGGGGGTCAAAAAATAGGCAGCGGCAGCCACGTTCGCTGTCAGGCTGAGGGTAATGAACCCTTTGGCAACCCACGGTAAGTTATAGCGAAATAGTCCGTTGATCCAGAGCAACCCCAAGACAAAAATCACCCCTACACTGATGCCTACAGTTAGTTTGAGTACCCAGGGGAGGGGTAGCGCCAACGGCGTGATGGCTAGCTTGACTCCGCTTGGACTGGCTCGCTGAGAAGCATTAGACACTTTAGGGGGAGGGGGAGGCGGGGCGCTAGCAACCGTTTCGGGAGCAACGGCTAGGACAGAGGGAGGGGGGAGGCGTAATAAAAACTTTTTTCCCCAATCCGCGACTTTACTGTCGGGATGCTGCCCAAGCTGCTCACATAGCCCACGGGCAGCTTCAATATTCCCAATTTGTTGATAGGCACGGATCAAAATCATCAGGGCTTCTGTGCGTTCCGGATCTCCTACCTGTTCAGATGAGGAGGGATGGCAATACGCCTCCAGAATTTGCACCGATTCTTGATACCGCCCCTGAATTAGGGCATCTTTGCCAGCCCGTACTGCTGCGGAATTGGACACCATGAGAGCCTCCAGCCGTTGCACCCTGTCTGGACTATAAACGGATCCCGCGAGAGTGGATCCCCTCATTCTGGGGGGATCCATCCTTCATGTCAAAAGCCCCAGAGGGTCGTGTCCCCTGGAGCTGTTATTGAAAAAAACCATTTATCACCGCTTTTATGGAAAAAACTATATCCCGCTGTATGTAGACCCCGCAATTTTTATCTCGATTTCTCAAAATTCTGTTATATCTCTTGACTAAGTTTTGCTAGGGGGTTTGTATTCTCCGCAGAAGCAAGAACGCGCGGGAAGGATAAATAGAAGGGATACAGTAGATGCAGGCTAGTCCTGTTTCTGACGATTTTCGAGGTCAAGTAGATGGCTCCCCCTCCGCTTAGTTCATGGGGGAATACTGATGCGTGAGAGCACCGTCAAGGGGGGAAGGGATGCAAATTGAGAATGTTTATGTCGGACAACCCCGCGCCGTACTCTGGCAGGGGAAGTCGGTTCTGACCAGTATCTACAAACACCCCATTCAGGGGGAAGTGGTGGTGGATCCCTTGAATCTGGCTGGGGATGGACAGGCGGATTTGACGGTACATGGGGGGGTGGATAAAGCTGTCTATACCTATCCAATCGAGCATTATTCCTTCTGGCGACACCAGTTACCGGAGGTGGATCTGGTGGGTGGCATCTTTGGGGAAAATTTAACCACCTCCGGCTTGCTAGAAGAAACGGTTGCCATCGGGGATCTCTTTCGCTTTGGATCTGCCCTGTTGATGGCTAAACAACCTCGCCTTCCCTGCTTTAAGTTAGGGATCCGTTTTGGGGACATGCAGATGGTCAAGCGGTTTCAAGAGGCTCAGCGCACGGGCATTTATTTTTCGGTGGTGCAGCCGGGGGTTTTGGCGGCTGGGGATCGGATCGAGCGGATAGCAGCCCATCCTCAGCAGGTGCCGATTACAGAGATTACTCGCCTTTACCTAGAGCGCTCTCAGGATCCCGTGCGTTTGCAGGCTCTATTGAGGGTGGAGGAGTTACCTCAAAACTGGCGGGACTATTTTCAGGAGCGTCTAGAGAGGATGGAAGAGAAACAGGTGGAATAGTCAGGTTTGAATCCTTCTTGTCTACCCTGGTAGGATAAATAGCCTCTCTAAGGGATCCCTGCGATTTTATGGATACCGTTTGCTTTCATCTCGCCTTTCCGGTGCATGATATTGCCCAAACCAAAGCGTTTTATGCGGAAGGTTTAGGCTGTGGGGTCGGACGGGAAACTCCTACCTCTGTGATTTTGAACCTGGCGGGACATCAACTGGTGGCTCATCTCACCCATGAACCGCTAACTCCCCAACGGGGGATTTATCCTCGTCACTTTGGCTTGATCTTGCCTAGCCAGCAGGCGTGGCAGAACCTCTGTGATCGTGCCCAGGCTCATCACCTAACTTTTTACCAGGAACCACGCTGGCGCTTTGCGGATCTTCCCCTAGAGCATGCCACCTTCTTTCTTCAGGATCCCTTCTTTAATCTGCTGGAGTTTAAGTTTTATCGGCATCAAGAGGCTATCTTTGGTGAGCACTCTCTGGCGTTGGTGGGGGATCCGCAGGGCTAATGGGGCATTCCGAAACGATTTGGCAAATGGACTTTTGGGTTACTCCCCTCCGGGATGACCAAGACAAGCGGGTTTGGCAGTTGTTGGTCTGCGATTCATCCGGATCCCTCCGTCAGGCTTTTTATGGCAGCAACCAGCAGGTGAATAGTAGCTGGGTAGGAGAACGCCTCAAGGAGTTGATCGAGGCTAGGGGGATGACCCCCAGCGCGATTCGCGTGTTTCGGGGGCGAATGACTTCTATCCTACAGCGAGGCTGTGATCTGGTTGGTATTCCGCTCCTACCCAGTCGCCGTGTTTATGCGTTGGCAGAATGGATGCGACAGCGAGTCGAGCAGGTTTATCTGCAGGAGTCAGCCTATCGTTATGATCCCCTCGATCTGGAGGATAGTGAGGCAGAACCTGCGGATCCCAGCCCTCTGCCGGATAAGGTGCTGGGGGAACGCTGGGCACTGGTATCCATGACGGTGTCGGATCTGGCAAGCGCAGAGTTGTGGACAAGGGATTTTGGTGAGAGCTTTTCTCTGGCGAATTTGCCCTTAGCCGATGAGGTTGTTGTGCCTGGATTGGTCATCATCTCACGGCGCGCTTTGCCCTTAGCCGCTTGGATGAGTGGGTTGGAACCTGCCTATTTGCGGTTAGCCCCAACCGAGGCCAGCCTTGTTTTGGAGGTCGGGCAAAGTGACTGCTATCGAGTAGCCCGCTTGAATAGCGCTAGCTTGCAGCAGGAAGGAGAGGCATTTGAAGCCCAGAAAAAGCAGGTGTACGGGATCCACTTTTTGGCGATTCAGACCGATCTACAGGCCAGATCGTTTAGCGGATTTTGGTTGTTGCGGGATGGGCTGGGGATTTGAAGGGGAGAGGGATCCCTTGCTCGCGGTGGGCTTCAGTGTCAGAATGGTTTACCTAGACCCTGCTGGAGAGATGGCAGAGTGGTTGAATGCGGCAGTCTCGAAAACTGCTATGGCGGCAACGTCATCGAGGGTTCAAATCCCTCTCTCTCCGTTGATGAATGTTGGTGGAAGATTTTAAGTTATTGGTAGCTAATGTTGTCAGTTGTTATTTTAATGTCCATGATGCTGGGGCAACTAATAACTTCGCCAAGAAGGTTCCTTTCCAGGGTTGACTGGGGCAAAGCTAGATCGTTAGGGGAGATCGGGGGATGACCAGCAGGGAACGATCTTATGCTGTTGTGGGAGCGGGAGCCGTAGGAGGCTTGTATGGAGGGCAACTGCAACGAGCGGGCTTTCCTGTCCATTTTTTATTTCATCAAGACTATGCCCATGTTGTAAACCACGGCTTAAGAATTGACTCATGGCAGGGGGATTTTTATCTGCCTCAGGTGCAAGCCTATCCACAGGTTTCACAAATGCCCGCTTGTGATGTCGTGATCGTTGCCATCAAAACCCTACAAAATCATTTATTAACGGAGCTGTTGCCTCCTTTATTAAAACCTGATGGAATTGTCCTTCTCTTACAAAATGGTCTGGGCGGAGAGGAATGGGTGGCTAAGATTATCGGTCCGAAACGGGTGATAGCAGGGCTATGCTTTGTGAGTTCTAATAAAATTGGTCCAGGTCATATTCACCATCTCGATTATGGCTCCGTTCATTTGGCTGAGTATGGTGATAATTATCAAGTAAAAGGTATTACTCAGGGGATGTTGGCTATTCAGTCTGACTTTCAGGAATCTGGGATCCCTGTGCAGCTAGGGGAAGATTGGGTACTCTCTCGCTGGCAAAAGCTGGTTTGGAACATTCCCTTTAATGGGTTATCTGTTATCTTTAATGCTACGACTGACCAAATGATGAGCAGTGAGGATGCCCGCTATTTGATCAAAAAGCTGATGCAGGAAGTAGTAGTGGGAGCAGCGGCTTGGGGAAGAACTATTGCCGATGAATTTCTGCAAGAAATGATAGAAAAGACTGAAAAAATGAAACCTTACCGCACCAGCATGAAAATTGATTATGAACAGCGACGACCTCTGGAAATCGAAGCTATTATTGGCCATCCCTGGCGCTCAGCCCAGTCTCAAGGGGTTGACCTGACCCATATTCAGATGCTCTATCATCAACTCAAGTTTTTGGATCAATTCAATCGTGACTGCCTGATTTAAGGAACTGTTTCTAAGAAGTGACCATCAGGGATCCCCATAATCGCTCCACCTCTCGATCAGCTAATTTCACACCAAAATAGGTTGCTAACGCGGTGGCGTAGTCAGATCGCGTGAGGGTCATCACTTTTTTCTCGGAGCCTTTTTCGGTTCGATTAGTTGAATCTAGGGTCATGATCAGTTTTTGTTTGCTGAGGGTTACACGCCCAGTGGGAGTCGCAATGGAACACAAAGGCATTTTCGGAAATAAGGATTCTGGCGAGGTTTGATGGAACTGACACATGGCCGCAAAATCCGACAACGGGTGGGGATCCAAATCAAACACAAACTGAGATTTCCAGTCCCCATTTGGCTGGGATTGTTCCACCCGCCAGTGGTTGTGTTGGCAGGTTAGGCGATAGGAAGATTGAGGACAATCGGCTACCAATCGCAGGGGATCCCGAAAGGAATCGCCAAAGCCCACATCCACTAACCAAGGGTGTTCCAAATGCACCAATAAAACCAAATGATCAAACGCAGGTCCTAAACGACCATCCGGTCGATTCACCTGTGCCGATAAGCGATCCACTTGAAATCCTAAAGCCATCAACAGCTCCGCCAATAAACCATTGAGTTCGTAACAAAACCCCCCCCGTCGTTGGAGAACAATCTTATGAAACAGATGTTGGGGTTCAATGGAAATGGCTCGCCCTATATGAATATCTAAGTTTTCAAAAGGCACCGCCAACAAATGAGAGTTTTGCAGTCGGCGGAGGGTTTCCGGCGTGGGATGCAGGGATCCCTGATAGCCGAGACGCTCCAGGTAAGTGACGACTTGCTGAGGGGAGAGAGCCGATAAATCCATAGCTTGGCGAACCGGTTATGTAACCTAAAAAACGCAGGCAATCCTCTTGACATTGCTGCCAATTTAGGGTGACTAGCTTATCTTGCCCTAGATTTTTTAAGGAGCTGACGAAGGATAATCCTTCCTTAACGTGAGCAGTGTATTGTCTGTAGCTGTACAAAATACTCACTAACCTTATGGTCAGCGTGATCAATCGTCGTTTTTTGTTAGCTGCCGCCAGCCTATTGACCAGCGTCGCCGTTTTCAAGATCGGCAGTATTCCTAGCTTTGCCCAGGATCCTGCTGAGGTGAAGGTTTGGATTGCTTTTACCGATAACCGTTTGGACTGGACGAAAGAAAAGGCCGAAGCCTTTAACAGTCAATTTCCCCAATTTAAGGTGAGCGTGGAAGGCTACGCCAACTACGAAGAAATCCAAAAAGCTACGGATCTAGCCATCCAACAAAATAGCGCCCCTGCCGTCGTGCAGTGGTTTGAAGTGGGAACCCAACGAGCCCGTGACTTTGGCTACTTTAAGTCGATTGCGGATGCCTTGGGGGACAAAACCGAATTTAACGGCGTTCCGGTCAACTTTGACGACTTTGTGCAACCCGTGGTGAACTATTACACCGTGGAAGGGAAGTTTACCTCCATGCCCTGGAACAGTTCTTCCCCCATCCTCTACTCCAACACCGCCATCCTTAAAGAAGCAGGCATCGAAAAGCCCCCCGCCACCTGGCAGGAACTAGAAGCCGCCTGTGAAAAAATTATGGCTCTGCCTAACAAACCAAAAGGCTGTGTGACCTGGCCGAATCATGGTTGGTTTTACGAGCAGTGGATGGCTCAACAGGATGCTCCCTTGGCCAACAACGATAATGGACGGAAAAGTCGCGCCAGTGAATTATTACTGGATTCTTCTCCTTCGGTAGCCGTTGCCAGTTGGTGGCAGAGCATGGAGGACAAAGGTTACTACCTCTATAGTGGCAAGCAACGGGATTGGGAAGCCACGGAACTTGGCATCCAAACGGGTACGGTAGCGATGGTGATCACCAGTAGCGCCGATGCTGCTAACATCACCAATGCCGCTAAAGAGAACAACATTGAGCTGGTTACCTCGCGGATGCCCTACAACGCTGAAACCGGCTGGAAAGGAAATTTGATCGGGGGGGCTAGCCTCTGGTTGGTTAATGATCTCGATCCGAAAGTCGAGGAAGGGGCACTCACCTGGATGTTGTGGCTCAACAACACCGAGAATGCGGCGGAATGGCATCAATTCACTGGATATCTGCCGATCCGCGAAAGCTCTGTGGAATTGCTAGAGAAGGAAGGCTGGTTTAAGGAAAATCCCAACTTCTACACTGCCAGTGACCAGATCAACAACAGCACCGTTACAGTAGCCACCAGTGGTGCCCTCTTGGGTAGCTTTCCCCAAACCCGTGATATTGTCACCCAGACGATGGAAGAGTTGATGCTAAAGGGGGGTGATCCGGCGGCAGCGATGGCGAATGCCAACACCGAGGCTAACCAGTTGCTGGAGGAGTATAACTCTCTCTATCAATAATCCTCTCGCTGATTCTGTAGGATTCTAAAGAAGGGGTGAGGCAAGTGAGCTTCGCTCCTTCTGACTTGGTTGGATCCCAACAGGCGAGGCAAATCTGCAATTCTCCAGAACCTTTATAGAAGATAGTTAACCACAACAGACCTATGGCGATGGCAGAAATCGGGATCCCTCTGGTGGCGGCGATAGTCGGATCCATCCTCTTGGGGTTATGGGGTCAATATCTGGGGCGACCGCTTTGGCAGGGATCCAGCTTGGGGGGACTCGCCGGACTGGGGGGATCCTTGATCTTTATGGCTCCCCTGGGTTTTTGTCCTTTTGCAGCGGAGCGATCGGCTCTCGATCAAATCTTTGGCTGGGGGTTGGTCATAATCGGCATGGCTGCCACGCTCATCCCCGCTGGTTGGTTAATCTGGCAAGATCGGCAAAAAAAACAAGGGATCCCTGCTATCCAACAACAGGGAATATTTCGATCCTGGTGGGCGGCTTGGCTGTTTCTGTTGCCAACCTTGGTCATCCTTGTTTTATTTCTCTACTATCCCGCCCTCGATACCCTGCGGTTATCCACTCTGCTCACCTTTGTCGGAGCACCCCGTAGCAAGTTTGTTTGTTTGAATAATTTTACGGGCTTGGTCACGGATGATAGCTATCTCCACAGTGTGATCATCACTTTTGGCATTTCAACAGCCATTATTGTGCTTGGCTTGGTGAGTTCCCTGCTGATTGCGATATTGGCCTATCAGCCGATTCGAGGGGCTAATCTGTATCGCACTCTTTTAATCTGGCCTTATGCCATTTCTCCCGCTGTCGCCGGCATTATCTTTTTCATTTTGTTTAACCCAATTGCTGGCATTATCAACTATTTTTTGAAAGGAATTATTGGCGTAGAGTTTAACTGGTTGAGTGATCCCAATTTGGCTCCCTGGGTGGTGATTTTTGCCAGTGTTTGGAAACAGATGGGCTACAACGTCTTGTTTTATATTGCGGGGTTGCAAAACCTACCCCACGATTTGCAAGAAGCAGCCTCTTTGGATGGAGCCAGTGCTATCCGGCGATTTTTGAATATTACGGTTCCCCTGCTTTCGCCGATTACTTTCTTTCTGGTGGTTACGAATTTGACTTATGCGTTCTTTGATATTTTCGGCACAATTGATTTGTTGACGGCAGGTGGCCCACTGGGTTCGACATCAGTTTTGATCTATAAAATCTATGAGGTAGGTGTAGCCTCTGGTAATTTGGGTAAAGCCGCTGCTCAATCGATTGTTTTATTTGTCGTGGTGGTGGGGTTAACTATCCTGCAATTCCGCACCACCGAAAAGAATGTTACCTATGGTGCTTAAACTATTCTCCCCATGGGCCAAAAGCAATGACCAAATCTATCACCGCCGTGAAAACGGGATCCCTTTGGCCGGAACGCTGGCCTATTCACCTGCTACTGTGGGTTGTCTGCCTGATTTTAGGATTTCCCATTCTTTATGCCATCATTGTCAGCACCCAGACCAATACAGAAGTATATAGTTATCAATTTACTTTTGGTGACGCCTTTCTCAATAATTGGCAGGTGGTGATGGGATCCCGTCGCCTCGGATCCTACATGCTCAACAGTATTTTTATGGCAGTGACGATCACGGTCGGCAAGACGATTTTATCCCTGATGGCCGGACTAGCCTTTGTTTATTTTCGTTTTCCTGGCAAGTGGTTGGTGTTTGGGTTGGTCTTGCTCACCTTAATGATGCCCACCGAAATTTTGATCATTGCCCTGCTTCGTTTTGTCACCGATTTGGGTTGGGGAAGCACTTATACAGCCTTGATCGTGCCCTTTTTGGCGAGTGCTACCGGAACCTTTTTGTTTCGTCAACACTTTGCCAACATTCCCGCCGAACTTTCGGAAGCGGCTCAATTGGATGGCTCAAACCCTTTCCAGTTTTTGATCAAGGTGTTAATTCCCCTCAGTTGGAATACGATTGGGGCGTTGGCAGTCATCCAGTTTGTTTATGCCTGGAATATGTATCTTTGGCCTCGTTTGATCATTCAGGGTCAGGCTCGGCAAGTGGTGCAGATTGGGCTACAAACCCTGATCAATTCCGATGGATCCGCATCCTATGGCCCGATGATGTTGGGAGCGGTCATTGCCAGTTTGCCCCCGGTCATTGTCTTTGTCTTGCTCCAACAACAGTTTATGAGTGGGTTTGCCTTAGGGCGGGATAAATAGCCCAGGGATCCCGGCTAGGCTAGAGCAAACAATCTGGATGCCACTCCCTTCGAGAAGAAAGATGACACCCGAACAAGAAGCCCTCCTCACCCAAGCCGTACTGCGCCTAGAAAACAAGCACAGCCACTTTGAAGAAAGGCAAGCCGAGTGGCAGTAGGGTCAACAGCGTTTGCAGGAGGTCGTCGCCGCAACCCGTGCTGATCTCATCCATATTCTGGAATGGTTCAGTAGTGTGACCACAGCTATCCAGATGTTGCGGGAGGTGCAGCAACGCCACCAAGGGATCTTGGAACGTCAGCAGCAAACCTTGGAACACCATCAAGTTAATTTCAATCAATTTAAGCAGTAATACCTCGAACTCAAGCAACGACAGGCAGAATCTGACCAACGCTTTGAGATTTTGCTGCAAGAAATTCGCTGTTTGATCCGTCGGGATCCATCATCCTAACGATCTTGCTAGTGGGGCAACTGGGCTAGGCGATGACCCTCTTTAGGCATTAAGAATTGCAAAAATTGTGAGGGTTTAGACTCAAGCTATTCCCTTGTGCAGGTTAGAACGGGCAGGGATCCCTAGCCGCGATTTTTACTTTTGGAATCAAAAGTTAAGTGTTATGAAGGCAGGTTTCTAATTATACTTAGAATTAAGATACTGCTAGGTTATCTGCTGACATCACTCATTCTTCTGCCTGCCAAACCTTACCTATGCTTAAACTGAATGCTTAATCTGAGTGGCAACCGAGACCTATCCACGGAAGAAGCGTTGCGCCGCAGCGAAGAACTCAATCGACGTATTTTGGAAAGCAGCCCGTTTTGTATTAAGGTGCTCGACCTTGAGGGACGCATTTGTTCAGTGAGTGATATCGGTTTGATTCTCATGGAGTTGGAGGATCTTGCCCCCTGTTTAGGCTCTATTTGGATGGATTGGTGGCAGGGGGAGGATCGAGAGGCCGCCTATGCCGCTGCCGCTGCCGCCAAAGCGGGCGGGGTAGGTCGCTTTACAGGGTTTTGTCCGACCGCCAAAGGCACCCCCAAGTGGTGGGAAAATCTGATAACGGCACTTCGCAATAGCGAGGGCGAACTTGAGGGATTGCTCTGCTGTAGCCGCGATATCACCGAGGTCTGGAAGCTAGAGGCCGATCTGCGGATGGCTCAGCAGGTGGCGCATGTGGGCAGTTGGAGTTTTGACCCCCAGACCCTT
This sequence comes from Cyanobacteriota bacterium, assembly GCA_033764955.1. Lineage (GTDB taxonomy): Bacteria > Cyanobacteriota > Cyanobacteriia > Thermostichales > Thermostichaceae > JANRIL01. The sequence continues at coordinate 43,652 of JANRIL010000024.1, read as the reverse complement.
GCCCTGGCATGGTCAGACGAGCAATACCGCATCTTTGGACAGGATCCCAAGCAGTATCATCCTGCCTTCCCAGAAGTATTAGATCGCTATCATCCCGACGATCAGATGCGGGTACGCCAAACCCTCGAACTTTATGTGACTACCGGAGAATCCTTTCAAATCGATTGTCGAATTGTTCGCCCGAACGGTGAGATTCGCTTTATTGAAATTCGGGGTGAAGCGGGAACTATACGAGGCCATCTCAAGCATTTGTTTGGCACTGTCCAAGACATCACGGAACGCAAACAAATTGAGCGTGCCCTGCAGCAGCAAACCGAGCAGGAAAAACTCCTGGGATCCCTGGTGGAGCGGATCCGTCAATCCCTCGATCTGCAAGTCATTCTTACTACAACCGTTACGGAGGTTCGCCAACTGTTGCAGGCGGATCGGGTTTTGATCTACCAGTTTGATAAAGATTGGGTAGGAACTGTCATCGTAGAATCCGTCAGCGACCCGATCTTTTCGATTTTGGGACGAGAAATTCAAGATACTTGCCTACAAAACGAATGGCATCATAGTTATCAAGCCGGACGAGTCAGTTCCATTAACGATATCTACGACAGCAGCATTCAACCCTGCCACATGGAATTGTTAATTAGTTTGGATGTGCGCGCCAATCTGGTAGTGCCAATTCGCCAAGATAATATCCTCTGGGGTCTCTTGATTGCCCACCATTGCACGGCTCCCCACCGTTGGGATCCCTGGGACAAAGAGTTCCTCAAACGGCTAGCAGATCAACTGGCTATCACTTTGCAACAAAGTCGCCTCTACGAACAGGTTAAAGCCCTCAACAATCAGCTCGAAATGCGGGTGGAGCAGCGCACCCAACAACTGCAACAATCCCTAGCTTTTGAAGCCCTCCTTAAACGCATCACCGACAAAGTGCGCGACTCCCTTGACGAAAATGAATCCTTACAAACAGCAGTTGAGGAATTGGGTCATGCCCTGCAATGCTTCTGTTGTGAAATTGCCCTCTACGACGTGGAAGCGGGTACAGCCATTGCCACCCATGAATACACCGATGGTACGTTTCCCTCCTCCCTCCATCACATCTATGCCTTGGATAGCTATCCCGAATACACTCTTCCCCTCTTAGAGGGAGAGTGGGTACATTGCTGTGATCTCTATTGTCGGCAACAACCCCTCACTGTCTTATTTTGTCCGATGCAAGATGAGCAAGGGATCCCTGGCGATATCTCGGTTTATCGACCCAAAGAAGAGTTTTTTTCGGAAGCAGAAATTCGTCTTGTTCAGCAGGTGGCGAATCAATGTGCGATTGCCCTCCGTCAAGCCCGTCTTTTTGAAGCCAGTCAGCAGCAAGTCCGCGAATTGGAAGAACTCAATCAACTGAAAGATGACTTCCTCAGCACTGTTTCCCATGAATTGCGTTCTCCCCTTGCCACCATGCGAATGTCAATTGAGATGCTCAAGAAAAGTCCCCTCAACGAAAAACAACAGCGTTATTTAGCAATTCTGGAACAACAATGTAAATATGAGGCCAACCTCATCAATGACCTGCTCAGCCTGCAACGCCTGGAGGCTCATGCTCACATGATCACTCCCGAATGCCTGAACATCACTGATTTTTTGGAGCATTTACTGCAACCCTTTCACATTCGTACCCAAGAATCTCAGTTGCAGTTACGCTGCGATATTCAGGAGAGTTTACCTCCCTTTTGTACGGATCGAGCCTCCCTAGAGCGTATTTTGGAAGAACTCCTGAATAATGCCTGCAAATATACAGAACCCACTGGACAAATTATTTTACGGGTTGGCACCTTTTTAAGTAATTCTGGCTATGGCATTCAGTTTTCGGTCAGCAACCAAGCCTCGATAGATCCCAATAATTTACCCAAGCTATTTGATAAATTTTATCGTATTCCCCAAGCTGATCGTTGGCAGCGGGGTGGCACAGGTTTAGGACTCTCCCTGATTAAAGGATTGGTGGAAGAGTTAGCGGGAGAAATCACGGTTACCAGTCAGCAGGGATGGACAAACTTTCGGGTAGATATTCCCCAATGGCAGGAAACTTGAGTTCCCTCGTTTCGCTTTTGATCTTGTGGATTTCATCTGCTCCTTTTCAAAGACAATCCTTACTCTCCACTTGTTGTCGGTGACTGACTGACAGGCTGGCGAATAGACTAGTGAGAGGGATCCCGTAGGGAACGAAAACGGTTATGGCGCTGACCAAAGTTACGGGTAAAGTAGTCGGCGGTTTCCTGGCGAATTAGCCCTTGATGAGCGAGAAGTTGGCAGAGAGACTGTCCTGGCTGAAGACTGGCTTGGGCTTGGTCAATTAACTGAGGAGCTACTAACCCAGAGGCTCGCAAAAAATCACCCATCTGGTTAGCGCCTGACAGTTTGACCGAGTACCCCCCATCACTAAAAAACTTGACGGTTTCTGTTTGCAAGCCTGTGTGGGCAGACAAAACTTCCGTAAAAGTTCCCCCATCCCGTTGCCATTCCGATAGCACTAGCTCGATCTCAGCATTGCTGATCAACCCTGCCGATCGCAAAGCAGTTAAAACCCGTTGCACCCAGGGCGTTGCCGCTTGCAGAGCCTCCGACTCTTCTTCTGCCAAATCTACCAGAGTAATTTCTGAGTCGTCTGACCACTCCTCCTCCTGATTAACGGCAGCAGTTAATTTAACCTCTGGAGCAATTGGTGTCGGTGGCATCGACTGGCGAGCAGGTAGGGGAACAGGACCGGAGGTGGTGCGACTGGATACGGAAGCGGTGCGGAGGCGGATCAATTCCTGCTGCACAGTTTTCAGTTGATGGGATTGAGCGGAGAGTTGTTCACGCAATTGTTGAACCTCCTGAACAAAAGCTGCTTTTTGGGAGCGCTCTTGCAATAGATCTGACTTCAGTCCGGCAATCTGCTGCAAATAATCAGTTTCTTCCTGTTGCTGAATTTGGCAGCGGCGGGTGAGTTCGGCAATTTGCCGCCGCGCTTCGGCAACATCTCGAATCAACCGTTCTTTGGTTGATTGAGCCAGCATCAATTGAGATTGCTGTTCCTGAAGCTTGGTTTGGGATTCTTGCTCACCAGCCTGCGCCTCCGCTAGTTTTTGGTTAAGTTGCCCCACCTGCCCCCGCAACTGCTGAATCACCGGTTGCAGTTTAGCCATCACCTGCTCTTGTTGCTGAATTTGTTGCTGATAGTGTTCAATTTGTTGACGGGTAACGGCTTGAGCCTGAGCCAATTGTTGCTGATGCTGTTCGTGGCTAGTGGCCTGAGCTTGGGATTGTTGCAGTTGCTGGGTGATCTCTTTAATTTGTTGACGGGCAGCATCCAACGCCTGAGCCGTGGCTTGCAGTTGGGCTTCCTTGGCTTCTAGGGTGGCTTGCTGAGTGGCGAGTTGCTCGTGGTGACGAGCCTGTTGTTCAGTCTGTTGCCGTTGGGTTTGCTGACGAAATAGCTCCCATTCTTGCCGTTGCTGCGCTAGGGTCGCCAATTGCGCTTGATACTGGCTGACTTGATCGTGCAGGGCTTTTAGCTCCTCAGCCGCCCTCGAACCTTGCGGTTGCGTGCCAGGTAGACGACCCTCTAGAGCTTGCCACGCATTCGGAAAAGGCCGTTTGCGTAAGATGCGTTGCTCTTCCAGCGCCCAGGTCAGTTGTTCATTGGTGATTAATCCCTGTTGAAGAAGTGCCTGTCCGATTGTGGTACCTGGTTTCTGCTGTTGCCTGATCAAGCCCGCCTTCAGTTGATCCAGTTTGACTACTCCATAAAGCACCAAAATTTCCCCTAGGCGCAGCAGGTTAGAGGGAATAAACGGATAAAGCTTGTCAACAGTCAGCCAACCATACTCCAAACAAATTTCCCCTAACATAAAAGGAGAATCCCGCTTTTCGTACATGGCTTGAGCCAGTTGGGATCCGGTCAATACTCCGGCCTTGTTTAGCGCCTCACCCAACCGAATCTCAAAACGTTCTGTGTCGGCGGCACTGAATCCGGCGCTTGCATTCATATCGCTTTGACTACCCAAGGGTTTTCCGTCTCTTCGCCATGATAATAGAAATCTTTAACCTCCGTGATCGCCCGCTCACGCAGAGGATGGCGATGAGATTATGACAAGTTTGTTACAAAAAGTTGCCCTTGGCAGGCATGGGCGATCAGCCGATTGGGAGGCGGAACCGACCCCTTGGGATGAGTCATGGGTTCTTTGACTCTACAGGCCAGATACCTCCTCGATCCACTGCATAACCCCTTCCCATAACCGAGAGAAATGCTGGTGGCTGGCTTGCTGGCGGGCTAAACGTACCTGCGAGCTGGCATCCCCCGCTTGGCTATACCAGGGATCCCCTTTTGTCCATTGTCCAGCCGTCCAGCAAAGGGAGCGAATCGCCGGAAAAGCCCCAAACACTCTCCAATGATTCTGAAGGGTTTGCCGCAAGGGTTCATGGTCGAGAGCCTGCCAATAGTGATTCAGAAAAAACTCCCGATCTTCCACAGGCAATTGGTAATGGTGATAGCGATGGATGGTGACAGGGGAGAGGAAATGCCCCAAATCTGCGGCTGGCGTACTCAATTCTGCCCATTCCCAATCGATTAGGTGGGCTTGTTGGGAGTTAATTAGCCAGTTGTCATGGGTATGGTCGCCATGCACCAGACAGACATAGGGATCCCGTTGCAGGTCGGTCTCTTGTTTTTGTAGCCGCCGTGCTTGCATCAAGACAATCTGAAGCATCTCGACGATATCGGGATCCGCTTTGGGATCCTTCAGGTAGGGCTGAGCATAGCGTTGGGATTCTCGCAAAAACAGGGTTAAGGGTTCGTCAATCGGCTGGAGGGGAGGTACCAAGGTGTGGACAGAGGGGAGACGATGCAAACAAGCCAGGGTTTGGGCAGCTTTGGCGAGATGATCTCGACGGTAGTTGAGGGATTCTCCCTCTAAAAAGTTGGTGATCAGATAGGTATAGGGCAACTCAGGCGTGGGGCTAAGCTGGGATCCCAACAGTTGATGGCTGATGCCAGTGCCCGCCAGATAGTGCAAAATAGCCGATTCAAAGGCCGTCACCCGCTGCGGATCGCCCGCGAATCGTTGATTGGGGGTGGTGACAGCGACCCGCATTAAACGATCCTCCCCCAACCGAAAGATCAGATTCGACTCCCCATGTGCTAACAGGCGAGGAGTCTCCAGGGATCCCTGTTCCTGCCAGTGGTGGTGAATCTGCTGGGCAATCGATTCGATGTTCATGGGCCAATTGTTGGGGTCTGCATAGCCTGAATCCTAATGGCGGTAACTCGAATTTTGATGAATAACTGATGAGCAAACCAGGATGCCCTCCCTAGACCCTAGGGGATCCCAGTCCACCTTATCCGTGGACTTGACGGAACCAGAAAAATGATGCTAAGAATTATCCCATTCAAAAAACCGTAGCTACCGTTACAAAATAACCGTTCCAGCAATGTTACAAATTAGCGGAAATTAACTGGGGTATCAGGAGGCAAATGAAGAAAATTGAGGCAGTGATTCGCCCATTTAAGCTTGATGAGGTCAAAATTGCCCTTGTCAACGCTGGGATTGTTGGCATGACCGTCAGCGAAGTTCGTGGATTTGGTCGCCAAAAAGGGCAGACCGAGCGTTATCGGGGATCCGAATACACTGTGGAATTCCTTCAGAAGCTAAAAGTTGAGATTGTGGTGGAGGATGAGCTTGTCGATACCGTAATTGAGAAGTTGATCTCAGCCGCTCGCACCGGAGAAATTGGAGATGGCAAGATCTTCGTCTCTCCAGTGGAGAGAACCATCCGCATCCGTACTGGAGAGCTTAACCAGGATGCTCTCTAAAGCTTTGTTCCCAACCCTAACGCTGATGTGACGTAACCCTACAGGTCGAATTGACAATGAATATGATGCTAAATCGTTCAACCCTGTACCATCGCTTGATGGCAAGGATCCCTAGGTGGCTGCTGGGTTTTGTTGTTCTAAGCCTTTTTTGGATTGTTTTGGGAGATCATGCTGCTTGGGCTCAGGATGAACCTCCCACCTTAGAGTCTCTGGCTGCCGAGCTTGCTAGTGTGAAGGCGGGGAGCAACTTGGTGTGGACGATGGTAGGCAGTGCCCTCGTCTTCTTTATGCAGGCAGGGTTTGCCATGGTGGAAACTGGCTTTACTCGTGCCAAGAATGCCGCCAACATTGTCCTCAAAAACCTGATGGATTTTTGCTTTGGATCTATTGCCTACTGGTTTATTGGTTTTGGTTTGATGTTTGGATCGAGCAATGGCTTTTTTGGCACTAGCTGGTTTGCGTTTAGTTGGCTAACGGGTACCGGATCCACAGTGGGAGCAGACGGGATAGTGATTGGCGATGCTTGGCCTTTTACCTTCTTCTGTTTTCAGGTAGTATTCGCGGCCACATCCGCCACGATTGTATCGGGAGCGATGGCCGAGCGCACCAAGTTTATTTCTTATCTGATTTATTCAGTCTTTATTTCTTTAATTGTTTATCCGATCTCCGGTGGCTGGGCTTGGAACAGCCTCTTTGGGGCTTATAACGGGGGCACATCCGGTTGGTTGGGTAGCCTAGGCTACGTTGATTATGCTGGCTCAGGGGTGGTTCACGTTTGTGGGGGAGCCGCTGCTCTAGCAGGGGCTCTGGTGTTAGGCCCACGCACAGGTAAGTTTGGCTCCAATGGAGAAGCACGGGCTATTCCCGGACATAACTTACCTTTAGGGATATTAGGGGTATTCATTCTCTATTTTGGCTGGATTGGCTTTAATGCGGGTTCCACCACTGCCGCTATCCAAGATATGGGTTGGATTGCCTTCAATACCTACCTAGCTGGAGCCGCCGGAGCGATTGGGGCGATGGTAACAACCTGGATCATTTTCAGTAAGCCGGATACCAGCTTTACTGGCAATGGTGCTCTAGCGGGATTGGTTGGTATTACGGCGGGTTGTTGGACAGTTCATCCTCTGGGAGCCATCATTATTGGTGGAATAGGGGGAGTATTGGTTGTCTTTGCGGTTCTATTCATTGAGAACGTTCTCAAGATTGATGATCCAGTTGGGGCTTCCTCTGTACATGGAGTAGGAGGAGTCTGGGGAGTTTTGGCAGCAGGGATCCCTTTCTTTGCTCATGCCAACGCTGGCATTACCTGGGGAACTTTTGGGGTACAGATCTTGGCAGCGGCTTCTATTGCTGCGTGGTCATTTTTTAGTTGCCTAATCTTGTTTGTGATCCTCAAAGTTACAATTGGTTTGCGGGTGACGGTGGAAGAAGAAGTCGCAGGTCTAGATATTGGGGAACATGGCAATGTTTCTTATCCTGACTTTGTGAGTGTGGCGACCGATTCCGAGCACAATTACTAGGCTTTGTTGATCTTTGCCTTCGATCAGACAATACAGTCTGTCCCAGGCTCGGATCCCCCTAAATCTCCCTTTGCTTTGCTAAAGATCAACACGACCTAGAGAAACGAAATCATTCCATCCTTTTCTTGAGATAGCATTTGAGGAATTTTATCCAAGATAGAGAAAGTTTTCTCCAAAAAATACCTAAGACCTACTGGCACTGACGCCTTTCTATTCCTGTCAGTGCCTTTCATTTTTAGTGGGACTGTTCAATTTCCCAGCGATGGCTACCATCCCGTTAGGTGTTCTTTCCCCGCGTTTTGGGTTTCGTCGGTGGTGGTGACCAACACTGCCCTATCGGTGGAAACCCTAACTCGGAATAGGGGCGTTGCTGAATCTGTCCATGAATTGCCAAACTACCCTTAGCCTTCCCCAAAGAGGGAGGGAACAAGAATTTTAAGCCTTTCTCCCTGGAGAGAAGGGTTTGGGATAAGGGCGATTCATAGTTGCATTTAGCAACGCCCGGTTCTTCTCTGAATTATCAAGCAAAGGCTAACTCCCCTCCCTATTCTGGGAGACGGGTGAGGGCTGTGTTTAGCAATCTAGGGATAAGTTGTATCTGTCAATAAGGTTCGGATAGGTAAACCTTTGAGGAGCAGATGATTCAGCCATGACGGATAGGCTCGATGTAGTCAGCCAGATGAGCAATCGTGCAGGATAAAGCGGCTGATCAGGTAGGAACGGGCAGACAGATGATAAGCGGATGATTAAATCAAGCGATAGTTAGCCCTGATCAAAAAACAAGGGACATGAACTTAGGCATAGCCTAAAAAAAATGCTCTGTAGGATGGATAAGATCGTAATCCAAATGATTAAGACCCTATTATCGGACAAAGCATCTTTTTTTAGAAGTGTTTAACGAGAAAGGGAAATTTATGGCTCCTTGACAGTAACAAAACCACTGTAGGCAATCATGCCATGTTCCCCAATATCCAGACCTTCGTTTTCTTCCTCGGGAGAAACCCGCAAGCCAAAAATGGATTTCAACACGATCCAAGCGATAGAGCTAGTGATCACACAGAAGACGCCAATCGCAATGATACCGATCAGTTGAGCAATTAAGAGTTTGACCCCGCCCCCAAACAGCAAGCCAGGATCCATCCCCGCTCCCAGCCAACTGGGATCCGCAAATAAACCAAGGGCGAGAGTGCCCCAAACTCCGTTGACCAAGTGAACCGAGAGTGCACCCACAGGGTCATCAATTTTGAGGCTATCGAAGAAACCCACCGCAAAGACGACCAGCACGCCACCAATCCCCCCAATGATCACAGAGCTTCCAGCACTGATAAAGGCACAGCCAGCGGTGACAGCCACCAAACCGGCCAAGATGCCATTGATCACCATACTTAAATCTGGCTTGCCAAACCTTACCCAGGCCACAATCGTTGCCATGATTCCACCCGCCGAACCACCCAAATTAGTGGTCAACGCAATATGACCAATCAATTTGGCATCTAAGGCCATTGTGGATCCTGGGTTGAACCCAAACCAACCCAACCACAAGATCAAGCAGCCTAGGGTGGCTAAGCCCAAGTTGTGACCGGGAATAGCGATGGTCTGGCCGTTAACGTAGCGACCGAGCCTCGGCCCCAGAAATGCCGCTCCCGTCAAAGCACACCAACCACCGATGGAGTGAACCACGGTTGATCCGGCAAAGTCCCAGAAGCCCAGGCCATATAGCCAACCACCACCCCAAATCCAATGTCCCCCAATGGAGTAGATCAAACCGACAATAATGAAGCTAAAAATCAGGAAATCAATGAACTTAACCCGTTCAGCCACGGCTCCAGAAACAATAGTGGCGGCAGTTCCTGCAAACACCAACTGAAAGAAAAACTTGGCCGCTAAAGGGACCCCCGTCCAGTTGAGAGCAGAAAATACCCCTTGATAGGCGTCGCCAGTGGCCGGACTGTTATCGGCACCCGCCAAGAAAAATCCACTTAGCCCAATAATCGGGTTGCCATCTCCAAACATGAAGGCAAAGCCAATCGCCCAAAAAGCTAGGGTAGAGATGGCAAATACAATTAAGTTTTTTGACAAAATGTTGACAGCATTTTTGACACGGCAGAAGCCAGATTCAACCAGGGCAAATCCGGCATTCATAAAGAACACAAGAAAGGCTGCAATCATGACCCACATGGTGTCAAGACCAACCTTTAAGCCTTCAATAGTTGAGTAATCAATGGTTACGGTTTCGTCCTGTGCATGGACAGCCCACATCCAATCCAATCCAATCAAGATGGCAAAGGGGAGGCAGTAGCCCCATTTATCAACCAAGAACCTCACCAATCGGTTGGATCGGTTTTCTCGCTTGAGATCATTTAGCTTTGTTGCTAAGCGTTTCCACCGCATATTTATCAAGTCCCAGGTAAATCGATATCAACAATCTCGGCTAACTTTAAGGGCTGATGTGCCAGAGAAATGTAACATGCGACACAAAATTATCAGAACCTAGGCAAATGAGGATTGACCCTAGGCTCCAGAATCTAGGGGATCCCTTTGTATCTAGCGAGGCTGAGTCAGTCCTGATACCGTCAAAGTGTTGGCAGCCTTCCGCTCCCAGGCTTTGTTTCTTTAACTAAGCAGCCATAAGCAACATCACTTCAAAAGCATTCCTCTCTGTATTTGTATAGTATGTTACCTATGACCTCAGGATAAATCGTGTAGCTTTACACAATTAGCCATAAATAGCCATTCATAAGGATCCCGAAAGTTTTCAGAAATCTTATTGTTTTTAGTAGGTTACAAGCAGCATGGATCGCTTCCTCACTCAGACAGCACCATTCCGCCAACTGTGGCTGGATCCCATCAGGAAACTGCCCCGTTGGTTAAAAATCAGTTTGATGATGCTAGGGTTTTGGTTGATTTTGAGCCATTGGCCTGGTTTTGCCCAAGACGAAGAAACCCTACCTGAGCTGGCGAAAACCCTCTCTCCAGCGGCTTTGGCAGAATTAAAAAAGAGCTTAGCGACTAGCCAATACCACGCTGACATTGTTTGGACAACGGTGGGGGGAACCCTCGTCTTTTTCATGCAGGCGGGCTTTGCCATGGTGGAGTGTGGCTTTACCCGCGCCAAAAATGCGGCCAACATTGTTCTGAAAAACTTGATGGACTTTTGTTTTGGAGCCTGTGCCTTTTGGTTTATGGGGTTTGGTTTGATGTTTGGGTCTAACCCGACTGGGGTTTTAGGAATCAACTGGTTTGTTTTTAATTGGGCGAGTGCCAATACTTCTACGGTGGTGGATAGCCCTGATGCCAATCCAGGCTGGCCATTCACTTTTTTCTGTTTTCAACTGGTGTTTGCAGCGACGGCAGCCACCATCGTTTCGGGGGCAATGGCTGAGCGCACCAAGTTTATTGCTTATCTGATCTACTCTGTTTTTATCTCTTTGATCGTTTACCCCATCTCTGGCGGCTGGGCTTGGAATAGCCTGTTTGGGGCTTATAACGGTGGCACCTCCGGTTGGTTAGGCAATTTAGGCTATATCGACTATGCCGGATCCGGGGTAGTGCATCTCTGTGGAGGAGCCGCCGCCTTGGCGGGGGCTTTGTCGCTGGGACCGCGCACGGGTAAATATAGCTCAGATGGTCAGCCTAGGGCGATTCCTGGACATAGCCTGCCATTGGGAATGCTGGGGGTTTTTATCTTGTGGTTTGGTTGGATTGGCTTTAATGCGGGATCCACAACGGCAGCTATTCCTGACATTGGCTGGATTGCCTTTAATACCTACCTAGCGGGGGCGGCGGGGGCGATTGGGGCACTGTTCACCTCCTGGGCTGTTTTTACCAAACCGGATATGACATTTGTGGGCAACGGTGCCCTGGCAGGACTGGTGGGGATTACGGCTGGTTGCTACACGGTGCATCCTTTGGGTGCTATTTTGATTGGCTCGATTGCGGGAATTTTGGTTGTATTCGCAGTGCTGTTTATCGAAGCCAACCTCAAGATTGATGATCCCGTGGGGGCGATCTCGGTGCATGGGGTTTGTGGAGCCTGGGGAGTGATAGCGGCGGGCATTCCTATCTTTGCCCATAGCGAGTCTGGTGTGGGTTGGGGCAATCTGGGGGTACAGATCTTGGGGGCGGGGGCGATTGCCCTCTGGTCGTTTGTCACATGTTTCGTTCTTTTTCAGATCATCAAGTCTACGATTGGGCTAAGAGTTTCGGTGGAAGAAGAAATCGCCGGACTCGATATTGGCGAACATGGCAATATTGCCTATCCTGATTTCGTCAGCACTGCCCATGAGGGAGATCAATAAACTGGCCTAAGGCAGGGATCCCCTGCTACTCTGGCTGGCGCTGTTTAGCTCCTCTAAGGTGAGGCGAATGGTTTGCAGGTGGTCAGCCTGCCCCAGATCCAGAGTAATGTGACTTTCGGAGAGCCTGCCCAAGCAGTTGAGCAACCGCTGTAGGTGAGGGGTGCTAGCACCACTCGTGAGATAGAGTTTTTCGGAGAGGGTATTTAGCCGCTTCCAGGTGGTATAGAGGCGGGTCAGGGTTTGTTCCAATTGGGCGGCTTGGTTCATCAGGTCAGCCGTCAAGTTCAGGGATCCCAGGCGGAGGGCTTCTTCTAATGCCTGTTCCAGGTTGAGGGTTGGATCATCGAGAGAGCGGACTTGGGCGGCTGCCTCTAGGTAACGCGCCAAATAACGGGCATCGGCGGTGACTTGCTTGAGGGTATCCACATCAGGGTGGCTGGCTATTTCCACCTGCAAGGATTGCTGCTGAGAGGGAGGCAGTTTGGCTAGCTCTTTCACGAGAGGAGCCAGATAGCGAGTGGGAATCGTGTTATCCGCTACTTTGGCCTTGACCAGGGGCGGGATGAGATCGGAGGTCATGGCTGTCCACTGATGGGTCAGATCCCGCACCTCTTGACGGGTGATACGATTTCCCTGCTGAGCTGCCGCCGCCACCATCTGTTGCACTTCCGGAGCTGCTTGGGCGGTTTCGACAAAAGCCCGCTTGCTGAAACGTTCGACCGCTTCGCTATCCAAGTCTTGATTTTGCAGGAGGATATCGGCACTATCCGCCAACTCAATCAGGGCGTAGGCTTGGCTTTTGCTAATGTCACGCTCTTTGAGCCAACTCATGAAGCTACTTCCCCGTCCGTCCCCCGTCAGCTTAAGGTGGTCCCGCACCACCCGCAAAATTCGCCCCCGCCAAATGTCGGTTTGCAGGTCGAAACGGTCACACACCTGCCAAGCCACCTCCACCTGTTGTTGAAAATCGAATTCTGGAATTTCTGAATCGGTGGGATCCGGCAATTGAAAGTGCAGATCTAGCCCCCCTTCCAGCAAGCGGGCATCAAGGGGGGCAATCCCAGAAACCTGGATAGGGAGGGGGGGGGAAGGCAAGTCTAGAGTCACGTCAGGATCTACCGGAACACACCAGCCGCCATTATGCCATGCTGATTCATGGGCGACTTTTTTTCTAGCTCTATGAACGGGATCCCTGTTATCGATTTTGCTCCCTTTTTAGCGGGGGTGGCTGAGGCTCAACAGCAGGTGGCTGAGCAGGTTTATCAAGCCTGTCACGAGGTCGGGTTTATGAGGGTGAAGAATTTGGGGATCCCGCCATCCCTGATCGAGGCCACCTTCCGAACTAGTCAAGAGCTTTTTGCCCTGCCGCTAGCGGTTAAAGAACAACTGGCTTGGTCAGGAGCCGAGAGTAATGTGGGTTATGTGGGGGTGGGGCGAGAGCGACTGGATCCGGCGCAGCCCGGTGACGTTAAGGAAGCGTTTAATCTGGCGGGGGTAAACTTGCGAGACAATCCCTGGCCGCCACTACTGGAGGACAATCGCGCAACGTTGCTCGCTTTTCATCATGCCTGTGGCAGCGCGGCTCTCCATCTGTTGCGTGCCTTGGCTCTGGGCTTGCACCTGCCCGATCGAGATTGGTTTGTCGGGCATCATCAACAGGGGGATCAAACCACCCTGCGACTCTTGCACTATCCCCCCTGTCCAGCCGGACAAATTCGGGCAGGAGAACATTCCGATTACGGCAGTCTGACCTTGTTGTTTCAAGATGGGGTGGGAGGGTTAGAGGTAAAAAACCGCCAGGGCTCCTGGATCTCCGTCACCCCTAGCCCCGATACGGTAGTGGTCAATTTGGGAGACTTGATGCAGCGCTGGACGAATGATCACCTCCGATCCACCCGTCATCGGGTTGTCCAGCCAAGGGATCCCTCCCAAAACCGCGACCGCTATTCCATCGCCTTTTTTTGTGATCCGGATCGGCAGGCGGAGATCGTCTGTTTGAGTCAAGGGCGCGGATCCGGCCATCCTCCTCGCTATCCCATGGTGCGGGCGGGTGACTATTTGTTGAGTAAATTGCAGGCGACTTATTAGGGTTATCTGTGCATTAGGCTACTCGGCTCCATTGTTGTCAACCTCAAGATCAAAAAGATCGACAATTTCTTGCTCCGTAAAACCCACTTCTCGCATACGGTTTTTAACTTGTTCAAATTCTGAGCTGGCTAGCTCCACTTGCTTGAGTTGTTCTTTTAAGTTAGCTGAAATTTGTAAAAGATAATGACTTGCCTCAACCTCATACATATCAAAGCTAATGGCCAGATCAATAGTTTCTAAAACGGCACTGACACTATCGATGGGTTGATGAATGGAGATATCTTCCAAATGAATGATGAGTTCCCGCAAACGAGCCAGCCCATCAGATAACTCAGACATACAGGCCATTGAATCCTTAAAATGAATCTACTCTAAAATATCTGGGATCCCTACGATGGGCGAATGGTACTAAACAGTTTTGATAGGGTTTCTTGCGGGGCATCGGGTTGAGCGATAATTTCTACGGTTTTGTTGCGGGCACCTATCTCCAGAAGAGACTCCACGCAAACCTGAGCCACTTGGCGACGCGGGATGCGGCCCTCAAAAAGGGTGTCAGGAGGAGCCATGACAATCGCATCCGTATTGTCTTCGTTTTTTAGCCCGCCGGGACGAATAATCGTATAAGTTAGCCCACTGTGTTGCAGATAGAGCTCGGCTTGTTTCTTCCACAGTAAAATCAACCAAAATAAGTTGAGGGGATGAAACAGGCGGGAGACACAAAGGGAGGTGACCAGCACAAAATGCTGAATGCCTGTGGACTTCGCCTGGTCAATCAGGTTTTTTGTTCCCATAAAATCAACAGCATAAGGGCCTGAGGGATCCCAACTGGGACGGGATCCCGCCGCACAAATCACGTGGGTACAGCCCTCCAACGCGGCGGTCAGGGTGTGGGGTTGCGTGAGATCCGCCGCTACTAGCTCAATCCCTGTTGGTAAAATGGCCTGGGCGGTTGCCAATTCTCGCCCCATAGCCCGTAGGGGGATCCGCCGCTCCAGCAATTCCGTGACCACCCGCCGACCCGTTTCCCCCGTAGAGCCTGCCACCAAGACTTTCATCTCCTACTTCCTCACCTCGAAAGTGCAGACACCTAGCTTAGCGAAATTCATCTTCCCGCAGACAGCCTCTTGCTCTGGTTGGTTGTGACTGGATGAAGCTGGCTTGGGATGGTGGGGATCCCAGAACTCCATCGGAGACCAAGCAACATCTAGATAGCCTCTGGTTCTACCCCCAGCTCCCGTAATCGCGCCGCTAGTTTCTCTGCCCGTTGGTTAGCTGACTGTGCTTGCTGAGTGGCTTGTTCGGCTCGTTCTTCTGCTTGTTCGGCTCGTTCTTCTGCTTGTTCAGCTCGTTCTTCCCCAGATAGGAGGAGGATCCCGTCCTCCGTCCACCAACGCAACCAGGGCAAATCTTGGTTCATGTATTGCCCATACCAAATGCCCAACTCAACACCCAAAGCTGGGATCCGATAATGTCCACGCTCGTTGGCTTGGCAAGGTTGATAGCGTCCCCTATGTAACTCGTAAACCTCTACAGAGGCTTTGTCTACCTCATAGATGGCATAAAAGGGAATGTGAATGGCTTGTTCATATACCCAAAACTTGCCGGGTCGAGCACCATGACTGCCGTATATGGGTGTAGAGTCCCGTTCCTCTGAACCATCCCCAGAGACAAACTCAATAGCCAGCAATGGGGCTATGATTTCTTTCCACATGACATAAGAGCGGCGCCGCTTGCCGTTCAGGAGTGGTGGCACATGAGGAACATAAAACCAATCGGGAGCCTCGGCTCCCCTTTCGGGGGGATCGGTCAACTGCCAGTAGATACCGCAATCTTGACCAATGGCGTATTGTCCATCGGGGTGAAGGGCATCGAGGACAGGTCGAATGGAGCTAGTCAGAAGCAGACTTTGTGGATGCTCTTGAAAATTTTTCACAAAGCTGCCATCTGACTCTGGAAGTTGGGTATGGTCGGGAAGAGAAAGTGTGGGCAGACGTTGAGCCAGCGTCATAAGAATTATTACCACTAATGATTAAACTTTAGCATGGTGGTTTCATGAATTGACTGGGTCTAGGAACAGGGGGAATCTCACCCACTGAGCCGACTTTTGTAAGACGATTTATAGGTCAAAGTGCAGCTTAATTTCGGAATAGCGTGGGATCCCGATGGGCAGACTTGCCTCTTCTTGAGGCTCTGCATCCAAGTTTGTCTGACTGCGCTCCAGAAAAAAGACTTGATCCCCGCGATGCCACAGGCTCGGATCCGGCAAAAGATAAACTTTTTGACCCGCACGGGTTCTCAGCCAGCGGTTGCTGGCGTGGGGGCGCACTAACACCAACGGCAAACAAAGCTGACTAGTCATGCGGCGCGCGAAGTGATCCCGTAGGCGATTCAGGGTAATATCCCCCAGCTCCACCGGAGTCGATAACCCCCTTTGGCGAGGAGGATTTATTCTGCCGAAGCCCAGATCGGCGAGAGCAGGTAGGGTAATAGAGCGCAGTTGGGTACGATCTTGCCCTAAATAGTTGGCCCAGGTTTGTAATTGCTGGAAGCTGGGAGCCAGCGGACGGATCCCTTCTGAAATAGGCATATCCGGTAATAGGCAAGCCCAGATGGTGGTGGAGGCAAACAGCTTGACGGTGAGTTCGGCAAACGCCCAGTTGAGTTGGGGATTGAGAGTCATGATCACCAGATCATCCACATCCTCCAGGTTGGCTTGTAGTCCTGATTCGCTAAACAGACTTTGTGCGGCTGTCAAATCAATCGACTTATCCGATTTGTCGGTGGCGTTGTCAGTGGCTTTGGCCAGGAGATCCGGCTGTGGGTGGTTCTCTGGGGGGGAAGCGGGTTGAAAATAAAGGGATCCCAGCCGCCCTTCCGCCCCTAGGGGATCCCGGTTCTCCAGAGAAACCAGATGAACCGATTGTTGATGTTGCCGCAGCAGTTCCGCCAGTTGCTGAGCGAGGGGATGATTGCCCACAATCACCGTATGTCGCCCTTGATCCAGCCGTAGCCAGCGAGCCGCCCAAGTTGCCGTCAGCCCTTGGATCATCACCGTCATGGCAATCGTCAGAAATACCAATGCCTTCAAGGCATCCCCCCCCGTAATCCCCCGTTCTGTCAGCAAAATGCCAAACAGGGAGGCCACCGACGCCGCCACGATGCCACGGGGGGCTAACCAGGAGATAAACAGTTTTTGTCGCCAGTTGAGATCGCTTTGCCAGGTACAAAGCCAAACACTCAGGGGGCGCACCCCCACCATCAACACCCCCACCGTGGCGACCGCTCCCCAGCCCAGAGCTAACACCGCTTTAATCGAGAGGCTGGCCGTTAATAAAATAAACAGCACCGAAATGGCTAAGACCACCAACTGCCCATGAAACTGACGGACACTCCGCTCAGCAATGGCGGCTTTTTGCCGCACTACCAAACCCGCTACCACCACCGCCATCAGCCCAGACTCCGAAAGCAAAGACTGTGCCAGCGCAAAGACCGCTAAGGCTCCCGCCAGCACCACCGAGTTACGCAACTCCTCCGTCAGATATTGCCGCGACCACAGCAAAAAGGATCCCATCAGCCAGCCGCCCACCGCACCAATGGTAGCTCCAATCAGAAGGCGTCCCCCCAACTGCTCCGCCGCCATCACTAGATTGGGATTGCCCGACAAAATCACCTGCAACACCACCACCCCCAACACTGCCCCAATCGGGTCGATCAGCACCCCTTCCCCCTCCAAGAGCGTACTGACCGCTTCATCCAGTCGCACCCGTTTCAGAATGGGGTTGATCACCGTAGGTCCGGTTACCACCACCAACGATCCATATAAAAAGGCCAGTGACCAGGGAAACTCCGCCAAATAATGGGCAGCGATGGATCCCCCCAGCAGTGTCAAGGCTGTACCCACCGTTACCAAGTTGCGTAAGCTTTGGGAAACCTGACTGAGTTGCTGCCAACGCAGATTGAGACCCCCCTCAAACAAAATCAGAGCCACCGCCAGAGAGACCAAAACATCCAAGCCAATCCCCAACGACTGGGGATGAACTAATCCCAACCCATCCGGACCTACTAAAATCCCCAGAGGTAGCAAAAAAACAATTCCAGGCACCTTAAAAAAATTGGCAATGACCTGAGCCGCAATCCCCGCAACCAAAGCTACCGTGATCAACAGCAACAACCCAAAGGAATTTTCCATGCCGGTCTGATCCTAATCTAAGCCCTCACTTGCCGCGACCCGCTGGGATGGGGTAAGCCGGGATCCTCTGCGCTTGCTCTCCAAGTTAACCCACTCTGCCGATGCTTGGGCGGGATCCTGCTGGGAGGTGAGGGCGCTCAGTAGCCGCCGGACTTAAAAGGGGGTCTCCTCCTCCGGCTGAAAGTGGGGGCAACTCTGACAAGGCCCTGCGGGATTAACGGTACAGAGCAGATAGGGGGAGTGGGCATGGTAGCGACAATTGACAAAGCCCATCTCGGCCTGCGAGTAAGCCCCCAAAAACTCCTCTGGGCTTCGCCAGATGATGCCCCTGCGGGGTGGGGGGTGGATCCCGCTATCGCGGGGCTGAGGTTGAAAAGCTTCTGTGGGTTCCTCCATCTGCATGAGTATTTGGTAGAGCCGACGAGCCTCCCCATCCATGGCTTGCCACTCTTCTTGCGAAGGTTCTTCTATTGGTAACCGTAGAGGTTCAAAAAATGGTTGACCCTCAAGATATGCCCACAGGTAACGGGAGGCTTCCTGATCATCTGACTCATCGGAAGTTCTCTCTGGGTCAGTCTGGGACAGACGGGCTTCCTCCCACAGATCCGGTTGCCAAAATTCCTCTAACCAATTTAGAGCCTCTTGCCCCATTCGTAGCATCTCTTCGCTGGCGGTAATGACAATTTGGCTAATGCTCACCTCAGCGGATTCTAATAAGCTCAACCAAAAGGTAGATGGATGGTGGGAATGTTCAGAATCGTGTTGAGTCATATCTATATGTTTGTTGCCCTGTGCTATGCCTTTGCTGCCCTACCCTTGCTCGATGGGATCCCGGCTCTTGTCCCCATCCCTCTAGGGATCCGAACTCTAGCTGAGGCTTATCCCGGCTCTACCGAGAAACCTTCGGACAAGGTTTCTGGGCTTACCTTGACCCGGCGAATCGGTAAATTGGCAATTAACGCGGTGGTACCCTGCTCACTCGCCAGATTAAATTCCAAGCCATCTGATTCTAGTTCTACATAACGAGAAACCACCTGCAAAATTTCTAGCCGCATTGACTCTAGCGCCGCCGGGGTCAGATCGGCACGATCATGAGCCAAAATCAGCTTAATGCGCTGCTTGGCTTGGTTGCGACTCTGCTTGCTATGGCGGGTGAAAATTTGTTCTAAAAAATCGAGAAACATGGTGGGGGATAGGTTCCTGGATAGGGGATAGCCATCATGGCTGAGGCGGGGTCGGTGGACTTCACAGCACTTTTTGGTTCAGGAATTTTCGTAATCGTCCCATCAACCCTTCCTGAAAGCTCTCTGGGTCGGGAATGGGGATCCCCTCTCCCTTGAGGCGACGGGCAATCCGACCAATCGCTAGGGCGGCTTGCGCGGGGTTGGCGGCTAAGACCAGGGGTTCTCCCCGGTTGGTGGAGACAATCACCTCCCGATCTTCTGGCACAACGCCCAGAAGGGGAATAGCCAAAATTTCTTCCACATCCTCCACCGACATCATTTGCTCCGCCGCCACCATGTCTGGTCGAATCCGGTTGACGATCAGTTGGGTGGGTTGGATCTGGGCGGCTTCTAAGAGACCTACCACGCGATCGGCATCTCGCACGGCTGACAACTCCGGGGTGGTGACAATAATCGCTTCTTTGGCTCCGGCGATGGCATTGCGAAACCCCTGTTCGATGCCCGCCGGACAGTCCACCAAGACAAAATCGTAGAGACTGGTCAACTTTTGCACGAGATCGCGCATTTGGTCGGGGGTAACGGCGGTTTTGTTGCGGGTTTGAGCGGCGGGCAAAAGAGCCAGATTGGGGGTGCGTTTATCTTTGACGAGGGCTTGTTCCAGCCGGCACTCTCCCAGAATCACATCCACAGCGGTATAAACCACCCGTTGCTCCAGACCCAGCAGGAGATCGAGGTTACGCAGGCCAAAGTCGGCATCCACCACCACCACCGAGGAGTTGAGGCGTGCCAGGGCGGTTCCCAAATTGGCGGTAATTGTGGTTTTGCCCACTCCTCCCTTGCCTGAGGTCATCACAATGACACGGCTCATAAAGACACTCTCCGCAAAAAGTCATGGGCACTGGCAATGCAAATGATCTGATCCTTGAGGTAGGCCACCTCCGGCTCGGGATCCGCCCGATGGGGGGCAGGGGGGCGGGCCACTTGGTCAGCGATGCGAAGCTGGGTGGGATCCAACTGTAAGGCGAGAATAACAGCTTGTCGATCCCCACTGGCTCCGGCATGGGTGAGACCTCGGCAACGACCCCAGATGCCAATGTCACCATCGGCGATGATTTCTCCCCCCGGATTGAGATCTCCTAGCACAAACACTGATCCGGTATGGCGAATCTCCGTCCCCGAACGGATGGTGGTTCGCAAATAGAGGGGGGGATCCCCTGACCAAACCCGTTTGGCTGTCTGCCAAGGGGAGGATTGCTCTACAGAATAGCCCAAACTGGCGGCGGCGATAGCGGTGTGGCGCTGGTGGGTATGGACTCGTTCTAGGCAGAGGTGATGTTGAGCTAACAGATGAGCCAGAGCTTGCAACTGTTGGGGATCCAACAGCCACGCTTCCCCCCAGAGAATCAGAGGAGCCTCCCCCTGCCAAAAACGCCGTTGGCCACGTAACCACAAACTGAGGTGCTCCCAAAGATCCGACCAGGGGATCTCTGCGGGGGGCAAATGCAGATGGATCCCTTGTCCATCACGATGCAAGTGCAGGAGGGTGGTGGGGGAGGCAAGGGGCAACATGGCAGACAATGACAAGTATCGGCACAACTCTATGTCTTTATTACTCTATGCCTTCTCGATAATCTGGCAAGATCCAACCCTCCCTCCTGCGACTCGCTGGGGCTGGTTGCCGTAGCTTGTGCAAATATCGGTAAGCGAGGTTCCGAGTTTAGGAGATGTCTCATCCACCGACGGAGTGGCAACTAATCAATACTGTAGTGATGCAGATGAGGGCGAGGGCATCGGTGAAGGTTCGAGATGATTTACCAGCCCATCCCTTCACTTGATTCAGAATAGGGAAAGCAAACAGGACAAATTATGGCACTCCGCTTTTGCAAATCTCGCACCTATCATGACCCTCTGCACGGGGCGATCAGCCTGGATGGGGGGGACGCCGTGGAAGCCCTGTTGATTCGCCTGATTGATACCCCCGCTTTTCAACGGCTGCGTCGCATCCGGCAATTGGACACTGCCTACTTTACCTTCCACGGAGCGGAGGGATCCCGCTTTACCCACTCGGTGGGGGTACTCTACATTGCGCGACGGGTGTTTGACCGGTTGGCGAGTCGCTATCCCGAATTGAAACCCTATCGAGCGGTGACGCTGGTGGCCGCTTTGCTGCACGACATTGGGCATGGCCCCTTTAGCCATGCTGGGGAAGACATGTTTGGCACCCACCACGAACTCTGGACACGGCGGATTGTGCAGGAAGATCCCCAAATTGCCCAATTGTTGGCCGAATTTGACCCGCAGTTACCCCAACAGATTCAGCAGGTTTTTTTGAAGGAATTTTCTCTGCCCTTGGTTATGCAATTAGTATCCAGTCAACTGGACTGTGACCGGCTGGATTATTTAATGCGAGATAGTTTGCTGACGGGCGCTCAATACGGGCACTTAGATCTGGATCGAATTATTACCGTTTTGGATTACAGCCCCACCCGCGAATCTCTTTCGATTCCGGCTCGTAAAGGACTGGGGGCAATTGAACATTATTTGGTGGTGCGCTATTTCATGTACACACAGGTATATCAGCACCCAAAAAGTTTAGCAGCTCGCTTCGTTTTGGATCGGCTCTTTCGGCGGGTTCGCACATTATTTGAACAGCAAAGCTTAACCCTGGATGCCGTTTTATCCGCTTGGCTAAAAGAACCTGTTAACCAACTCCCACTGGATCTATATTTAGCCGCCGATGATGGTCTCTTTTCCTATCCTTTCTATTTCTGGAGCCAGACAAAGGATCCCATTTTGCAAGACTTAGCCCGCCGCTATCTCAACCGCGATTTATTCAAAGCTCGCAATATCTCGCAACTCAGCAGTGAGCAGCAACAATCTCTAAAAATTAAGCTTCAACAAAAACTTATCCAAGATAATTGGGATCCCGATTACTATCTGGGGTTTCGAGCTGCCCATGTCCAGGGTTATACCTTTTATTATCAAGGGATCCTTCTGGAAACGGATGTTGGCTTACAAGAAATTGCTACTTTATCTCCTTTGGTCAATGCATTGGTTCATACACCCCCGCAGGTTTGGCTGATTTTTCCTCGCCACTACGCTGATCTTGTGGAAAGTTTCTTACAGGCAAATTTGGCCATTCCAACCCGATCGCCTTTACCACTGGATATAGCGCTAAAGACTTGGTAAGAATTGGGATCCATTGATCTTTAAATATGAACCAGCATGTCCACGACGTGGAGGAAGCTCAGGAAGTTTCTTCTGCACTTGTCAACAGGAGAAAAGTGTTCTCGATCCTGTCTCCGCTTGTGGGAAAAAGTATTCTATTCAAGCTCTCTCTCTCCTTCACAGGCAGGCAAAAAACGAATGGGATCCCTTCACCAAGCGGAGCTACCTGCCCCCTTAATCATGTGGATCATCTCGTTGGCTTTGGGAGAAGCGGCTAAAGCTTCCTCTTGGCTAATCTTGCCCCTTTGATAGAGGTGATAGAGAGCCTGATTCATGGTTTGCATCCCATCAAAGCGTGACTCTGGGATCACTGCCTCAATTTTGTCGATTTCTCCCCGTTGGATCCAATCTTTAATGGCATCGGTGTTGAGCATAATTTCTTGGGCAACGGTACGCTTGCCATCATAGGTGCGAACCAAAATTTGCGAAACCACTGCTACCAACGCCTCGGCAATCTGAATTCTCATCACCTCTTGTTCCGGTGGCTCATAGATGTTAAGCAACCGCTCGATACTGGCAACTGCACTATTCGTATGGAGAGTCCCCAGCACCAAATGTCCGGTTTGCGCTGCCTTCAGGGCGGTGCTGACGGTATTACGATCTCGCATTTCTCCAATCAAAA
Source organism: Cyanobacteriota bacterium (assembly GCA_033764955.1). Taxonomy (GTDB): domain Bacteria; phylum Cyanobacteriota; class Cyanobacteriia; order Thermostichales; family Thermostichaceae; genus JANRIL01. The sequence goes on along the minus strand of JANRIL010000024.1, from coordinate 20,684 downwards.
TAATATCGGGATCCTCTCGCAAAACCGCCCGCAATGCCCGATCAAAATCACTGGTGTGCATCCCCACCTCCCGCTGATTGATCAAAGATTTGTGGTTTTGATGCACAAATTCAATGGGATCTTCGATGGTTACAATATGTTTGGGCAGATGGCGATTGATATGATCAATCATGGCGGCTAAGGTTGTGGATTTACCGGATCCAGTTTCTCCCGTTAACAGGATCAATCCGCGTCGATAGTCCATAGAAAGCTTCTTAAAAACCTCCGGCAAGCCCAGTTCATCGAGGGTTTTAATTTGTAAAGGGATCAAACGCAGCACCATCGCCGCCCCCCGCAGGGTCATAAACGCATTGATCCGTACACGGGTAAACTCATATTCGGAGGCACCGTCAAAATCCTGCTGCTCCCGAAATTTGTCAATCTCAGCAGGGTTTAGAATCTCCTCCATCCAGCTCCAAAAATGGGTCTCATTCGCCAGCGGATAGTTGGTTCTTTCGATGATGCCGTGGTTACGAAAATAGGGAGGTCTGCCCACCCCCAAATGAATATCCGAGTAGCCCTGGTTATGGGCTTCTTTCACCAACTGAGCTAAAGTCGGGATCCTAGATTCAGATGTCGCTGAAGAGGGCGTAGCCGTGGCTTTTGCTCCCAAGATGTCCAAAATATTGGGTTGCGTCATAACAGTAAAGGGATCCCCTTCAGGAAATCGCCGGAGTGGATATCGATTACTTTATCCTGAGGAGGAATCCTCATTAACGACCTGATGACGTGGGGAAATTAGTGATTCCCCCTTGTATATCGCTAAAACTGAGCAGGACTTTTTCCATTGAAGTGAGATTGAGTACCAAGGCTACATTATCAGGCACATTACAGAGAGCCAGGTTTCCCCCCACCGAACGACATTTGCGGAGCGCCGAGATCAAAACCCCCAATCCAGAACTATCCATAAAGGTGACACCAGCCATATCGAGCAGTAGGTTAGGGTAACCAAAGTCAATCACCTGCTGGAGCAGTTGGCGAGCTTCCGAAGCGGCTTTGGCATCAAATCGTCCCTCCACAGGCACAATAGCTAGCTTTTGCCCGTTAGGAGTGACCGAATTGCGAATTCGAGTTTTGGATTCCATCGTTCTCTGTGGAGACTCTATGTAACATTAACATTGTCCTCATCTCCTCACCAGCCTGAGCCGTCTTTCGCAAGAATTGGCTAGAGTTTTTCGGAAACAAGAGGGGAGGGGAGCCTGTCCCTCCGATGGCTAATCAATCAGGAGGGATCCTGCCCTAGATCAACCGGTTGCCCCTTTATACTTGCGAGTTTTTGCTCATGGATTTGCCTTCTACCCCTTCTTCTGCGGCCTCTGGCGAGATCGGCTTATCCGAGTCAGCCTCCCCCCCTCTGGCGGATCCCAGTTTATGGCCGAGCCTAGTGGCTACCCTAGGGGGGCGTTGGCTAGCCCTCTGGCTGGGATCCTTTGGACTGTTGGTGGTTAGTTTGGGCACAGGGCTAAGTGGGTTAGCATGGCTAGCCGCCTGGGTACTACTGGGTTTGTCGGGCTGGCAATTATTGCCTTCGTTGCTTAAAAATCTGGGAGCGGAAGGGGTTGGACAACTGCTGGCATGGCTAGGATTCTTGGCGGCGCTGGTGGTTTTTGTGATGTTGTCGGATGTTTTTGGTCAGATGGAGCAATGGTTAGGATCCTTTGGCTGGGATGCGGTAGGAGCTTTGGGGGAGGTATTTGGAGCCGCCGGACAAATTTTGATTGCCATTTTGGCCGCCTACATTGCTTGGCAACAATATGTCATCTCCCGCGAATTGACCATTCAACAAAATCTCATTACCCAACAGCAAACCATCGATGCTTATTTTGAAGGAATTTCTGGCTTAGTGCTCAGCCCCGACGGACAACTGGATGATTGGCCCTTGGAGCGGGCGATTGCAGAAGGACGCACTGCCGCCATCATGAACGGTGTGGATCGCTATGGCAAAGCTAAGATTTTGCGCTTTTTATCGATGGCGAACCTGTTAAGCCCATTGCGGCGGGATGAACACCTAGGGCGACCCATCTTGGATGGATCCGGCGGCTATCAACGGGATCGCTTGAACGGAACCCGAGTGGTAAATTTAAGAACGATTTTAGAGCGCACGGATCTGAGCAAGACGGAACTGCGGGGGATTGATTTCAGTGATATTAGCTTGGAGGGGGCTAATCTCAGTGAATGCGATCTCAGTTATTGTAATTTCAGCAGTGCGGATCTGCGGGCCGCCAATCTGCAAAAATCTGACCTCCACAAAGCCTTTCTCTTTGCGGGATCCCCAGAAACCGCTACCCCCGGTCACCCCAAACGCAAACCCAACTTCAAAACAGGAGAGTTTACGGGGGCGCTGATCCAGGGAGCCAACTTTCAGCAGGTAAAGCGGCTATCCGACGAACAACGCTACTACCTCTGTGCCTGGGGGGGAGCCCAAACCCGCGCCACGGTACCAGGAGGCTGTCAAGGGATCCCGGATCGACTCAGCGGATCCCTCAATCCCCTAAGCGAGGGAATCATTACGGAGAAACCAGAAAATTGAATTGGCTGAAGAAAGAGAGGTTGACTTGCAGATACTTCCTAACCGGATTACTGACCTGTCGTGGGATTGAACATGGAATTATGCCAGTCAGTTGGTACATCAACCGGAGAGCTCAACGGCTTGGCCTGTCGTCCTTGCGAAGCAGGGTGAAGGTTGAGCAACCGTTCAATCTCCGTATTCAACTGCACTTCACTGAAGGGCTTAGTTAAGTAAGCAGTGGCTCCAGACAGCTTGCCCTTAATCCGATCAAAAAATCCATCACGGGCGGTCAACATCACCACCGGGATAGACTTAAACTCTTCCAGGTTCCGTACAATCCGACAGAGTTCTAGGCCATCAATGCCTGGCATCGTCACATCCATCAGTAATAGATCTGGTTGATGTTGAAACAGTAAATTCAACAGTTCCGAAGGATTGCCTGTCGTAATTACGCGGTAGTTAGGCAAAGATTGCTTGAGAATTTCTTGCATGACCATACTGTCATCCACAGCCAGAATGGTAGTGGGGTTGTGCTGCTGGGCTTGCAATAATTCGGGGGGAGTCTGAAGACTGACCAAGCCTTTTTTGACCCAACCCGCAAACATCTGAGCAACTTCTAGGCGGTCACGCGCCAGTTTGGCGGCTATAGTCTCCAGAGACTGCCCGTCTTTGGTCAAACTGTGCAGCTTTTGCTTTTGCTCTTCGCTGATCTTATAGCGATTGATCCGCTCCCAATTGACTAAGGGCACGGCTAACATCGTCGGCACGCCCACCTTGAGAGTAGCCCATTGATCTCGTCGTTCTGCCGCCCGTTGCAGAAGAGGCTCCAACTCAAACCCGTTGATAGGGGCTTCTTGGGCAACCAGATCATTCACCTCAAAGCGACAAGTACCCGATCGCTCAAACAGGTACCGATCAAAATCTGCCATCAGATTCATCCAAATGGCATCCTCAACTTCTCCCGGCTTGAGCAGTGCTAACTGAGTCATCCCCTCAATTAGTTCTTGAATCGAGTTTTGCCGCATGAGGCGCTCTTGGATCACCTGAATGGCTCGTTGGGACCAACCCAGCTTGAGTCGGGGAATGTAGCGGGACAACCGTTGGAGAAAGACTTTGCAGTTGAGGGGTTGATGGGAGGAGAAAACTATCCGTCCCTGAAAAAAAGCCAGCAACCAGGCTTCTTTGGCTTCAACTTGGTCGGAGGAGCGCATGTGCAACTGCAAGTACCCCGTTGTAAAGTGCTTGCTCTGCTGACGAAGCAAAGTAGGCAGTTCTTGAGCAGCAAACACAAATCGAGCCATGGGATCCTCTCCGGTTCAGCTAGCGTCTCACGGGGGGTAGAATCATCTCCTCTGGTTAAGACAAGTCCAGCGAGAACTTCGCCTCAATCATTGCTAAATATTCTATTGATCTAAGAGCACACCTTGCGAGTTAGTCTAGCGCATCCACCCTAGCTAGGGGCGTGACAGCAATCCAGCAGCAATTCTCCACACTCCTGCTAATCTAGAAAGGCTGACTATTCCTGACCCCTTAGAACTCTGATGCCATCCTCCACCCCTCAACTCCGATTTAATTTTGATCGCACCCTTTGGGATCGCTTTATAACAATTGCTCAACCATATTTTTTTCCTATGGAGAAAGGAAGTGTTTGGGCTTTTCTAGGGCTATTGGCTGCCGCCATGGTCTTTGTGATTTCGTTGATGTTTTTTGTGGAAATTGGGGTTGCTTTAGCAGGTCAGGCGTTATTTCCTGAGTTTTTTACCAATGTTGCGGAGGGATTGATTCAACAGACTCAAAATAACATCAACTCACCCATTTTTTATGTGGCTTTAGTCAGCTTCCTCATCAGTGGCTCTGCTTTTATTGTAGCAGGCAGACAAATTTATCAAAGAAAAAAACAATGGGTGCTTCTGACCTTTTTGCTGTTTTTATCGCTAACGGTCAACCGACTTAACGTGATGATTAGCTTTATTTTCCGATTTATAGATACTGCTCTTCAGGAAAAGGATCAATCAACATTCTGGCAGTTTTTAACGATCTATACGATTTTAATTATCTCTGCCATTCCCATCTTAGTCATTTACCGATATGCTCGACTCAAATTAGGATTATTTTGGCGAGAATGGCTAACCAACTACTTTCTCAACCTTTATTTTAACAAGCGCTCCTATTATGAGCTAGACTCTAATGCCGCTAACACACAAATTGATAATCCTGACCAACGGGTCACCGAAGATGTTGCTTCCTTTACGGGCACAACCCTCTCATTTTTGTTGGATATTTTAGACTCTATTCTCACTCTTTATGCCTTTACAGGAATTTTATATGAAATCTCAAAGCCCCTGGCTTTCGGGTTGGTGGTTTATGCAACCGTGGGAACGGCGATTGCTGTGGTAGCAGGTCGAAAGCTAATTGGTATCAACTTCAATCAGCTTCGACTGGAGGCCAATTTTCGCTATGGCATGGTGCATGTGCGAGATAATGCGGAATCTATTGCCTTTTATCAAGGAGAGAATTTGGAGTTACGGCAGGTTGTCAATCGATTTGTGGCGGCTCTCCGTAATTTTGATTTGTTGATTATTTGGCAGTCCATTATTGATTTGTTTCAGTATGGCTATAACTATTTTACTCGCGTAGTTCCCTATGTGATTGTGGCTCCTCTTTATTTTGCGGGTGTGACCGACTTCGGGCGAATTACCCAAGCGACGATTGCTTTTAGCCAGGTTCTGAGTGCCTTATCCTTAGTGACCAACCAGATTCAAAGTATTTCTAGTTTTGCGGCTGGAATTAACCGTTTGGGAGCCTTTAATGAAGCCCTACAAAAAGCGGGTCAATCGGAACCCGACCAGATGGTTATTCAAACGGTAGTGGCTCCTCACATTGCCCTAGAGCATCTCACACTCAAAACTCCCAATTCAGAGCGAACGTTAATTCAAAATCTCAGCCTAACTTTGCAGGCTGGACAACGACTTTTGGTGGTGGGGAGCAGTGGGTGTGGGAAGAGTTCGTTATTGCGAGCGATTGCTGGATTATGGAGCAATGGCGAGGGATCCATATTACATCCCAACCGTGAACAGATGCTCTTTTTACCCCAGAAACCCTACATGCTTTTGGGATCCCTACGGGATCAACTGCTTTATCCCAATTATCGTCAGGAAATCACGGAAACAGAACTACAAAATGCTCTGGAACAGGTCAATTTGGGATCCCTGCCGGAGCGAGTGGGAGGGTTGGATAGCGAGCAAGATTGGTCGAGCATCCTATCGTTGGGGGAGCAGCAGCGTTTGGCCTTTGCCCGCATTTTATTAAATCATCCCAATATGGTGATTTTGGATGAAGCCACTAGTGCCCTCGATGTGTTTAATGAACGGATGCTCTACGAGCGACTCTCGGAAATGGGCACGGTTTATCTGAGTGTGGGACACCGCACCAGCCTTTTGAAATATCACGATTTGGTGTTGGAACTAGATGGTGAAATGGGCTGGCAAGTCATGTCACCAGAGGAATATACCCAGCGCTTAGCGATGGCGGGCTAGCATCTAGTTAGCTGGCTCCCACATATCTGTTAGGGCAATGTTGAGGGGACATGCGATGTAACCTAGATTCGGCGGACTATTGGAGGCACTGATATAATGGGCAGATCTGTGTTTGATAGGGACTAATACTTGTGACAAGTCTGTCAAGCATCTCCGACATCGCCCCTGAAGTGCAAATTAGCGCTCTTAGGGAAATTAACAACCTTGACAAACGATTGCAACATCATTTCCAAACCAAGTTTTTAGTTCAGCCTGCACTCACCAGAGTTTTAGTAAGTTTTCAAGCTAACAAAGCAAGACCTATTTATCGATGGTACAAGTACAAAGAAGCCTTTTCTGCTTCTCTTGTTGAGTTTTTATTTCAGAAATACGGGTTTGAGCAGGGCAAGATACTAGATCCTTTTACAGGTAGCGGAACAGCTTTGTTTGCTGCTAGTGATTTGGGACTTGATGCCGATGGTATTGAATTGTTACCCATTGGTCAACAGATTATTGAAACGAAGAAGATTCTCGATACCGAATTTAGATCTGATGATCTTGTACGTCTCAAGACTTGGTTAAGTTCGCAGATATGGAAACAGGCTGAAAAAGAATTCTGCTTGCCAGAGTTCAAGATTACAAAAGGAGCTTATTCTACAGAAAACAAAAGAGCAATTGAGCAATACCTTGGAGCTTGTTATCAGGAAAACGAAAGACTTCAAAAAGTTTTGCTCTTCGCTTTACTTTGCATTTTGGAGTCTATAAGTTACACTCGCAAAGATGGGCAATATCTTCGTTGGGATTATCGTTCCGGTCGTGGGCAGGGGAAAAGGCCTTTCAATAAAGGTAAAATCTTAGATTTTGATTATGCCATCACTAGTAAAATAGAAGAAATTGTTGATGATCTGGAACCTCCTACACATCAGGTAGAACTTTTTTCGCTCAAAAGATCGCAAGGTAAAATCGAGCTTTACAAAGGGTCTTGCCTCAAATTGTTACCGACTTTACCTGATGCAACTTATGATGCTGTTATCACATCTCCACCCTATTGTAATCGATATGATTACACTCGTACTTATGCATTAGAGCTTGCATTGTTAGATATTTCTGAAAAGGGACTAATTGATCTCCGGCAGGAGATGTTAAGCTGTACAGTCGAAAATCGCTCAAAAGATTTATTAACTATCAATCCAAATTGGAGCTTGGCTTTAGAAACTGCAAATTCACAACCTCTATTGCAAGCTATCCTGAGATATTTAGATAATCAGAAACTCCAGGGTGTATTAAATAATAACGGAATACCCAGGATGGTGAGAGGTTACTTCTATGAAATGGCTTGCGTCATACAAGAATGTTCTCGCGCACTTAAACCTGGAGCATTGTTGTTTATGGTCAATGACAATGTGCGTTACTCTGGCGTAAGTATTTCAGTAGATATGCTCCTCTCTGACTTTGCAGAGAAGCTAGGTTTTATAGTTGAAAATATTCTCGTTTTACCTAGCAATAAGGGTAACAGTAGCCAGCAAATGGGCAATCATGGGCGTGACCCCTTGAGAAAGTGTGTTTACGTATGGAAAAAACAGTAATCTGATCCTATGACTGCTTATCGTAGCCATCTTCAGTCTAGTGACGATCTTGTCACAACCTATGAAGCGACTCGTGCGGGCTTTGTAGCACTTGCGCTTGAGAAAAATCGACGGGCTACCCCTTATGTTGCAGAAGCAAGGGCACTTCAAGAAGCGGCAAATCAAGCTAAAAGTCCTGCTGATTTGCTAGACATTCAGGGTATCGAGATGGGATTGTTGACTGCGGCAGGATTGTCTGACAAATCTCTTGCTCATTTGACACCAGAGGATAAAACTGATGCGATTAACGGTCTAATCAAAAACTTTCTTGAGCCAGTAGGTGCAAACTTTGTAGAGGAATTAGTCTTTAGATTTCTATTGACTCGTGGCGATACGCTTGGTGGTTCAATGCGTAATGTTGGTGGAGCTTTGGCACAAAGAAAACTAACTCGTGCTATTCTTTCAACTCTTACAATTGCAGGTCAAAAATATCATTGGCTGCATTCAAAGACAAAAAGGTGGATAGCGATGACAAACGACGATGCAGAAATTGAATTTTCTTTACGCGGACTCAGTTGGGAGAGCGCTCTTGGTAGACGTGAACTTATCTATAACCTAAATATTCCGTTAGTTAAAAGTAATGTAGACCTCTGTTTGTTCAATCTTGCGCCAGAAGCATTGCCAGCTAATAAATCCAGCAAAATTGAACCTATTGAAGTTGAGCCTTACACAATTGCATTGGGAGAACTGAAAGGCGGAATTGATCCAGCCGGAGCTGACGAGCATTGGAAAACAGCACAAGCAGCACTCAACCGTATTAGACAGGCATTCGCAGATGCTGGTCATTCGCCCCTGACATTTTTTGTAGGAGCAGCGATTGAGAAAAGGATGGCTGGTGAAATTTGGGAGCAATTAGTAAGCGGGACGCTCAGTAATGCTGCCAACTTGAATGAGGAGAATCAAGTTGCATCTATTTCTCGTTGGCTATGCAGTTTGTAGATGCAACAGCTACCTAACAATGCGTTGGTACGGATGGTACAGAGGTTATCGGCGCGGGTTCAAAGTTACCTGCCGTCGCACAACTAGCCCGGCTGCAGCATCACTTTGATGCATTGGTCTTGCTTGTGCTTGAACATCTCAAAGCCCTGCTTTACTTCAGTTAGAGGCAAGCGATGCGTCAGCACAGCCGAGGGGTCAACATCGCCGTTCAAAACATGCTCCACTTAGCTTGCTCTAGAGAGACATCTACAGGGAAAAAATCGCCTTTACCAATTTTGCCTTGTCCCAATCCCCAATCATCATAATTTCCTCAGAAAGCCCTTAGATTTCTTTTTTACAGTGTCAACAGAGTTCAGAACTGGCATGTATAGCAACGCTGTTTCAGCGACTGACAAAACCCAGCCTAATGCAGAATTCTAAACACCCAAGTATAGATCATCAGGAGACTTGAAATTATGTCACTCGTTCGTTGGGAACCTTTCCGAGAAGTTGAAAGTTTGCAGCGGCAGTTAAACCGCTTGTTTGATGAAATAGCACCAACAGGTCGTAGAGGAGAGGAAGGCATTGCCTTTATTCCCTCTGCGGAGATAGAAGAAACCCCTGATGGAGTTCATCTCAAGGTAGAAGTTCCCGGTGTAGACCCCAAAGACTTAGATGTGCAGGTATCGCCAGAGGCAGTATCTATTTCCGGTGAGCGCAAGTCAGAAATCAAAACGGAAGAAAGAGGCATCACCCGCACCGAATTCCGCTATGGCAGGTTTCAGCGCGTAGTTCCGTTGCCTACCCGTGTCCAGCACGATCAGGTGCAAGCAGAATACAAAGATGGCATTCTCAAGCTGAAGCTGCCCAAGGCTGAAGAAGATAAGAACAAGGTTGTGAAAGTAAACTTAGGTGACGGGCACGGGGGCAACGGGCAAGGGCAGTGACGCAATGTTTTCCCAAGCACTCCCTTAAGAGCAGGAGATGACAAGCGGAATTCAGAGCGGGGGCAACGGCACGCCGACTTTTTTCATCAACGGTGTGTACCACGATGGCTCTTGCGACCTCCGCTCATTGTTAGCCGCGATTCAAACCGCAGCCAAATCCTGAGTGCTAAGGAGCCAGAGGGCAGAAGGTTCAAGGTATAGATTCTTCCCTCTTCCTTCTCAATACCATTTATTCAACTTGTCCTGAATCCAGATTCTCAATTTTTTATCTCAATCTTTGAAGGAGATTGTTAACGATGGCAAAAATCGTTGGTATTGATTTAGGAACGACCAACTCCTGTATCGCTGTAATGGAGGGCGGACAACCCATCGTCATTGCGAACACAGAAGGCAGTCGCACAACTCCGTCTGTGGTTGCCTACACCAAGAAGGGCGAAAAACTTGTCGGGCAAATTGCCAAACGCCAGGGTGTAATGAACCCAGAAAACACCTATTATTCCGTTAAGCGGTTCATTGGGCGCAGGTATGATGAAATCACCCAAGAGGCAAAACAAGTTACTTACAAAGTGGTACGTGACAGTAATGGCAACGTCAAGCTAAACTGTCCCGCTCTGAACCAGGAATTTTCACCCGAAGAAATCTCGGCTGAGGTAGTCCGCAAGCTGATCGATGATGCCAGCACCTATCTGGGAGAACCGGTGAGGCAAGCGGTAATTACCGTCCCTGCCTATTTCAATGACTCTCAACGGCAAGCGACCAAAGATGCCGGTAGAATTGCCGGGATTGAAGTTCTGCGAATTATCAATGAGCCAACGGCGGCTGCCCTCGCCTACGGACTTGACAAGAAAACCAATGAAACCATCCTAGTCTTTGACTTAGGGGGTGGAACGTTTGACGTGTCTATCCTAGAAGTGGGTGATGGTGTGTTTGAAGTGAAAGCGACCAGTGGCGACACCCACTTGGGCGGTGATGACTTTGATAAGAGAATCGTAGACTGGCTAGCAACCGAATTCCAGCGTAACGAAGGCATCGACCTCCGTAAAGACAACCAAGCCCTGCAACGCCTCACCGAAGTCGCAGAAAAAGCCAAAATTGAACTGTCAGGCGCAACACAGACGAACATTAACTTACCTTTTATTACTGCAACCCCGGAAGGTCCGAAACATCTAGATATGACCTTAACGCGGGTACAGTTTGAGCAAATGTGCGCCGACTTGTTCGATCGCAGCCGCATTCCCGTCGAACAAGCTCTGCGCGATGCTAAACTGAGTCCCGCAAATATTGACGAAGTAATCCTAGTGGGTGGTGCAACTCGGATACCGGCTGTTCAGCAACTGGTACGGCAGATAATCGGCAAAGACCCATACCAGGGTGTCAACCCAGATGAAGTCGTAGCAATGGGTGCAGCGATTCAGGCGGGTGTGCTTGGGGGTGAGGTAAAAGACGTACTGCTCCTAGATGTCACGCCGTTGTCGCTGGGTGTTGAAACTCTAGGTGGTGTGACGAGCAAGATTATTCCGCGCAATACCACTGTCCCAGTGAAGAAGTCTGAGGTGTTCTCAACGGCGGCTGATGGACAAACAAACGTAGAAATCCATGTTCTGCAAGGTGAACGCGAAATGGCATCCGACAACAAGAGCCTGGGAACCTTCCGACTAGATGGGATTCCGACCGCTCCCAGAGGTACGCCACAGATCGAAGTTACCTTTGACATTGATGCTAACGGGATTCTGTCAGCAACTGCCAGAGAAAAAGCCACAGGTAAAGAACAGTCCATTAGCATCACAGGTGCATCCACCCTCGACAAATCTGAAGTCGAGCGGATGGTGAAAGAAGCCGATCGCAATGCGGAAGAAGACCGTAGGCGGCGCGAACAAATCGACACCAAAAACATGGCGGATTCTATTGCCTATCAAGCCGAGAAAAAACTACAGGATTTGGGCGACAAAGTGCCACCAGCAGACAAGTCCCGCGTGGAAGGCTTAATTCGAGACTTGCGTCAGGCAATTGAGCAGAACAACCTCGATCGCATGAAGTCGCTCACCAACGAAATTCAACAAGCCCTGATGCAAATCGGCACTGCGGTCTACTCACAAGCAGGTGCATCTCCAAACGGTGGTACTTCCACAGAAAACGGTGGTACTTCTACAGACCGTCAAGGCGGCGGTGAAGATGTCATCGATGCAGACTTTGTGGAATAAACGTAACAAGACGCAGCGAGCAGTCCGTTGCTCTTCCAGAGTTAAAGGAACTGCTTTAGCGAGCCTGCGTGCGTCACCCTCTGGGTGACGCAGTGAAATCATCAAATACTCTCTTCCTGTCCCCGCGTCCTTAAATCTGCGCCACATTTCATGATGTTATCTAGTTTTTTAATTTGGAGTAATTTTTATGACTTCTACATCTGAAGAAACCATCCTCAAAAGTGTCTCTGCTAGTTTCAAAGACGAGAAGAAGATGCAAGAAGTGGTTGAGCGTCTAATCGATCGCAGCGTTTCCAAAGATCACATTTCGATTATTGGTCGCGACTTCCACACCGAAACTCGCATCTCCGGATTTGTGACTAAACAAGGTGTGATCTTGGATGGACTCGCCACCGGAGCGATTTTTGGATCGCTATTTGGTTCTATCTTGGCTTTACTGACGGGTGTGGGCGTGTTGTTCATTCCCTTTTTGGGCACCGTAGTAGCAGCAGGTCCTTTGGGAGCAGCATTATTAGGAGCGGCAGGCGGTGCTTTATATGGTTCCCTGGGAGCAGGCATTGGATCTGCCTTAATCGCATTGGGTATGCCAGAGGACAAAGCTGCTATTTACGAAACACGCCTGAAAACAGGTGAGTTTCTACTGGTCGCGGAAGTGCCACAAGAACAAGCAGACGAAGTTGTCTCACTGTTAGAAAGTGCGGGTGCGGAAGAAGTCGCCATCACTGACATGAAGATTCCCCGTCAACCAAAAGGTGAACTGGCAGATAATGAGCAGATTTCACCAGAAATTAGAGCAAATTTGTCGGACGACGCACAAAAAACGTTTGTTGATACCCACAATCGGTCGTTCAGAGAAGCCAATGGAAAAGATAATGCCTTGACGAAGGCTTGGGATCGGGTCAAACAGATGTTCGATCGCGACGAACAAGGCACGTATTCCAAGTCTAAAGTCACATCGTAAATTTCCAGAGTTGCGATCGCTTCCAACGGGCGCTCTGCGCCATCGTCTACGGTGGGGCGTAGCCCATCGCGACGAACAAGGCACGTATTCCAGTCACAAAACAACTTAAAGGAGAAACAACCATGACAACTGCAACCGTAACCCGAACTGACGAGGCAATCCAAAAGGATGTGCTGAATGAGTTGAAGTGGGATTCCCGCGTCCAGTCTACCGAAGTCGGCGTCGCCATCAAAGACGGTGTTGTTACGCTCACAGGCTGGGTCGATTCCTTTTACAAGCGCTGGGCTGCCGAAGAAGCTGCCCACCGCGTCCGTGGCGTACTGGCTGTAGCTAACGACATTGAGGTGCGGCTACCTAGCTCCGCCGAGCGCACTGATGCCGACATTGCCGCAGCCGCCATTCATGCGCTGGAGTGGGATGTCGGCGTGTCCATCGATGATCTCGATGTCACGGTCTCCAAGGGCTGGGTCACGCTCAGGGGTGTGGTCGAGTGGGAGTACCAGAAGCGCGATGTCGAGCGGGTTGTCCGCCGTCTGAAAGGCGTCAAGGGGGTAGCCAACTTGCTCACCATCAAGCCCCGCGTGTCGCCGTCGGAACTCAAGCAGAAAATTGAGCAGGCACTGGTGCGTAGCGCGGAGACCGACGCGCTGCGGATCACGGTCGAGGTGAAGGGGAGCAAGGTCATCCTGAGGGGGGCGGTGCGCTCCTGGGCTGAGAAGCAAGAGGCGGAGCGGGCAGCGTGGTCAGCACCAGGAATCACCTCGGTGGAAAACTGGATCACGATCTTGCCCTAAGCCTGACCGTCAGAACGGCCGCCTCTACTATCATCGAAGCAGGCACAAAGGTATGGTGGAACACAGAATCAAGTCAACTATGCAGAAATCACGAGCATCAACGGAGTCGGACACCCAGCGGATTGAAGCGTTTAGCGATGCCGTGTTTGCCATTGCCATCACGCTGCTGATACTGGAAATTCGCGTGCCAGAGTTGAACTTTACGGAGGGAACAACCAACACACTAAGTCTTGCCTCAGCATTATTCGTATTGTGGCCGTCCTACTTCGCCTACATTTTCAGCTTCGTGGTCATTGGAATTTTCTGGGCAAATCATCACTATGTCTTCCAACTCTACGAACGGAGTGATCAAGTATTTAATCTGTTCAACCTCTTGTTTCTGATGTGTATTGCGTTTCTGCCGTTTCCAACGGCGGTCGTGGCTAGATGCATTACTGACCCACAGCAGTTGCAAGCCGTAGTCGTCTTGTATGCATTGGTATTGTTCTTATCAGTGTTGACATGGGCGCTCATCTGGCTCTATGCCAGCCGCAATCATCGATTGCTGAACAGAAATCTCGACGGTCAATTCATCGCTTACCTCACCCGCAGGTACACATTAACTAGCGTGTTTTACTTCTTAGCGCTTGTGCTGTCGTTGTGGAGCGGTATCGCCGGATTGGTGTTATGCGTGGGATTGACATTACTCTACACGCTGCCGCCGAAAAAGCCAGTGTATCGTAGCGGTGCATAAACATTGTTTGATCGCGATGAAAAAACCACCGATTCCAAACCCAAAACAAATTAACAAACAAGGAGAAAATTATGAACTCTACGACATTGAATCAGCCCAATCCTCAATCTCAGCAGGAGATTGAACAGGAGAGGCAAAAGGCAACGAATGAGGCTCAAAGTTCCCTAGATCAGGACGCAGTCGCCGCGATCGCAGAAACTCGCAATGCAATCAACGCCATGGATCAGGAAAACACTCAGGAAAGCATTCAAGCTCTGGAACGGGCAACTGGAAAACTGGATATTCTCCTGGCACGCTACCCTGAACTGGCTCTGGTTCCTGTGTCAACTCAGATCACCATTATCGATCTTGCCCCTCGGGATTTTGATTTGATTGAGCCAATTCGCGATGAAGCTAAGAGGGCTGTGAATGAGGAAGATTTTCCGACTGGGCGGGCACTGTTGCACAACCTGGTGAGCGAGATTCGCACATCAACCGTCAATCTGCCACTTGAGACGTATCCTGATGCCATGAAGGAGTCCGCCCGATTGTTGCATCAAGGGAGAACCGCTGAAGCCAGAGCGGTAATACAACTGGCACTCTCAACTCTGGTGGTGACAGAACAATCTCGACCCATTCCACTGATTAATGCCCTGACTGAACTAGCTGCTGCAATGGCTTTAGCCGCTCAGGGACAGGATCAACAGAATCAGGACCAGCAAAATCAGGACCAGCAAAATCGGGACCAAGTACTGCGGTCGCTGGCAGATGCTCGCACCCACCTCAAGCTGGCGAGAGAACTGGGCTATGCTAGACGCGATCCCGAGTACAAAGAACTTGACCGGGCAATCAGAGACATTGAGCGGCAAATCAGGGCAAAGGAGAAAACAGAAAGTCCATTTGCCAAACTCCGGGAAAAGTTCTCTAGTTTCTTCAACCGGGTGTCCAGAGCCGAAAGTCAGCAAACCGCTAATGCTTGATTGGGTTTAAACCTATCAAGGTGAGGGTTAGCCATGCTGCAACCCTGATCAACTGCAAGCCTGTTGCAAAACGCCGATTTGGATAAGGTTTCCAAATCGGCAACAATCCCTCTGCCCACCCGTCCCATCGCGTTAATCTCAAGAGGTGCTGATGGTTGCAGCAACCGATTTCAAAGATTATTACGAAATTCTGGGTGTCAGTAAGAACGCCACTCCGGAGGATATCAAAAAAGCCTACCGGAAACTGGCACGGAAATATCACCCGGACTTAAATCCTGACGATAAGCAAGCGGAAGCGCGGTTCAAAGAAATTAACGAAGCTAATGAAGTGCTGTCCGACCCGGAAAAACGCCAGAAGTATGACCAGTATGGTCAGTACTGGCAACAGGCTGCGGCGGGTGCACCTCCACCCAGAGGGGCGGATACACAAGGTTATGACTTTAGCCAGTATGGCAACTTTGATGATTTCATTGATGAATTGCTGGGAGGGTTAGGTCGCAGTGGCGGTCGTACAAGGCAGCGCACAGCGAATTATCGCACTACAAGAAGACCAGAAGGATTCCGGGAATACGCCGACTTTGGCTATGGAGAAGACCCCTTCGGCCGCTTCACTGATGTTCCCGCACAGGATACAGAAGCGGCGATCGCGCTTACTTTTTCTGAAGCGTTTCACGGTACACAGAAGCGGCTACAAATTGATGGAGAAACTATCACTGTTCGCATTCCGCCGGGTGCGAAACCGGGAAGCCGCATTCGGGTAAAAGGCAAAGGACAGATGAGTCCTTTTAGTCAGCAACGCGGCGATTTGTATCTGACAATTGAAGTATTGCCCCATCCTTTCTTCAAATTTGAGGGCGACAATCTTGCTTGCGAAGTACCTGTCAGCCCAGAGGAAGCGGTACTTGGCGCACAAATAGATGTTCCCACGCCCGACGGCAAGGTAACGATGACGATTCCAGCCGGTGTGGATTCCGGCCAAGCACTCCGGCTACGTAGCAAGGGCTGGCGCAATCCAAAAGGTAATCGTACCGCTTTGATCGTGCGGTTAAAAATTGTGACACCCAAAGATTTGAGTCCCCAAGAAAGAGAGTGCTATGAAAAATTGCAGCAGGTCAGTAGTTTTAATTCCCGTCAGAGCTTAGAAGAGGTGCGGTTATGAGTTCTAACCTGAGTTTGTCTTGCGTGGTGTGGTCAGAAACAGGCGATCGCCTCTATAGTTTCGAGCAAGCCGCCTACCTCACTCAAACCTCGGTTTTATTGCTAGAACGATTTGCCCGCCTGGGATTAATTGAACCTGTAGGAATCATGTTGCACCGACAGGATCTCTTTCGCGTTGTGCAGATTCAAAGGTTGCACCACGATCTGAACTTGAATTGGGTCGGAGCAGCAATGGTGCTAGATATGGTAACTGAAATTGCCCAACTCAAGGCGCAACTGCGTGCCTACCGAGCTGAATTACAAATTCGTAATTAAGAGCATTAACAAAATAATTTATTTCTCAGCGAAGGGGCACGATTATGCAACCAACCAATCCCGCGCAATTTACCGAAAAAGCCTGGCAAGCCCTTGTTCGGACTCCCGAAATTGCCAAGCAGTTTCAGCAGCAGCAGATTGAGAGCGAACATTTGATGCCAGCGCTACTGGAACAGGAAGGTCTCGCCAGTTCTATTTTCAACAAAGCCGGGGTAAATGTTCAAAAACTACACGAGCGCACTATCGACTTTATCAACCGTCAGCCCAAAGTATCGGGGGCTAGCAGTGGTTCGGTCTATATCGGACACAGTTTAGAGACGCTGCTCGATCGCGCCGAACAATACCGCAAAGAGTTTGGTGATGAATATATTTCTATTGAACATCTAATACTAGCCTTTGCCAAAGACGATCGCTTTGGTAAAGGGTTGTTTCAAGAATTTGGACTGGATGAAACAAAACTCCGCACCATCATTCAACAGATTCGAGGGAGTCAAAAAGTGACAGATCAAAACCCAGAAGTTAAATATGAAGCGCTAGAAAAATACGGACGCGATTTAACCCAATTGGCACATGAGGGCATACTCGACCCAGTGATTGGACGAGATGAAGAAATTCGTCGCACGATTCAAATCCTTTCTCGTCGGACTAAAAATAACCCCGTGCTGATTGGTGAACCCGGTGTCGGTAAAACGGCAATTGTAGAAGGATTAGCGCAGCGCATTGTCAGTGGTGATGTCCCGGAATCATTGCGCGATCGCAAACTAATCGCTTTAGACATGGGTGCGTTAATTGCCGGAGCCAAATACCGGGGAGAATTTGAAGAACGCCTGAAAGCTGTCTTAAAAGAAATCCAAGAAGCACAGGGACAAATCGTCTTGTTCATTGACGAAATTCACACGGTAGTGGGTGCGGGTGCAACGCAAGGATCAATGGATGCTAGCAACTTGCTCAAGCCGCTGCTTGCTCGCGGCGAACTGCGTTGTATTGGTGCCACCACGCTAGATGAATACCGCAAGTACATTGAAAAAGATGCGGCTTTGGAACGTCGTTTTCAGCAGGTGTATGTCGATCAGCCCAATGTGGAAGATACCATCTCAATTCTGCGCGGTTTGAAAGAGCGCTACGAGTTACACCATGGCGTGAAGGTTTCTGATAGTGCGTTAGTTGCGGCAGCTACTTTGTCTGCAAGATATATTAGCGATCGCTTCCTACCCGACAAAGCGATTGATTTGGTGGATGAAGCGGCGGCTAAACTAAAAATGGAAATTACTTCCAAACCAGAAGAATTAGACGAAATCGATCGCAAAATTCTGCAACTGGAAATGGAGCGGCTTTCACTGCAAAAAGAAACAGACAGTGCTTCCAGAGAGCGGTTAGAACGCCTAGAGAGAGAGCTTGCAGAGTTAAAAGAACGCCAAGATGCCCTCAATGCTCAATGGCAGGCAGAGAAGCAAATCATCGATCGCATTCGCCAAATTAGACAAGAGATTGAGCGTGTCAATGTAGAAATTCAGCAAGCCGAACGCGATTACGACCTCAACCGGGCAGCAGAACTGAAATACAGCAAACTCACTGAGCTACAACGACAACTAGAAGAAGCCGAAGCGCGACTCGCTCAAATCCAGACTAGCGGTAAATCTCTGTTGCGCGAAGAAGTTACCGAAGCTGACATTGCCGAAATTATCTCCAAGTGGACGGGGATTCCGCTGAGCAGACTGGTTGAATCGGAAATGCAAAAACTCTTGCATCTGGAAGAAGAGCTACATCAACGTGTGATTGGTCAGGACGAAGCTGTAAGAGCTGCTGCTGATGCAATTCAACGTTCCCGTGCTGGGTTGGCAGACCCGAATCGTCCCATTGCTAGCTTTATTTTCTTAGGCCCGACCGGGGTGGGAAAAACAGAACTGGCAAAAGCGTTAGCGGCATATCTGTTTGATACCGAAGCTGCACTGGTGCGGATCGATATGTCCGAATACATGGAGAAACACGCCGTTGCCCGTCTCATCGGTGCGCCTCCAGGTTACGTGGGTTATGAAGAAGGCGGACAACTCACCGAAGCGATTCGCCGCCGACCGTATTCTGTCATTCTGTTTGACGAAATTGAGAAAGCTCATCCTGATGTATTCAACGCCCTGCTGCAAATCCTGGATGATGGTCGCCTCACTGATTCTCAGGGACGCACAGTAGATTTTAAAAATACGATCGCGATTATGACCAGCAATATTGGTTCAACATACATTTTGGATGTGGCAGGAGACGATAGCAAGTACGAACAAATGCACGATCGCGTCATGGAAGCAGTGCGAGAAAGTTTCCGCCCCGAATTCCTCAACCGCATTGATGAAATCATTATCTTCCACAGCTTGCGGAAGGACGAGTTGCGCGAAATTGTCAAACAACAAGTGCAGCATTTAGAGGAGCGACTGCGCGAGCGTAAACTCTTGCTCAAAATCTCCGACGAGGCTCTCGATTGGATTGTTCAAGTCGGTTATGACCCCGTTTACGGTGCTCGTCCCCTGAAGCGGGCGGTTCAGCGAGAACTAGAAACTCCGATTGCCAAAGCGATTCTACGCGGCGAGTTTCACGAAGGCGACACAATCTACATCCATGTGGAACATGAACGACTGGTGTTGAAGCGCTTATCACCTGAACTGGTCAACGCTTAGAGAGGGCAAAGGAGCACAAGGGAGAGATAACTCTTGTACAGACAAGGGTTAATCGCGTCTCTCTTTCAAGATCTAACAACCTAGCAAAACATTTTGGGAGGAGCTATGACTTTTGAAGATTTTAGAGAAACCAGAACAACTTCAGCATTGGCAATTGTCTTAGGTGTTTTGATGATTCTGCTGGGAATTGCAGCGATCGCATAACCACGGTGGAGTCGTTGCCATTGGTGATTGGTTAAGTCTTTGCGTGAAATTGGATTGCGTGTGACCAATGTCTGTTAGCTATCTTTGAATTACGGCTATTTCCATTCTAGCTTTGAGGGTTTTAAAACACGCCCTAGTAAACCATGAGGTGAGATTGAGTTTAGTACAAATAATCCTCAATTAGAAGAAAACATAAAATTATGAATTCAGGGTGAAATCACCGTTCTGCAGTGGCTAATTAACCCAAAATTCAGGATGTTGTTCGGTCGATCGATCTCAAACGATTTCATCTTGATTTCATCGACTTATGCAAATTATGGGTGGTTTGAGCAATCGTCCGGGATTGCTTAGAAGTTCTCCCAACTCATGGGCATAGGTCAGCAATGATTTCAGCGTGTTGAGGCGACGACGTTGGGTCGCAGGGGCATCTCCCCGTGTTGCTAGGGCAGTGGCAAACTGCTGTAAATCTTGGAGAGCAATCTGGGTGAGTGGCACTGGCTCTAGGATTGTCCAGAAGCAGGCAATGTCTCGACGATAGGCAAGTTGGGTGTCGTGGCTCTTGCCATGTAGCCAACTGGTGATCAGGAAGTCGTTGATGGTTAGGCTGGGAAGATTGGACGTTGGCAAGACAGCGTTGGTCATTAGGGTATTGCTTGAACGGATAACGCCTCTTACCGTAGGACAAGGCTGGGCACCATGATGCAGCCTATACCTCTCCATCATAATTAATAATCCAGAGCGTCTGATTATCATAAAATTCACCGTGCTGGGTTAAGGAGTAGCCGCCGATTAATAAACCCAACCATAGCTCCACCAGAGGCATTGCTAACGCCTGCTGCAAATCAGAGATACAAATAGTTGAGGGGAACTGACGAAGATACTGGGCGATCGCCCTTGACCATTCCTCCACAGTCTCCCCATGCGCCAGATCCCGTAGTTGCGCTGCCATCTCTAACGCATTAAGCGGTGGTTCCATGACTGTCTGGTCTATCCAACTCAGCAGTGCATCCTTATCGACATCGCCAACCAAGGAGCCTTCTTCCTGCCTAGATAGTTGCTGCTTGCGGTTGGCAGGGTACTGAATCGGCTCTGGTTCTTCAAACAGCTCTGATACATCCAGCGTCAAAGATTGAACGAACA
>JANRIL010000023.1:0-161289 GCA_033764955.1 Cyanobacteriota bacterium | reverse complement strand
GACGAGCAATAAGTCTCTAGGCATCACCACAGATTCTCATGAAGTAGAATGGGGCTATGAATCAAGTCCTGACTATATCCTGCAAACTCAAGCCTAGCGAGACACAAGCTCAAAAACTTGAGGTCACTTTGCACTCGTTTGGGGAAGCGTGTAACTGGGTAAACCAGAATACGCCAGCCAAGGTCATGAACTCGGTGAAATTGCAAAGTCTGGTCTATTACGAAGTTCGCAACCGCTTTAACCTGTCGAGCAACCTTGCTCAACAGATATAGTCATTCCAAATAAGGATGGTAGTTTCAGAGGAAAGTATAATAATCCAGGGTTAAGAAAATAAAGGAAATAAGGGTATGCCCTACAGTTTAGATCTAAGAGAGCGTGTTGTCCAGTATGTAGAGCAGGGAGGGGCAGTATCAAAGGCAGCAACACTTTTCCAGGTTAGTGCTTCTACTATCTATCGATGGCTAGACCGAGAAAACTTAGAATCCACCAAGATAGAGAGGAGGAAGCGCAAGCTTAATTGGGAAGCATTACGCAAAGATGTGGAGCAAAACCCAGAAGTAAAACTAGTAGACCGAGCCAAGAAGTTTGGTGTTAGGGTGAATGCGATATGGTATGCCCTTAAAGAGATGCAGATTACTGGAAAAAAAAGATCTAAGGTATCGAGAAAGAGATAAAGAAGAAAGAATGAAATACTATCGAATTTTGAGGGAGTTGATTAAGCGATATGGGGTTGAGAGCCTTGTATACATAGATGAATCAGGCTTTGAGGAGATGAAGCATTGTGTTTACGGATGGTCAAGAAGAGGGAAGAGGATATATGGAGAGAGGCAAGGAAAGAGAAGCACGAAAGAGAATTTAGTAGCTGGAAGACGGAAGAAGAAAAAAGACTTGATAGCACCCATGTTATTTATGGGAAGCTTAAACGCAATCGGATTTGAGAAATGGCTAAAGACATACTTGATACCTGCACTTGATAGGAAGTCAGTATTGATTATGGACAATGCGCCAATACATCGAAAGAAAAGGATTGAAGAACTAGTCAGAGAAGGAGGTCATGAAGTAGTATTTCTGCCCAGGTACTCTCCTGACCTGAATGATATTGAGCATGATTTTAGCGCGCTAAAGAGACTGAGAATGTATGCGGAGGAGGGTACTTCTATTGATCAGGTTATCCGCACTTATTGTGGTGGGTAGTCTCTCACTCCTATTTGGAATGACTATATTTGGGAGACAGACAAGGTAAGGGTTTTAAGTGTGGTAACTGTGGCTGGCATGGTGACGCTGACTATAATGGTGCGGTCAATATTGCGAAATGGGGGGCTGCTGTAAACCAGCCTGAAGGTTCGCGTCTTTTCTGTTCCTTGGACAGGGATGATGCAGGGCTATTGAAAGCCTGCGCCCTATGCCTAGCATGAGCGTCGGGTAGTTTACAAAGTCATCAATCTTGGGTTATCTGGAGAGGAAAAGCGAGTACTCCTGAAGGGAGACATGGCTGGGAGAGCGGTTTTTCCAAATCACCACCAAAGAAAAATAAGGGGGGCGAAAGTCCTCTAATCCTACCAACGTGCGATAAATTTGCTGCTGGGAACTGCCCCCCTCCACCACCAAACTTGCCTGTTGCAAAAGCTGATGAGCCGCTAACCACTGCCAAACCTGATCAAAAACGGCGGACACCTTCATCAGCACAACAACATCCGCCCAAGCCAGTACGCTCTCCAGCTCATTCACGCTATACATGGCTGGTAGAATGGCAATCTTTTCCTCCCCCAGCGCTAAGGGATCCCCTAAGACTGCCGCCGCCGCCAGCGGAGAACAGACCCCAGGGATAGCGTGGATAGGCACCTCTGGCTGCCGTTGCCGCAGGGTTTGAGCCAGATAAGTGAAGGTGCTGTAAAGACTGACATCTCCCTCGCAGACAAAGGCCACATCCCTTCCACTAGCCAGCCAAGGCCAAAGCTGATCGATGGCCTGCTGCCAAGCCTGCTGCAAAATCGCTTGATCCTGCACAAAGGGCAACGCCAAGGCCATCACCTCTTGCTCAGGCCGCAGATGGGAATGAATAATCCGATAGGCCACCCCCGGCTGCCCCTGCCGATCTTGGGGAAAGGCCACCAGATCGACAGTTCTCAGAATGTGTTGTCCCTGCACGGTTAACCAAGCCGGATCCCCAGCTCCAGCACTAACTCCCCAGAAGGTTCCCCAGGATGAAACCATGCCCTACCCAAAATGGCTGACGGCTTCATCGAGGGTGTTTTGCAAGGGCAAAAACTTTTCTAGGCGCATCAATTTGACCGTTTGGGTAACCCGTGGGTTGGTGACAATCTGGAGATCCCCACCTTTGTCACGGGCTTGTTTCGCCAAACTGACCAAGGCTCCCACCCCTGAACTGTCCACAAAATCGACATGGGAGAGATCGAGAACCACGTTGGCGGATCCCTCCTCAATAAACTTACTGACAACCTTACGAAAGACAGGCTCAGAAAAAGCATCCAAAAGTCCAGTCAGGTGAAAAACCTGGCAGTTGGGAAGGACTTCGTGGCTACCGCGCAAGCTGACGGTTAGTGAAAGTGGCTCTTGAATGGTGACCTCTCTCCTTACGCTCAATCTCTGCTTAATCTTCTCTATCCCGTAACTATCCTCTCGTTGAGATTCCCCTGACAGGTCTCCTCCCAAAAACGGGCTGGAGAAGGGAGGGCTCAGGTGACGGCAGCAGGGAGCTATGGGCGTGGAGTTAGCTTAGCACTGTGACAGGACATTTTTATGGCTGGTTTGGCAAAAAGTCTCCGTGATAACCGAAAAATTTCCCCAGATGGGGATCCCCTAATAGCCCTCAATTTTGCCCACCAGTGCCTGCCAGATGGTCAACACAATGATCCGCAGATCCAGTAAGAAAGACCAGTTTTGTACATAGTAAAGGTCATACTGGGTGCGGCGGGCGATGCTGGTATCTCCCCGCAAGCCATGAATTTGTGCCCAGCCCGTCACTCCGGTTTTCACCAGATGGCGATCCAGATACTTGGGGATCTCACGGCTAAATTGTTCTACGAAATAGGGACGTTCGGGACGTGGCCCTACTAAGCTCATTTCTCCCCGTAGGACGTTCCATAGTTGGGGTAGTTCATCCAGATTAAAGCGGCGCAACAGGGATCCCAGGGGGGTGCGGCGGGGATCATCGGGAATTGTCCAGCCCGGTTGCTGGTTGCTTTCGGCATCGACCCGCATCGTGCGAAACTTATAGATCCAAAAACAATGCCCATCCAGACTAATCCGCTCCTGACGATAAAGAATCGGACCAGGACTAGACAACCGCACCGCCAGTCCAATTCCCACCAACAAAGGACTGAGGAGGATCAGTCCCAACAGGGATCCCACCACATCGGTGCTGCGCTTGAGCAGACGGTTGTGCCAAAAACGCAAGGGGGGAGCCTTGAGGGTGAGCAAAGGGATGCCATCCACCAATTGGAGGCTGAGGTTAACGGTGACGAATGCCAAAATATCCGGCAAAAGGCGAACATTTAGGTCGGTTCGCCCCAGATAGTGCAAACTAAGCAGGCGCTCTTGGGTGGCTAGTTCCGGCTGGGCAAACCAAACTTCACCGATCTGGGGATGGGATTGTAGGTAATGGGTCAAATGCTCCAGATCACAAACATAAGGGATCCCTTCCACGGTTGTTTTTGGGGAGTTACCCACCACTCCCACCAGACGAAAGCCCAGTTGAGGTAACCGCTCCAAGCGTTCCTTGACCTCACTCAAGAGAGGATTTTCCCCCACCCACAAGCTCTCACGAATCCCCCATCCCCGCCGCCGCAGCCAACCCATCCAGCCACGCAAACCCAAGCGGGTCAGGGTTAGCCACATCCAGGCCAGCACCGCCGCATAGCCCACCACCAACCGCGACAACGAAATGGAACGGATAAAAAAGGCTCCCGCCAAAATCAGCGCGAAAGCCAGCGCCAACCCCGCCCAAACCGTTACCACTTCATCAAAACGGGAGAGCAGCTTGCTCTCTCGATAGCCCCCCAACCAAGCCGTAATCCCCCAATAACTGATCACGGCAACCGTGGCTAACCCCATATAAATATCCAGGGGCAGGAGGGCATGGGGGGCTAAGGTTCGCAGGCCAAAAGCCACCACAAATGACAACCAAAGACCACATCCATCACTCAACAACGCCAATACCGTCCAGAGACGGGATCTCTGATCAATCGGCGACATGTGTTTCAGATCCACCGCCCCACCCCTATCATTCTCTTTTGGGTCTCTTATTCTTAGTTTCAAACCCCTACCGATGCGCCTTAGTTTCTCATGTTTTCTGGAGGGTTGTAGTAACCCTCAGCGAAGAATAAAGAGAATCCCTCTTCAGATGCTTGCCCATACTCAGTTAGGTCAGAATTTGGGGAGACTTCTCTTGACAAGCTTTGCTATTGCCCAGGATACTTGCCAAATATTCCCATTGGGAAAAGGGGATTATGCAGACATTTAAGAAAACTTGCCCTAGGCTATCTTTCAATTTATTGAGTGTCAGTCTCGGATGGTTGACAGCAACAGCTTGTGGAGTTTTGCCCACTACTCTTGTTCAGGATCCTGAGTCTGGAGGGGGGCTAGAGGTTCTTCAGGCTATTGTTAATGGCAATGATGCGGATGCTGGCGAATATCCTTGGATGGCAGCCTTGGTGAATCCTCGACAGAACAATTTTCAGTTTTGTGGCGGCATTTTGATCGCCCCAGAGTGGGTATTGACGGCGGGGCATTGTTTGCAAACGGGGGCACGAGTCGATAACGTGAATACCGTGAATGTGGTGGTGGGGCGGACAGACTTAACCAGTGACACGGGTGAGCAAATCACGGTGGCGGAAGCATTTGTCCATCCAGCCTATCGATCTTTGGGTGCGACCTATTTTGATGCTTATATCAGCAGCTTTGAAACCTATCCTGCCTTACCTGTGCCTAAAACGCCTCGCTTAGGGGATATCGGCCTACTCCGCCTCAGTCAGCCAGCTACGGTGGTGAATACGTTTCCTGACCTTGCCACTGTCTCTGATGCTCCCCTCTATGATCCGGGCACAGTTGCTACGGCCGTGGGCTGGGGAGCTATCTCTGAAACGGGAGATGGCAGTGATATCTTACAGGAGGTAGAAGTACCTGTTGTGTCTAATGCTGTTTGCAACTCCCCAGAATCCTACGCAGGGGCGGTTAAGAATGACATGATTTGTGCCGGATTTCCTGAGGGAGGCAAGGATGCATGTTTTGGGGATAGTGGCGGGCCTTTGGCGATTCCCGTGGACAGCGATAACTGGTTGATCATCGGCTTGACTAGCACTGGCGACGGCTGTGCCCGCCCCAACAAATATGGTGTTTATACTCGGGTGTCGAGCTATATCAACTGGATTAACTCGATTGTGGAGTAGGGGATCCCATAGCATCCTCTTCGGCAACCGTCCTAGGATCCCCTATGCTTGGTAGCGAACTCATCACAGTTGGCTAGAAACCAGTGAATCTATCCAAGAACGGATCCGTTGCCCCAGTTTTTGCCAGCCTGATGGATGGGGAATTTCGTTGACAGCCAGATCTAAGATGACCGGACTCTCTCCCAGGCTAGATACCAAGGTTAGGCTAGGCGAAGCCACCAAAAAGCGGGTTTCTCCAGTTCCAATCACCCAGTCTCCTTGTCCAGCCGTTACCCAGGCATAGCCAGATAGAATATGCAAGGTCTGATGGGCAAAAGGTAGACGCAAAACATCCCCCTTGTGGAGGACATGGCGCTGCGGAGCCATCGAGGAAGCAGGGGTGGTTTGATCGAGAGAGAAAGTGGTGGTCATGGCTAAGCACTCCATAGTCATGGGGAAAATGGCTAGAGGCTTAAGGTCAAAATCTCAGAATTAAACATCTGGAGAGTTCTTCATTTCTGGGGGTTTTGTCCTCAGGTCGCTCATGCTTCTAATTTAGATAGCTCCCCGTTGAGATACAAAAGACAAGTTGCATGACATATATCAAAAAAATAGATGGATGCCGTAGGGGATCCCTTTACATTGGTAGGGATAGGTATAAAAAGTTTGCATGAGGAGTCAAAAACGGTGCTAGCGAAGCGGATTGTGCCCTGTCTGGACGTGCGAGCCGGTCGAGTGGTGAAAGGGATCCAGTTTCTGGATCTGAAGGATGCTGGGGATCCGGTGGAGTTGGCGCAGATCTATAACGAAGCGGGAGCCGATGAACTGGTGTTTTTGGACATCACGGCTACCCACGAAGATCGCAACATTATTTTTGATGTGGTACAGCGGACGGCTGAACAGGTGTTCATTCCTCTGACAGTAGGGGGAGGGATCCGCGATCTAGAGACGATGCGTGCTCTGTTGCGGGCGGGAGCAGATAAAGTCAGCATCAATTCAGCGGCAGTACGAGATCCTGATCTGATTCATGCCGCGAGTCGTCGCTTTGGTGGACAGTGTATTGTGGTGGCGATTGATGCTCGCCGCAACCCAGAGGGCGGGTGGCAGGTGATGGTGCGAGGGGGGCGAGAGGCGACAGGACTGGATGCTATTGCCTGGGCCAAAACCGTCGCCGACCGGGGGGCAGGCGAGATCTTACTCACCAGTATGGATGCCGATGGCACCCAAGCAGGCTATGACTTAGAGCTGACCGCCAGCGTAGCCGAAGCGGTAGCTGTACCTGTCATTGCTTCAGGGGGAGCGGGCAGTCTATCTCACATCCGGCAAGCCTTCACCCACGGACAAGCCGAAGCCGCTCTCTTAGCGTCGCTATTGCACTATGGGCAATTATCGATAGCGGAGATCAAGACCGATCTCAAGCATCACGGTGTCCTGACGCGGGGCTAATTAAGGTTGGTGGGATCCCCAAGGTTGATAAACTCTTCAGGAAACTATTCACGAAACTATCCAGCCTACCCACTCCTCTAGCCCTGCCGGAGGGAGAGATCCCGTGCCATGAGCTTGAAGGCAGTCATGGTTTTGCCAGGGCGACGATTGGGGGGAGGGGCGGTGATGCTGTTTGGGATGAAAGGAGAAATGGGTTGGCTAGGTTGAGCCACAGATGAAGAAGCCACGGGTTGAGAAACGGGTAGTGAGAAGCTGCTGGCAGCAGTCGAAGCCGCCACATCCAGAGGGGCAGGGATCGGCTGGCTATCTTCTGATCGAAACGCGCCCGTGATATTTTCCAAAAGTCCCCCCAACAAAATACCAAAGAAACTGAGGATCCCGCCCAGCAGGGCTTTGATGAGACGCATATGGGTCAATCCTTAAAAAACGTAAAGATAAAATCTATCCTAGAAGAGGGAAGGCAACAATTGAAGTCCAGCAAATACCTAATTGGTCAAGAAAAATTGGTCAAGACAGTTTTGCCTAGGGATCCCTAGCTACTCGCGCCCTTATCCTGTGTAGACCCAAAGACAGTCTGAGACAACTCTACTCCTTATGCTGGCGGCTTGGCGGGATCCCTCCCTTTTTCAGAAACCTTATGTGGCGTTGCTGTTAATGCCCACAGGGATCGGCTGTTCGGTGGGGGGATATGCTGGCGATGGATTGCCGATTGCCCGTGCGTTAGCCGCGGCTGTGGATATTTTGATCACCCATCCCAATGTTTTGAATGGAGCCAGTTTATTTTGGCCTCTCCCCAATACGTTGTATGTGGAGGGGTATGGGCTGGATCAGTTTTGTCAGGGAGCCTGGGGGCTGCGGCGGGTGCGGCAGAATCGGCTTGGTGTGGTTGTGGACTCGGCTATCGAAGCTGATCTTTGGCTGAGGCAGCAGCAGGTGATCCAGGCCGCTCAGGCCACGTTGGGTCTCACCATTCACGCTTGTCAAACTACCGACCAGCCCCTGCAAATTTCCCTGGGTCAGGCTCCTTCTGGAGCCAGCTATGGTAGGCTGCAACATCCCAGCAGTTTGTTGGGGGCGGCGCGGCAGTTGGTGGCTGGGGGGTGCGAAGCGCTGGCACTAGTGGCTCGTTTTCCCGATGATCTCGATTTTACAGACTATCAGCAGGCGGCGGGGGTCGATCCCTTAGCGGGGGTAGAGGCGATCCTCAGCCATTTGGTGGTGCGGGAATTGGGGATCCCGGCTGCCCATGCTCCGGTGTTGCGGGTCAGTGATCCGCCCACGCCCGTTCACCCTAGAGCTGCCGCTGAAGAAGTTGGGTTTACTTTTTTGCCTTCGGTGCTGGCGGGGTTGAGCTATGCCCCACAGTTTGTCTTGCCCCATCAACTCAGCTTGCCCACCGATCTTCAGGCAGGCCATATTGATGTGGTGGTGGCTCCTGCCACGGCTTTTGGTAGCCCAGGTTTGTTGGCACTGGTCAATCGTTCCAATCCACCCCTGCTAATGGCGGTTGAAGAGAACACCACCACTATGCGAGTTCATCCAGCAGATCTGGGGATCCCTTTTCAATGGGTTCGTTCCTATTGGGAAGTCATCGGGAGAATAGTAGCCCACCGAGCAGGGATTTCCTTTTGGGATGACGCGAGCCTTTCTTAACCTTGCCTAGTCATTACAGGGTTTCGCTTATACTCACAGGTGAAACCTTCGGCAGCTAACCGCTATGTCTTCTGGCACCTCGACCTCAGCCGCAAAAGTCGAATACTCTGAACTCTCCGGAACCATTCAGCAGCCAAAAGGGATGCCCGTGCAGGTGGGCTTTGCCAATCCTGAACATTATTTTAACCGAGAGTTAAGCTGGATTCAGTTTAATGCCAGAGTCTTACACGAAGCTCTCGATGAGCGAACTCCTTTATTAGAACGTCTCAAGTTTTTGGCTATTTTTGAGAGCAATTTGGATGAATTTTTTATGGTGCGAGTAGCTGTTATTAAACGGCAAAAGGAGACAGGAGTAACAACGCTAACTCCCGACGGATTAACCCCTAATCAACAGCTACAACTTATCTATAGTCATCTTCATCCATTGGTGGAGAAACATCATCAATGTTTTGAATTGTTACGCAATTCTTTGGCAGAAAATCATATTTATATCCTTAACTATCCTGACCTGTCTGATCAACAAAGACAGTCTCTCAAGGATTATTTTGATAATCGTATTTTTCCCGTTCTAACCCCGCTAGCTGTCGATCCGGCACATCCGTTTCCTTATATTTCCAATCTTAGCCTGAGCCTTGCTGTTGTTGTCCAAGACTCCCAAACTCAAGAAGAACATTTTGCACGGGTAAAAGTTCCTGCGGTATTACCTCGCTTTGTGCGGATTGATGACACCCTCACCTTTGTCCCTCTTGAGCAGGTGATTGCTCATAACTTGGAATCCCTGTTTGTGGGGATGAAGATCTTGGAATATTACCCATTTCGGATTACTCGCGACGCCGATCTTGAGATCCAAGAAGAAGAAGCTGACGATCTCTTATCAGCGATTCAAGACGAGCTAAGAAAACGGCGATTTGGCTCGGTTGTGAGGATGGAGATTGCCAACCATACTCCCGAAAATATTCGTCTGCGGCTGCAAGAAGAATTAAACCTGGGATCCCAGGATGTTTATGTTGTAGGAGGGCTACTCAATTTGGGCAGTTTAATGTCATTTTTGTCAATTGAACTTCCCCACTTAAAGGACCCGGTTTGGAACTTTGGCATGAACAGTCGGTTGCGTCACACAGTTGGCTATGGCGATGACGAACAGGCGGATATTTTTGCTGTGATTCGGGCAGGAGATATTCTCCTACACCACCCCTACGAATCTTTCACCACGAGTGTTTTGCGCTTTCTCGAAGCGGCGGCAACAGATCCACAAGTCTTAACCATTAAACAAACACTTTATCGAACGTCAGGAGACTCTCCAGTTGTCAACGCGCTAATTACAGCGGCAGAAAATGGCAAGCAAGTGGCTGCTTTAGTAGAGTTAAAGGCTCGCTTTGACGAAGAAAATAATATTCAGTGGGCAAAAAAACTGGAGAAGGCTGGGGTACATGTAGCCTACGGGTTACCCGGCTTAAAAATCCACTGTAAGCTAGCTTTAGTGGTACGGCAAGAAGGAGATCAGTTGCGACGTTATGTTCACATTGGCACAGGGAATTATAATCCCAAAACAGCACGACTTTATACTGACTTGGGGTTGCTAACCTGTGATGAAAATCTTGGATCTGACATCACTGATTTATTTAACTTATTAACAGGATATTCTCGTCAGCGACAATTTCGTGAGCTTTTAGTGGCTCCCGTTACCTTGCGGGCGCGCATGACAGAGATGATCGAACGAGAAATTCATCACTATCACCAAGGCCATAAAGGACGTATCGTTGCTAAAGTTAATTCGCTAGTCGACCCGTTGATTATTACTAAGCTCTATCAAGCCAGCCAAGCTGGGGTACAAATCGATTTGATTGTACGGGGCATGTGTTGCCTGAAACCAGGGATCCCCTCATTGAGTGAAAACATTCGCGTGATCAGTGTGGTAGGTCGATTACTCGAACACTCCCGAATTTTCTACTTTTATAACGGAGGTCAAGAGGAGATTTATATTGGAAGCGCTGATTGGATGACTCGTAATTTGGATAAACGTGTTGAAGCCGTAACCCCTATTCGGGATCCCCATCTCATGAAAGAATTGCAGGAGATCTTAGGGATTATGCTGGCTGATAATCGACAAGCCTGGGATCTCCAGCCGGATGGTCAATACCTACAACGGATCCCGCAACCTGAGGAACCCGTTCGGAGTACACAACAGATTTTGATGGAACGGGCAGGCAAATAGCTAATGGATCCATAGCAGCCTATTTGAGATCTTTTTTATCTCGGTTGCGCCGTATAGTTTTGGCTTTCTCAGCCAGATCTTGAAAGAATTCACTATCAACGATTTCGTTCACCTGTTTCTGGCGTTTTGCCTCGTCAATTTCGATTCGTAATTCTTTAACTTCTTCTTTAAGTTGCTTCTCCCGCGTATACACCTGATTAGACATTTGGAGTATCACACGAGCTAATTGCCCCAACTCATCTTGTCTACGAAGTACCGGATTAATCATCCTCGACAACGTATCAGGATCAAAGTGATCACTCTCAATCAAAGAAGTAGACTCGGCAACAATACTTAAGGGCTGAGCAATCACTTTCTCGGTTAATAAAATAGCCAGAATCACAGCAATAATGGTGCTACCTGCAATAATAAAGAATAAAATTCTCGTGTTTTGATCAATTTCAGATGTGTAAGCTGACTCAGGAATAACGGTACCAACATGCCAACCTAACTCTTCATACTCAGTTAGCGGACTGAGCGTAATATAGTATTTTTCTCCAGAGGGATGTTGATGTATCAAAGATTGTCTTTCACCCATTTGCTCTATAGAAAAACCCTTATTTTTGAGAGCAAGGCTTGCCATGCTCAAATAAGAACTATCTGTTTCTTCTAATCTTTTTAAGCGAACAGATTTTTGATCTTGATTTAGGCTAAATCCGTCTTCATCTCCCGTAAAGGCAATGAGATCCCCTTTGCCATTCATCAAGAAAATCTCATCGGCTTTACCTCTGATATCTCTCAAAAAACCGGAAATCTGAGCTAGCTCAAAAGCAATACTGATGACTCCTGAAGTTTTACCATCCTCAATTAGAGCGAGGCTAAAATTGATGCCAGGCACTTTATCTGTGTTAAACATATAGACATCAGTCCAAACTCGTTTCTGAAGATTGTCTATTGCCACTTTGTACCAAGGTCTATCAGGAGCAAAAAATTTCTCTTGATAAGTATCTTTTTTCGTAACAACCCACTTCCCATTGACGAGTCCGTATTGGTGAACTGATACATCTGAGATTTTTTTGCCAGGATCCCACTGCCGAAAGAAAACTCTTAAGGTTCCTTGGGCATCACGGCTAGCAGCTAACTGATTACCATTAGAATATCCAAAGACAACAAAAGAATAAGCAGGATTTTCTTCTAAGAAGTTAAAGTAGAAATTTTCTCGTTCTATCGAATTATTAAGATCAACCCAACCATTGGCAAAAATGTTTTCGATGACGCCTAAAGATGTACTAGCAGAATCGAATAAACTGCCTACTTTTTGAGAAACACCTAAAGTGATCTGATCATTAGTTTGACTAATTATACTTTCTATATTTCGCCTTGACGTTAATAGCCAAGGAATATGGATGATAGCAGCAGTAAGGGTCACAGTGACTAGGGTTGCCCCCACTAATTTAGCTTTTAACCCTGAACCAGTTGGTAGAGGATTCCACAAGACTTTTGCAGGGTTAGCACTTTTTAGCTGCACAGCAATTTCCCCAACCTAACGTAAATGGAACGGTGATCGTCGATATAAGCCCTTCTACCATGAAGTAAGCGAGTGTTGTCAACCATCAGCAAGTCACCTGCTTGCCAGACTACGGGAAAAGTTATCTTTTCAGCAACCTGACGTATTTCCTGACAAATACTCTTAGGGATCTCTGAGTCATCCTCTAACATGACCCAACTGCTGGTCTGACCAACAATTCCATCCAAGATAGGGAGGATATTATTAATAAACACCTTACCCACCCTACCAGGACTGGAGTGAACAGCCCATTGGATTGATTCGGTTGTTAACGATCCTGTTTGCTTGTTATAAGTATAACGAATGTTGTTAGCTTGGCAGATTTTATCTAAAACGGACAGATCCTCAGTCTGGTACATCTTCTGCCATATTTGCAGAGGATAGATACGCCTATACTTGAGGCGATTATTCTCAAAAAAGCGTTGAGTGCTGGGCTGTAGGTGACGGAGAAACTCTGCTCCATCACAGAGGGTTGTTTCTCCTCCCTCCTGAGCGGGTCGGTTGCAATAAAACCAGAGCAGGTCTGGTCGTTCATCCATGTAGTACATCTCTCCGTGGAGTGAAACAGCATATTTAAGGTGGTTACCCGTGACGGACAAAACAGTATTGTCATTATCAATCACCTCACGGGGAATAGCTCCTCCACGATAGGGCATAAAATGATCACAAAATAAACTGCTAAAGGATTTAAAGTCTATTAGAGACAAGTTAAAGTCTCGAAATAGGATAGCTCCTTTGTCCTTGAATATCTCCAAAATCTGATTTCGTTCTAAACAGAATATGGAGGCCTGGTTACTATATATGAAAGTGCCAAAGGTTTCGGCGAAGGGAGCGTAGGTAATCATATGCTAGCATCCAAAAGAATTTGATCGACATCATTCTGAGTTAGCAGCTTTTGATCAGCTAACTGTTTAATGTAAAGAGTTAATTGACGAATCTCATCCACATCAAGGTTTAGACCCAATTGATTAGCCCGATCTGCAATAGCATTCCAGCCCGTTAAACGATGATTAGTTATAATCTGACGATCTAAACCAAACACCATTGGATCAATACTTTCATAAGACTGGGGGTTGCTTAAAACAGCTTTACTATGGATACCTGCCTTGTGGATAAAAGCAGACTCGCCAACAATACAATGATTAAATGGAATTGGGATCCCTATCATTTCTGACAAAAGATTATGTAAGGGAACTAATTTCTTTAGGTTATATCTAGAGACAGATTCGTAACTGATAGTATACATGCGACTGATAAATCCGGCCAAAGAAGTGATACCATTTCGTTCTCCGATCCCTAAAATAGTGGTGTCAATGTGAGTAGCTCCTGCTTCCAAAGCCGAGTGACTGTTCGCTACTGCACATCCCGTATCATTATGTCCATGAAACTCAATATCCATCGCTGAACCCACCAATTGTCGTAGACTCTTAATTAGACTATAAACTTGAAAGGGAGTAGCAATGCCTACAGTATCAGCAATGCCAATTCGATGAATCATCTCTAGCTTTTGAATGGGCAGGAAAACTGATAATAAATCTTGGAAGGAACTACGAAAAGAATCTTCAGCAGAAAATCTTATTATCAAATTAGGATTTTGACTATGAATATAAGTGATAACCTCTGTTGCTAAATCAATAATTTGATTTATATTTTTGCCATGTCCATGTTCGCGAAGTAGTCTTGATGTTCCTATGGCAATATTTATCCCATTAACACCTGAATCAATAGCGATTTGAGCATCTTCGGAATGGCATCGAATATGAGTCACTATTTTACAGGGTAGTCCTAAGCTGCTAATTTTAAGACAGTCTTGGCGAGATCGAGGAGAAGCAACTGGCGAAGTCAATTCAATGAACTCGACTCCAAATTCAGCTAGAGAATAGGCAATCTCAATCTTTTGCTCCGTTGAAAAGTTAACGCGAGGACATTGTTCACCCTCTCTCAATGTGCTGTCCACTATAAAGAAATTAGTTAGTGACATAATCTTTGGTCTCAACTTTAAGTAGTTACAAGTTGTATGAATTGCCCAATTAAATTGCTCGCCTCCACTGATGAAACTTGAGAGGTGTCAACCACTAGTGTCCGACTAGACGCCAAATCGAGTAAGGTTTGCTTAGTCGTTTCTGTATTATAGTTTTGTGATTCTTCCAAAAGAATTTGTATTTTACTAACTAAGTTACTTTTTAAGATCGATTCGTCTTGTGCCCACTTTAATAATTGTTTTTGTTCAAAGCTAGAAAAAAGATGATCAACTGCACCCACATTAAGCTGATCAAAGCTCTCCGGAAATAGATCCGTATCTTGCTCTGTCTCAGGAATAGTTGTGACCATATCAAACTGATCCTGCCGCTTGAGCAAACGCTGCAATCTGGTCACAGCAGGAGCCTCTAACAAAACAAACCGAGCGTTTGGCAGGGCAGCTATTGCATAAGAAACTTCTGATTCTCCTCGTAAACCATCAAAGATTAAGATCGATGGATCCGTATTCGATACTTGAATCCAGAGATGGTCGAGAATGCTGGCCATTCCACCCGCCACTCTTTCTCGAAATTGTTGAGTCAGTTTCATCCGCTGTAGTCGACAAGTAATCGGTTTATCCATCAAAATAATCTTGTCCGTCAATTGGCGACGATTGGGTAATAGAAGAGTCTTCTGATTGTGTTGCTCAAGCTGTTGTCGCGTCAGAGTTATAACGGTTCCCTTGCCTACGGCTGTAGTTCCTACCAAGATTATTAATGACCGATGATTAGCCACCCGCCGCCATCCAGAATCAGGAGGGTATCCATAGCCAAAAATTGGCTCTACAGGGATCCATGAGTTAGATCCGTGAGGATCCTTGTCAAGTGACTGCATAACCGATCCCCTTGCTACAGCGGAGTTAACCATGGTGAAAACCAGGGCAAACTACCTTACATTTTATACAGGTACATTTATAGCCTAAATCTTTATGAGGTAGGATAGTCAAGATCCTTAATAATTTTTTCTGATGAGAAGGTCACTTCAGGGAGGAGCTTTTTATTTTGGCAGGGTGCAGGTTGAAGCTAAGACGCCTACCACTTTAGCTTAGGCAG
Source organism: Cyanobacteriota bacterium (assembly GCA_033764955.1). GTDB lineage: Bacteria > Cyanobacteriota > Cyanobacteriia > Thermostichales > Thermostichaceae > JANRIL01. Next base: position 145,971 of record JANRIL010000023.1, on the reverse strand, counting down.
ATCTCATTTGCCTAAAAAACTGTAGTATTGATATTCGTCGAGGTCTGTAAGAAAGAAATCATAGCTCAGGATTGAGAGGAAGAAGTTGAGTGGATAAATTTAGGAAGTAGTATCAAAACCAAAGGCTACTATGCTGGAGCTAAAGATAACCCTTATTCAATTCATTGCTAATCCGATTGCATCCACACAGAGATTAGCATTAGTCACACCATATTTATACATTTTATGATTTCACGGAAACAAATAGGAAACTCAGCATAGTTGAGCCATAATATATTAAATCTGAATCGGTGAATAGTCTCAATTAATGATAGGTAGCAATCCATGCGTAGCAATCGAAAAACCGCCTTGATCAATACTGCTATCGCAGTAGTTATTTTAGTCATTAGCTTTACAACAGTAATGTTAGTGGGTATTGGAGACGCTTATAAAAATCACCCGCAATTTCTAGTTGACAGAGTAGTTGCTCAAGGCCAGATTATGCAAAACTCTCTGCAAACTTACCTGAATGCAGGCTTGCCACTAGAACAGTTTTCAGGCTTTGCCAGCTTGTCACAATCTATCCTTGATACGGATTTAGATATTCAGCAAGTACAAGTTGTTAATGTGAATGGACAAGAAACTTTTAATCTTAATCGCCAAGGATTCTCTAGAAATGACACTAACTATATACCTACTCCCAGTATTGGCAAGCAAGATATTTATATGCTGGAAGAAAATAAGACAGATTATAGGGTCAAGCTGCCTCTTAAAAACAAATTTGAGCAGGTAGGTGACATATTGGTTACTTTAACGAAGCAAGCTGTCACCGACGATATTAATGAAAGTTTTAGATTTGTCTGGGTTGTGGGAGTTGCCCTAATCGCCGTCTTCTTCGCTTTGGCAATACGCATTTATTTGTCTATCGGTCAGTATAACGCTAAGTGGCTAGACTTTAGTTTTAGTTTTACTTATTTGATCCTTGCCGCTGCTGTCATGTTAGCTTTGACATTCCTTTATAGTGGTGGGATTCAGGGAAAGACCCAAGGCCTTATGCTATCGCTAGGCAGCCGTTTGAATGCTCCCATTCAACTCAACTTAGATTTTGAGGATCTAACTGGGATCACTGAAACTCTAGAAAGTTATCAAGACTTTAACCCTGAGATTAGTTATATTGCCGTACGTTCTAGCAATCAAACCCTTTATGAAGCGGGGGCAAGGGGGGAGGAATCACAACAGGTAGGTGGATTTTTTGAATATGAGGTGGCTTTACCTTCCCAAAATCCTGAAACACCTGAGTACGGTATGGTTGTAAAGACACCAAAGGATATTCTTTACAGGCGACTGTGGCGAAGCGTTAAAAATTTCCTATCACTATTTATTGCTTCTGCTTTTCTGTCCACCATGTTTCTTAATTTGCTCAAACTATTTACTCGCAAACCGGATGTAAATACAATTGAGTATGAAGTTTTTCAGATGAAATTGATTGAGCCGTATTACTTTATTCTTTCATTTGTGGATGGGTTAAGTATATCTTTCCTGCCACAGTATCTGAATGGGATCGCTGATGCCTCTCAGGTAGATATACATCTTGTTCCTACATTATTTACAACTTATTTTTTGGGATGGGCACTAGCAATGCTACCCGCTACCAGTTGGGTTAATCGTTATGGATGCAAACCCGTTTTGCTCTGGTCTGGACTATTAACAGGTTTGGTAGCTTTAGCAATGGCAGGTGTTCAAAACTTCTGGGCTATGTATTTGATTAGAGCATTAGCGGGAGCTGGGCAAGGAATACTAACAGTAGCAGTTCAGTCCTATATCTTAGAAGTTGTTTCGCCGCAGAGGAAAACGCAAGGTAATGACCTGATGGTCTTTGACTTCTTTGCAGCACGCCTTTCTAGTGTGGCAATAGGTGCTTTACTTTCTATTTATTTAGGTATTCAGGGAGTATTTTTGGTAGGTGCCGTGGTTGGCTTGTCTGCATTAATTTACTTGCAAGGCTTAATCCCTCAGATCCTACCGGGAGCAGCTACTACCCAAACTGTTACTGACTTGAATCAGCAAGATGGTGCAGTTTCTTCTATTCCGCAAAACACGTCTTCTCTATTACAAAGTCTGACTTCTGTATTTCGTGACCTGAAATTTATCAAGACAATTTTTTTAATTGGCTTACCATATAGAGCTGTTTTTACTGGAGTTACAGTCTTTGCTTTGCCACTTCTCCTGTCGAGGCAACAATTTGGGCAAGAGGATATTGGTCAAATTATGATGTTTTATGCCGCAGGAGTTTTACTTTCGAGTGCAGCTACTAGCCGATATGTTGACCGAATTGGTAATATCAGGTTTGTGCTTGTATTTGGCTGCGTTGCTAGTGGTATTGGACTATTCTTGATGGGTTTAGTTTCTGCTTCAACCATTTGGCAGGAAAATTTTCCTATCCTTACTGTAATTTTACTTGCCTGTGGAGTATCTCTCTTGGGTATAGGTCATGGTTCAATTAATGCACCTAGCCTTACCTATATTACTGAAACAGATGTTGCTAAACGTTTAGGGCAAGCAACTACAGGATCCATCTACCGCCTGTTAGAGCGAGCTGGACAAATTATGGGGCCAATTTTGATTGGTCAATTACTGTTTTTCTACAGGGAAGATTTTATTGCGCTAAGTTGGGTTGGCTTAGCCAGTATTGTATTTGGGATCCTCTTTTGGTCAGAATTCCGCAAGGGATCCCAGAAATCAGAATCACCTAGTTAGCCAATCAAGTTTTGCCCAAACAGTCGTACTGGCTGGCCTGTCTTATCGTAAATAAAACTAGCTAGCTCGAAGAAGTCAAAGGGAATTTTAAGCTGGTTTTGGTAAGTTCTCAAGAAGTTAATAGCAACGTCTGGTGGAGTAACATAACCTACAGGCAGATCACCGGGCTTAGTTTGTCCTGATAAAATATCTACGACATAAAGCGCTGCTACATAAGCTGAGCTTTGAATATTGACGCCAATGGAGAGATCAGCACTGCTGGATCCTTCTTTGACGACATCAGGTAAGGTAGCCACCACCACTACGTTTCTGCTGAGATTGGTAATAGTCTCAATTTCTTGAAAAACAGATGCGCTGCCTGTCACAAAAAAGATACTGTTACTTAAGGCAGGGTCACTAGAAGACATATCTTGTAGAGCTTGCGGAATTAGTTTAATCAGAGTCTCTTTGGAAAAGTCCTCATCATCTACTGCATAGAGTAATGTTTGGATCCCTGATAAATTAGCCTCTGCGACTAAAGGTTCCACCTGTGTTTTAACTGTACTTTCATTAAATGACTCATAGAGTATCCCAATATTCTTAAGGTTTGGCTTTAACTGAAGTAAGTAAGTTTTGAGAGTTTCGATGGGAATACTAAATGTTGTAAAAGCAATGTTGGTTCCGCTGCCCCTATCATAACTATCTATTTGCTTCATGAGTACTGGATCCTTAGCTGTGTTCGTTACAACGGGCAAAGTTTCCCCTGCAAATTCTGTAATGACAAAATCAGCGGCAATTGAACCGACAGGCATAATTAAATCAGTTTGATCAGATTTAGACTTCTCCAGCAACGCTTTCCCGTATTCCTGAATATTGTTATAGTTGACAATAGTTAATACGACAAATAATTCCTTACTCCGAAACAAATTGAGACTAGTAGTTATCGCCGTTCCAAAGGCACTTGATCGACGCCCCATCGGCACAAGAATATGCTTTGCCTTTGATAGATCCCCCTGCTTAGGTGCTATCACCAAGGTTGCCGGATTCTCTTCAATCGGCTGTACTAGCCAGTCGTTATTAATTTCTTCTGCCAATTTTAGCCATTCTAGATTGGGTGGAGTTTCTCCGTCTTTTAGAAACGGAGTGGCTTCTAGATAAAGACTGGGGTCTGTGAGATCTGATACGGTATTTGCGTGTGCTGGCTGTACCATGGCACAGCAACACATTGAAATAACCATCAATAACACGAATACTTGACGAATAACTGGGAAAAAGATAGTAATCATCATATCGAGGTTGAGGGTTCTATGCGGTTTATTTTACTTGACGGCAGTGCTACGAGGATAGTGCGGCTAAAATTAAGGTAGCAATATAGCCGATTATTCCCTAGCGGATATCCGGCTCATTTAGCTGATATCCATTTCCCCTAGATAGTGATCCTCAAATATTACCTGTTAGGTTAAAACTCATCACGTTAAGCAAAATTACTTGAATAAGACTCCCGAAAGTCCAGGATGTAGCGTTGCTTCAATGCATCCTTCCGATTTGATGGTTAACGCTTCTGTTGCTTTCGGCAGTTATCACAACACCCACAGGGATCCCCACCGACATCTCCGAAGGCTCGTCGGATCACCTGCCAGCGACAGTGGCGGCTTTCGATCAACTGCCGCATCCCCTCAGCGGGGTCTTGAAATAAGGGATCCCTTTGATTGGGAAAGTCACGCTTCAGGATGCGAAAGTGGAAGGGATCCCTCCACTCCAGGCAAGCGGCTTGATGCAACAACGCCAAGGTCAGCTTGCCTTCGGATCCCGCTTGAGCCAACCATTCCGCCAAGGATCCGTGATCGGGGAGCTGTTTTAAGGCTTGTCTAGCCTGACGTTGGGATTGTTGGCGTTGCTGGCTCAAGAAATCTGCCAGTTGGCGATCCGTCGGATCCAAAAAACCGCTGGGTTCTGATACCAGCATCAACGCTCGCGCCACTTCGCCATCCCGCCCACCCCGCCCTACCTCTTGGACATAATCGCTGATGGAAGCCGCAGGCCGATAATGGAGAACCCAACGGCAATTGGGCTTGTTGATGCCCATGCCAAAGGCATTGGTACAAACCAAAAACGGACAGCGATCCTCCAGCCAATCCTGCTCCAATTGGCGACGCTGCTCAGCTCCCAGTCCGCCGTGGTAGGTTGCGGTCAGCCAACCTTGATTTCTCAGCCATGCGGTTAAGTCTTTGGCCTCCTGCCTGGTGCGTACATAAACCAACCCAGCGGATCCCTGCTGGCGCTGAATAAATTGATGGGTTTGCTGCTTGCGTAAGGCGGGTGTCCAAGCCATCGAGATATGGAGATGTAAATTGGGTCGAAAAGGACTGACTTGAATTAGGGTGGGCTGATGCAACTGCAAGACCTCCTGCAAAACCTTTTGTGTATAAGCATCGGCGGTAGCCGTGAAGGCGGCTACCGGAAAGGACTTGCCCAAGGCAGAACGCACGGATCCCAGCCGTCGATAATCTGGGCGAAAGGATTCTCCCCAATGCACCAGGGTATGGGACTCATCGATCATCAAGCCGTTTATCGGCAGGGCAGGATCCACCAAAATCGGCCAAACAGCCTCACTAAAGAGGGTTTCAGGAGCCAGATAAAGGAGGCGGATCTGGTGGCGAGCCACAGCTTGTAAAACCTGCCGGCGCTGAAACCCAGACATCTGGCTGTGCAGGGTGGCGGCAGCGAGTCGTCGTTTTCGCAGATCCTGGACTTGATCCTCCATTAAGGCAATCAAGGGAGAAATGACCAGAGTTATCCCCGACGTGAGGATGGCCGGGATCTGAAAGCAAAGGGACTTGCCGGAGGAGGTGGGGAGGGCAACCAAAGCATCTCGTTTTTCCAGTAAACAGCGCACAATCTCATCCTGGGGTGGGCGAAAGTGGTCATAGCCCCAGTAGGTCTTGAGTGCTTTCAGGATGGGATCCCATGGGATCGTCATAGGATGCGGCCTCAGTCCCCTTTTTCCCCACTCAAGACGAAAATCGGATCTAGCGCCACAAACATTTGACTGCGCCCACGCATTTCTAGCCGATTCACGGCACACTGACTGACCTCTACGTGGCGCGCCTGCACGCTGGCTAGCGCCGTCGAGAGCCCATAAAGTCCTTCTAAGGAGGTGGTGGTGGCCACGATTCGCCCCCCCGGTTTCAGCCGTTGCCAGCTTTCCTCTAGCACGGTTTGTAAGGGTTGTCCCCCCTCAATACAGATGCGATCCGGTGGCGGGTAGGGATCCTGGGAGAGGGTTGGCAAGCACTCAGGAGCGGTTCCCTGTACCACCTTGACGTTGCTCAGGCCGAACTTCAAGCAGTTGCGCTCAATTAACTCCACCACCTCCGCATCCCGCTCGACGGCGATCACCCGCCCCTGCCGACATAACAGCGCCGCCTCCACCGAGATTGTGCCCGTACCCGCCCCAATATCCCACAGACAATCGCTGGCTTGCAGACGCAGTTGACTGAGCACCAGCACTCGCACCTCCCGCGCACTCAAAGGGATGCCAGGGATCCGTTCAAAAGCTTGGTCGGGAATGCCCCCCGTGCAGTAGGGCCAGGGATAAACCTGTGAGGTCATAGGGGTTGCTTCCGAGAGGGTTATCCCCATTATCGTGCGATCACCGGATCCGCAATCGGCTCGCCTTTGGGATCCGCACCTATGGGGGGTGACAAACGGTCTTGCCAGCGGCGGGGCGGGGAGGATTGTCGGATTTCACGCCAAATTTTGGTGGCGGCTAGGGTGCCATCTGCGACGGCAATCGCCACTTGATTGAGTCCTTTTTTCAGATCCCCCAGGGCAAACAAGCGGGGATGATCCGTCTGGCACCATTCGTTGGTGAGCAGATTTTCCCCCTCCCAGCGCAATGAGGGGATCCCCTTCAGATAGGCGTTGTGATAATGGGATCCCATCGCCACTAAACCTGTGGTGGCCTGGATTACCTGCCCGTCCGTCAGTTCAACGCCACTCAGTTGATGGTGGCTGCCCAAAAAGCGCCGGATCGCCGATTCGTAGAGGGGAAAGCCGTAGCTCGCCAGCTTATCCCGCATGGCACCACTCACCTCAAATAAACCGTGGGTAAGCACATGAATGTAGGGAGTAAACCAGTTGAGGACAAAGGCTACATTGATGTGGGCTTCCGATCCCGCAATCAAAACTGCTGGCTGATCTTTCATCTCGTAGCCGTCACAGATCAAGCAGACATGCAGGCTATATCCGGCATAGTCATAAACATTTTGCATATCCGGCAGTTGTGGCAGGTGATCGATGATGCCAGAAGCGGCTACCACATATTTGCTACGAAACACCGGATAAATACTCTGGGTTTTGCCAACTTTCACCGTGACCGCAAAGGTTTCTCCCTGATCCGTGACCGATTCGACAAAGCCCCGCAGATAGTCGCCCCCCAGTTGCAGAATGTGATCTAGCCCCTGGTTGAGCAGATCCCGCCCTGGCGTTTCGGGATCCAGCCCCAAATAGTTACGCAGATCCTGCATCCAAAACGATCGACCTCGCCCCTTTTCAATCACTAAACAACGCAGGCCATAGCGAGCCAGATAGATGGCCGCCGATAGTCCTCCCGCTCCCCCCCCGACGACGATCACGTCATAAAGGACATCGCTGTAAAGGTGAAGATTTTTGCTGGAAAGTTTCATAAATGATCAGTAGGGATCCACCCAGGATCCGAGGCGAGTATCACTGCCTCTAGCTTAGCCAAGGGAAGGAAGGGGACTGCTGGCAGCAAACAGATCTTGATAGATTTTGGGAACCCTGCTGAGAGCTTCAGCGCTAATCATCACCCCTGGCTGCTTTTTATAGTTGACCGGATCCCGAAACCAAGGGCGGCTGTAGGTGTTATAAAAAATCGGACGCACCTCTCCAGAGGTATTGCCCAAGCCACTGTGAATCAGGCGATAATCAATCAACAAACAGGATCCCCGTTTTAATAACGGATCCTGAAATTCGAGGGTTTTTGAAAGTTTTTCCACCGATTGATCATAGCGAGTATGGGATCCCGGCCAAATGCGTGTCGTGCCGTTCCTCTCCGTTAAATCGACTAGCGGAATAATCACGTTTAAGGCATAACAGGGCACAATCGCATCCGCCATATCATCCAGAAAAAGGCTGGAGAGATCACGGTGGATATGCTGAGAGTGGGATCCCGGCAACGCAATCACGGCTCCAAAACCATTCAAAATAAACTTGGCTCCCAAAATTTTCTGAATTAGGGGATAAACCCAGGGATTGGCATAAACGAGGGGATCATGGAAGGGCTCCACCAAATCCACGGTGATCATCAACCGTTTATGGCCGACTAACAGGGCATCGGCATAGCTTTTGTCTTCAAAATAGCTACGGTAATTTTCTACAAAATGATCATAGAGCCGCTCAATCAGAACAACAGAGAAAACCTCCTCCAATACCAAACCGCCCGATTCGCTGAAACTCTTATAGGCTTGCAGGAGCGTAGCCTCTGAAAAGGCTTGTTGAGCGTGTTCTTCCGCAGACGGAGCAAGAGTTAGAATCATAAAACACAGTGCGTTTTACCCATTGACCCGATCGGATCTTTTCAGAAACTTATCACACTTGACCCGGCGTTATCTTCTGTGGGGTTGCCTCCATCTATGCTAGACACTTTTTTGGATAACCTTTACGGAACCTGGTTTTTTCCAGATCGAACCTTTCGCTCGATGCGACAAACCCCTTTGCTATGGCAGGCGGCTCTAGTGGTGGCGCTTCTGAGTGGGATTGATGGGGGACGGCGCTCTGGATTTGACCCATGGCTGGTGGTGGGCACGATGCTGGGGGGCTGCCTGGGCTGGTTGGCTGGGGCGGGACTGCTCTGGTTGCTGGCTTCCAGTTTTGGCCGTTCTGCGTCGTTGTCGGCTCTTTTGATGATCAGTGGTTTTGCCGGATTGCCTTGGCTGTTTTTGGCTCCTGCCCAAGCTCTGGGGGGAATAGCGGGATCCCTGTTAGGTCTGCTGGCGCTGCTGTGGTTTGTGGCTTGGCAACTGTGGGGAGCGGCGATCGCGCTGGATCTTCCCTGGTGGCGGTTGGGGGTGTTGGTTCTGCTCACCTTTTGTGGAGGGGCAATGGCTCTCAACTGGCTGGGGAGCGGCTGGATTGCGGTGACTTCTTTGATGGGCAGCTAAGGCAGGGGAAGGGGGATCCCTTGCGGTCAGGGATAATTGGCCTCCAAAAGTTTGGCATTCAGTCGGAATTGAATCCAAAGTCCACCCACTTCAGGATGGTTTTGAGCGGTGATCGTTCCCCCATGTGCCTCAACAATTTGTCGAACAATGGCCAACCCTAAGCCGGTTCCCCCTTCGCTACGGGCACGCGCCGTATCGGTTCGATAAAATGGCTCAAACACCGTCTGGAAGGCATTGCTGGGTAGACCGATGCCGTGGTCAAAAACCTCCACCTTGATCCATCCCTCTCCAGGATGAATCTGCACATGCACCGCACTCTCCCCTTTCCCATATTTGATGCTGTTGTCCAAGAGATTGAGAAACAGTCGATACAGCCGTTGCGGATCCCCCCATAACATCACACTGTCAGGGCCTTGGTAATCCATCCATTGACCGCGGGGACGAGCTTGCGGTTCTAGACTTTGCCACGCCTCTTGCAGAAGGGGCACCATATCCAGATAGCTGATGCGGAGGGCAGCGGTGGTTGCTAGATTGAGAGAACTCAGCTCCAATAAATCCTGCACCAAGCTGCCCAGACGAATCGTCTCATTCAGCAGACGATCCACCCAATGGCGGAGGGCGGGATCCACACGCGGTTGCAGGGTCTCCGCCACTAACCGGATTGAGGTGAGGGGGGTTTTTAGTTCATGAGCCACATCGGAAGCCCAGCGATCTCGTTGCTGCACCAGGGTTTTGGCCTCGATGCGATCCTCCAAAAAGATGCCAATCTGATTTTGGGAAAGGGAAATGGCCCAGCCACGAATTGGAATGGGCTTGCTCTCGCCTCCGGTGGGATAAAATAACCACTCGTGAGTTTGGGGTTGCTGGCGATTGTCGGTCTGCACCTGCCGTGCCTCCTCCACAAGTTGATCCAATTCGTAGGAACGCACCCATTCCAGCAACAATTTGATGCGGGGTTGCCAATGCTGAATATGCAGGAGCTTTTGTGCCACTGGATTACAGTGGATCACCCAGTTGTTCTCGTCCACCAAAAGAAACCCCAGGGGCATCCAGGTGGCTAACCGCTCCCAGTCTTGAATCTGCTCCCCCAGTACCTGGATCTGCGCCTGCTGTTCTCGATGCCGCTTTAGGATGGGGAAGTGAACTCGACTGAGGGGCAAAAGGGCCAGCTTTAGGTTGAGTTCGGATCCCAGGTGGCTGAGCAGTTGACGGCTGGTTTGTCGCCAGCGCCAGAGGATCCCCCCGCCCAGCAGTAAGCCCACCCCCAGCCCCAGCAGGATCCCTACCATCAGCTCCATGCCAAGCTCCTGACCGTTGCCGCCATTTTCTCTCCGTTCACCTTAGCAGTCGAGAGGGATCCCGCCGCTTGACCCTCAAAATAGCTGTGGGCGAAACAGGCTGGCGATTTGCTGCATCCGTGCCACTTGCCCCAGACTAAACTGGTTCATGCAGGGATCATCGCTGTAGTCCATAAAGTTAAATACTGGATCCAGCCCCCGTTGGTTGCAGGTATTGCGGGTTACCGGACAGCCCTCCGCCGGATCCCCTTCGTAAGGAGTATCGGCGACCCGATCCCCCGGCGGAAAACACCCCAGTTGAAAGGTGTGGTAGAGACCTAGCCAGTGACCAATTTCGTGGGTGGCCGTATCTCCCTCGTTAAACTGTACCCTCGCTCCCCCTGGCACTGACTCATAATCGATCACAATTCCATCCAAAGCTGGGTTGCGCCGCAAAGCCACCGAATAGGGGAAATAAGCCCATCCCAAAAAATCGGCAGCGGTGGCGATGTAGATATTGAGGGTGGTGGAGGGATCCACGCTGAGGGTAGTCTTGGCCTCTAGCTCCTCTGGAGATCCGTTTTCCATCGCAAACCAAGCCGGATTGGTGGTGCGATCCACAGAAGCCAAGGCGAAGGTGAAGCCACTGTTAGCAAAGGCTTGGTTAATCACCTTCATCTGCTCATCCAAAACTGGATCCGGCACATCTCCCACCACACCGTCTTGCGTAATCACATGAATCGCTACCGGAATGGTGATTGGGACAAACGGTTGACGGGTAGTTTGCCGAGTTTGCGCCAACTGATCCGCACGCTCACTGTCTAACCAACTGGGATCCGTTGTGCCACAGCGACTATCCGATTGGGTGAAGAGGATAACGCCCGTGCTATCGGGGGGAGGCAGTGACGTATGCAGGGAGTGGGAACCACAACCTCCCAGTCCAAAAAGCAACAAAATCAGGCACAGGTGATGGATCCAGGGTTTATTGAGGGTCGGCATATCTGGGGTGGCTAAGGTTCAGCCTTAATCCCAGCGGATTTAGAGATCGGCTAGCTGTAAATTTGGCTACTAATCTCTAAATACGAGAGATTCTGTTTAACCATCGCTTCCTCTGCCACTCCAGCCGTAAGGGATCCCCAAGTTCCTTGAAGTGTGTTCAAGAATACCTCGACTTCTGCTCTTTATTAAGAATTACCACAGTCTTTTTTCAAAGAACACTTGAGTCTGATACTTCGTGGGCAGTTCAGAAAAGTCTCTAATTTCTTCAACTCATTTTCTAAAAATGGGATCCCTTTTCCGCACAATTACTCACTATTTGTTGATGGGATCCCTGCTGTTGGGTTTGCTTTCCTGTGGCTCAGACCCCCCCAGCACCCTAACCACTCCAGGTATTCCTGATTCCACTCAAGTTTGGTTTGAAGGGGATCCCACAACTTTTGACTCGACGGATGCCGCCATTGCCTTTGGGATTGCGGTGCTCAAAGAGCCTCCAAACTCGGTGGCGAATCCTGCCAATGACCAAATTCGGGCGGAGGTGGAAAGTCGGTTTGGTATTTCTTTGAATGAGCAACAACTCAATAGCAGCAATGGCTTTGTGTTGGCTGCCGCCGATTTGGATGGCAATGGTCAGGTTAATTCTCAGGATGCAGCCGTGGCCTTTGCGGTGGCGGTGCTGCGAGAACCTCCCAACAATCTCCCTTGTCCATCTAAGGTGCAGGTGCAAACGGAGGTGGAGAGGCGATTTGGATTGTCAGTGGCTTTGTTGAACCCGATTCCTTGTTCGGGATCCTCATTCCCCTCAGGGATCCCTAGTCCTGATGTCACACCCAGTGCAGAAGCAAGCGAACCACCCACCGGAACCATTCAAATTATTGGTGTGGAGGACAAAGATGGGATCCCGCTCACGATTGGCGAAACGCTCAGGCTAGAAGCGGTGGCTATCGATGGCGAGGGCAGGGATATTTCTCAGCGGATTGAGTGGCGCAATGCTCAAAATCAGGTGGTGGGGAGAGGAGCCGTTCTGGATTATCCAGCCAATAGTGTGGTCATGGAAACCCTGACGGCGCAAATCGGGGAAAACCAAAGTAAAGCTCAGACTGGGATGGCTTCAGCCAGGGTGAGTTTTACGGTGTCTACGCCGGAGGCGGTGATTGCTCCCCATGTCAAAGTATTGCCGGAACAAGCTGAGGAACTGATTGAATCAACAGATTGGGAGCAAAATTTACTAACCCTCAAATTAGACAAAATACTTCCCACCATTTATCGAGGAGATGTGATCGTAGGAGCTAATGCCTCCATTCCACCCATGCGAGTTTTGGCCTATCAAATAATCAATCAAACTTTGCAACTTCAATTAGAACCAGCTTTGCCTAACGACGTGATCATCAAGGGATCCACTCAGTTTCAAGAGACTGCGGTCAATCCTCAAGTTGTTAATAAATCAGAGTTATCCACTTGTTCTCAACTTTTCTCAGGTGGAGAGACCTATCCAATCGAGACCTTAGCAGGAAATCAAGCTATTACCATTCCTTTTCAGTGGGAAGATTTTGTAGGAGAGGTCAACAGTAACTTTAGCCTTGCTGCCAGTTGGGGATATTCTTATCAGATCTGCCCAGATTTTAGACTGCCAGAACTAAGATTTTCTACCAATGAATTTGGTGTTGACTATTTTAGGATAGGTATTGGTTATCAAGATTTAGTGATTGATAGCTATCTGCAAATGAATGGATTAGGAGAGGTGGATCAACTTCTCAATAGTCCTGATATACCCTTTTTCTTTACTACTATTGCTGGAACTGTTGGGCCTGTTGCTGTGTGGGTCAACTTACGTTTTTCTGTAAAAGTAGAAGAGTTTGCAGGGATGGAGGCGATTGCTAGTGGCAGATTGGGGTGGAGATATAGTGGAGCTAGTCTAAATCCAGAAGCTGTCTATGAAAATGGGGAGTGGAAGTTTAGTGCTAACTATAGTCAAGGGAGTTTTTCCCCTCTCAAAGAAGGGCAGCTTGATTTGTCAGGGGTGTTTGAGGCAGGGATCAACTTGGGAGTCAATCCAACCGTTTGGGGGATAGTGGCTGTACCCACAACTCCACCTGTTGTGGTTCCGGTTCCACCGATTAGTTTTCCGAGGATAGGAGGAAAGGTTTATGGAAGAGCAGAGACAATATTTAGCCCCAATGCGAATGTGCAAATTAGTCAACCAGAGGAGGAAGTTGTTTATCCTAGTTTTGTAGAGATCCCGATAGCAGCAAGCTTTCAAGATAGCAATGCTGTAGAGTTTTTTGTGGGGATGAGAGCGACCTTAGGGAATCAAGCTAGTTTAGGATGTTTGACAACAGATTTATCGACAAGAAGCTCTTCTTGTCCAACTCCTCAAACTACACTGCCTAATGTGGGATTCTCTGAGGTAAAGTATCCAGAGAGCGCTAAGCATGTTAAAGAGAGAAGATCTACACCAGACATTTTAACAATTGACAGAAAAAATTCAACATCTCGAAGAGTAAAAACACTCAGAAATGCAAAGAAACCACCACTAAATATACAACAATGTCCTTCAGGCCAACAACGTGATGAATATCCTCCTGCTGTGTTCTTAGAAAACAATGGGAATGCACATGTAAAATGTATTAAGGGATCTGATAATATGGGTTCGGGTTCTAACTTTAGCAAATATATGCCTGAATCGACTCACCCTGATGGAACTCAAGTAAGATTTGTGATTTATGATGCTTTCGGAAACCCTACATAGGCTTTAAATTGTTTTATGCTTATACAAGATTTCTCTCTACAGCCTACCCATAATTCAATTGTCTTGTACACGTCGCGGGCTTCATATGGAAATAGTATTGGGTGGAATGAGGAAACTATACGCCAAGGTTTTTTCTGGTCAGTCAAATGTTTTGGATTTTGTATTTTTGAGGGAGGATATCACTTGCAAGTGAAAGTTTATCGAGATAATAAAATACCTAATTTGATGCCAGAGACAAAGCGTGGAATTTTAGTCCCTTTTCAAATTGAGCAATCACAGTCTTTGACAATTACAGACTTATGGAATGATGTACACATTCTAATCTCTGAAGGGAAGTATGGATTACTTTTTGAGCTTGGTACTGTCTTGGATTCAGTTGATGAGGCGATAGATGCTGATGCTGAATATGATCAATGGTGTAGGTTGACTTTTATTCCAGGAGAAATCAGTGAAGCTCAGATATTGCGCAAAGATTCTGAAATATCTCCCACTTATCCACTGATTATGGGTCTTGATTGATGAAGTTATCATTTAACTTTACTTTTGACCTTATCCTTAGCTTTTTAAGAAAGCTATCATTTATTGCTTCTTTGCTATTATTAACATCCTGTGGCTCTTCAACTAACTTGGTTTCTCCATCAACAGACTACTCCCTCTCTGCAAAACAGTCTAATCTACAGCAAAAAGCTGAATCTATTAGTGCTCTAATTCAGATCCCCGTTCCTTATTTAGAAATTCCTCTGTTTCAAGTAGAGGTCGGTTCGATACCTATCGACTTCGTTGGTAATAACTACCTGATCAACTGGCACCCTATTGGTCTGGATGGCAAAGCAGATCAAGATGAAAACTATAGCTTTTCGTCAATTGCTATCTCAAAGTCAGGACAAACACTAAAACTTCCTAAATGTGCCTTATTAGCAGGCAAACAATATCTTGTTGCTGAACCTTATCATCCTGCTGATGTTTTAGGCTTACTTGAGCGAGGATTTGATCAGCAAGAAGTTACTGTTGATCCCGCTTGTGAGTTGCAACTTGACCCCCTTTCATATCCGATAGTTGTGAATGATGGTGAGCCAGTATATCTTAAGGTAAAAGTCAAATTATTGGATAGAGATAATCAGCCAGCCTTAGATAAAGATGGCAAACAACCTCCCATAAAACTTACCCTAACACCACAAAATGGCACGCTAGCTGCTACCACTGGTGAAACTGATGAGGAAGGTTTATTTGAGACAGAAGCTACCCTCTCAGTCAATCTAGGCACAATGACCGTAAATGTTTTGGCAGAGTATACCGTACCCGATTTTCCCGATGACAAACTCAGTGATTCTAAAACTGCCGAGATGAGGGATCCCTGTGATGTCAGTGACCCCGCCGAGAAACCCTTTTGCGCTTGTGAAGAAGGCTCCTGTCCTTCTCCCTCACCGGATCCCTCACCGGATCCCTCTCCTAATCCATCGCCGCCACCTCCACCACCGCCATCCCCGCCACCGCCACCCCCTCCTTGCTCTACCTGCACTCCAGGCGCTAGCACAGGGGATCCTCATCTCTACACCTTCGATGGTCTCCGCTATGACCTTCATGCCATTGGTGAGTTTGTCTGGGCTATTTCTGATGCTCACCCCTGGCAGATTCAAGTCCGGCAAGTCAAATTCAAATTGATTGGGGGAGTAGCCATGAATCAAGTCGTTGCGACTCAGCTTGGCTCCATGCGCCTGATGATTGATGCTCGCCAAGAGCCTGCACAGTTTCTCTCGATAGATGGGCAACCCAGAGCGATGAGTCCTGAAGAAGTCATCTCAGATACCGATGGGGCTAGCCTTACTTACACCTACCAAAATGTCTCTGGTACGAGTAACTACTTCTACATTCTCATTTAGCCGGATGGGGAGCAATTGCAGGTCAAAGCTAATCCTCAGTATGACTTTTCCTCAAAATTTCCCAGACAGGGCAGGCAAGAGAGTGGGTCAGTTTGGATTTTGTGGCGGCGGTGCAGGGGTTAGCGGCTCTACCAGATAGGCTGTGGCTGCTGGGTCAACCCAGCTATGGATCCCCTCCTTCCCTCTGGCGGATTAGCCCTGATGGGGAGGTGAGTCTTTTGCTGGAAGGGTTACCTCAGATCGGTGGCATGACCCTCCTCCAGACTGACTTGATGTTGGCAGACCTTACCCACCGCCAACTGCTGCGAATCTTTCAACCCTAAAGATGGGCACTGTTACCAGCACCTCGCCTATTGAACCCCATCCCACACCCACTCTTGAAAAACTGGTATCTCATCATCCCAGGGATCCCTTGTCCTTTGGGTCAACAAAATGAAAAATCAACACAACCCGATTTCTAAAGCGTTTAAGGCAAAGGTTGGTGCGAGGACAAACTGGGCAACGGTGGTCAGTCGAGATCGGAGATGTTAGGCATGGGGTAATCCAAAAGCGACTCCTTTGAGGACTCCAGTCTTTGCCAGAGATCCTTAATATAGTCATAGGCTTCTAGAGGAGTTAGTTTGCCATTACTCTCCAAGGCACAAATAATCGCCACCCGTTGGGAAAACTCCTGCAAGTTGGCATTAAAAACCACCTCCGGGAAGGAGGCATCTGCATCGGTTGTGCCGTGAATCGGATAAAAGAAACCCTCTTTGTTGGGGTCGGCCTCAAAGGGATCGGGAAGCGAGCCAGCCATAGGTCAAAATCCCCTAAACTCAGGACAGAAATACGTAAGCAAACGTCAAGCTAGGGGATAGGGATCTCTAGGATTGCTGACTGATGGAGTGAAGGGATCCTGGCCGAAGACACCCGAAGCTCAAGCCTGAGTCTATCTTAGCGGCTTGTGGAAAACGAGGATCCCCACCCTACTCGCGCGCTACTCTTCGGCGCTAGTGGTGCTGGTGTTTTCATCGTCGTTAAAGTTGCGGCGATTGCGAGGATTGTTGCGGGCACGGCTTTTTTGAAACTGCCGCGCATATTCACGATTGCGTTGGGCTTTTTCTCGTTTGAGATTACGCTTTTTTGCCATGAGCTTGACCCGAAAAAAGGGGATCCTTAAAAAGTAGCGCTCACAATGGTAGCATTTTGTCTTTGGCAAGATATAGCCCTTGCCAATTCTTTTAGCCCCGCCAAGCCTGCCAGAGCAGCGTTGTCCCAATCCCGATAAAGCCCAGACCCGCCGTAATTTTGATCAGACGGGGCGGCACTTTGCTGGCGACCCAAGCCCCCGCCCATACCCCAATTAGGCTGGTGGCGATCAAGGCACTGGCGGCTCCCACAAAAGTGAGGAGGGGATGCTGGGAACGCGCCGACAATAGCAGGGTTGCCAGTTGGGTTTTGTCTCCCATCTCTGCCAAGAGGATCGAGGTAAAACTGACGGCTGCTAACCGGAGTCCATGATCGGGTGGGGGGGAACTGGTCATCGTTACGCCCGCTCTAAAACATATCTAACAGGTTGATCCAGCTTAGCCTAGGGAAGGATCCTCATCGAAATGGTTGTCAGAATAGCCATTCGCACTAAACTCCTCCTGCATCAGCGGGACAGGCCAATCTTCGTTAACCCCGCCCACAATCACCCGTTGCAGACCCACATATTCCAGGCTGAGGGTGGTGAGGGTACTGAGCAAAACATCGAGAGACAGGGCATCGGCAGTACCCAGATCAAACCAGCAGCGTCCCCACTCCTCCTGATATTCGGGGGATCCCATATTGTGCATCATTGAGGGCAAGGAATCCTCGGGGGGGAGATAATCCAGATAGCTGATGTCTACCCCCGCCTCTTGAGCCACTAAAGAGGCCGCGTTAAACCCCCCCAACATTCCTAGGGTATACCAGGAGTTTAAGACCTGCTCCAGGTATTCTTTTTCTGCTTCTACGGGAGGCTCGGCAAATTCAAACCAAATCCAAAGATCAGCCCAGTCACATTCCCGAAATTCGATCAACATAGTCCCTCTGACGGAAATAACCTAGCAACAGGCGCTACCCCTAACTGGGACTAGCCGTTGGGCTAGGGAGAGGGCGTAGGGATCGCAGACTGGAGAGCACGCTTTCCATGACGCCCACATCCAGCTTTAGGATATCGGTTTGGGTGCTGCTGCGGGCATAGAGATCGAATCCCTCCTGAGCCAGACTAATCCGCACGGGTTCTGTTGCCAGTCCAGCCTGGGGCATCAAGGTGAGGGTGAGTTCCGGTTTCTCCAACAAACGATTGGCTTGCCGATCACTGGCGGGCAAAAACTCCGTTGCTTTTGCCTCCTGAAGGGTGGTAAACAGGCTGGTCAACACAACCGCTCGTCCTGGCTGATCGGAGAGTTCCCAAGTGAGTTCGGCAGGGCTAGGGCTGGAGCTGGTGGCGGGGGTGCTAGTAGAGGGCATCAAACTGCGCCTGAGGCTGTCATCTGCCGCTTCAATCTGAATCTCACCGATTTGGCTGGGCACCAAGCTCACTAGGTGGGGATCCCGCCATGCTGCCAGATCGGGTCGCAACCCCTCGGCAATTTCGGGATCCAAGGTGACAACCCCCTCAATCTGGGAGGAGAAGGCATAGACCTTTTCCTCTTTTTTGCCACTGATGGCTAGGGTAATGGGGGGGGTAGAGTCTTTTCGGGAGATGATCAGTTGGGTTTGGGGACGAGCCAGATCAAAGGAGGCCAGGTTTTCCTGCGATTCAGCCACAAACTCAGTGGCTTGCAGATTGGTCAAACGCCCCAAAAATTGGTTGATCACCGTGGTATCGGTGTTGAGGGGGCGGGGTTCTACAATTTGCCAGCCGGAGGAAGGGGAGTTGAGCAGCTTCAAGCTAGGTCGGTCTTTGTCCGTAGATTGTAAGTGGATCGACCCAATCTCGGAGGCATTTAGGGTGACGACTCGCTTGTCTCGCAGGGCAAACAGACTGGGCAGGAGCGCCGTGCGTTGACTGACAGGAATGGTTACTACGGATCCCTGCTCAGCCTGGGCATAAAGACTGCTGCCGTCAAAGTTAGGGGATCCCAGTTTGAGGGTGTGGCGGCTCTCATCCTCCAGAACAAAGGTTAGCTGGTCACGGGCAGGCTCTAGGCCAAACTCAGCGTAGTCCGTTGCCTCACGAATCGTAGCTTGCGGCTGGAGAGTGGTAGCAGCTCGCAAGAGGTTGTCCACAACCAAGCCATCGGCGGGAGTGGTCAAGGGCTGGGTGATCTGCCAGGTGGCGGGAGTAGGCGAGGTGGGAGTAGCTGGATTGGAAGTGGTGGCGGGGGTGGGGGAAAGGGGTTGTTTCTCCAGTTGGATGCGTTGCGGTTGGGTATCGACGGCGGCGTTGGCAGAAGGGGTTTCAATGTGAATCTGGGCTACCGCCTCACTGGCAAACGTTAGCAGGCGATTCTGATCGGCTGCGCGTTGTCCTGACTGTTTTTGTAGGGTATCGGCCAACCACAGCCCCCCGGCTAAAAGGAGCGCCACCACCAATAATCCCAAGGTACTGCGTTTTAACATCAGCTTCTCCTCCTAGCGCCGTTGCCACCAGATATAGCCACCGGATCCCAACGCCAATAAAGGCAGACCCAGCATCGCCACTACCACCAATCCATTCAAGTTTTGGCGGCTGAGGCTAAAGCGACGATTGGTGGCAGATTTGGGGCGAATCGAGATCTGACCGGCCTGTTCGCTTAACCAGTTGACGCTATTTAAGAAGAGATCCCCATTGCCCTGCTGCCGGAAGTTGCCATCCACCGCAAAGTTGGCGTTACCAATTACCACCAATCGCCCTTGATTTTCAGGAGGAATGGGGGTGGATTCGGAAGATGAATTGGCCTCCTCTGGGGGCATGGCATGGCTGAGGGCGACTCCCAAGGTGAGTGGACCTGGTTTATCCCGATCCCGATCAAACTGGGCTTTGCCGCCCGCTAAGTCAGTTTCTCCCCAACTCTTAGGGCTACTGGTCAGAATCGGGGTGGCTACGTATCCTTCGATGGGGGTTGTGGTAACCGAGCGGGCGAGGGGAAAGAGGGTGACTAACCCTTGGCTTGCCAGAGGTTCCGTAATGGGATGGGATCCGTAGGTGTTGACGAGAGCCACTGAAGGGCCAAACCCTAGCAGTTGGCTGACTTCACTCACATCCACCACAACATCATTGCCCAAGCTGACCCCCCACTCGCTGAGTAGTGGTTCCAATCCGGTTTCGACCTGGGGTGAGAGCAACAACAGCAACTTGCCCCCCTGATTCAGATAGGTCTTTAATTTGTCCACTTCTCCAGGGAAATAAGCCCGTTGAGGCCCTGCCACAATAATCACGCTGGCATCTGCTGGGATATCCGAGTCGATCAGATTAAGGGGCTTGACTTGATAGGTATCCTGCTCTAACCCCGCTACCACCTGCGATAAACCGGGGGATCCAGGAGCATTGGGGGTGAGGGGAAACTCGCCATGCCCCTGCACAACATAGACCGTCAGAGCTGTCGTACTCAGCACTTTAGCTAGGGTGGGGGTGAGGGTGCTTTCCAGATCCCCTGTCGGGCGGGGAAACTGCTGACGGCGGGATCCCGATTCCACCACAAAGGTATTGAGTTGCTTGACCTCCAGTTGGCGAGCCCGTTCGGGGGAGTTATTGGGATTAAAAAATTCAAAGCTAAACCGGTTGGGGTTGAGGCGTTGGTAGCGCTCTAACTGATCGCGGCTGTAGGGATCCGGTGTGGTAGTGGCAACCCAAACCTTGACGGGTTGCTGGAGTTGGCGCACCAACTGGGTTGTTTGTGGGGAGAGGGTATAGAGTCCCTCTTGGGTCAAGTCAAATTTGGTCTGATAGCGCACCGCCAGCACATTGATCAATGCCAGGATTAGGAGCATCGCTAGCGCCGCCACCAAACCGTTGACATTGCTGCGGGTGGAACGCATCCCCAAAACGGCCGTGATCAGGTCTTGATGGCTGACGACCCAGAGCAGCAGCAGAGCCACCCCGATCCCGATAATGATCAACGGAGCCGCTGTCCAGCCAGTAAAGACGGATCCCAGTAACAGCCCTACCGCCACCACCGCGATGCCGACTATGCCTGACCATGCTGTAAGTTCACTGGTTCCTTGACTGCTGTTCTTCATCTCAACCTCTCTCGATTGCTTGTCCGCAGAGGATCCCCGGCTGATCGGCTGAGCCTGGGTTAGAGCACGTGGGGATCCTGAAATAGGGAGTTGTGGGTATGGGCTTAATTTTGCTGCCAGCGCAGGGCTTCCACCGACTGCACCGTCAAAAACAAGCCCAACACGATCATGCTGAGAAATAAAACCAAACTGCTGGTACTGACCACCCCCTGCACCCAACTGCCAAACTGTTGGAGGAGGGAGAGGTGGCGCAGGGCATCCGCTAGGATCCCTTGATTTTGTCCGGCGGCGGCGTCGATCACCCAGAGCAAGAGAACAATTCCAAACGTTCCGACGGCAGCCACCAGGGTGCTATCGGTGAGGGAGGAGACAAACAGCCCCAAGGCCATTACACTGCCCGCCATCAACACCAAACCCAGATAGCCAAACAGCATTTGCCGATAATCCATCATCGGTCGGGTTGAGCTGTAGGCCAACACCTGATAGGCCAATAACGGAATCAATAGAGTAATGTAGTAGACCAAAACCGCCAGCCATTTCCCCACGGCTACCGCCAGATTGGTAATGGGAGAGGTGGCGAGTAGCTCCATCGTGCCGCGCCGCCGTTCCTCGGCATAAAGACCCATTGTTAAGCTGGGCAAAATAAATAGGGAAAGGGTGCCCAACAAACTCAAAAAGCGGCGGCTGACCTCCATCGGGGCATCAAAGGTTTGTCCCGGTTGATTAAAAACATCAAACTGCTGAGAAATATTGACCGCCTGCACGACAAAATTAACAAAAAAGAAACCCGCCAAGATCCAAAAAGCGGCTGCCACTACATAGGCAATTGGCGAGGTAAAGTAGCCGCGTAGTTCTTTACGAAAAATAGCAATCACACTGTTGCTGGCATCGACGATACTCGGCATCATGGTTCGCTTTCCTCCGTGGGTGAACTGGACTCCTCTTGGGTGGTGAGTTGCAAAAAGACCTCTTCTAGGGAAGCCTGCTTTTGGCGGACCTCGTAGATCCCGATCCCACCCTGCACCAGTGTGGACACCACATCTCGCATCCAACGAGGCTGGGATCCCCCTTCGGCAGACTGATGGCTCACCTGCACCATCCAGTGATCGGTGGGGAGCGCCTGTCCATTCTCCAAAGAAAGGGGCTGTAGGTGCAAAATGGAGAGCTGCGGGATCCCTTGCAAGAGGGCACGGATCTGCTCGGCGGATCCCTCCAGTTGCAGTTGTAGTTGCGGTCCCAACATCGACTGCCCAGTAGGATCGCTGGGGGTTCCCGTCGCTACCACCTCCCCACGATTGATGATCACCACCCGATCACAGGTCATGCTGACTTCCGGCAGGATATGGGTGGACAGAATAATCGTGTGATCCCCAGCCAAGCTTTTGATCAGGTTGCGAACCTCGATGATCTGCTTGGGATCCAATCCCACCGTTGGCTCATCCAGAATGATCACGGGCGGATCATGAACGAGTGCTTGGGCAATCCCCACCCGCTGCTTAAAGCCCTTGGAGAGCTTGCGGATCAACACCTGACGTTTTTCCTGGAGGCTACAGCGCTCAATCGCCCGATCCACCTGCTTAGGGCGATCCCCAGCACTCACCTTTTTCAGTTCCGCCACAAAATAAAGAAAAGACTCAACGGTCATCTCGGTATAGAGGGGCGGGTTTTCCGGCAAATAGCCAATCCGTTGCCGAACCGCCATGGAATCGTCGTTGATATCAAATCCAGCCACCCGTGCCGTGCCGGAGGTAGCCGGCAGATAACCGGACAAAATTCGCATGGATGTGGTCTTGCCCGCCCCATTCGGCCCCAAGAAACCCATGATTTCTCCGGGTTCGACGCGAAAGTTGATATTGCGAATGGCGGAAAAGCTGCCGTAAATTTTGCTCAATTGCTCGACTTCTATCATCGGTTAGGGTTCCTCACTGCTGGCATTGGCTGCTCGAATTTGGCTCGAACTAACCCGTTATGAATGTGGATACCTATCATTCCTCCTGAAACGTTGTCCAATCCCCCACGATGAATTGTTGTGGTAGGTATTTTGTCCATCAGAAACAGTAGCACAGCTTGCCGGGGGGATTGCACCCCCACCATGATGTGGGATCCCTTGAGCGCCCCCGATCAATCGTCGGGTAGTCCTACCACCTCTCCGCTCCCCGCCACCACTTCTCCCACAACAAAGGCGTCCGGCAGGAAGAGGGACACCACTACATCAGGGGGCACAATCAGAGCCAATCCCATCCCCATGTTAAAGGTGCGAAACATTTCCCTGAGGCTAACCTGACCCTGCGTCTGCAACCAGGCAAAGATCGGCGGGATCCGCCATCCCCTCAGATCGACCTGAATGGATTGACCGGATCCCAAGCATCGGGGTAGATTTTCTGGCCACCCCCCTCCCGTAATGTGCGCCATACCGTGCACGGGTAATCCCGCCGCCAAAGCCGCCAGCACTTCTTTGACATAGATACGGGTGGGGGTCAAGAAGGTCTCTGCCAAGTCCGTTGTCCAGCCGGTTGGCACATCTTGCCACCTCCAGCCGCCAGCCGCCACGATCCGCCGTACCAAACTAAACCCGTTGCTATGGACACCGGAACTGGGCAACCCCCATACACGGTCGCCAACCTGCACCTGTGACCCATCCAAAATGGCGGATTGCTCGACCACACCCACACAAAAACCCGCCAAATCGTAGGTCTCTGCCCCATAAAACCCTGGCATCTCAGCCGTTTCTCCCCCCAGCAGGGCACAGTCCGCCTGCTCACATCCAGCGATAATGCCGTCGATCACCTGCAAAACGGAGTCTGGTTGCAGTTTGCCCGTTGCCAGATAATCCAGGAAAAATAAGGGCTTGCCCCCCACGGTCAAGACATCGTTGACACACATCGCCACTAAGTCAATGCCAACAGAGGTGTGTTGCTGGCAGGCTTGGGCGATCATCAGTTTGGTTCCTACCCCATCCGTGCCTGCCACCAAGACGGGATTTTTCATGCCTCCAGGCAGGGCAAACAGTCCCGCAAACCCCCCGATACCCGCCAAGACCCCTGGTTGTTTTGCGCGCTGAACTCGGTGGGCAATCCCCTTGACAAGTGAGCGCCCTAGATCGGTGTCAACCCCTGCGGAACGATAATCCAAAATCTCTGAATCCTTGTCCTGATAAGACTTCAAACGGCTGAGCAACTTTACTCAAAACAGGTAGTCCTGAAAACCTATGGTACATTAACTCCTGCTTCCCATGTTGTGTACGAATTCAGGAGGATCTCCGTCCTTATGAGGAGCTACAGACTGCTAAGCATCACCGTATTTTTGCTGAAATCAACCCTGGCAGGCGCTACGGTGGTACAAGCCTTCCCCCTTGCTACGGGGTCACCTTGGGCGCAAGCCACGGAATCTCCCTCCCTCGATCCCTCTCCTTCCCCCACCCTAAATCCACCGTCTGATTGGATCAGCAGCCTGCATCCTTCCCCTTTGACGGACTCTTCTGTGGTAGCGGGGGTAGTGGCGGCCAGCCCTGACCAATCTCCCTCTCCCTCCCGCAAGGCCGCCGCCCAGGATCCCATTCAGGCTTTTGTTACCCCCGCTCAGGTGGCGTCTTCACCGCAACCCAGTCTACTGACCGACATCACCACCCTCCAGGATCAGCCCCAGCCGGAGGAGGCTCTCAAGATCGGCCAACGGTATGAACAAGACTCTCTCTCTCCGTTGCCCGTTGCTACCCTCTATGACTATGAGATGGACAACCGCTCGGTGACCACCGTTTATGTGCGGGATTTGCCCATCGTCAGTTTTGTGGAGGAACCAGATACAGCCAGCCCCCTCTTGCGGGGGAGTGCGTTGGCAGCACAAATCAATCATTTGGCGCAACACTATCTGAAAGATCAATCCATCACCCTCGATCTGGTGACGGAGCCGGGGCAAGCCCAGCCTATTTATGCCATCAAAAGTGCCGACCAAGAACTGGTGCGTTTTGATCGGGGCATTTGGCAGGCGGATACCCCGGCAGAAGTGGCGAATGCGGCGCTTTTAGCCACTAACCGCCTGCGCCGCCTCTTGCTGGATGCTCCCCCCCTCTCGATTCCCCCCTTGCCTAGCGCCGATACCGGCATCCCTGAGAATCTCTCCGCCGCCTCACCAGGCAATCCGGTGGCGGTGCTCCCCGGCAGCCAACAACAAGGATTGGCCTCCTGGTATGGACACTCTGCTCAGCCGGAGGCGCTGACCGCCGCTCACCTGACGCTTCCCTTTGGCACCCAGGTGCAGGTAACCAATTTAGAGAATGGTAAGCGAACGGTTGTCGAAATTAATGATCGGGGACCTTTTATCCAAAACCGGATTATCGATCTCTCCTTGGGAGCGGCGCAAGCTTTAGGCATGATTCAATCGGGTGTGGTGCCTGTCAAGGTGGAAGTGGTGAAGCCAAAGCCATGATCGGCTGGGGTTCCCTGAAGAAAAAGGGATCCGCCTTGACGAGAGCTGAATTTTTGCTTGAATCAGCTTCAGACGGGGAGAGGATTTCCCCCACGGGCTTGAGGAGAGACAGAATATGCCCCTAGCAACTACCCATGATCGGATCACCCTCTGGACGGCTCCCGCCATTATACTGGCCACAGGATTGGTAACGGAGCAGGCGGATATCACCTTGGCAACGGCCACCGCCTATTTGTTTAGTGGGCTGATGTTTTCCGGCGATCTCGATATTTATTCTAAGCAGTATCGTCGCTGGCTGGGGCTGCGCTGGATTTGGATCCCCTATCGGCGGCTGATGCGCCATCGCTCCTTTTGGTCTCACGGATTGTTGGTGGGATCCCTGATTCGCTTGCTTTATCTAGGGGTCTGGCTGGGAATTCTCCTTTTGCCTGTGGCAGCTTTAGGGGCTTTGGCGGGCTATTGGCTCTGGCAGCCCTCCACCTGGCTCTCGGATCTCTGGCAGTGGGGACAGGTGCATCAACCGCTTTTAATCGGGATTTTTTGTGGACTAGAACTGGGATCCATCAACCACTCCCTCAGCGATTGGACGTTTTCTAGCTGGAAACGCTGGCGCAAACGCTGGCAGAAACCCCGCCGCCGCTCCTACCGCGTCCGTCGCTCTTGAGCTGAGATGGATAATTCTTACTCCAGCTAGCCCGTTAAACCAGAGGACACCAAGCGATCCTGAGCCACCAGATGCTCGACTACGGGGATCCCGGACAAGATATGCTCCTGCAAAATCCGCTCTAGCACATCAGAGGTCACTCGTTCATACCAAAAGCCGCCCGGATAGATCAGCAGCACAGGGCCAGGGATTTGCTGATCACAGGCTCGCAAACAGTTGGCCTTGGTGCGATAAACCCGCAGGCGGTCGCTCTCTAGACCCAACTGTTTTAGGCGCTGCTTGAGATAATCCCAAACCTCCAGACCCAAGGATTTCTCACAACATTTTGGTTTCGTTTGATCCGCGCACAGAAACAGATGCCAGTGATAGAGGGGAATGGGAGGGGGTTCTGGGTGCATGGGGCAACTTTGGGTTATGGTGGATCCCTGGCTGTTGGGCAACCAGTTTTGATTTTACTGAATGCCCCCACGCAATGCCTCCATTGAATGATCCAATTGGTGATTAGCTATGAATAATCCTTCCTTAACTGAAGAACGGTGGGATAGTCCCCCGACCGTCGTGCCCGCGAAAGACAGCCTTTCGATTATTGACTGGCTGCGACGGCAGGGACGTTTAATTGAGCAAGCGCCGGATCTGACGGCAGCCGTGACCGAAGAAGATATCGAGGATATCGATGGGTTGCTAGATGATGATGGTTATGACGATGACTTTGACAGCGATGATGACGACTAGACTAAGGCAGGATCAACATTCCATCCCCGAACGAAAAGAAGCGGTATTGCTGCTCAATCGCCTCCGCATAGAGGCGGAGGACACGATCCCGACCGATCAGGGCACTCACCAGCATCAACAGGCTGGAACGGGGCAGGTGAAAGTTGGTAATTAACCCTTGCACCACCCGCCAGCGATAGCCGGGATAAATAAACAACTGGCTCTTGCCCTGCCAGGGATCCAGGTTGCCCTGCTGAGCGGCGCTTTCTAGGGCACGCACAACGGTAGTACCTACGGCGATAATTCGTCCGCCCTGGGCTTGGGTTTGCTTAATTTTTTCGGTGGTGGCGGCGGGAACCTGCAACCACTCGGCATGCATGGGGTGGTGTTGCAGATGTTTCACCTCGACGGGGCGGAAGGTGCCCAGACCAATATTGAGGGTGATGGTGGCGGTCAGGATCCCTCGTGCTTTGAGGGCATTCAGGAGATCGGCGGTGAAGTGCAATCCGGCGGTGGGGGCAGCAACGGATCCCGGCTGACAAGCCCAGAGGGTTTGATAGTCGCTGGGGGAGCTAGTGCGTTCGGTGATGTAGGGGGGCAAAGGCACCTCTCCGATGGCCTGCAAGATTTCACGAAAGAGGCGATCCGGCGGCCAGAAAAACTGCAAGATGCGACCGCCTGTGGCGGGATCCGTCTGCATCACCTGCGCTTGCAGTCCTTGAGCAAAGGTGAGCCGATCCCCCACCCGCACCCGCCGCCCTGGTTTGACCAGAGCCAGCCAACTATCAGATTCCTGCTGTTCTAAGAGCAAGATTTCCACCTTGGCTCCGGTTTGCTTGTGCCCGTATAAGCGGGCTGGGATCACCTGAGTATCATTGAGAACCAATAAATCGCGGGGCTGGAGCCAAAGAGGCAAGTCGCGGAAGGTGCTATGGCTGTGGTTATCTGAGTGGACAACCAATAGGCGGGCGGCATCTCTGGGATGAATGGGTGCTTGGGCAATCAGGTGGGGGGGTAGGTCGTAATGGTAGGATTCCGTCAGTAAGTCGGTAGAATCAGGGGTAGCAAAATCAGGCATCAATTCACACGGACAAGAAAGAAAATCCTTTTTAGCTTAATCCCTTTTTTGAAGCAAAATGGGCAGATGAATGATGCTAGGGATCCCTATCCTTAAACAAAATTGGCAACAAGCATAGGGTTTTGATAATCTTTTGATCACCCGAATCTTTAGGAATCCTGGAATGAGCTGGGCTGTTCAGGGGGTAGCCCTCATAGGTGAGGGGGAGTGCTGTATTGTAGGAGGAAAGCTACTTAATCATGGAATCCTCCAATGAAAACAGTACTCGTTGTGGAAGATGGGCAAACCGAGCGGCAGGTGGCGACAGGGCTGCTTTCCCAGGCAGGGTTTAGCGTAGAAACCGTGGGTACTGCCGAAGATGCTTGGCAGTGGCTACAAAACCATACTCCTCCCAACTTGATTTTGTTGGATATTGTCATGCCCGGTCAAAGTGGCCTAGAACTCTGTCGCATGATTCGCTCAGAAGCTCATTTGGCGCAGGTGCCGATTGTGTTTTGCAGCTCCAAAAATGAACAGTTTGATAAGTTTTGGGCGATGCGGCAAGGGGGAAATGCTTATATCACCAAGCCCTATGCTCCCAAAGAACTGTTAGAAACGGTTTATCAATACGTTCAGTAAAAAGAAATTAGTGAGGTTTTCAATAAATCCGGCTGATTGAGTTGTGGAATAGGGGTTACAACCATTCCTGTCAGTTACGATCGATCGCGGCTACAAGCGATTAATTTCTTCGATTAGCCAGGGATCCACCGCTTGCCCATCCCGTCGGCTGAGTTGAATGCCAATCAGCATGACGGCGCTGTCATCAGGAGAGGGCATTTCTTGGTGAAAGGTGATGTCAAAATCGCCAGGATTTTCGTGATGCTCCCGTAACCAAGATTCCACTTTGGAGAGGGCAAAAAATGATTGTCCCTGTTGAAATAGCTTGCTAATTTCTAGTTTGAGGGAGAAGGGGTTGACGATAGCCATATTGGTGCTGGTTCGTATCGGTCGGTTGAAGGGATGCTTTTGGAGAAGCCTAAGTGGGCAAGTTATACGCAAGAGGGGACAATTTTTGGGATCCCTAATCGGTGTCTCACTAAGCTAATCCTATCCATTGTTTGATCTCGTGGGCAATCCAGAGGCATTCTACTTTAGTAAGGGCTTGATGCCCGAAGGAGTAGGTGTGGATCCCCATCTGAATGGTCACTTGGTCATCTTTGGGGAGAAGCACGCCGCTCCAGTGGCGATTATAACGGGTTTCTTGAAAGACATCCAAAATGGGGGCAATAATCCCCCCTCGGCGCAGGAGGATCCCGGCAAAACGGCGCTCAATTTGAAAGTCTTGCTGGGTGAATTTTACTTCTGTCGTACCCAAATAAAATTGCAGCAACCAGGTCAGGATCCCTATGGCAAGGAGCAAAAAAAATAGAGGGAGGCCGATGGGAGCTGTTAAATTGGTCAGCAGGTGAATGATGCTCCCGACCAGTATCGTGATAATCCAAAATCCCCAAATACCTAAAAAAGGTATATCTAACAATCGGATGCCGCGGCGGGGAATATGAATGGATAGCTGATTGGGGGAATGTTTCACTTCCACTTGCGTACCGTAGGGTTTGCCAATTTTATTGGATCGAAGGTGAGAGGTTTGTAGGAGACGATCTACTTGATGGGGGGTTTGCAGGGATCCCACCAAGGCTTTGACTTCCGCCTGAGCAAGGTTCATTTTGGCTTGGGGATCCACGCTGTCGAGGCGGGGATTTTGCAGGACGGCTAGGGCTTGCTGAGCGGTGCGATAGCGATGTTCGGGGGCGGGTTCCACCAGGCGGCTGAGCCAACGGGCAAAACTGGCATCAATGCTAACCCGTCCGGCAAACTGAATGCGTAACTCCCGTTGGGGCAAATCGGCGGGAGCGGTGCCGGTCAGCAGGTGAATCAGGGTGGCTCCGAGACCATAGAGATCGGAGGCGGGGACGGCTCGTCCGCCAAACTGTTCGGTGGGCGCATAGCCGTAGGTACCCACCACCGTAAAGGTGCGCCCTTCGCGGGTGGAGTGATCTTGCACCGCTCCAAAATCCACCAGATAAATCTCTTGATCTTCCCCCACAATCAGGTTGCTGGGTTTGATATCGCGATGCAATAGGGGAGGATTGAGTTGATGTAAATAAATCAAAATATTGAGGACGCTCTCAGCAATCTGACGTACCTCGGATTCGGTAAAATGTTTTCCCTGGGTCAACCATTCTTTGAGGGAATATCCGGGCACATAGTCATAGACAAGGCCAAAAACCGTAGGGGATCCCTCGATCACAAAGGAATCTCGGTAGCAGGGAATATGGGGGTGGTTGAGGTGCTGTAGGACTTTGGTTTCTCGCTCAAATAAATCGTAGTCTTGCCAGCTCATTTGTCCACCAAAGGTGAGCCATTTCACCACAACGGGGCGCTGATCTCGGTCTTTGGCTAACCAGGTTTGCCGAAAGGCATTTTCGGCCAGCAGCTTTTCTAAGCGATAGCGGTTGTGAAGAAGGGATCCCACTTGGAGGGGAGGGGGGCTGAGGGCAGGGGGGAAGAGGGTGAAGGAGCGCTGCCAGACTGGGGTGGCCTGATTTTTTAGAAAGGCGGCTATCTCAACTTGGGTGATGCCCTGAACGGCCAAGCGCACCAAGCCTTTGTGCAACATACTCAGGGTGGAGGCGGGATCCGGAGATGGATCCCCCGTTAGCTGGATGGTGAGGATGTGGTGCTGGCGGGTGACGGTGGCGGTTAACCCACGGGAGCGCAGGCTGTGGTTGAGCAGGTGGGCAATCGCCTGGGGATCCCCCTGTTTGGCAAGGTCGAGGAGTGGTGAAGGTGTCATAGCATGGCTATTCAGGCAACAACCGCACAGGTGGCAGTGGGCATAGTCTAACTCTCCTGCCAGACTGAGGAACAGCCTTTCTTTTTTGGTCTTGAGGAGTTGCTTGTGTCGATAGTGATCATGGCGGCGACCCCGCGCGGCTGTCGCTTGGCGTTACAACTGCGGCAGGGCTTATCCAATTGCGCCATCTGGACTTCGGCAGCCACCGCCGCCACCCTACCGGCCGCAGAGTTGTGCGTGTATGAGGGATCCCTGGCGCAGGCGGTGGGGGAGTTGTGGGGGCGGGGGAGTGGGCTAGTGTTTATTCTGGCGGTGGGATGCGTGGTGCGGCTGATTGCCCCCCACTTACAGGACAAGGCTTCGGATCCCGGTGTGGTAGCGGTGGATGAGACAGGCCGATTTGTGGTCAGTGTGAGTGGCGGGCATCGGGGGGGAGCGGATGCTTTAAGTCGGCGGGTGGCGGCTTTGTTGGGAGTAGAAGCAGTGATTACTTCCGCCTCCAGCGGCCAAGCCCTGCCTGCCCTCGATCAGCTAGGGGATCCCTATGGATGGCAAAAAGGCACGGGAGATTGGACAGCGGTAGCTGCCGCCCTCACCCAACAACAACCGGTGCAGGTGAAACAAACCTGTGGGTGGGATCTCTGGAAACAAGCCTGGTCAGGATCCCATTCCCTGCTCGGTTTGGCGGGAGGTGGGGAGGGAAAAGAGGGAGTAGCTCAGCTTTGGATTACCGATCAGGTTGTGCCATCAACGGCTCAACCCAGGGTGGTTTGGCATCCCCGTACCCTCTGGGTGGGGGTGGGCTGTGAACGGGGGATCCCTACGGAGGTGTTAGTAGAGGCGATTCGCACGACGTTGCAGCAGCATGATCTGGCCTTTGCGGCGATGGCGGGATTAGCCAGTCTCGATCTGAAGCGGGATGAACGGGCGCTTCAGGAGCTAGCGGATCGCTATCAGTGGCCGCTTCGCTTTTATTCCCCATCCCAATTGGCTGGGCAGGCCGTTCCTCATCCGTCGGAGGTGGTGGAGCAGGCGGTGGGAACCCCATCGGTGGCGGAAGCGGCGGCGTTACAAGCGGCTCAGACTCAGCAGTTGCTAGTGGAAAAACAGATCTATCTTCACCCTCAGGGATCCTGCACCCTAGCGATTGCCCGTGCTCAGCAGGAATACACCCCTCGTCAGGGATCTCTGGCCTTGATCGGCATGGGACCTGGAGAACTCAGCCAGATGACGGCGGCGGCACGGGCGGCTCTCACCCAGGCAGAGGTGGTGATTGGTTATCAGCTCTATCTGGAACTACTGGATCCCTTGCTTCATGCCGGACAAATTGTGGAAGCCAGCCCGATCACCCAAGAAATCACCCGTGCCCAACGAGCTATCACCCTTGCCCAGCGGGGGTTGCGGGTGGCAGTGGTGTCCTCAGGTGACGCGGGGATCTATGGCATGGCGGGCTTGGTTTTGCAGTGTTTGGCAGCAACAGGCTGGGATGGGGAACATCCGATGGTACAAACCTTCCCCGGCATTACAGCCTTGCAGGCGGCGGCGGCTCAACTGGGATCCCCTTTGATGCAGGATTTTTGTGCCATTTCCCTATCGGATCTGCTGATTCCCTGGTCGCGCATTGAGGAGCGACTAGAGGCCGCCGCCAGCTCCGATTTTGTCATCGCCCTCTATAACCCGCGTTCCGAAAAGCGGACGGCTGGACTGACAAAAGCCTGGGAGATTCTCCAGCGCTATCGGGATCCCCAAACTCCGGTGGTGTTAGCCCGCTCCCTCTATCGAGCGGATCAATCGTTGACCCGCACCACCCTACAAGCGGCTGATTTAGCCCAGATCGATATGATGACCCTGGTGTTGATCGGCAACAGCCAGACTTTCTATCACCATCACTATCTGATTACACCACGGGGCTATACTCTCCCACCTCCCCCAACCAGGGATCCGATCTGCTGAGATACTGCTCTTCTCTTGAAGGTCGGGTAGAGGCTAACCCCCCTCGACTGCCCTGGGAAAGGGGCTACGGAGCAATCACCCCCCTTCAGGCTTCCAAGTGATTTCGCTGATACGCTAACTTTGCATCCCTTTGAGATTGATTGGGACAAAAGCTAATAGGGCATGGGGCGGGTAGTCCTGCATAGTAATTACTGAGACACGTGATATCCCACAACTCATTTTCAAGCAAATATTCATTGGAGCTAATGACAATACTGGAGGGAGGAATCTTATCGTCAACTTTGGGATCCGGTGAAGGACTAGGAGAGGGAGAAGGACAAGCGGAGGGACTGGGATCCGGGGGAGGAGTCGGATCGAAAGTAGGAGTTGGGCTGGGTGAGTTAGATCTGGCAATGAAGAACAATCACTGATTTGCCTGAATAAGCAACTCACTACTCATCACTTGACCAAAGCTTGCGGAACACAAATCCCGTTAATTGAGCCTGTTCAACAGCATTAACAAATCGATCTGTCACACAGGGATAACTTGTTCGAGGAGCTTGCACAGTCTTAAAAATCATAAGTTCTATAACCTTTTGAGGAATGAAGTGATGTTTCCTAATATGACGAATCTGACCGTTTTTATTTCTTAAGAGATCTGATTTTTCTTCATCAAGAGCATCAACAATAGTTGTAGTGTTGTAGAGATAAAATACTCCATCATCACTTTCTAATGGCAATAACTCCCCATTCATCCTAAGCATTTCATCTAAGGATTCGATTGCTTTTCCTGTAAAAGCAGGCATTCCACCTAAACCTGGAAAATCACTAATTGGTAGGGGAGGTTTGTCAAGATCAGTAGCAAGTCTGACTTGTACTGGTTCCCAAATCTCTAATACAGGATTTCCAAAAGTAAACTTACTTACTTCATTGAGTCTCTTGCCACTTCCTACAATCAAGGATTGATATCTGTTTACATCAGGAACTAAATGATAAATATTCATGCTCCAGCCTTAATGCGGAAATGTTTTTGCAATTAGTTCTTGTTGTATTTGATTTAATTGAGTCTGTATTAATTCTGTATTGATAATGTTGTTGCTGCTGGTTGACTGACTAAAGTCTTGTCTCAAAATCGTTGCAACTGGTGTTTAAGCCAATCTTCAACTTCCGCAATCTCAGCTTCATCCCAATCCAGATGGATCTCCTTAATTTTGATAATAGTAGCTTCATATTCAGAGCTTCTATGACAGTGATCGTAAATAATAGCAGCATTTTTTAAATCTTCCACTGCTCCTATCCCTCTATTCACTTTGACAAGCACCTGAGCACGCAAACAATAAATATCAGCAATAATGGATGGATCTCCTAAGTCATAACTAGTCCATGTCCAATAATGCTCTATCGCACAAGTAAAATCCTGTGCTGCACCCCATAAGTCACCGAGTTGATGACGAATAACCCCTCGATATTTATAGTCAGAAGGCATAGGGTAATTACTAATGCTATAATTATAATCACTTAGAGCTTTTTCAATCTGATTAGCTTGAAAAAGCAGATAACCACGAGAAGAAAAATAAGAGTAATTAAATGGATCAATGTTTATTGCTCGATTAAAATATTCGATTGCGCTATGAAAATCTTTTTCCAGTCTCTTCTGATTTCCACGGCAAACTAAATCTTTGATGATCTGACTTTCTTGAGAAGATTCAGATAAATATTCGAGAAATCTATTTTTTGAGACCCGGAGGATATTATCTTGACTCCATCCCGAATATTGGTAGGCTGTTAACCAGTATTTAGGGTCTATCTCCCAAAAGGTAACAGCATTAAATATTCTCTTTAACCATT
Organism: Cyanobacteriota bacterium; assembly: GCA_033764955.1. Taxonomy (GTDB): domain Bacteria; phylum Cyanobacteriota; class Cyanobacteriia; order Thermostichales; family Thermostichaceae; genus JANRIL01. The sequence continues at coordinate 111,509 of JANRIL010000023.1, read as the reverse complement.
GATCAAATGAATTAGCAATAACTAGGAAAGGCCAATCTTCATACGGATAGTCATAATAGCATTTCACTATTTTACTCTCATAGTGTTCCTTGCTAATATGAAATCCTGAGTGAAATTCTCGATTAGTGTCGTCAGAAAAAACAAAGATTGATTGATTTTCAGATCTTTTTATCTCGGAAAGTCCATATATCTTGATGGCTGTTGAGTAATTTTCTGATAGGAACAACGTCATACCATTATGTAACATTAAGAACTCTCGATAACTTGGTGGAAATACAATATCTAGTGAAAGTTCATGATCATTAATTTGCTCCAAACTAGCCGGAGGCTCAAAAACAAATGACCATTCGATGTCATATTTGCTAGCAATTTGCTTTGCCTGTCCAATTTTCTTTGACATCCAGTTATACATTTAGGCACCTCGAAAAATTGGTAGTTGTTGATAAATGATCGATAGTTATAGCCGTTCCAATTTAGCTTGAGAATCCCAAGATCTCGTGGTTCGAGGAAGGATTGCAATCGAAATATTAGTTATGAATCAGCCCAAAGAAATCTAAATTTGAATCCAGTAAGTTTAGCCACACTGACTCGATCAACAAATTCATCAGTCACATAAGCTCTAACTAAAATAGTTTGCGGAATCTTAAATATTTTCAATGATCTAATTTTATTAGAATGAAATACATGTTTTTCGATATTTTTATTTCTTATAATCGAACTTTCAGCATCTAATACATCAGCTATACAAGTGATATTATAAGCAAAATAATTGCCAATTGAGGAAATTAAAGGTAGTACCTCTCCGTTCTCTAAAAGAATATCTTGTAAAACATCAACAGATGCTTTACTAAATACAGGACAGATCATTGAAAAAAAAGCAGGAAAGTCACTCAATTTCCTGCTTTCAATGACATGCTGCTCGACTGGTTCTATATGAAGTGAGTGCCATGAATTTAGGAGTGGGGTTCCTCTAAAGAAGCAACTCTCAAGACTTAAGTTCTCTGTTTTTACCACAGTGAAACCCCGAAATTGATTGGCATCTGGATAAAGTTCGTACACATTCATTCACTTTGACCTAATTAAGAGAAAATATATCTGATTTTAACCTGTTCTTATATTGTTTAACTCTTCATTTCTCTGATAGGAGCTTTGGAGTGTCTAAGAAGAGGATGACCAAACTTTATCAAACTTAAATCCTGTTAAATGGTGTTGGCGAACTAACTCGACAAATTGATCGCGAACGAAAATCTTAAATTTTTTATGAGGAACCCTAAAAACTTGTAAATCACCTATTTTACTTGGGAAGAATGAATGTTTTATGATTTCTATTGGTGATCCAGAAGGGAGTGTTCTAAACTCAGAGTTTCGTTCATCTAGGCAATCACAAGACGAGGTAAAGTGATAAACAAAATATGTGCCAAAACATGGTTGCAGCGGTAAAAGCTCTCCACTCTCTAATAAGAAACTGCCTAAAACCTTAACTGCTAAATCACTAAAAACTGGAATAGTTCCATAAATAGTAGCACGGTCTCCTGGGATTTTACCTCTTTGTCTTTTTGACATAGAAATATGGGCTGGATTCCAAGTATCTTGAATTGATTTGTCTTCCGTCCATCCATTTTCCAGCAGTTTCTTGGATTGTTTGGGATCCGTAAAATGAAACATGACGCCCTCATTATCAATATCAAGATGGTATATGTTCATAAGCCTAAAGCCATAGGGTTGAATCATGGTTCAGAAGTCTAGCTCTTAATCCATTGAGGATTTGAACTATTTCATTAACTGGTTTATTATTGGTTTTTGCTATTTGTAAGAGTTCATTTACTGTATCAATATATTTGTCCGTATGAACAGTTTGATGATATGGGCCAGGAGCATAGGACTCTCTTCTCCCAGGTAAGAAAACTCCATTCACTGCATCATCAATGCTGATTTGATAGCTATCTAATACATCTCGTGCTTGCTGAGCACAAAGATCATTTTGCTCTACGATATGATGCGTCTGAGTATCACATGGTTGAAAGGTTGGGGGAGGCGCTTCAGGTAAATGGCTCCCTTGTTGAATGTTTTGGGCTAGGCGATTAGTGGGTGATATCCGACATTCCACCTCAAATTCTATAAATTGATTGGCTTGACCGTCACTTCCAAGAAGACTACTCCAAACAGTAGCTGAGGATGGAGAAATACTGTTCAGCAGTTGAAAACCCATAGTGGCAGGCGGATAAGTCCCCTCAGAAGCTACCTCAATCTTTATCTTACTGAAAACTGCTCTGAGTTGAAGAGGCTGGTTTGCTACGGTTCCCTGATCCCAAAGCAATTGGCTTGATTGGGTAGTTTCGACTTGTGGGTATGGAGAGTTGATAGTGACTCCATTTTGCTTATTCAGGAGAGGTGTAACAGTGATGCTAACTCTGTCTCCATCATCAGGATAATGTCCATTATCCCACAACTCATTTTCAAGCAAATATTCATTGGAACTAATGACAATGCTGGAGGGAGGAATCTTATCGTCAACTTTGGGATCCGGTGAAGGACTAGGAGAGGGAGAAGGACAAGCGGAGGGAGTGGGATCTGGGGGAGGATCCGGAGTTGGGGGAGGATCCGGAGTAGGTGTGGGAGTTAGACTGCGTGAAGGAGGCGAACTGAAATAAGCAGCTCGCTACTCATCACTTGACCAAACTAACTTGGGAGCAAACCCCAACAACCCATGCTCTTGGATCCGCTCAACAAATATGTCTGACACATAAAGCAAACCAGCTTTTGAGTGATATAAATTCATTCTGAAAACAGTTTGATTCTTGACTAAATCAAGATGAAACTTGTAATTTATGATATGACCAAGGCTACGATCAGTTAATAATCCCTTAGTCCTTAAATAGCCATAAGAACCAGGAGCTAGCAATTTAGCTTCCTCAGCAGTATAGTAATAATCAAACTCAGAGTTTTCTGTATCCAGAGCATCCACAAAGTTAGTTACGTTGTAGCAGTAATAGGTTCCATCTTCGGTAATGATGGGTAATAATTCACCACTTGGAATGAGCAGGTCTTCTAATACATTTACTGCTTTCTGACTGAAGGCTAGAAATGCTGTACAGCCGGGAAAGTCTGAAAGAGGATACTTTTTAGGTTTTTCATCAGTTACCCAATAAGCTTTGCAAGGAATCCATTCATGCTTAATTGGCTTTTTATGGAGCCATTTTCTCTCTCTGTTGTTAGCAGTAATTCTTCTGGAATCACTTGATTCAAGATTAAGCAAGTTGTAAGGATTTACATCTTGGTCAAGAATATAGATATTCATTTGCTTCTCTTCTGTGTCTTTGTTAGAGATTTGGTTTTACAATGGTAGGCTTCCATCAACTAGATCGTTAGCAATTTCTCTTAGTTCATCAATTATTTTCCCTCTAATCTGCTGGTAATCGTTATTGCTGCTAAGTGCTTGATCTCTAGCTATTCTCAGTCGATTGTTAACAGATCTATAATAATCACCACTATGCCCACCATTGTGGATAGCACCTGGCACACGCTTCGCTACCTCACTATTAGCAGGCAACATCACTCCATTCTCAGCACTATTGATGCCAATACTATAATCTCTCAGAATATCCTGGGCTAATTTCGCTGCTGTTGCCGTTGCAGCCACAATATGATGAGGTCTTGTGCCACAGGGCATATCCCCATAAACAGCTTCTAATGCCCTTGCCAGTTGGTCAGAGTTACTGCTGGAAGTATAAAATAATCTCCTGCATTCCAAATTAAATTGATACTTTTGACCCAGCTCTAGCATTGGCAGATTGGCACTCAATGACTCGAACTGACTATAACTACTAATACTCCCTCCTGTTGGGTCATAATTATTAAACAAAAGGTTGAGGGTAGCAGCATCAGAATAGCTCCCTAAATCCATCGCCTCGATTGTGACATCATTGATAAATCCTGGCAAATCAATTTTCTCTGAATTTCCTAAAGTGACTGTGAGATGGATAGGAGGAAGCGCAGGTTGAGCTGCAATATCAGGTGTAGAAGGGTTAAAAGATCCGGCAGATTCGATAGTTATCTTGATGCGATCTTGATCTTGATGATATCCGTTATCTTCAAAGTTCATATTCAGGGAATAAATATCATCTTTCAAGACAACTCTTTCGGCAGACTTAAAGGCAAACGGAACAGGATCCTTTAGGTCAGGGCTAGGAGAGGGAGAAGGACAAGCGGAGGGAGTGGGATCTGGGGGAGGAGTCGGATCGAAAGTAGGAGTTGGGCTGGGTGAGTTAGATCTGGCAATGAAGAACAATCACTGATTTGCCTGCAACTCACTACTCATCACTTGACCAAAGCTTGCGGAACACAAATCCCGTTAATTGAGCCTGTTCAACAGCATTAACAAATTGATCCGTCACACAGGGATAGCTATCATGAGGAATTTGCACAGTCTTAAAAATGGTAAGTTCTACAACCTTTTGAGGAATGAAGCAATGTTTCTTAATATGAAGAATTCCACCATTTTCATCCCTTAATAAGTCTGATTTGTCTTCATCAAGTGTATCAACAATAGTTGTAGTGTTGTAGAGATAAAATATTCCATCATCACTTTCTAACGGCAATAGCTCCCCATTCATCCTAAGCATTTCTCCTAAAGATTCGATTGCTTTCCCTGTGAAAGCAGGCATTCCACTCAACCCTGGAAAATCACTAATTGGTAGGGGAGGTTTGTCAAGATCAGTAGCAAGTCTGACTTGCACTGGCTTCCAAATCTCTAATACAGGATTTCCAAAGGTAAACTTACTTACTTCTCTGAGTCTCTTTCCACTCCCTACGACTAAGGATTGATACCTATTAGCATCAGGAACTAAATGGTAAATATTCATGCTTCAGCCTCAATGGGGAAATGTTTTTGCAATAAGCTCTTGTCGTATTTGATTTAATTCAGTCTGTATTGATAATGTTGTTGCTCCTGATTTGTTTGCTGCTGCTTCTAATCTCCTTCTAACTTCCTGAACATAAGTGTTCGTATGAAGCCCTGGAGATTGATTATGAGGTGTTCCTGGCACTGGAATACTATCATTCTGTGGCAAAACCACTCCGTTTGATGCACTGTTAATGTGAATATCAAACTGAGCCAGAATCTCTCTAGACGCTTGTACTGCTTCACTCATCACCGGACTACCGCTAAAGTTTCCTTTCGGCACTATATGATGAGCTGTCGTACCACATGGCATCCTTTGCCCATAATATCCAAATGGCTCTGAAAACACATTTCCAGATAAATTTATGTGTACTCCTTTCTCCATATTTCTAGCTAGCTTAGCTGGATCGTCGCTGCCTCTAGCCGGAGGACGACGACACTCCACTTCAAAGGTAATATTCTGGTTAGCACTCAATAAAACACTCCCTTCAAACGTAGTAAGGCTAACCGATTGACTAGATCCAGGAGCAGGAGTCGGTTCTAGTTCTACTTTTTCTATCTTAAATTCTAGGGTAGCTGGCGGATATTCTCCCTCGGATAATCCCTCAATGGTGACTTTGTTCTCAACTGACTGGAGATCAAATACACTTGATTTATCTTGAGCCGATAAATTAACAGAATCTTGCTCACCTGTAGCAGGACTAAGAGTATATCCAGTAGGTTCAACGGTAATAGTAACGGAATCACCATCAGAAGTATGATGACCATTATCATTAAGCTTCATCGTAAATTGTTGATAGTCATGCACCACAACCTTGACAGGAATCTTATCGTCAACTTTGGGATCCGGTGAAGGACTAGGAGAGGGAGAAGGACAAGCGGAGGGAGTGGGATCCGGAGTTGGGGGAGGATCCGGAGTAGGTGTGGGAGTCGGGCTGGGAGAAGGTAACGGATCGGGTTGGTTATAAATCTCTTCTAGAGCAGCGGCAAAAGCAGCTAGTTGCTCAGGTGTCATATACTCCTCAACCAAGGCTAACAACTGAGCCGTGGAGTATCCTACCAAGCCAAAAACTTCAATAGTCGTGAGGATACAGCCATTGGGATTGGCAAGAGCCAAGAATTGGTTAATAGCAGTTGCAAAGGCTTGTGGGGAAACAGAACTAGTTTTGCTTTCGCCCTCAGAGAGGTGAAGTCTACTTTGGTCAGAATGGCAAGGATCCGGAGTGGGAGTTGGGCTGGGAGGCGGCGGTGGTGGCGGACTGAATAAGCAACTCGCTACTCATCACTTGACCAAAGCTTGCGAAACAGAAAGCCTGTTAGCTGAGCTTGTTCGACAACCTCTACAAATCGATCTGTCACACAGGGATAGCTATAATCAGGAAGCTGTATAGGTCTAAAAATAGTAAGTTGTGAAATCTTTTGTGGAACAAAGTGATGTTTTTTAATAAAACGAACTAAACCATTTTGATTCCTTGATAAGTCTGACTTTCCTTCGTCAAGAGCATCTATAATAGTTGTAGTATTGTAGAGATAAAATATTCCATCATCACTTTCTAATGGCAATAGCTCCCCATTGATTCTAAGTATTTCTCCCAGAGCATTTACTGCTTTCTCCGTAAAAGCAGGCATTCCACTCAATCCTGGAAAATCACTAACTGGTAGGGGAGGTTTGTCAAGATCAGTAGCAAGTCTGACTTGTACTGGCTTCCAAGTTTCTAATACAGGATTTCCAAAAGTAAACTTACTTACTTCATTGAGTCTCTTGCCACTTCCTACAACTAAGGATTGATACCTATTAGCATCAGGAACTAAGTGGTAAATACTCATGAGGCTACCTACGATTAAGCAACTTTCTAAAAAATCATAATTGTTTAATATTGCGGATGAACTGAATGACAGAAAGCGGATCCACCCCTTTCTCTAGTCATAGCTCTGAAGTTTCTGCAACAGGGATCCCGTTTTATGGGTTCAACTCAGCACTCCCAAAGCGGGGAAACTCCCAGCTATCACCTGCTTACTCTCAATGGTTAGCCATCGATCCAAAATCTCGCTGTAGAGGCTGCGAAAATCTACAACAATTGGTAGGTTGCCCTTTTCCAGACTGTCCAGATGGGGATCCCCCCCATAAAAGCCCCCTTTCACCCCTTCTCCCACTAACAACACCACTCCAGCCGTGCCGTGATCAGTTCCTCTGGCTCCATTTTCGGCAGGCCGCCGACCAAACTCACTCTGCACCATCACCAAAACCTGTTGTTGCCTCCCTAGTTGTTGCAGGTGGCGATAGAAGGTAGTCAGACCGGAGGCTAGCTGACTGAGCAACGACTGCTGGCGGACAGGTTGGTTGACATGGGTATCCCAGCCGCCAATCGTTAGATAAACCACCGGGGATCCCGCTTGAATCAGTCGGCTGGCTAAGGCAAAACTTCGTCCTGTCGGGCTTGGGGCATATCCCTGCTGATCCGCCTGTTCCTCCAGATCGCGGGTGAGAGTTTGCACAGCTTCTAGATTTTCTAAAACCGTTTGGCGCACCTGTTCGGCTAGGGGTTCGGCCAGAGGTTGTTGATAAAGGGCGCGCATGGCCTGCCCAAAGGCATTATCCGTTTTGACCACTAACTTCGGAGCCAGATAAAGATAGCGGGTAGTGGATCCCATCAGGGCGAGGGGATATTCGTTGCCCAAAAAAACACCATCCTGGGTGGTGGCTTGGCTGGCCTCTAAGTAACGACCTAACCAACCTGTATCTGGGCTGGGATCCGTAGAGGCGCTTTGCCAGATTTCTTTGGCACGAAAATGGGAGAGAGAAGGATTGGGGTAGCCGACGTTTTGGATGAGAGCCATGACTCCCGTTTGGAAAAGGGGCTGCCAATCGGCTAGGGCGGGGTGTAAGGCCACCTGAGAGCTAATGGGGATCCCGTCTGGGATAGCCAAGTTGGGGCGTAGTTGCCGATAGTGAGGATCCGCATAGGGAATGAAGGTGTTGAGACCATCGTTCCCCCCCGCTAGTTCGATGACCAGCAGGCTTTTGCGGGATTGAGCCGAGACGCTCGGCTTGAGGGCAAGCACGGCGGTCGCTCCGGCTAGCAGGGTCAGGAATTGTCGGCGTTGCCAAATCATAAGTTTAAGCCAGTTGGTAGGTGGGAGAGGCCAGCAGAAGAGCCGTTAGGTCACGAATGTCAAGGGAAGGAAGGGATCCAGAAGGGGTTTCGCCATCCAACAACAAGCGCACAACAGCCTGAGGGTTTAGATTGGCAGGGTCATAGCGAAATTTGCCCTCGTCCCCATTGTCTTGCGTCATCTGCTGCGCCAGATTGAGTCGATCCAGGAGAGCCACCGCATTCAGCCAGCCGCTATCACTCGGCCAGCCTTTGACCGTAGGGGCACCATAGGGTCGCTGTCCCATAAATGCTAGAGAACGCAGCACTTGACCGTAATCCGCTTGCAACTGCAACTGGCGGATGGATCCCACCACAAAAGCCAGAGGTCCTTTTAAGCGGCTGCGATAAGCCCGCTCACTATAAAAGGCGGGATGGCTAAAAATGGCCTCGACCACATAGGCTAGCTGCCGTTGGTGCGCTTGATAAACACCAGCCAACGATGTAACGATTTCGGGTTCAGGGTTGGGATAAACCCATTCACTCCACAATTTGCTGCTGATGCGGCGGGCGGTATGGGGACTATTGGCTAGAATATCCACCACGTCCTGCGTAGCAAGATTTCCCATGTGTCCCAGGTAGGTTTTGCTTCCGCCATCATGGCGGCGGGCTACGAATAAAGATTCCACCTCGCCCGTGAGAGCAGCCTTGGGAAAGTTGATAGTCCAACCGGTCAGGGCACGGGATCCCTCTTGAATATCTTGTTCGGTATAGTTTCCCTGTCCAACGGTGAATAGTTCCAGCAGTTCTCGACTATAGTTTTCATTCAATTTGCCCTGGCGATTTTGTTGGTTATCCAGATAGAGCATCATGGCCGGACTGGTTGTGACACTCCAGAGCAAATCTCGAAAATCTCCTAAGGCAAAGGTTCGCAATCTGATCTCATAGTCGCGCAAAAAGTGAGGGATATTAAACTTATTGGTTCCCACCACAAAATGATCTCGCCAGATGGTGGTGATCCGTTCATGCAAAGGGTTGGTAGCCGTAACCATTTGTTCCAACAACCCAGTAGCGAATTGCCCTCCCAATAGGCGCAACTGCTTTTGGCTTGCGGGATCCCTCTCGCGGTTGAGGGGGGGAAGCATGGGGAGTTGCGGAGAGGGAATGGACTGGGATCCCGCTTGCAACCAACCTTCTAGCAACGTCTGGGGGGAGACATTCGCCTCCAATTCATCAAGGGTTGCCCCAAAGCTGGCACGACGGTAGAAATGGCCTTTTTGTCTAATAGCATCCATGATGGCTCGCACTCTACATGGGATTAGACTGGGGTGTCAGGCCATGGGTTCAGCGCTCTTCCATCCGGTCAATCGGGGGTGCTATAGGATTTGGGGAGAATTTTGGGTAGTGGATCAATTTGATTTAGCTCCCAACCTACAAATCTCGAATCTCGATGGGTAAACCCTGTTTCCGTAACTTTTCTGCCTCGTAGCGAGCGTATTCCAGTTGTTCAAATGAGGCTAGCTGCACATATTTTTGTCCGTTGATATCTTTAACAAATGCCCCTCCTGAAATCTGGCGGGCTTGGGCGAGGCTGCTATCTCCCTGGTAGGGAATTAGAACGACAAAAACCCCTTCTCCTTGGTTCGGCCCCAAGGGATCCGGTGTCGTGGGGGAGAGGGCTGGGGATTCAGGGCTGAGAGCAGAGGCCGGAGCCGGATTGGTAGCGGCAGCAGCGGCGTTTGGACTATCAGGGACAGGGGAAGCAGCAAGCGCAGAAGCTGATTCAGGAGGGGTTCGTTCATCGCTGCTGGCGGCGGTGGACTGGGGAGGAGAAACCACCAATTCTGAGGTCTCGTTTTGCAGAGAATCGAGCCAGTTGATCGACTGGGGGAGTGGCTCTACCTCTTCGGTCAGGGGTTCGGGCTGGGAGTTAATCAGAGCGGTCAAGCGGTCATCTTGATCCGGATCGGGAGCATTGTCGGCTGTAGCCGACTCGCGGATCCGTTCGGAGACGGGCACCGGAATTAAGGGTAGCTTGGCGAGATCAATGGTTAGGGGGGTGGGGGTGGGGGATGGGGTGGCGGCCACCACGGGAGTGGGAGTCGCCACGGGGGTGGGGGGGGATTCAGTCAGGCGCACTGGACGATTGGGATCCCCTGGAGAAATCAGCCACCATAATCCCAAGCCAATGCCAAAGCAGGAGAGCAACCACATCAATAAAATCGAGAGGGGCGAAAATACCCCTGGGTGATTTTGGGTTTCGTCTAGCTCTAGATCCTCCAAGACATCTTGAGGTTGTAGATAGGGGGCATAGGATTGGCGATTTCCTTCATCCGCGAACCCCTCATTGCTTGCTCGTGCCCCGTGGGGAAAGTTTTTACCCAATAAAGGGGAGGCAATGGCGTCCGTCCGTTGTTGCTGCTGCCATGCCCGAAAAGACTCCAGTTCTCGTAAAACATCCAAATCTAGCACCCCCAATAACTGCTGAAGGGAGTGATAAACCGGATGGGGAAGCGGTGTGGATTGGCTAATCCGCTCACCAGAATTTGGGGTTGACTCAGCCCTAGGGGAAGCACTCCGTTCCTGATTCAGCAGGTGCTCAGGGGTATGATCGTCAGTTGAGGAAATCCAAGGCGTTGTCATAACAAACCACTCACAAGAGCGCTCAAATATTCATCACATATCTAGTTACGTTTCGCAATCTTGACAGATCGGCAGGCAGGCACTCAAGGGGATCCCTCGTCAACCTAGGCTGATGCGAGGTGAGGATCCCTCTCTTCAGGATGACACAGACTTTGGGGGAAATCTTCTCTATCTTTTGAGGGGGAAACCAGGGAGGTGGAGTTTCTCAATCCAGGGGTTCATCCAGTGGGTGGAAGCAGCCCTGATCTAAGGTTTAGTCGTTAGGTAGAGGGCACGAATATCAGCGGGTAATTCTTGAAATAGTCGTTGGCGAGCTTCCTCTACCTTTTCGGTAATTTCGCTGGGGGAGAGAATGTAGCCATCCAGTTTTAATTGGGCGGCAATCTGGCTGGTAGACCAATGGAAGCGATCATGCAGCAGAACAATAAACCGCAGATCCCCCGGTAGGCGTTCTAATCCCATCAATAAAAAACAGACGAGAGCTGGAGAAACCCGTGCCAAGCTAAGGGATCCCGTTGAGAAGAGGGGGCTGACGGGAGCAGCTAGCAGAGGGGATCCCTCGACTCCTCCCTGCAAAATGGCGCTGGTTTGCTGGATCAACCACGTCCGCAGGTTGGTAGCATCGGCAGAACGGGGATCCAGTTGTCCCAACTGGCGATGGAGGCGTTGCCAAACTTGATGGAGGCGCTGGGGCAGTTCACTGGGGAGAACGGTTTGTTGTAGGTGGTGTTCGATGGTCTGTTCGTGGCGACAAAATAGGCAGATGAAATAGCGGGCAGCCTCAGGATTTTGCTTTTGTAGGTGCAGAAGTTCGGGATCGGTTAGGGTGGCTAGACCGCGCACCATCGATGACTGGCATTCTGGCCATGTGGAACTATCGGCAGGCGGCAAAGACCCTGGTGTCATAGGTTTGGCAGTAGGGAAGGGTAGAACAGTCGTCAGCAGGGCACGGCAACGGGGGCAAGCAAAGCGTGTTGGTCAGAAGCAGCCATTGCCCCCTCTTCTTCAGCATAAAAGAGGGTTGTGCCCGAAAGGGGATCGAGGGTTAGGGGGGATTCATAATTTCTGTGAAGGAATCATCCACTCGTCGGGCTAAGACGCGATTGAGGGTGGTTTTGGCTTCGGTGTGGTGGGGGTTAAGGAGTAGCGCCTGCCGGAGCTCCTGGGCGGCTTTATCCAATTGACCCAATTTGGCGTAGATGGATCCCAGGCGAAAATAGGCGGCGGTGTAGCTGCCATTGGCGTTAATGGCCGAACGATAGTGCTGTACAGAAAAGAGCAAATTACCACGAATCCGAAATAGTTCCCCCATACCAAAATGGGCTTCCGCCACGGAGGGATCGTTGGCAATCACCCGTTCAAATTGGCTGGCCGCCAGATCAGCATCCTGCGGGAGGACAAATTTTTTGCCAGAAATACTATGCCGTTTGCGGGACAAATGAGTCAGGCCAATGATGGCAGTAGCCAACCACAATTCGGGATCCAACTGTAACGACCATTCCAGTTTTTCTATGGCTTCCTCCACCTCCTCTTGCATCCACAATAGCTGACCCATCGCACAATGGGCGCGGGCAGCTTGGGGATCGTGATCAATGGCTTGCTGAAAATATTCTTTGGCGCGATGCAGATCGCCAGCTTGTAATAGGGCTAACCCCAAATCCACATAAAAATCGGGGGGAGGAGAGGCAGCCAGATCGATGGCGGTTTGATAGGCTTCTAAAGCAGCCGATAACTGACCCAATATCAACAAAGAAAGTCCCTTGCCGTGATGGGCGGCGGCCAGATTTTTATCCAAACCAAGGGCAGTTTCAAACATATCGATGGAGAGTTCGCGTTCCCCTTGACAACGCAAAACATGCCCCATGCCCACAAATGCTTCCGGTTGTTTAGCATCCTCAATCAATGCCTGTTGAAATTCGTTACGGGCGTCAATCCAAAGATTTTGTTTCAAAAGAATATGCCCAATCAAAGTATGAATAGGAGCCTTTTCGCTTTTGGTGAGGGTTTTGCTGGGGATGACCATCCGTAAATGTTCCAGTGCCTGATCAAAGGCTTTCTGGCTGAGTAAAGTCTTGCCGTAGGCGATCAGGGTGCGGTCTATTTGCTGGGCTAGTTCTGGCAGATCAGGACTGACGGCTTCCGCCTGTCGATAATTGTTGAGTGCCGTCGGCCAATCACTTTTTTGAGCGGCTAAGGATCCCAGCAGTTGATAGGCGGGGGCAAAACGGGGGTTGAGTTTGAGAACTGTTTCCAGTTCAGTGAGAGCCTGCGTCTCCTGTTGCTGCTGCAAAGCCTCTAGAGCCTGCTGATAATGGCGCAAGACACGATTGTTGCCTCCTGACGGGGAAATAGGCCGAGGTCGGGGCAGGCGTAGCGATGAGCGATGCTTGCCCAACAGGAACAGTAAGGGGATCCCTAATCCTAGGCTACCCAGCCCCAGCAGCCAGGGGAGAGGCGAACGAGAAGGAGAAATCTCTCCGCTGGCAGCAGCTTGTAGGACGGCGGGGGTGGGGGGCGGAGTTTTTGGGGGGGGGAGCGGAGTTTTTGGGGTGGGGTTAGTCAGTTGAGCGGTGGAAGGATTTTGGGGAAGGCGCGTGGCGGGGGGTGGGCTAGCTGTGAGTTGGCTAAGCGCCTGTCGCAGAGCTTGTTGCTGTTGGGTAGCTATCTGCATATACGCCTGGGCTTGCGGATAGTCGGGATCCAACCGCAGGGTTGCCTGCAAATACCCAATAGCGGCATCCACCCGCCCCATTTGTAACAGTTGCCGTGCCAGGGCGAAATGGGTTTGGGGATCCTGAGGGTTTTTAGCCAGAGCCGCTTGCAGAGGTTGCAGAGTCGGATCCGTGAGGGGTAAAGGGGTGAGCTGGGCTTGGGTGGCTTGGATGTACTGGAGAGCGGCTTGGGCTTGCGGATTGTCGGGATCCCATTTCAGGGCAGCTTGCAGATGGCGGATGGCCGGATCCCACTGCTGCTGCTGGATGAGGATCTGCCCTTTTTGCAGATAAGCGCTGACGTTCTCAGGATCTAGCCAGATCACGGTGGAGAGTTCCTGCTGGGCTTGCTCCAAATCCCCCAGTTGCGTGAGTCCCTCAGCCAGTTGCAGGCGGGCTTGCCCATTCTGGGGTTGAGCCGCAATCTGGGCACGGGCTTGCTGGATCCTATCTAGGAGGGCCTGCTGGGCTTGTTCCGCCTTTTGCAGCGCCAACTGAGCGGTGGGATAGTGGGGGCGGTGAATCAGGGCGGCTTGATAGGTTTGGATCGCCTGCTGCCACTCGCCCTGGGTGGTCAATTGTTCGGCCTGCTCATAAAGCTGTTGGGCGATGCGGGTATCCTGCCATTGCTGAAAGGCCAATCCCCCCAGCAGTCCCAACCCAAAACTGCCCAACACGCTCACCAGCATGAGCAGGAGCGGCGTTCCCTGAATAGGAGAGGGATCCCAAGTGGGAGGCAGGGTTTTCAGTTGGTCAAGAACCAGGGGGGGAACCGGAGGGACAGGGGCAATGGTTGGTGGAGGAGAAGCTGGCGGGGGCGAAGGAACTGGATCGACCTCCTGCTCTGGCTCTACTGGAGAGGATTCCGGTTCGAGTTCCACAGCGGCGGCGGGAGTAGCCGTTTCCTCGTCTTCATCCTCCGGTTGATAGGTGCGAAGACTGGGGGGGATCCGCAGCGCCATGCCACCTGGAAAACCCCCTGTGATGGGAGATCGCCCCGACAGAGAGACATGTCCGTTGGGGTGGGGGGAGGCTCCGTTGGTGGTAGCTACCGCCGTGGCCGGTAACGTTGTGCGGGAGGGGAGGATCCCCTGCAACCTGGCTTGTAGAGAGGCCAGTTGAAAACTTTCCTGCCAGTCCTGTTGGTATTGGCCTTTTTGCCAACCAAAGATCACCACTTGATGCAGATCGGCAGGGGGATCAATACTTCGCAGATATTGACCCACAAAACGAATCACCCGATCCCGCTCACTCGGCTGAATGCTGACATACTCCACAAAAACATGCAGAGTTTGCAGCTTCATGGTAAAACGCACCTGAAATCCCTCGGCGGTCAATGCCTTTTGGAAAGCCGCGGTCATCTCCTCAAGACGAACTGGGGAATGACTGGACACCATAACGAGAGGACTCCTCTTGACTTGGGTCAACGATGATGGGGAAGAGAGGTTGTTTGGTGAAAGTAGGGAGCCTACCAAAAGATCAAGACAAGAAACCCCTGGAGAGAAATCAGTTCTCCAGAACCCAGGGGGGCGACCCTGCTCTAGCCTAACTAAGCTCAACCAGGTTCAGAGTCAAATATTCACAAACTACGGTGCAAAAATTCACCCTGCCTTAAACAATTTAACGAGGATCCCCCATCGGAGCATCAGAAAATCCTCGGTTTGTCGTCCGCATTTTTGCTGAAAATTAATGTAATTTTATCCGCTCATCCCCGTTCATCTCCGTAGGGATCCCCCCACACCCCATCGATCCACGCCCCCATCACCCTACCCCGCATGGACTGATGCAGCCAGCAGGTCGCCTGGGAACGGGAATGCAGGGTTTCGGGTGTCAGTTGCCAAGCGTACTCTGGGTCAAACAGCACCAGGTTGGCGGGGGTATCCACTTGCAGATGAGGGGGAGGCAAGCCCAAACAGGTGGCAGATCCCACCGACAGGGCTTTCCACAGTTGCAGAGGGGTCAACTGCTGGCGAGTCACCAAGTGGTTCCACAGGAGGGGGAGCACCAGTTCTAAACCAATCGCGCCAGGAGGGGCATCCGCGAAGGCCAGCATTTTTTCCTCAAACGTATAGGGGTGGTGATCACTGGCGATGGCGGTCAGGATCCCTTGGGCGATCCCGCTAATCAAGGCTTGTTGTTGCGGCAAACTGGTCAGGGGGGGCTGCACCCGCAGAGCGGGATGATAGTGGTGATCCCAGATATCTGCCTCTGAATGCAGCAGATGCATCCAACTGGTGCTAGCCGTCACAGGGATCCCCGCCTGTTGCGCCTGGGCAATCAACTCCAGACTGCGGCTTTGGCTAATTCGCATCAGATGAATGGGAGTCGGGATCCGCCGCAGCAATTCCAGCACACTGGCGACTTGCGTGGTTTCTGCTGTGGCGGGGATACCTTTTACCCCCAACCGCAGCGCCCAATCTCCCTCAAACAGGCCGCCTCCCGCCGCCAAACGGGGATCCCAAGCCCAGATCAAAAGGGGTTTTTGAAAAGGTTGCAAATACTCCAAAACCCGTTGCAGCAGCACCAGAGAAAGCCCTGGGTTGTCCTGGCAAAAGGCCACCCCTGGGGAAGTCGCTAGGGATCCCAATTCGCTCAACTGTTCCCCTTGTCCGCCTAAGGTTAGCGCCATCAGGGGCAGCCAGTGCGGATCCCCTACCTTCTGGGGATAGCGATCCAATTGTTCCCGCTGATCCAAAACCGGATGGGTGGAGGGCAAAAGCGCCACCTGCGTATAGCCCCCCGCCCGTGCTGCCGCTGCCAGGGAGGCCAACGTCTCTCGCTGTTCAAAGCCAGGTTCCCCACTTTGGGCATAGAGATCAATCAATCCTGGCCCTGCCACCCAACCCCGTGCCTCCACCACCGTCGTCGCCGCTGGGATCCGCTCGACCGCCTTTCCCACATAGCGAATCACCCCTTGCTCGATCCAGAGATCCCCCTCCTGATCGAGATCATTTAGGGGATCTAACAACCGCAACCCTCGCCAAAGCGTGGAGGATCCCACCATAGATAACGCCGCTTCTCAAAAAACCAAGGTTCACTCTAACAAGTCTTGCCTACCCCACGGCGGCACAAACCAGGCATCCCCTTGGAAGAGCAGGCATCCCTCCACTAAAGTAAACAAAGGCAGGGGTCGGCCAAGGCCACCGTTGCAGAATGATAGTGGTATGTGTGGGTGAGTGAACTATGCAGCAGCCGAATATTTTGATGGTTGTGCTCGATACGCAACGAGCGGATCGGTTGTCCTGTTACAATCCCTCGCACCGGGATCCCGAACGTCCGCCCACTACCCCCTGCCTGGATCGTTTTGCCGAGGAATCGACCCTGTTTGAGCGAGCCATTTCTCCTGCCCAGTGGACGATCCCAGCTCATGCCTCCATGTTTACGGGTGAATACCCCAGCACCCACCAAACGGTGCAGGCAGATATTGAATTGGGGCGGGAGTTTCCTACTCTGGCGGAGATCCTCAAGTTGGGGGGGTATCACACCGTTGGGTTTTGCAACAACCCTCTGGTGGGGGTTCTCAAAAACGGCCTGCGCCGTGGATTTGAAGCCTTTTATAACTATGGGGGAGCGCTGCCCACCCGCCCCGCCGCCGCCACCCCCCTGCCACCCCCGCTTAACTTCCTCCTGGAGCAGTACACGCAATTTTGGCGGAAGCTCTCCTACCCCCTACAAAATGCCTTTGCTAAATCGGATCGCCTCTTCCAACTGGCTTTACATCCTTGGCTGGTGCCTCTCTGGACAAAGGCGATCAGTTTTAAGGGCAATACCGCCGAATCTCTGCGGGATGTCAGTCGCTTTTTGCGGCAAGCCGCCCTAGATCAATCCCGTCCCCAGGAGCAAAACAAGCCCTTCTTTTGCTTTGTCAACCTGATGGAACCCCATCTCCCCTACTGGCCCCCCGAACCGTTTATCCAAAAGTTTGCTCCTTATTTTTTACAAGATCGCGCTGCCCGTGATTTTTTGCGGCAATACAACCATCAGCCCTATCGCTGGATGGCTCCCTTGCCGGAGCCGCTTACCCCTTTGCAATCGCAGGTGTTGAGCGATATCTATGATGCCGAGGTGGCCTATCAAGATCATTTACTGGGATCCCTATTTGAAACCCTGCACAACACGGGCTTAGACAGCAATACGCTGGTGGTGGTGGTGGCGGATCACGGCGAAGGGCTGGGGGAACACCAGTTTGTCGGCCATGCCTTTGTGGTTTATGAAGAGTTGGTGCGGGTTCCCCTGATCATCCGTTATCCCCAACAATTCCCCGCTGGCGCACGCATTGCTACCCCTGTGTCCACCCGCCGCCTCTTTCACACCCTTCTAGAAGTAGCTGGGATCCCCTTTGCCACCGCCCAAGCCAGTTCTCAAGCCCTGCTCAATCGCCAGCAACGCCGTGAGATCAGCCGCCTGAGCCTGAGCCGCACCCTCGTCGGCGAGGATCCCGAACAGGCCACCGTCCTCAGCGAAGGTTTCCCCCCCCATATTTTGATTCGGGCTATGGAAAAACGCGCCGATCAACAATTGCAGCGCTTTGCCTGTCACACCATCCGCCGTGCCCTCTACCAAGGATCCCAAAAGCTCGTGCAGGTGGGATCCACCCCCAGCCTCTACCACCTCGAAGCGGATCCCTCCGAAAGCCAAGATCTACTACAGGCAGATCCCCAATCTGCCGCCCACCTGCAATCCCTGTTGCAGACTCAAGTGGCTGCCGCGGAAGCCCGTCGCCCCCATCGTTTGACGGATCCCACTCCCATCGACCTGACCAGCGATGCCAACTTGGTTAAACAGATGCAGGAATTGGGGTATTTAGAGTAGGGGGGGATCGGGACGAAAAAAGCAAGATCTCTATTTTGAGCAATTATTTCCGTATTCAAAACTACTTTTCAGGGGACAAACATTCTGACGAAATTCTTTACATTCATAGCTGGGATCCAGGGATCATTGTAACGTGTTGAAAATGATTGCTTTGGATAGAAATGCTCCCTCCTCCCGAAACCACTCCGGCCATCCCTTCCCTAGGAGCTGTGGGTCAAGCCCCCGACAGACAGGATCTTCCTCCTGTGGAGCATGGGGCAGGGATCCCCTCTCCCCTACTCGATGCTGGCAGCCATGCTTTTTTAGAAAAATCCCTAGAAAATCAGCCGCAGTCCCCGATGGAGCAGGGAACTCAGCCTGAGCTGTCGCCACTGATTTCGGAAGAGCAAAAACAGGCGCTGACGGCGAACTCTACCCAGCCCGCCATCTACGTGACCATGCACGGGCATTTTTACCAGCCCCCCCGCGAAAATCCCTGGACAAACTCGATCGAACGACAACCCAGCGCTGCCCCCTTCCACAACTGGAACGAGCGGATTTTGGCGGAATGCTATCGTCCCAACGCCTTCGCCCGCATTTTGGATGGACAGGGACAGGTGTTACAAATCGTCAACAACTACGAATACCTCAGCTTTAACTTTGGCCCCACACTCCTCTCCTGGATTGAGCAGCAGGATATCGAAGTCTATCAACGCATTCTGGCCGCCGATCGCCTCAGTGCCCAACGGCTAAACGGGCATGGCAACGCCATCGCCCAGGTATACAACCACATCATCCTGCCCCTCGCCAGCGAACGGGATAAACGCACCCAAATTGCCTGGGGCATCGCGGATTTTCGCCATCGCTTCGGACGGCAACCGGAGGGGATGTGGCTGGCGGAAACGGCCATTGATCAGGCTACCGCCGTGGCGTTGATCGAAGCTGGCATCCGCTTTACGATCCTTGCCCCCAGCCAAGCCTATCGCTGTCGTCCCATCGGGGGATCCGGGGCAAGTGAGTGGCAAGATGTCAGCCAAGGGCAGATTGATCCCACCCGTCCCTACCGCTATTACCTGCCCAACCGGGAAGCCTATCTGGATATTTTCTTTTTTGATGGCCCGATTTCCCGCGATCTTGGCTTTAGTGATGTGGTCTATGACAGCAGCCGTTTAAGTGGGCGGATGGCTGCCGCTAGCAAGGGATCCCTTCCCCATAACCGAATCATCCAATGTGCCACCGATGGCGAGACTTTTGGGCATCACAAAAAAGGCGTGGAGCGCACCCTCGCCTATGCTCTCACTCAAGACTTTCCCCGTCGGGGTTGGCAAGTCAGCAATTATGCCCATTACCTCAGCCAACATCCCCCCACCTGGGAGGTGCAGTTGAAACCCGTCACCGCCTGGAGTTGCTCCCACGGTGTGGATCGCTGGCAGGCGGACTGTGGGTGTGGCGGTGGCGGTGGCTGGCATCAAAAATGGCGACAACCCCTCCGTTCCGCTCTCAACTGGTTGCGGGATCAGTTGGCTGGATTGTTTGTCACCGAGGCGGAAGCCTATTTACGGGATCCCTGGCAAGCACGGGATCACTACATTGAGGTGATCCTCAACCGCGAAGCCACGTCTGCCTTTCTGCAAAGCCACCAACGGCACGACCTCACCCCAGTCGAACAAACGGATGTCTTGCGACTACTGGAAAGCCAACGCTACAGTCAACTGATGTTCACCAGTTGCGGCTGGTTTTTTGAAGAAATTTCCCGCCCTGAGGGAGTACAAATCCTCCGCTATGCAGCACGGGCTATGGAACTGGCGGCTGAGGTGACCGGGGTCAATCTAGAACCTGAGTTTCGCACCCGCCTGGAACCCGCCCCTAGTAATGTTGGGCAATTCCGCGATGGAGAAGGGGTCTACCGCGCCCTCGTGCAACCTGCCCTGATCAGTCCCAGCAAGGTAGCAGCTCAGTATGCTATGAGTTCCCTGTTTGCCAATAGCGGTCGTCGCACCGAATTACAGGGCTACCTATTGGAGCTACTGGATCACGACCGTCGCACCCTGGGGGGAGCCACATTAGCGGTCGGGCGCTTGAAGCTCCATTCCAGTCTCACCCGCGAAAGCCAAGAACTAGCCTATGCTGTTTTGCATTTGGGGGGATGGGACTTTCATTGCGGCATCCAACTGTTTCCGGGGCGACGTGCCTACGAAGAACTGAAGGCGCAATTGTTGGGGGGATCCCGAAAGCTCAACCGCGTCGAGCTAGTCATCGCTATTCAGGATCTGTTCGGTCGGGAAGTTTATAACCTGAGCCACCTAGCCACGGAAGAGCGACAGCAGATTATGCAGTGGCTCACCCAAGACACCCTCAGTCGCCTCAATCAGCTCTATCGCCAAACCTATCTGGATAACTACAGCATTTTGATGGCGTTTCGGGCTGATGGCCTAGAAGTTCCTGAAGAACTCCAGGTGGCTGCCCAGATCAGCCTCAATCAGCGACTCATCGCCTGCTTACAAGGTTTGGAGATGGAAGATAGCCATCAAGATGATCATGCCCTGGAGTTGCGAGCCATTCTCCACGAAGCTCAGCAATTGGGCTGTCAACTGCGGCGGGGGGAGGCAGCCAAAACCCTAGATCGCTTGTTGCATCGTTGTCTATGGCAACTGGCTCATCTCTTTAATCTTTCTGATTTCAATACCCAACTGATCAAACTAGAGTATTGGTTACATCTGGCTGCTGATCTGGAATTACCCATTGGGTTGGATCGTTTACAAGAGCTTTATTTGGCCTGTTTAGAAAGTCAAATTGTTCCCCGATGTCAGGCATGGCCTCAAGAAGCTTGCCAAGATATTTCTACTCCGAGATTGCTGCAACTCCTGCAACTGGGGCAGGTTTTGCGGGTCAATGTTCGCACTTGGCTGGAAAAGATTCACTAGAAAAAATTCACGAGTGTTGATGGATGGTGTCCTCAGCAGGAGAAGCCCTTTTTATGGTTATGTGGGCTGTGGATATTTAGACTATCCAAATGGGGTAATTTTGGGCAATTGATGGGGGGAGGCTGACTCAACAGTTTGAACTTTGTCCGTTGGCCGCGCTTCTTGTCTCCACCGGGTAGTTGTGGATTCTGCGGATCGCGCTAGAGTTTTAGGAGGATGTTACTCCCATTGCCCTATGGATCCTCGAATCATTGTTTGCGGCATGGGTCGCACTGGCTACAAGATTTTTCGCCTGCTTCGGCAACAGGGATCCCTAGTGAAAGGGATTAGCGATTGTCCGCTTGCCTCCGAGTCAGAAGATATCGTGGTTGGGGATCCCCGTGCTTCCACAACCCTACTTGCTGCCGGGATCCGTTCTGCCCAGACCTTAATCTTGGCAGGGGCTGATCACAGCCTCAATTTAGCGATTTTAGTCCAGGCGCGCTTCCTAAATCCTCGAATTCGAGTGATTAATCGAATTTTTGATAGTAGTTTAGGGGAGCATCTAGACCGGACATTAACTGATCATTTTTCCATGAGTGTTGCGGCATTGGCAGCCCCCATTTTCTCATTTGCGGCGATGGGAAACCAAGCCATTGGACAACTGCAATTATTTGGGAAAACCTGGCCAATTCATGAGGAATTGATCGATGAAGATCACCCCTGGAAGGGCAAAAAACTAAGTGAGCTTTGGGACAATCCAAATCAAATGTTGCTCTACTACCTGCCTATCTATGAATCCCTTGATTTAGTTTCGGCGGTGATTAAAGGACAAACCCTTCACAGTGGAGATCGCTTGCTGATTGGTAGCAAGCCAAAGACCCATTCCCAGAGGGGATCATGGCGCGCTCCTTTGGTGCGATTTATGATTAGCCTGCAACGATTTCGTGAATATGAACAGCCTATTTTGGGAGTTATATTAATTCTATTATTGACTATTCTCTTAGCAACATTTACCTACATTTTTAGCAACCTCAATACCTCTTTCGTTGATGCTCTTTACTTCTCGGTGGGGATGATTACGGGAGCTGGTGGAAAAGACGATATAGTTGAGAGTGCTCCTCTATCCATCAAACTTTTTACAGTGCTGATGATGCTAGTCGGAGCAGCAATTATTGGTATTTGTTATGCCCTCCTCAATGATTTTGTTTTAGGAACCCGTTTGCGACAGTTTTGGGATGTAGCTCGTGTGCCACAACGTCATCATTATATTGTTTGCGGATTGGGGGGAATTGGTGTTCATGTTGCTATCTATTTGCATCAACAAGGGCATGAAGTGGTTGTGATTGAACAAGATCCTAACTGTCGTTTTCTCAATACAGCTCGTTCTTTGCGGATCCCCGTTTTAATTGAGGATGCGAGCTTATCTGCTACTTTGCAAATGGTGAATATCGAACAGGCAGAAGCCATCATTGCGGTCACAAGTAACGACACCGTCAACCTGGAAATAGCTCTAGCTAGCAAGGGATTAGCTCCCCGTATTCGTGTGGTCGCTCGTAATCATGATCCCTTATTTGCACGGAAGGTTCAGCATGTTTTTGAGTTTGAGGCTGTTTTGAGTCCTGCAGAGTTGGTGGCTCCTACGTTTGCGGCAGCCGCTTTGGGAGGCAGAATTTTAGGAAATGGTCAGATTGCCAATAGTCTTTGGGTGGCTCTAGCCACTTTAATTACCGAAAATCACGCCTTTTGTGGACGACAAGTTAAAGAAGCTGCCACGGGTATCGATTTTGTGCCCCTTTATTTAGAACGCCGTAACCAAACCTTACACAGTTGGCAGCTTTTGGAAACACAACTAGCTCCGGGTGACGTTTTATATTTAACACTCCCAGCTAATCAACTGAATCATCTTTGGCGAGTCTCTCCAACCCACACCTTACCTGAACATTATCCTTGAGAGACGTTGATTGGAAATTTGAGTAGGAAACTTTCAGTGACCAATACAGTTATTCCCTTCATTAGTGAGCGAGATAGGGTTCTGGCCAAGCTTGTTCAATCGTGAGATGAAGATAGGGAAAATTGTTGCCTAGGTCTGAGGTGGAGTCAGATGGCTGACGGGCTGTTCGGCCTGGATAAGAGATTCTCGCCAGTGGGTCACGTCTCTCGTCACCTCTTCTAAGGAGCTTTGCAGATCGTTGATCGTTTGGCTATGGCGATTTTTCTGGGTGAGGCAGGTTTCACTCAAGGGAAGATTTTCTTGCTGCAAGGCTAGGGCTAGTCTCTCCTGCCAACGATGTTCCTCTTGTTTGGCTCGATCCAGTAGCCGTTCCAATTTTTTTTGTAGAGTTAGACTATGCAGCAGTGACCGCTGACATTCCTGGCGGGAGAGAGAGACTGAAGGCAAGGCTTTTAACATCTTCTGCTTCATCCATGAAGCCGATCCGATCACCATCAGGAGCGCTAGCAGTCCAAATCCCACGGGGGCTAGGGGAGCATCAACCACCCGATTCCAGAAAGGAATTGCGGATGGAACACTTCCATAGGTGCTGGTTGACAGTTGACTGGCGCGAAAATCCCAGGGCATTTCCGGCTGGGCTTGATCCCAAAAGTTAAGGCGGGCGGTCTGCGCCCCCAACTGAGCTGCCTGGTAGTAGCTGAGATCCGAGCTAGGAGGCAAATGATACCCATACAGAACAGCCTGCCCCTCCTTGAGCATCAGCAGGTTAATTAAGCCTTTGGGGGTATACACCTCCGCAATATGCAAGGGATCCGGCGTGACATAGCGGGTGTTGAGCATCACCTCCTGTCCTTGGGGGAGCCGAGCGGCCAGTGCCTGTCGGGATAACTCTCCCCAAGGGTATTGACCCATCTCGGGGGCATCAATATTGGCTAAGCGCACCTGCACCAACCTGTTGCCGGATTCGGGTAATTTCACCCAAATGGTGTCGCCATTTTCAACCGACTGAACAATCCCTTTTTGAAAGGTTTTTGGGTATGCCTCAGCCCCTGGAGTCCCAACCACAAAGCCACCCATCAGCCAGAAGACAGATTCCCAGAGTAGGGATCCCTGCCTCCTCTTGTTCGGGATGCAAATCATGAGCTTCCTTCTCCATTCCTCTGCTCTGCTCAAATGCTAGGCGGGGATCCGAGGGTAAGAAGGTATTGGGCTTGACGAAAGTGCCAGGGATCCCTGTGAATTTTCTTTGAGAAAAGTATCGTTCATTACCAACAACCTGTCCACAAGCAAGCAAGGTGAGAGAGTCTTATTTGCGAAACACCCATTGTTTGGCTAGCCCAAGCAAATATTGGGGTTACCTGAGCTAACAGCCAGGAGAGGGAGTATTATCCTAAAGATCTCCTGAAGATAAATCTCCTAACATTGCTTTTTGCATGGCTATTGTTTAGGAATTCCCGTTGAGGGATCCTTCCATGGGTCGCAGCTCAGCGATGGCCTCCATCTAGCTGTTAGGGTAGTTTGTCCATTCATGAAAATTTCTTCAATCTCTTGCAATAACCGTTATGAAAAACTGGCAGAAAAGTTTGCTTTTGGTAGTGGTGATTTATCTCACCCTGTTGTTGGGTCAGCTAGCCGGATTTGACCCTGCCCGTATCATCCAAGATATTGTGGCTAACCCTCAACTGTTGGTGCAGCAGCTCTTAGTGGGCATTACCAATGGAGCGATTATTGCCATCATTGCCTTGGGTTATACGCTGGTTTACGGCATTATCGAATTGATTAACTTTGCCCACGGTGATCTTTATATGCTCGGTGCCTTTATGGCTCTGACAATTATGAGTGTTTTAGGGGTGGGGGATGAAACATCGTTTCAGTCTGCTATCATACCCATCTTGATATCCTTAATTGGAGCCGCAGGTTTTTGTGCCTTATTGAATGTGATTACTGAGCGATACGCCTATCGTCCTTTACGTAATGCCCCTCGTCTAGCTCCTCTAATCTCAGCCATTGGTGTTTCCTTTATCTTTCAAAACCTAGGGTTATTTTGGGGAGGTTTACGGTCGTTTATTCCGTTGATGGGCAGCAATGCGGCTGCCCCAAAAAGTTTTCCAGATCTGCTACCACGGATTGACCTTTTACAGGCAATTGGGCTGCAAACGAATATTACTTTCACCACCAAGGATCTGGTTGTTTTGGTAACGGCTTTGGTGTTAATGATTAGCCTCAACTTGTTTGTACAAAAAACTAAACTGGGCAAGGCGATGCGAGCTACAGCACAAAATCGGGATGCTTCCAAAATTGTTGGCATTAACGTGGATCGAATCATTGCCCTCACCTTTTTGATTGGGGGTGCCTTGGCGGGATCCGGAGGATTGTTGGTGAGCCTTTACAACAACACAGTTGTGTTTACGATGGGTTTTACGGCTGGATTGAGGGCATTTACGGCGGCAGTGTTGGGGGGAATCGGCAACATTGTGGGGGCGATGCTGGGGGGTATTTTGATTGGGGTGTTGGCGGCGCTCAGCGATCAATATCTGTCGGGTCGCTGGACGAATGCCTGGGTCTTTTTGATCTTGGTGGTAATTTTAGTGTTTCGACCAACGGGCTTGTTGGGTGAAAATGTGCAGGAGAAGGTGTAACCGAGTCGTGTAGTGGTGTTCGACTTATTTTCAGCTTTTTCTACTACTCGTTCTGAGAGACACCAATCTGAAACTGGAATATGACTTTAGTTACGTAAAATGAGGAGTGGCTATTCCATAGTTGAACTTCCAGTATAGGGTTTTGGTTTCTCTGGGTTGTCTAAGCAATTCAAATGCAGCAGACGGCTAAGAGTCGCTAGTGCTGAGTTTGAGGTGATCTACCATCGGAAAAGGTGTTTAGGTAAGGGGATCCATTGGGGTAGCTGAATTGTGCAAATTGAAGCCAAAATCACCCATCTAGTCAGATGATCCTTAGAATGTTGTCATTGCTCTGTGAGGGATCCCTAACTCCATGCTTCATCTGTCTGCCCCGGCCAAAGCCGGATTGCTCTTAGGCTTGATTGCTGCTTTAACGATTCTGCTGTTTGGCGGATGGAGTAGCGTGGTGATCGGAGCGATTTTGGGGGCAGCGGCGGCTCATGTGGCCTGCTATTGGACGCCCGATCTGGGATCCCCACGCCGAGGGGCACAGGTGGGGCAACTGGCCGGACTCACCCTCGGACTGGTCGGGGTGGTGGCGACGGTGATCGAGGCTCAAGTTTTGTTGCCGGCGGCAGGTGAAGAAGCGCTTAGCTGGCTACAAACCGTGGTGTTTGCCGGATGTACGCTGATTGGAGCCTATCTGACGGGTTTAGGGATGGGATCCCTCCAGGGTTTGCCTGAGCATCGCCAACGCAACAACAAGTGGGTATTGGCCGGATTTGCCGTGCTGTATCCGTTGATTGACTATTGGGCTGGGCTGGGTTGGACTGCTACGGTCATCCAAATTTTGATTTTTGCCATGCTGGCTCTTGGTCTCAATATTGTGGTGGGCTATGCCGGATTATTAGATCTGGGTTATGCGGCTTTTTTTGCCATCGGAGCCTATACCACCGCTTTTTTCTCCTCCCCTCAGTTGGGCTTGCAGTGGAATTTTTGGATTGTTATCTGGATCGCAGCAGCAGTGGCGGCGCTGGCGGGGGTCACCTTGGGATCCCCTACGTTGCCCCTACGGGGAGACTATCTGGCGATTGTCACCCTTGGTTTTGGCGAGATTGTGCCGATTGTATTTCGCAACTTGACAAGCATTCGCTTGAATGAACCGATCAGCGCTTTTTTGGGAGGACTCTTCAATCGACCGGAGTGGGTGATTTGTTGGGTGGGCTGTGAAGAACCATTCAATTTGACGGGGGGAGAAGCAGGCATTAACCCGATTGGTCGCCCCAGTTTGCCTTTGATCGGGTCATTTACCTCCAGTAACTATCTGCCCTGGTACTTTTTGATTCTGTCGTTGGTGGTGATGGCGCTGTTTGCGATTGGACGGTTGCGGCAAAGCCGGATCGGACGAGCCTGGGCGGCCATGCGGGAGGATGAATTGGCTGCCAGCACGATGGGCATTAACCTTGTCCAAACCAAACTGATGGCCTTTGCCATGGGGGCAACGTTTTCAGGCTTTGCCGGAGCCTTTTATGCCTCCTATATCCGCGCCATCTTCCCGACGGTGTTTGATTTTTCAGTATCGGTGATTATCCTGTGTATGGTGATTTTGGGGGGTTTGGGCAACATGACGGGGGTGCTTTTGGGCTGCTTTATCATCATGGGGGCGGATCGCCTCTACCTCCCCCAACTGGCGCAGGTTCTGAAAAAAGTTTTACAAACCTCAATTTTGCCCAACATTCCCAGTCCGGCTTGGCAAGAATTTATCAGCACCAGCATCGACCCGATTCAGATGCGCCTATTTTTGTTTGGCCTGACCCTGGTGATCATGATGTTAGTGCGACCGGAAGGATTGATTCCCAGCGCGACGCGGCGGGCAGAGTTACATCATGGGGATCCCAATGGGGAGGTTCCAGCAACCGAAGAAACGGCGATCAGTTCCTCCGGTTCGGGATCCCACTGAGCATAACAACAGGGAAGGATTCAGGGGATGATGGCTGTTGCTGAGCAAGGAGATCAGGATTGATATGGCTTTTTTTGAAGCAATCCAACTAACCAAACAATTTGGTGGCTTAACCGCTGTTAATCAAATCGACTTTGCTATTGAACGGGGGATGATCGCCAGCGTGATTGGTCCGAACGGAGCCGGCAAAACTACCTTTTTCAATATGATTACGGGTGTTTATACCCCCACCAAGGGGCAGTTGATGTTTGAGGGACGAGCCATCACGGGATCCCCACCCCACCTGCTGGTGCGTTTGGGCATTGCTCGCACCTTTCAAAATATCCGCCTGTTTAGCAACCTCACCACCTTAGAAAACGTTCTGGTTGGGCAGCACAGCCGTCTCAAAGCAGGACTATGGGGAGCTTTTTTGCGCCCCGGTTGGGTCAAAGCTGAGGAAGCTAACGCCAAGGCGAAAGCCCTCGATTTACTGGATTTTGTGGGGTTGGGTCGCCAAAAAGCTGAAGATCAGGCGATGAACCTCTCCTACGGTGATCAACGGCGCTTAGAAATTGCCCGTGCTTTGGCCTCGGATCCCAAGCTCTTACTCTTAGATGAGCCGACCGCTGGCATGAATCCCCAAGAAACCGCCGAACTCACCCGTCTGATTGACCGCCTCAAACGCGATCTCAAACTCTCCATCCTGCTGATCGAACATGACATGAAG
Source organism: Cyanobacteriota bacterium (assembly GCA_033764955.1). Taxonomy (GTDB): domain Bacteria; phylum Cyanobacteriota; class Cyanobacteriia; order Thermostichales; family Thermostichaceae; genus JANRIL01. The sequence goes on along the minus strand of JANRIL010000023.1, from coordinate 83,231 downwards.
GTGGTGATGGAGATTTCCGATCAGGTGAGTGTGATGGAGTATGGCATCAAAATTGCGGAGGGATCCCCCGCCCAAGTGCAGGCCAACCCACGGGTGATCGAAGCCTATTTGGGCAAACCGGACGAAACCGAAAGTTCTTCCCTCTCCGCTGAAGCGTGATCCCGCCCCATCCCTCTCAATCGGTAGGGTGATCGGGGTGTTGATGCGCCCGCACCTGACTAATAAAAAACTCCTCCAAACTAGGCCGTTGCCGATGCAGATCCGTCAACGTTGCCCCCGCCTCCTGCACCAGTTGAACACAATCCAACGGGGATCCCGACCATTCTGCCTGCCAACGATCTCCCTGCTGCTCAAGCCCCTGAAAACGCTCTCGCACCGCCTGGACATTGCCGCCATAGCCTTTGACTTGGTAGACCTCCGAATGTCCCAGCAACTCATCTAGGGATCCCTGCCGAATCAGCTTGCCGCCGATAATCAACCCCACCCGATTGCAGATCACCTCTACATCGGCTAAGACATGGCTATTAAAAAAGACGGTTTTCCCCTGTTTTTTCAGCGAAAGAATGATTTCCCGCATTTGATAGCGCCCCATCGGATCTAACCCCGACATTGGCTCATCCAAAAAGACGAGAGCGGGATCATTGATCAGGGCTTGTGCCATGCCTGTGCGTTGCAGCATTCCCTTTGAGTAGGTGCGTAATTGCCGCTTGCGAGCCACATCTATCGGTAACCCCACCAACTCCAGCAACGCCGGGATCCGCTCCTGCAATAGGGCTGGAGCCAGTTGAAAAATCTGACCGGCAAACTGTAAAAACTCCCAAGCGGTCAAATAATCATAAAAGTAAGGATTTTCCGGCAGATACCCCACCTGCTGCTTGATCTGGCGCTCCCCCAACGGCCTGCCCAACAGGGATCCGGATCCCGCCGAGGGCTGAACAATTCCCAACAAACATTTGATGGTAGTGGTTTTTCCGGCTCCATTCGGCCCCAATAGGCCAAAGGTTTCTCCCTGAGCCACCGTCAAGGAACAATCTTGCAACGGTCTCACAACTTTGTTGAGCCAAAATCCGGTGCGATAGGTCTTGCTTAGCCCCGTTACCGCAATAGCGTTAGCAACCGATGGCTCCGACGTTAACTGATCCGGTTTCATTACTTCAGTCATAGCATCAGCAAACGATTACTAAGTCAGGAACACCCCCATTTTATCGTTTTAAGGGGAGTCGCAGGCTGGATCTCAGAGCCGGTCATCTGGTCTAGCGGGATCCGTCTGGCTTTTTCTTGAATCAGGCTTAGTCAATCATTTCCTTCAAATCCATAGACTTTTAACAATGGTAAATGATAAAGTACCTGTGCTGGGCTAGGGGATCCCCTCACCGTGAAGCACGCCACCCTCCATCAACTCAAGGTTTTTGAAGCCACCGCTCGTCACCGCAGCTTTACACGGGCTGCCGAAGAAATGTTTTTGACGCAACCGACGGTTTCCATGCAGGTGAAGCAACTGGCAAAAGCGGTGGGGATGCCTTTATTTGAACAATTGGGCAAGAAACTCTACCTGACCGAAGCAGGTCAAGAACTCTATAGCACCTGTCAGGCCATTTTTGACCAACTGGATCAACTGGAGATGAAAGTCGCCGATCTGAAGGGGCTGAAGCAGGGGCGGCTCCGGCTGGCGGTGGTGACAACGGCCAAATACTTTATTCCCCGTCTGCTGGGGCCTTTTTGTCACCGCTATCCCGGCATTGATATCACCCTGCAAGTAACGAATCGCCAACAATTGCTGGAGCGGCTGGTCAATAATCTGGATGACCTCTATATCTTGGGACTTCCCCCCGCCGATCTTGATATTGTGGCGCAACCATTTTTGGAAAACCCTTTGCTCGTCTTGGCCGCCCCCGATCACCCCCTGGCGCACACCTGCAACATTTCGGCAGCCCAACTGGCTCAAGAACCCTTTCTGATGCGCGAACCTGGCTCCGGCACCCGCACCGCCGTTCAGCGCTGGTTTGCCCAGCATGGGGTGACGCCGCAGGTCAGGATGGAGTTGGGCAGCAGTGAAGCCATCAAACAAGCCGTCGTAGGCGGGCTGGGAATTTCCGTCCTATCCAAGCATGTGTTAGCCCTGGGGGATGGATTAGGACATCTTTCCGTCTTGGACGTGCAAGGCTTTCCTTTGCCGGGGGATTGGTATTTGGTCTATCTGGCGGGCAAACATCTCTCGGTGGTAGCGCGGACTTTTGCCGACTATTTGCTCAACGAAGGTAAAACCATCGCTATGCAAACCGCTCTCCCCGTAGAATCCGCCAGGGCTTGAGCTGACCTGCTTGAGGATTTGTAACAGAAAGCGTGAACTTGGGGAAGGGATCCCTTAAGATGTGGCCTGATTGGTGCCCCCCAACCGCTCCCGTAAGCATGGGTTTGACTCACCATCTATTCCGTCACTCAGGGATCCCCAATAGCAATGACCAGCCTCCTCAACACCTCTCGTTCCCAAACCCTTTTTGCCCAAGCCCTGGATCTGATGCCGGGAGGGGTCAATTCTCCTGTGCGTGCCTTCAAATCAGTGGGGGGAGAGCCGATTGTCTTTGATCGGGTAGCGGGATCCCGTGCCTGGGATGTGGATGGCAACAGTTATATCGACTACATCGGCAGTTGGGGGCCAGCCATTGTCGGGCATGCCCATCCCGAAGTAATCGCGGCCTTGCAGGCTGCTTTGTCCAAAGGCACGAGTTTTGGTGCCCCCTGCCCCCTCGAAAATCAACTGGCGGAGATGGTGATTGCTGCGGTTCCGAGCGTTGAAATGGTGCGGTTTGTCAATTCCGGCACCGAAGCTTGTATGGCGGTGTTGCGTCTGATGCGAGCCTATACGGGTCGGGAAAAGGTAATCAAATTTGAAGGCTGCTACCACGGTCATGCCGATATGTTTCTGGTCAAGGCGGGATCCGGTGTGGCTACCTTGGGCTTACCCGACTCACCAGGAGTGCCTAAGTCCGTCACCAGCCAAACCCTGACGGCTCCCTTTAACGATCTGGCGGCAGTAGCCGCCCTATTTGAAGAAAACCCTGGCGAAATTGCGGGACTGATTCTGGAACCGGTGGTGGGGAATGCTGGCTTTATTCCGCCTCAGCCCGGATTTTTGCAGGGATTGCGGGAACTGACCCAGGCCCACGGAGCACTGTTGGTTTTTGATGAAGTGATGACGGGCTTTCGCATTGCCTATGGGGGGGCACAGGCTTATTTTGGCGTTACTCCCGATCTGACCACCCTGGGAAAAGTGATCGGCGGGGGACTGCCGGTGGGAGCCTATGGGGGACGGCGGGAGATCATGCAAATGGTAGCCCCGGCGGGGCCAATGTATCAGGCTGGAACCTTGTCTGGCAATCCCCTCGCTATGACAGCCGGCATCAAAACCCTGGAAATTTTGCAGCGAGCGGGCACCTATGAATATCTGCATCGGATTACCCACACCTTAGCGGAGGGGTTATTGGCAATTGCCCAAGAAACCGGACATGCGGCTTGTGGTGGCTCGATCAGCGGAATGTTTGGCTTCTTCTTCACCGCCGGCCCTGTTCACAACTACGAGCAGGCCAAAACCTCCGACTTGCAAAAATTCAGTCGCTTTCACCGCGGCATGTTAGAGGCAGGGGTTTATTTGGCTCCCTCTCAATTTGAAGCCGGTTTTACCTCGTTAGCCCATAGCGATGAGGATATTGCCGCCACCCTGGCAGCCGCTCGTCAGGTCATGGCGGCACTGTAAATGAACCTGAAAAACCCCATGACTCCATTCAAAACAGAGGACATGGGGTTAACCGTGGGGACTAGCTGAGGTAGGGGATAAGTAGCTCTTGGGGCAAGTCATCCTTACCCTAAGCGACCCAGTGATTAGCCATATATTCCGCTAGGTCAACCACTCGCTGCGAATAGCCCCACTCGTTGTCATACCAAGCCATAATCTTGACCAGATCTCCCCCCAGCACGGCTGTCAGTTCTGCATCCACGATCGAGGAGCAATCATGACCACGATAATCAATCGACACCAGGGGGATATCCGAATAGGCTAGGATCCCTTTTAGGTCGGTTTCGGAGGCTTCTTTGAGGGCGGCGTTCACTTCCTCAACAATCACTTGCTTTTCAGTCTGCACCACCAAATCCACGAGAGAGACATTGGGGGTGGGCACGCGCACCGCGACCCCGTTCAGCTTGCCCTTCAATTCGGGAATCACCAAGGCTACCGCTTTTGCTGCCCCTGTGGTGGTGGGAACCATGCTCAATGCCGCTGCCCGTGCCCGCCGCAGGTCGCGGTGTCCACCATCCAAAATGCGTTGATCACCGGTGTAGCTGTGGGTAGTGGTCATGGTGGCGCGCACAATGCCAAATTTTTCTAAAATCACCTTGATGATGGGGGTGAGGCAGTTGGTGGTGCAACTGGCATTGCTGACAATGTTGTGGCGAACCGGATCGTAGGTATGTTGATTCACCCCATAAACAAATGTGGGTATCTCGCTTCCTTTGGCAGGGGCGGTGATCATCACTTTTTTGGCTCCCGACTCGATATGGCGAGAGGCTCCTGGGTAGTCAACAAAGACCCCTGTTGACTCAATTACCAGATCAATGCCCAGGCTCTTCCAGGGTAGGTTGCTGGGATTGCGATCAGAAACCACTTGAATGGTCTGACCATTCACCACTAAGTTGCCATCTTCGGGATAGACCTCAGCTCCTTGTAACGGGCCCAAAATCGAGTCGTATTTGAGGAGGTGAGCAGCAGTCCGAGCATCGGATGTGTCGTTAACAGCAACGACCTCCAGGTTTGAGCTAGAGCGACCCAACCAGCACCGTAGAAAATTTCTGCCAATTCGTCCGAATCCATTGATTGCTACTCTTACCACTGCTCCTTGACCTCACTGCTTACAAATTTTGCCTGCTGCTTAGCACATGATATCGCAACTCCTTACCACACTTCTGAAAATCTTTGGGATCGACAGGGTAAGCTTCTCTGGTTTAAGGCTGGTAGCGTTGGTGGAGGGTAGCCATCGTAACGGCAGCATTTTCGGCTCCCCGTTGCTCCAGTAGGTCGGCAAACATGCTTTCTAGGGCGTGTAGGCGCTCCCCGATCATCTCTCCCCAGGCGCGATGCAGCTTGACCTGCAAAGGCGGCGACATGAGGGTGAGGTTGCGGGCGGGCAGTTGGGCGGCCTCGACATCAATGATGGCAATGGCGGTGGTGGTGCGCCGTCGCCCCGTCAAGAGAGACATTTCTCCAAAGACTCGTCCGGCATGAAGGGTAGCTAAGAGATAATCGCCGGGATGACGGGCAAATTGTCGCCGCAGTTCCACCACCCCACTCAAGATGAGATAGAGATCACTGCTGGCATCCCCCTCTTGAAAAATGGTCTGGGCCGGCTGATAGCGACTAGGCCGCAGGTAGGTCAACAATTCCTGCCATTCCTCATCGCTGAGGGTTTGAAACAGCAGATGCTCGCGCACACGGGCAAAGGAGAAACTACGGGCTGTCATGATGGGTTGAGGCAATGTTAGGGCAACTGAGCAGAGGGATCCAAAGACATCCAGAACCGGAAAAAGCGTGGGGAAAGCGTGGGGAAGGATGCCTCAATTCAGCCGGGGGGCCATGCCATCGTCCGTCCTCCCAGGATATGTAGGTGTAGGTGATAGACGGTTTGTCCTCCATCCTGACCGTTGTTGATCACCAGGCGATAGCCGTTGTCTAGACCAACTTGGGCGGCAACTTTTTGGGCGGTCAGCAGCAACTTGCCCAAGAGGGCTTGGTCAGATGGTTGAGCCAGGGAGATTTGTGGAATGGACTGTTTGGGAATCACCAAAATATGGATGGGCGCTTGGGGGGCAATATCGTGAAAGGCCAGGATATCCTCGTCTTCGTAAACAATCTGAGCCGGAATCTCTTTGCGGATAATCTTGCCAAAAATCGTATCGGTCATGACGGACTCTCAGAAAATAGCCATAGCAATGCAGATCAATTTTGACGCAGATCGACGGATAAACGGATCCCTAGCCACGTTTAGGGAGGGATCCGTTTCAATCACGGGCAAAGCGATGGTGCCAGACGGTCAGGGCAATGGCGAGGGCATCCGCTGCATCATCCGGTCGGGGAATCTGGGAGAGGCGTAGTTCGTGGGTGACAGCACTTTGGACGGCCTGTTTATCAGCTTTACCATAACCCGTTAAACTTTGCTTCACCTGAGCGGGAGTGTATTCCTCAGGGATCAGATGGTGCTGAGCCAAAACCAGTAAAATCACCCCGCGAGCCTGAGCTACCAGGATGGTATTGCCCATTTTGTAGAAAAAGAGTTTTTCAATCCCCACCCGCTGCGGTTGGATCTGCCCCAGCAAATGGGTCAGATCTTCGTAGAGAATAGCTAATCGTTCAGGGATAGAGGCGGAGGTGGGAGTTGAGATCACGCCATACTCGGATGGTTCAACGGTTTCTGCCTGAGGATCCGCCCAAATGCTGCCAAAGCCCACCGTCGCCATGCCGGGATCTATCCCTAAAATGCACTCTTTCATAGGGGATCCCTTAGGGCTGGATATCTGGGGGGGGGAAGCAGGTAGATCAGTCCGGAAATCAACGTCAAGGCTACCGCCAACCAAAACATCAGCAATCCCCCCGTCCATTCGAGGATAAGCAGCCCAATCGCTACCATTTGCAGAGTTGTTTTGGCTTTGCCCCACAGATTGGCTCCAGCAATTTGGGTTTGCTGCACCCGCCATCCGGCAATGGTTAACTCCCGTGCCAGCAACAAAAACACTCCCCAAGCGGGCACCTGTCCCAACTCAACCAGGCTCAAGAGGGGGGCTAACACCAACAATTTATCCACCAAGGGATCCAAAAACTTGCCCAACTCTGTCTCCTGCTGCCAACGCCGAGCCAGATAGCCATCCAGCCAGTCTGTTAGGGCGGCAACCCCAAACGCCAGCAGAGCAATCCAACGTCCCTGGGGAGTGGCCAGTGCTAGTCCCCACAAAATCACCGGGATCCCCAGCAGGCGAGCGATGGTGATCCATGTCGGAATATTGATTCCCCCCCAACCCTTTAACACGGCGATTCCATCTCCTTTTGCAAAACCACTCTACAACCTATGCTGACGTCCCTCTGCTCATCAGGTGGGTGGGATCCCCAAATAGGGTTTGTTTGCTAATATGGCTCATCCATTTTTTGCTGGGTTGTCCATGACTTGCCATATCCTGAAAGCCACTTGTCAAACCGTTCATCTGGGGGGATTTTCGTCAGCTTTACCGCCTGCCCTCACCGTCAATTCGGGGGACTGGGTGGAGGTGGAAACCTTTACTGGATTTGGCGTGTGTCAGGTAGCTCCCCCCCATTTTGTGCCACCTGCTTTGGCAGACATTGTGGAAAATTTGGCGGCGGATCGGAAGGTAGGGCCAGGACCACACCTGTTAACAGGCCCGATTGCCGTGCAGGGGGCGATGCCGGGGGATGTCCTAGAAGTACGGTTGGGATCCATTCAGCCCAGTTTATCCGTGGGATTTAACGCCATCCGCCCCGGCTGGGGAGCTTTACCCCAACGCTTTGATCAGCCCCGCCTGCGCTTTATTGACCTTGATTTGCAGCATCAGGTTGCCGAATTTCCCCCAGCAAGTGGCATCCGCATCCCTCTGGCTCCCTTTTTTGGCATTTTGGGGGTGGCCACCGCCGAGACGGATCGCAATTCCATCCCTCCGGGTATCTATGGTGGCAATCTGGATAACCGCCATCTCCGTCCGGGATCCCGTGTCTTTTTGCCTATTTTTTTGGCGGGGGGACTGTTTTCAGTAGGGGATGGACATGCCGTACAGGGGGATGGGGAAATCGATGTGACGGCTATTGAAACCTCTATGAATGGCCGTTTGCAGTTGATCCTCCGCCGAGACTTATCCCTCACCCTGCCCTTGGCAGAAACCGCCAGCGATTTCATCACGATGGGGTTTGGCTCCACCCTCGATCAAGCCTTTGAACAAGCTCTGCAACAGATGATTGACTTTTTGGTCACCCGTCTCCATCTGGATCCGGAAGAAGCCTATGTACTATGCAGTTTGGGGGTTCATTTTCACATTACTCAGGTGGTTAATAGCCCCCAGAAAGGAGTTCATGGTCTGTTGCCCAAAGCGATCTTGCCTCGCCACGACTGGCTCTAGAGGCTGAGGGGAGATGATCCAAACAGGAGGAGGATCGGTGTTGGGTGGTAGTTCATGAGACCGATAGGAGAACGGTGGCAAGGGGGAGATTCAGGGATCCCTAATTCTGTTCTACAAAAACGCGATCCTCACCGTCCTGTTCGCGTAAATGCACCCGCACCTGATCGTTGGGCTGGGTGGTGATGGAAAGTCCGACAAAATCAGGATGGATGGGCAGCTCACGGTGTCCGCGATCAATCAATACGGCCAAACGCACCACTTGGGGGCGTCCCAAATGATTGAGGGCTTCCAGAGCTGCCCGAATCGTGCGCCCCCGAAAAATAACATCATCCACTAAGATCACCTGCTGCTGAGTCAGATCCCCAGGAATTTGGCTGAGATCTGGGGTTCGCAAGCCAGACTGTGTCAAATCGTCCCGAAAAAAGGTGATATCCAAGGCTCCCACAGGGATACGTCGCTCTGAACCCGTCCACTGTTGCAAATGACCCGCCAGTCGGTGAGCCAAGGGAACACCACGAGTGCGGATGCCGATCAGAACCACCTGCTGCCAAACTGGGTAGGCAGCCAGAATATCTGCCGCTAGCCCCTGACAGGTTTGATCTAACGCTGAAGCATCCAATATCTCCACTAGGGACACACCCATCCGGCACCCTATTCCTGAGCCTACCCTGTGATTCTACGGAGATTCCGTGGGAGGAGCAACCGAGGGTGGATCGGCTTCCCGTACAAATGGCTGAACCACCAAAAAACCAGCCCCAAAGGATCCCAGCACCAAGAGCAGGGCAGCAATGATCCAAAGGGCAAGGGGTTGAGAGTTGCTATGCTGTTCGCGGGCTCGCTGATACAAGCCACTGGGATAATCGGGAGCCTCTTCTGCCAATCCAGCGAACAAATCCGCTTCTTCTGCGCTTTCCTTCTTAGGAGAGTCAAACTTGCCGGAGCGACTGGTATAGCCCATCTCAGAACTATAGCTGTTGCGGGTTGAGGGGCGGCGGGAGTCCGGACGGGGGGGAGCACTCCGTCCTCGCGGGGGAGCATAGGTAGATTCAAAGGGCGGCGCAGACTGGCTGGGCGAGGAGCGTTGTAACTCCTCTAGGGAAGGGATCCCTCCATAGCTGGTTTCGGCTGTATTTTGGGGTGGAAAGGGTTGTTGCCGTTGCTTAAGGCGATCCAAAAACTCATAGCTAGCAGGAGCAGCAGAATTAGGAGGGGGCATCATTCCAGGAGGAGGGGCAGTGACTGCTTGTATCCGCTGCAATTGAGCGATTTTATTAGCCAAAACACTATACAGTTCGGTGGCTACTTGTTCTAGCTCAACCTGCTGGCTAGCCATGCGCTGCTTTTCAACCAATACCTGCTGTAGCTGCTGACGAGTCAACTCCAGCTCCTGCAACACCTCTTGATAGATAGCCAAGGGCACACCAGGATGAGTGGCTCGTTGAGCCGGCTGGCTGGGTTGATGAGTTGATGGAGGATAAGCGGTTTCTGAAAAGACAGACTGTCTGCGCCCATTCGCTTTGTCGGCCATCGGAGGAATAGATCCTCTGGAGTTGTACTGCATCTCATCACCTATGGGTCGAAAAGAAGTCAAAAAAAGGGATCCAAGCAATTGAATTCAGAATGATTGGTCAGGGAACGCTGTCAATGCAAGTTACGATCGGTGTTGTCTGCTGTTAAGAATACTGCTGCTAGTAGATAGCCATAACTTCAGACCCTATCCTACCGCTATGGGCAGTGTTGACCAGTCTAACCACAGCCAGCATACCCGCAAGCTATTCAGAACGGAAGTCTGGGATGTTATGAAAATGCCAGTTGACCAAACCACAAACAAGGGTATACCCAGCATGATCGAGGGCGATGGCCAGTCCAAGGGGTAAAACCCACCGTTTCGTTACGGAGATTGGGTAGGTGCCCCTGCCATCTAGCCTCAGCGATGGGGGATCAGGCATTTACCCTAGACACTTATAGTGATAAAGATGAGTATCTACCTGAAGGATTCCTTGATTTTTTATCCCCTCTTGTGAGCTTCCATTTATGTATGCTGTCGTTAACCTATGTGGCAGTCCCGCCCCCACCTCTCGCACTCATGCCCTATTGTCGCAAGCCACTCACCTCTTAAGTCAGCAGGGAATTGAAACCCGTCTTTTTACGATCCGCGACCTATCTCCTGAAGATTTAGTCTACGGCAATTTTGAAAGTGATGCTCTCAAAACGATTCAACTGGCTATCGAAGCATCGAAAGCGGTGATAGTCGCCACTCCTGTTTATAAAGCCACCTATACGGGAGTTCTCAAAGCCCTATTGGACTTGCTGCCTCAATATGCGTTTGCCGACAAGATTATTTTGCCGATGGCCGTGGGAGGAACGATTAACCATCTGCTTGCCATCGACTATGGCATGAAGCCCCTCTTTTCAGTGATGGGAGCCGCTCATATTTTGAAGGGAGTATATGCCGTCAATTCCCAAATTCAATTTACGCCAGAAGGAGCCATTCAGTTGGAAGCTGAATTAGAGGAGCGGCTGGTTCAGGCAATACAAGAATTAATTGACTCCCTTACTCTTAAACATAAGCCTTTTAGCTGATATGGTTCTGAAATTATCATGTCACCTAGCTCATCAATAGCTCGTCCCTTTCTAAAATGGGCAGGCGGAAAGCATCAGTTAATTGCTCAGTATCAACCCTACTTCCCTAAAGAGTATCAAACCTACTATGAGCCGTTTTTGGGTGGCGGGGCTATTTTTTTTCATTTGCAACCTAAGCAGGCTATTTTGAGTGATATCAATCCAGAGCTAGTCAATGTTTATCAATGCGTGCGGGATCACATTGAAGCCCTCATCACCCTTTTACATAAACATCAAGAAGCACATAACCACGATTATTATTATCAGATCCGATCCGCAACCACTCTCGATCCAATTTGGCGGGCTGCCCGATTCCTTTATCTCAACAAAACCTGTTTTAACGGCCTTTATCGAGAAAATACTAGAGGTGAGTTTAATGTGCCTATCGGACGCTATAAAAATCCAGCAATTTGTAATCCTTCTCTGCTACGATTAGCCGCATCTGCTCTGCAAAATATCTGCATTGAAGTGTGCTCTTTTGATGAGATTCTCAAAAAAGCTCACTCGCCAACTGATTTTGTTTATCTGGATCCCCCCTATCATCCCCTCAGCCCAACTAGTAGTTTTACCTCCTACAGTCGCTATACCTTTGCTGAGGCTGAACAAATTCGTTTGCGGAATGTTATGCAGGAGCTAACAAGCCGACGGGTAAAAGTGATGCTTTCCAATTCTGATTGTCAATTTATTCGAGAGCTTTATCAAGGATTTCACATCCACACTATCTTTGCCGGTCGCGCCATTAATTCTCAAGCTAAGGGGCGAGGTAAAATCTCAGAGGTGTTGATCACCAGCTACAGCTAATCAAAGCCAGTGACAATCACCACGAGATTCAGATAATCCTAATGCAACCTAATCCAACCGCAAGGGGATCCCGCGCAGTTTGGCGGTATGGCTGATCAGACTACGGGCAAAGGCAGTAAAGCGTTGGCGGAGTCGCTCATCTTTGATCTGGCCATTGGTATCAAAAGCCTGCCAAGCCTTACCAATAGCGATTTGTTCGGGAATCATCCAGCCATGCAGCCAACGCACAATCACCCGCAGATCGTTCAAGCTATTGCTGTTAGACTCGCCCCCCAAAACGCTGATGGCTCCAAACACTTTGTCTGCCATTTCTTCAAACCCCAACAAATCAAGGGCATTTTTTAAGACCCCACTGATACTGCCATGATATTCGGGGCTAGCCAGGACAATAGCATCGGCGGCCTTGACTGCCGCTTTGAGGTGCGCCACATCGGGAAAGTCGGGATAGGTTTCTCCCCCGTCACAAAAGGGCAGCCGCATCTGCCGCAGATCCAAAATCTCTAGATGCACGCCCAGTTGTGCCATTTCCTCCGCCAAATAGTGGAGGGCGGCATAGGTGGTAGAAGGATGGCGTAAACTTCCCCCCAACGCAACTATTTTGATCGGGATCCCCGGCTCTGCCGGAGTTGGGGAGTTGGGCTGGAGTGTTGCTGTTGTCATCGAAATGCCTCCACAGCCGAACCTTTACTGTGATTTGTTGCATATCTAAATCATACTCATACCGACTATGACTTGTAAAGTTAAGGGATTCCTTGACTAGCAGGCAAAGGCTGAGAACAATCCCTCTATTCCCGTTCGAGGAAACTGCTGAAATTGAAGATTGTGTTTTGTTCGCTGACGATGGCTTGTAGGTTATCGGGCAGGTTGCGAACATACTCCAGTTGAATGACGTTGGGGTTGTTCCGCAAAGCTTCTCCCTTGAGGAGGATGGATTGGGCTTCTCCTTCTGCGTTGACGATCATGCGTTGTTTAATTAACTCGGCCTGTTCGACGCGAAAGACTTCCCGTTGTTTTTCCTGTTCCGCGATCTGTTTAGCCTCGATAGCCGACTGAAATTCTTTGGAAAATTCCACATTCCGCAGCAGTAGACTTTGCAGGATCAGCCCCTCGGGCTGCATAAGGGTGCCCAGTTCCGCTTCGATTTGATTTTGAATTTCCGCCCGTTGCTCCGAATACACCCCGATGGCAGAATAGCGGGCAATCACATTGCGAACCATAGCCTGGGAGGCGGGACGAATAATTTTGTTGAGATAGTTGGGGCCGACCCGCTGATGAATTTCTGGCACTTTGGCGGGATCCAAACGATAGCGCACAGAGATATCCAACTCCACCCGTTGCCCATCCGCTGTTAAAGCCGTCAACGAATCATCCGCTTTGACACTGCGCTCCTCGCTTTGGCTAGCCATGCTATAGGTTTGGGTGCGGATGTCATAGAGGGTGGGAAACTGCATGATCGGGATCAAGATGTGAACCCCCTCGCGGCGGGGCGTCAATTCCACCCCCGTAATCCGGTTAAAGATCACCGCCTCATAACCCGGTTGCACCACCAGCAGGCAGCGGGGCAATACTAACAAACCCACCAGCAGCAGGCCAATCAGGGGTAAGAAGTTGGATAGATCGAGATTAGGCAGATTAGTACGACGCATCGGGATCCCCATCAGCCACAGAAACAACCCATCGAAGGGGGAGAAACCCAAGACTAGACACTCGTTCTCCCCTTCACCTCCGTCAGGATAACCTGAGTTGCTCCCATCTTGCCCCATAGGATCCTAGGGATCCCTAGGCTTGTGAACGGGCAGGCTTAGGATTTGCGAAAGACACGGTTGGCCTTCAACACATCTCCCTGGGCTAGCTTCAGTTCCATGGCCTGCACCATCGTGTTGCCGTTGTCTTCTAGGTAGCGACGGATGATCAGCTCCGCCGGAGCACCGTCTTTCGTTGTCATATCCAACTCTGTAATCAGTGCCGTGCCACTGGGATCCCAAAAGCTGCGGGTGGTGACTTCTCCCATGCGCGGGGTAGATTTGTTTTCCTCCGAACCATCCAGTTTCAGCTCCTCGGTGGTGGTATTGGCAGGATTTTTGATGGTGATGGTGACCACTTGATCGGTTTGGGTGATGGTTTGGGTAACGGCCATCTTGGCGGCAAAATTACGCTCAATCCCACTAAAGCCTTGCACCTTCATAATTTCATCAATGGAGTCGGAAGCTTTTAAGTCAAGCTGCCAAACACCGGAAAAATTCGGGGAAGATTGAGCCATAACCGCCATATGAAAGAACCCAGATATGAATAGGGTAGCTGTCGCTAGACTAAGCTTTTGCATGATACGCATACAGTTTCCTCAGGTTTGCATAAAACGGTAACAGGGTCAACGTCAGAGCCATTAGCCAGAAGCTTTGATACGCTCTTGTCACCCTCAAACATCCTCAAAGAGGCAAACAGACTATGTTATTCTGCAAAAAATCATCTGACTGAGAGAACAAGCAAAAACGCAGAATTCATCACGCATCCGCGCAATATCCGTGACCAAACAGACTGAGGAAGTCATAGTCCCTCTCTAAGAGATTATATAAAAAACAGGACAAGCCAAAAAATGAGGGGATCCCATAGTCCCATGACTTTTCACCCACAGAGCTATCTGTCAAAAGATGAGTTACAGCTTGTTCACGAATTATCTATGACAGGCCAGGAATCTCGATCCCCCCAAATCCCCCTTAGCAAGGGGGGCTAGAGGGGATCCTAGCCTGTAACAGGCAACTCCTGAATAGGCTGTATCAACCTATCGGATGAGGCCAAACCCTAAATATGAAGGGTCAGATATACAAATTTAGTCTCTCCAAACTCAGTATTTATTGATGATTAGCTTCTATGGCTGACAAATCAGTAATAAGTTTGAAAAGCTGTTAAATGGTCAAAATTGGCTGTGTTTAGAGTAGGCGCAATTGTTGGGGATCCAAGCTAAATGCCTCCTCTGGAGGATCGGGATCCCATTCCTCTCGCTCCCACTCCCCCCCGTCTTGCTCCAACAATTGCTGAGCCGCCGCCAGTAAATCCGTTTGTAACCGGGCTAAATCAGGGCGGGTCTCTAGGTATTGTTGCAACAGTTGCAACGGCTCCAGTTGTTGGGGATCCAAGCCTGGTAGACGTAGGCGAGTTGGGGTGGCGACTTCGGGGGCTATGGCATAGCTAAAGGCAGGGCTGAGGGCTTTGTGGAGTGCGGGCTCGTCTAGGGTTTCCAATTGGTCAGGTCGAATCCGATAGATCAACCGAACAATCGCATCCGCAATAGCAACATTGCTGATGGCCTGCAAAATGGCTGTTTGTGGGCTGCCCTCCTCTGTTTTGAGAGAGGAAACATCCACACGGATCGTATGAAAAGGGCGGGTAGGTAAGGGGATAAACTGCACCGAGGTTTCCGCTAAGCCAATTTCTGCGATGACAAACCCTTTGGTTTCTTCTTCTTCGCCAAAATCTACCCGCTCGATGCTACCCGGATAAACCACCCAGGGATCCCGGCAGAGTACCTGATGGCGATGCACATGCCCCAATGCCACATAGTGATAAGCCGAGCGAGCCAAGAGGGAAAGAGGTAGTATAAAGCCTTTGCCCACGGCTAAATGTCGTTCTGAGCCATATTTGGCGGTATCCACCATAGCATGGACTAATAGAATGGCCGGAAGTTGGCTATCCAATTGGCGAATTTCGGATTCGAGGGCCAGATGTAGGCGTTGCAGCAGTTGCAGGGCAATCGACTCCGCCGGGATCCCGATCATCTCCTGGCGAGTGAGCAGTGCGGAGCGGTTGAGCCAAGGGAGGGTCGTCACCTGCACCTCTCCATGGGCGGTAGCAATCCGATGGGTTTGCAATTGATCCCCAACAATAAACCCGGTCACCCCCAGGGCGCGATAAATGGCCAAACTGGATCCCTCCTGACCTTGACCATATTGATCATGATTTCCCACCAGCAAAACAGTCGGGATCCCGGCATCCGCAAGGCGGCGAAATTGGCGGGCAAATAGTTCGTGATGCAGGGGTGGTGGTGTGGCATCAGGAAAGGCATCACCGCCAAATAAAACCAAATCTACAGGTTCTTGTAGGGCGTGATCGATGCACCGTTGGAGTGTTAAAGAAAAGTCTTCTAGGCGTGTATTGATACCCGTTTGCGGATTGATTTTGCCATAGGCCAGACCACTTCCCAAATGGATATCTGAAAGATGCAAAACTTTGATCATAAAAAACTAAGGTAAAGAGGCTAGGCTAAACTCATCAGTGGCGATCATAAAGATATTTTGTCTGAGGATCCATACAAAGCTATTGGCTACTTACCAGTTGCTTGTTGAGGGTGATACTACTCTACCCTCGTGATGGATGATGCTGACAGGGTAGAATGTCAAATAATCCACCTATCTTTAGCCTCCTCAACCCTTATGATCGTCCCTGTCATCGATTTAGACTGTGAACTCACTCTTACGGATGTGCTGATGGTCATCACAAAGATCGAACAACCAATGAAGGGAAAATGAATGAGGGAGCACTTAACCAAAGATTTTCTCAATTAGCAGAGGCGGTGACGCGGGTGGCTGATGTCGGATCCACAGGGATGCAGGAACTAGAGCCAAACCTAAATCAACTAGAGCGAAACCTGAATCAGTTTGTGACGGTGGCAAGCAGACGTTCTAACCAACAAGATGAGCGGATCCGACAGTTAATTGATGTGCCGTTGGCTACTCAAACCCAGACAGGAAATCTCTCTCAATGGCAAAGCCTCCGATATTTTCTATGATTCAGATGGATAATTCCTGTTTAGTGAAATGGATAGCCAAAGCAAATCCACTCGCGGTGGTCTTGCGTATTAGGGATAATGGTAATGAAAAGTAGCTAGGAAGAGAGGAAAGCAATGGCCGTCAATAAAGCAGCAATTCGTAAAGCTCATCGGGTGATTGCCCCCGTCATGATTCTGCCAATTTTGCTCACTGTAACCACCGGATCTCTCTATCAAATTGCCTTACTAACTGGAAAGGCCGGAGATTTTTATTGGCTAATCGAAGCACATAAAGGTACCTGGGGACCCGTCAACTTACAGGTCATTTATCCATTTTTGAATGCCTTGGGTCTACTGGTGATGGCGGCAACTGGCATTAGTATGTGGATGCCAACCCGCCGCTCCCGCAAGCCGGATCCTCGTCCCCAAGCCGAAAGCGACTAAACGAGGGATCCCTTTGTTCTTCGGTGTTCTTCGGTGTTATTGCGTTAGGGCAAACAGTCGTTGGGCATTCTGGGTGGTGGTGGCGATGATCTCCTCCAGGGGTTGCTGGCGGAGGGTACTGATCATCTGGGCAACCTGGGCAACATAGGCAGGCTCATTGCGTTGGCCACGGTGGGGAACAGGAGCCAAAAAGGGACAGTCAGTTTCGATCAAGAGGCGGTCGCTAGGCACTTCTAACACGGACTGTTGAACCGTTTTGGCGTTTTTGAAGGTGGCAATCCCACTAAAACTGATGTAGAAGCCCATCTCCACAAACCAGCGGGTTTCTTCGGGAGTGCCCCCCCAGCAGTGCATGACTGCCCGGATCCCCTTTATTTCCTGCAATATCTCGCGGGTAACAATGGCGGCGTCTCGACAATGAATGATTAAAGCCAAATCCAATTGTTGGGCAATAGCAATTTGGCGACGAAAGGCCATTCTTTGTTGCTCAATCGTGGCCGGATCTGCTTTGTAAAAATCCAAACCTGTTTCTCCAATTGCCACCACCCGTGCATCCTGCTGAGCTAGTTCCCGGATGCTTTCCTCAGTGTCAGGATCCCATTCAGATGCTTGTAGGGGATGCAGCCCCACTGCCAAGGCCACTTCGGGAAAGCGATCAGCCACGGCTTGCAATTGAGGGAACTCCTGTGGACGGCAACAGGCGTGGATGAGTTGGGTTATTCCTGCCTGTCGCCACCGTTCCGCTACCGCCTGCAAATCATCGGCAAAACTATCAAAATTGAGGTGAACATGACTGTCAATCATGGGCGGATCTCAGGGAAGGTAAACACTACAGGAAAAACTTGCCGTCTAGCGCCATGGGGGGATCCCTTAGCTCTATACATAAGCTTACTCAGTAATTTGCTTCCACCATAGGCAACTATTTATGGTTTGGTTAGAAGCAGTTTGAAAACCAGAGGGCTGGCCATTGGGGCTATTGATATGCTGATGGCAGCTCACGCTTCGAGCCTTCAATCATCTCTAGAGAATTCGGCGGAGTGAAGGACAGTAACTGAGCAGCGGGATCCTCAATTTCTATTTGATAGGGTGGTCTCCCCTATTTGATTGAGGAGGGCGGTGGGCTGGGATCCATTCCTGTCGATCTGAGCAATAAACCCCCCTCTGGCCTATGGGAGGATTAAGAGCGTTTGCATAGATTCTAAGGACTCCTATGGTCGGAGTATTAGCCACCGATTCCTCGACCCACTCCACTCGCACCTTACGAGGTATTGGTTTGGTTTTGCTGGCCACCGCCGCTTTTATGGTGATGGATGCCCTGATTCGCTATTTTTCCGGATCCCTCCACCCGTTTGAACTGGCTTTTTTCCGCAACCTTTTCGGGCTGCTTTGGTTGCTGCCCCTGTTGGGGCGGGTGGGACGGGGGTGCCTACAAACGGGACAGATGCGTTTCTATCTGTTGCGGGGACTGGTCAATAACACGGGCATGATGTTGTTTTTTTTGGGGCTGAGTTGGGTTCCTCTGGCCGAGGCGACCGCTCTGGGGTTTACGATCCCTTTGTTTGCCAGCCTGTTGGCGATTTGGATATTAAAGGAGGCTACCCAATGGCAACGCTTGCTGGCGCTGGCAGCGGGCTTTTTGGGAACACTGGTCATTCTTCGCCCTGGCTTTCAGGTGATTTCTGCCGGATCGATGACGATTTTGTTGGCCTCACTCCTTTTGGCTTGGGCGGCGATTTTGGTGAAGATTTTGGCTCAAACGGAATCTAGTTTAACCATTACTACCTACATGGGGTTGGTGCAAACCCCCCTCTCCCTCATCCCTGCTCTTCTGGTGTGGCAGTGGCCGACCGCAACCGAATGGTGGGGGTTGGTGGCTTTGGGAGCCTTGGGCACACTAGGACAACTGGCCGTCACCCAGGCTTACCGCCAAGCCGACCTCAGCACCCTCATGCCCTTTGATTTTTCGGCCATGATTTGGGCAACCCTGATCGGCTATTTTGCCTTCGGAGAACTGCCCACAATCTGGACCTGGATCGGTAGCGCCATCATCTTTTTTAGTGGCTTGTGGATTGCTTATGACCAGTCTCAGGCTAGGCGAATGGTGTTATCTGCCTCCCTACCTAAACTGCCGGATACCCATCACTAACACCCGCTCCATCCAGAACTCCCGTAATGAACCCCAGTCATGCCGGGGAGCTGGGGGGAAGATATGGGGGGAAAGGGATCCCTCGGTTCTTGCCACCAGAAAATCCGCCTCCGGTCAGCTACGCTTAAAAGCAAGGTGTTGTTGTATCGGTGGGGGTGGGGAGATGGCTAGTTCAGATCATCAAGATCGTCCTTCGGATCGTCGTTCACGTCGTCCTCGTCAATCCAAAAAGGAAAACCCTCCGCCTGCGGATCCTTCTGACCGCGACCTGGTGGGGGATCCCTCCCGGTTGGCGGATCCCACCCTCCCCTTGAGACCAGCGGAAAATATCACTATACTGCAAGGAAATTTACCGCTTAGTTCCTCTTCTCCTACCCAAGGGCCATGCATGGCTAGTTCTCCTGCTTCACAACCCGATGCCCAATCCGATGTTGATCTGCACAGCCAGTTGGAGACAGCCATTCAACAGCGGCAACGATTGGAGGCGCGCCTCCTGAAGCTGGAAGCACAATTGCAGGAACGGCAGCAAACCTGTGAACATCTGACGCAGGAAGTAACCCACCTGAGACAAACCCTCTCCCAACACGAAATTGCTGCCCAAAAACGCCGAGAACAATTTGAGATGCAGCAGGCCAGCCAGTCCGCCGATCTGGTCGCCACCGTAGCCCTGCGGGAGCAAGCCATTGACCAGTTGCAGGCTCAAGTTCAAATTCTAGAGCAACAACTGGCCAGTCAAGAGCAAAAATTACAAACGTTGGCTCAGGCAGAAGCTCACCTGCAAACCCATCGCACAGACCATCACCAACTGCTTCTGAAGGTGAGTGATCTCGAATCTCAAGTGGCCGCTCGGCAAAAACTCAACGAACGGCAGCGGCAGGATATTGAAACCCTGCAAGAACAACTGCAACAACAACAACTGGCGATGGCTCAAGAGCGCCGTCAATGGGAGACTCGTCAGCAAGAAACTCAGGTTGCGCTGATTGAAGCGCAAGATCTGGCTCAAAAACGGGTAGATATGCTGCAACGCTTCAAGGCTGAACTCTCCTTAGCCCGTACCCAAATTGCCGAAACTCAACAGGAACTTAGTCAACTGAAAAGTCTCCATGCCAATCAACAGGCAGCCTGGCTGGAGCAACGGGAACATTTGGAAGCTCGTCTTGCTGGATATGCCGAAACCGAAAGTGAGATTGAACAGCGTTGGCAGGAACAAAAGCAGGAATGGCAGACGACTCTCTGGCAGGCGCAAGCTCAGATTGCCGATCTCAACCAGCGCCTCAGCCATTATGAACAACTCAACCTTCCGCACCCTCTCACTCCGAATCATGCAGAAGATGGGGAGCAGGCCGGGGATCCCTCGCCAGAGATGCTAGCGCAACTGGCTTCCCTGCAAGCGCAGGTGACCGAATACCAAACCCTGCTACCGGAGTTGCTCTCTGCCCAATCCCAAGTCAAACACCTAGAACAGGAAAATAGTCGGTTAGCCCAAGAACTCAGCCAGCAATCCGCCGATCTGGAACGACAAACTGGATATCAATCCCAGATGGAGGCGGAGATTCAGATCCTCAAAGAAAAGATCACCGAGCAACAACAACACCATCTCCGCCTCAAGCTGGCTTTGGAGCGTTCCCCCACCAAAGAATCGGTTGAACCCACCCTCACCCATAAGCCGCCAGCCCCCCCTCCCCAACGGGTGCCCCGCCGCATCACTCAACGGGGCATCGACTTGCCTGGTTTTTTGCGTTCCTAGAAACACTTCCCTTAAAATCATTAAGATTTATGGATTAAGCTTTCTCGATAAACCTGCCCATGACCATCCCGGATGTTCCTTGCTATTGGCTTGCCAATGCTCACGTTCCCCAATCCCTGCTGACCACCAACGACACTCGCCTGCTTCAGGGATCCCAGCCCGATGGTTTGGTGGCGGTGGATCTCTGCATTCGGGATGGCCTGATTATTCAGGTGTTGCCCGCTGGTGAGCACTCCCAATCGGGGATCCCGGTGGTCAATTGGCGGGGGGGGCAGGTGTGGCCGTGTTTTGTGGATATGCATACGCATCTGGACAAAGGCCATGTTTGGTCGCGCACCCCCAATCCAGACGGGACTTTTGCGGGGGCGGCTACGGCGGCTCAGGCCGACTGGGAGCGGATGGCACAGGTTTATCAGGGGGATCCCAAACGCTTTCAGGAGGATGTGCGGCGACGCCTGGAGTTTGGTCTGAAATGTAGCTATGCCCACGGTACGCAGGCCATTCGTACCCATATCTCTTGCTCCTCTCCCCAAACCATCGCCAACCTGGAGATTTTTGCCCACCTGCAAAAGGAATGGGCAGGCCGCTTGACTCTACAGGCGGTGACAATTCTCTATCTGGACTCCTTTATGACCCCTGCTGGGGAGCATCTGGCTGACCGTGTAGCGGATCTGAATGGGTTGCTGGGGGGGGTTACGCAGCCTGGCCCCGATCTGGATAGACACTTGGATCGGGTGTTTGATCTCGCCCAAGAGCGAGGACTGGATCTGGATTTTCACTGTGATGAAAGTGGGGATCCCCAAGCACAAACCCTCCGCCATGTGGCTGCCGCTGTCCTGCGCCATAACTTTGCGGGACGGGTGGTGTGTGGTCACTGTTGCAGCTTGGCAGTGCAGCCGGAGGCCGAAGTCCAGAAAACCTTGCAACTGGTCAAAACGGCAGGAATCGGTATTGTCAGCCTGCCGATGTGTAATCTGTTTTTGCAGGATCGCCAGCCCCAGCGTACCCCCCGCTGGCGAGGCATTACCCTGATCCAGGAATTACACAGCGCTGGCATCCCGGTGGCCGTTGCCAGTGACAATTGTCGGGATCCTTTTTATGGTTTTGGCGATCACGATGGGTTAGAGGTGTTTACGCAGGCAGTACGGATTGGTCATTTGGATACCCCCTATGGTCAGTGGCCTCAAGCCATCACCAAAACTCCTGCTCACCTGATGAATCTGGGGGATACGGGTCAAATTGGCGTGGGCTGTTCGGCGGATTTGGTGCTATTCAAAGGGCGTGGCTTTAGCGAACTACTCTCCCGCTCCCAACATGACCGCCTCGTGTTGCGCCGCGGTAAACCGATTGATACCTCACTCCCCGATTACCGCGAACTGGATGATTTGATGGCTTTATGGGGCACTCCTAATCCGTTTGGCAATTGACCGCGTATTCCTTGATAGGGAATGCTCCCAGCAACCAGTAAAAGCTAGCGCCCAAGCTAACCAATGTCAAAAGGGGAGGAGTTGCCATGATTCGATAACCTTCTTGCCTAAGCCTGCTTGCCTGCCTGAGGAGGGTGAAGCTTGGCCAGAGGCTAACCTATAGAGGAGAATAATCGGAACAACGTCATCCCCTGAGCCATCAACAGGGTGAGAGAGATGGGTTCAAACAATTATGGGATCCTTGGGTGAGCCTGAATCCGCACGGTTTCGTGGAGCCGATCGAGTCGCGGCTACGGATGCTGACTTGGTAGCGGCGTTGCGATCCGGTCAGGCTGCTGCCCTGACTACTCTTTATGATCGCTATGCAGGATTGGTCTATAGCTTAGCTTTAAGAATATTAGGGCAACCCAGCGAAGCGGAGGATTTAACCCAGGAGATTTTTGTTACTTTCTGGCAGAAACAAACCTATAATCCAGCGCGTGGCTCTTTGAGTAGCTATCTCTGTATGTTGACCCGTTCGCGTGCTATCGATAAACTGCGTTCCCGTCAGAGTGGCCAACGTTTTCTGGATCGCTGGCAGCAAACCATGACCGGGGAGTGGAGTGGAGCCTTGCCCTTTGAGCAGGTGGCCTCCCAGGAGCGGCGGGAACGGGTTCAGCAGGCCATGGCCGAGATCCCTCTAGCACAGCGACAAATTTTAGAATTGCTCTATTTCGCTGGACTCAGCCAGTCGGAAGTTGCCCAACAGCTAGATATTCCTTTGGGTACGGTCAAAACCCGTTCGCGGCAGGGGCTGATCAAACTGCGGCAATTGTTAAAAAATCTTGTGGGATAACTGGGGGAGATAAGCATGACTGATTTTCCTTCTCCCGAAACCACCGACAGCTTATTGGCGGGGTATGTATTGGGAGACCTATCGCCAGAGGAGGCACAAGCTGTGGAAGCCCTGCTGGCCGCTCATCCTGACTTGACCCGTGAGATGGCTATTTTGCAGGAAGCCTTGGCCCTTCTGCCCTATGGCTTGCCCCCCTCCCCCCCTCCCCAGCATCTGCGTCAGCAGGTGTTGCGTCAGGTCTTCCCCCAAGCAGTGGCCGAACCTCAGCGGCTTTCTCAAGCTAGTTTGGCGAAGAGGCCGTCCTGGATCCCGTGGCTAGTCGCGGCATCTGCTCTCCTTGCTGCCCTCTTAGGGTTAGATAATTGGCGGTTACGCCAGTCTCTCCAACTGGCTCAAGAGTCCTCCTCCTCCTCCCCCGCTCCTCAGGATCTTTCGGCTTTTTGGCAGCGATCCGATCTGAAGGTAGTGGCGTTGACTACGCCGGCAACGAGCAGCCCTTCCCAGGGCAGTGTGTTTTTTACCCCACAGTGGCGAGAGATGGTGGTGGCGTTGACGGATTTACCCCCCCTGACGGAACAACAGGTTTATCGGCTGTGGGTGACCTTGGATAACGGCAACACCGTTTATTGTGGTGAGTTTCGGGTGGATGAAGGCGGGCAGGTCTTAACCCTACTGCGGCCTGAGTCCCCTTTTCCGGCTGGAGCCAAGGGAGAACGGGTATGGATCACGGCCAATGCCACAACGGATAGCCTCGATCAAAAGGGATCCCCCATTTTGTCGGGCACGCTCTAGAGTTCTCCCCCCGCAAATCTTGCCCAGGGGAGGGAAGGGTTTTCTTCAGGTTGACTATCGGCCAAGCTCTCTAAGGGAAACTGGGCGAAGGCTTCCGCCAAATGCACGGGATCCACTCCTCGCCTGCTGCGTTGTTCGGCTAGCCGCCGCGCCACCTGACTGTGCCACCACACCGCCAGACAAGCCACCTCTTCGGCAGGCAGGTGTTGGGCTAACAATCCGGCCATCAATCCGGTTAAGACATCCCCACTGCCCCCCCGCGCCAATCCGGTTGTGCTAGCCGGATTGACCCAGGTTTTGCCGTGGGGGGCGGCGATCACGGTTTTGGATCCTTTCAGTACGACGATGCTGTTGGACTGAGCCGCCGCGACCTGAGCGGCCTGAAGGCGATCGGTGAATGGGATGTCAGGAAACAATCGCTGAAATTCTCCGGCATGGGGGGTCAAAATGGTGGGAGCTTGCCGTTGTGCCCAGAGGGTTGAGGGCTGACGGGCTAGCCAATTCAGGGCATCCGCGTCCACCACGCTAGGGATCTGGCTTGCCTCCTCTAACCATTCTCGCCAAAAGGGGGCATCGCCAGCCGTCAGTCCTGGGCCAATGGCGATGGCATCATAGTCTGACCAGGACAGGTTGCCCACGGAGGCGATCCCTCCCTGCTCGGTTTCCCCACAAGCGCGGATCAGCACCTCCGGCAGCCAGTGCAGCCCCAGCAGGTGAAGGGAGGCAGGCAGCGCCAACGTCACCATACCCACGCCACTGTAGCGGGATCCCAGTCCCAGCAAAATGGCGGCTCCTCCGTAGGTGGCCGATCCCCCAATTAACAACAGGGATCCCTGGCGATATTTGTGGGTGGTAGGGGCGGGGGGTGGGGGGAGAAACGGCGGAATCGATGGCAAAAGGTGAAGGGGCGGGGCGTCAGGAAGAACCGCATTCAGAGCAAAGGCAGGGATCCCGATGTCAATCCGCTCTAGGCGACCGACATAGGGCTGAGCCGCTTCCTGCCACAGGCCAACTTTCCATAAACCTAAGCAATAGGTGACCTCGGCGCGAATACAGGATCCCAGAGGATGCCCGGTTTGACTGTGCAAGCCAGAGGGTAAATCCAGACTGAGGATGGGGATCCCGGATTGGTTGGCCCAGTCTATGGCCATGCGCCAGGGATCCTCGACAGGACGAGTCAAGCCAATCCCAAACATGGCATCAATCAACAGATCACAGCCAGAGAGATGGGTGGGGTCTTGCACAAAATCGGATCCCAGAGCCTGCACATACCGAGCTTGCTCTATAGTTAGGGGCTTAGCCTGGGATATCGGCATCCACACCCGCACCCTGCGCCCCTGTAAGGCCAACTCTCGCCCCACCACCAACCCATCCCCACCGTTGTGTCCAGCTCCAATTAAGCAACCCACCTGCCGATAGCGAGCGGTGGGAAAGGCACGGGCAATCTGGCGGGCTACCCCCAGGCTGGCTTTCTCCATCAACGCGGCCACCGGCATTCCGGCAGCAAACATGGCCTGCTCAAGGGCTTGCATCTGGGAGGCAGAAACCAGGAGATGGGAGCTACTATTCATGCCCATTCATGCCCAAAGCAGGTCAGAGTTGAGAGGATGCAGCCCCTGGTTAGCCAGAAGCTCGTTTGTCATAGGCTTGCCAGGATAGATCAAGAATGCTGTCGAGGATGGCGGTCGCGACGGTCGGACCTCCTTTGCGGCCATCGGTGCGAATATGGGGAATCATCGAGTCAGCTAAATCTTGCTTCGCCGCCACCACATCCACAAACCCAGCCGGAGCGGCAATCACCAGCGCCGGAGCCACCTCCCGTTCTCGAATCAATCGCACCAAACTGGAAAGCGCCGTTTGAGATTGTCCGATCACAAAGATCCCTTCGGGGTAGCGTTGCGCCAGGGTTTCTAGCCCCCAAGCAGAACGGGTTTTGTCCCGTTGCGGACGAGTCACCGCTTCGGTGGCACAATAAATCGGGTTGGAAAAGGTGTTTTGAATCGCCATCGCAATCCCCACCTGCACCATTGGCTCGTCTACCACAATCGTCGTGCGAGCCGCCAAAGCCGCTGCCCCTGCTTGCAGGGCTTCATTGGAGAAACGGATCAGCTTCAGATATTCAAAGTCAGCCGTGGCATAAATGACCCGCCGCACTACCTCATACTCAGCCGGGGAGAGTTCGTGTTTCCCGATCTCTTGGTCAATAATTCTCAGGCTTTCTGCGTCACTCACATGCCACTCCATACCAGCACACCTCATGAATTTTGATGGCTAGAGCTTCCGATCATTAGAATGCTTTCCGATCGTGATGTCCAGGGTTTTTAGCTACAGCCTTTACCTTACAAGCAAACCCGCCGGAATAGACACGGTTGTTAGCTATTGTGCAGCGATTCGCGCCAATTGGGAGACCCGTTTCCCTGCTATCCAGGAAAAAGCCTAGCTAGGGATCCCCTCACGGAAAGGTAGGATAGGGATGCCTGTTGAGGTGTTGCTATGCGTCTGGATCCCCCACCAGCAGAGGCTCAAGGCTATCAAACCCAAACCGTGGATCTGTCAATTGTGATTCCCTGTCGCAATGAGGCCGATAATCTCAGCTATTTGTTTGAGCGACTCACCCAAAATCTGGATCTTTTGGGCTTGCGCTATGAAATTGTCTGTGTCAATGATGGCAGTCAGGATCAAACTCTTGAGTATTTAATTCAGTATCATCAGAAAAACTCAGCCATTAAGGTGATTAACCTCTCCCGTAATTTTGGCAAAGAAATTGCCTTGACAGCAGGCATTGACTATGCAACCGGAAGGGCAGTTATTCCGATTGATGCGGATTTACAAGATCCACCGGAGTTGATCGGAGAAATGGTCAAAAAATGGCAGGAGGGCTATCAAGTCATCTATGCGGTACGAAAAACTCGCCAAGGAGAAACTTGGATCAAACGATTGACCGCCAATGCTTTTTATCGGGTGATTGGGCGGATGAGCCAAATTCATATTCCCCGCAATACGGGAGATTTTCGCTTGATGGATCGACAGGTGGTAGAAGCCCTCAAACAAATGCGAGAACGCACCCGTTTTATGAAAGGGTTATTTGCTTGGGTCGGCTATCGACAAACGGCGATTTATTATGATCGTGCCCCTCGCTATCAGGGCACAACCCAGTGGAACTATTGGCGGTTGTGGAACTTGGCCGTGGAAGGGATCACCTCCTTTAGTTCGTTGCCGTTGCGAGTGTGGAGCTATCTGGGGGTAGGACTCTCGATGGTGGCTTTGCTGTACGCTTTATATTTGGTAATTCGCACCCTGATTTTGGGGGTGGATGTGCCTGGATATGCCTCTCTGGCAGTGATCATGCTCTTGTTGGGAGGGATCCAGTTGGTCAGCTTGGGGGTGATCGGCGAATATTTGGGTCGTATTTTTGAGGAGGTGAAGGGTCGTCCCCTCTATTTGGTACAAAAAGCTTATGGATTTGAAACAGAACCCAAATGATCTTCGCTTTAATGGAATTGAATCTTTCTCACCAAAATCTATAAAACTCTAAAACCTTCTGACATCTATTGAGGTGATTGATCCCTGGATTTAGCAAAATGGGGGTGTTGTAGGAGCCATGTCAGACAGTAGCCCGCCAGAGGGCGGCAGTAAAGAAGCATTCCCAGCAAAGCCAAACCGGGGAAAAGTGGGATTTCCCGTTGGCTAAGGGCAGTCATGCCCCAGGTGGCTAATCCCAACTCTAGAGCGCTAATGGCGATCCACCAGATGCCCCGCGCCGAGACCTGACGCAATAGCCACCATTGCAGGGATCCCAAAAGAATGCCCACCCATAGACCAATCAGCGGGGATCCCAGCAGGGTGAATTGCTGGAGAGCCATCTTCGCGTCCTCAAGATGCAACAACACAAATCCCAATCCCCCCAGTCCGTAGGCCAGCATAGTTGCCAACATCCATCCGGCGGGTTGCCGCAGCCAAGGGCGCAACACCAACCACTGCGCCAGTCCAGTCACCAGTCCCAACCAGGTGCCGATGGCTAGCCCATAGACCACCGATGTCCAGGTGTCCCCCTGCCAGTAGCTGAGGATCCCGCGCATCCCCGCATGAGCTATCCCAAAAGCCAGGGCGTTAGCCAGCATCCAGAGGGGCCAAAATCGCCAATCCACAGCCACTTCCACCGTATCTAGCTGTTGCAGATCCTTAAGGGGATCCTCAACGGTGGGACGCATCGGGTTGATAGTGGACTGATTGGTGGTGGGGGCAGTGGCTCCCGCCGCCTGTTGCGCCAAAACCGCTTTTAACCCCTCCTGGGCCTCTCGATGATCCGGATCCAGGCGCAACGCCCCATGAAAATCCGCCTGCGCCAATCCCCAGTCCCCCAACTGCTGATGAGCGAGACCCCGATAAAGATAGTAATTGGCTTCGTTGGGTTCTTTTTGAATCATCCGGTTGAGAATGTAGATAGCATCCCGCCAATGCCCCTGTTCAATCAAACGGCGAGCCACCTCGATAGGGGTTTCGGAGGGAGCGGGGGAAGCAACCGGAGGCACATCGGCAGGTTTCGCGGCGACAGGTTTCGGGGCGGCGGGCTTACTGGAGGGGGGTGAGGCGGGTTTTGCCGGATTGCCATTTCCTTTGGGAAGCGGAGGGGGAACCGCCGTCAATTCCGCTTCCGGCATAGCGGCTTGCAGTTGTTCCTTTAGCTCCATCATGTTGGCAGGGCGGTTGGCGGCCTCTTTGGCTAAGCACTGCATGATCACCCGCTGTAACTCAACCGGGATCCCTTGGCTGACTCGAAAATCCCGTAGCGGTCTTGGCTTTTGAAAATTATGAACGTGATACCAACCCTGCAACGAATCGGTTTCAGGGTTGAGGGGGAGGGATCCCGTCAGCAGCTCGTAAAGCACCACCCCTAGGGAATAAATGTCAGAACGTCCATCCAGGGTTTCCCCCCGCATTTGTTCAGGAGAGGAGTAGCACATGGTTCCTAAAAAGTAACCCTCCTGCGTTAGCCCTTTACCTGTGTCATTGAGAAGTTTAGAAATGCCAAAATCCAGGAGTTTGACCTTCTCCGCTTGGCCGGGGGCACGTAGAGCAAAGATGTTGCTGGGTTTGATATCTCGATGCACCACGCCACGGATCGAATAGCGCCCCAGATCCATCTGAAAGCAGTGGGCATGGTAGAGAGCAGAACAAATTTGCAAAGCCAGCCGCACCACCCGTGCCGGTTCCAACGTACCCTCGCGGTTGAGAATATAGTCCAGGCCGTTACCTACATAAGGTTTGGCGTTGAGATATTCCATGACTAGGTAGGGACGATTGTGGTGCATCCCGTAGGATTTCACCTGCACAATATTGGGATGTTCCCCCAGAAGAGCGCTCACCCGCGCTTCATCCATAAACCGCTGCTGCAACTGGGCGTAGTAATCTTCATCCATATCTGGCGGCGGAGAGCGCAGTAGCTTGACGGCTACCAGTTGATCCTCCATCTGGGTATCAACCGCCTTAAAAACATTTCCATACCCCCCCTCACTCACATGATAGGTCAGTCGATAGCGATTACCGATGAGCTGCCCGATTAAGCCCTGGGTCATAAGGAGAGAAAGCAGGTACAGTTACCCAATTATGATTGTAATCAGGATCTCTTTCTCCTGATCGCCCGCTCTCAGGTTCCTGGTGAGGATAGTGGTCAGGCAAGGTAAAATCTTTGCTTCAAAAGTTTTGAAGGATCCCAGAACCCTTTTCTTTCGCTGCCTCCCCACATGTCTTCTTCCCCTTTTTGGACAACGGTTTTCGCGTTTGCCGAAACCACCACCCATGTTTTGGGTACACAGTTACTCAAGGATTTTGGACAGACCCCCGCCGAAGAAAAAAGCGACGGTAGCCTGGTGACTCGCTCCGATCAGTGGGCGGATCAGCAACTGGCGCAAGCGATTGCCACTACTTTTCCCGAACATGGTTTTTTGAGCGAAGAGTCCAACCACATCTTCCCCAACACAGATTGGTGCTGGATTGTCGATCCGATTGATGGCACCACCAACTTTGCCCGTGGGATCCCGATTTGGGGTATCTCGCTGGGGCTGTGTTATCAAGGAACGCCCGTTTTTGGTTATGTACATTTGCCGCCGATTGCCCAAAGCTTTTATGGGTTTTGGAGGGCCGGCTTCACCTCGCCACTGTTTGCCGAGCAACCACAGGGGGCATTTCTCAATCAACAGCCCATCCAGCCTAGTGCTGCTGATCCGGGGGCGAATCAACTGTTTAACTTCTGTTCCCGCAGTACCCACTTGATCACTCCCACCTTCCCCTGTAAAGCTCGCATGTTGGGAGGAGCCGCCTACAATATGTTGTCGGTTGCCGCCGGAACCTTTTTAGGGGCAATCGAGCGCTCGCCCAAAATCTGGGATATCGCCGCCGTTTGGGTGATGGTTCAAGCTGCCGGGGCCGTTTGGATCCCCCTAGATCCGCAGGGACACTGGCCAGAGGAGCAGGGGATCCCCCTCTTTCCCCTCATTTCTCAACAGGACTATGGGCGGCAGGGTTACCCAACCCTGATCCTGAGCCGTCCTGAGTTAATCCCGATCTTGCGGCCTCACTTACAACCCCTCTAACCCTAGCCAATCGGCATCCATGTGCTGGCAGAAAAGGGATCCCAATGGGTAAAGATCCGGGAAAGTGCTTCGGGTTCGTCAGACCCTACAGACAAAGCTAAGAAGCTTAGCCTATGCTCAAGGGGCAGGTCACTTTTTTGTGGGTTATCACCATGCCACGTCTATCCGCCCGCACCCTCGCTGTTTCTCTCCTGGCTACCTCTGGCTCTGCCCTCCTCGCCTCCTGCCAACTCCTCAAGCTTCCCTCCGCTCAAGCACCGACGGGTCTTTTAGCTGAAACGATGCTGGTTCCTGACAACAGTGTGTTGATCCTGTCAATGACTACCGATTCTAAAAAAGTCGCGGAATCTGCCCCTGCCAGCCTACAAACCCAGATTCAGGAATGGCAACGCCAGATGTGGGCGGAAGTAAAGGCGGAAGAAATGGATCAGTACCTAGCGGCAGTGGACAGTTGGGCGGGGGAGCAGATCACGCTGGCGGTGGTGGATCCCAACCTGCAACCTGGCGATGAGGAAGGGATCCCAGGCTTTTTGATTGCGGTGACCACCCAAGACGCCCAAGCCTCTTCCCAATTTTTGGCCGAAATTCGCCAAGCCGCTAGCCAAGAGGGGGCAGAGTTTTCTGAACAGCAGAAGGATGGTGTAAAGTTGCACCTGCAAACCAACGGCCAGTTGGGGGAAGCCCTGATCACGGGGGAATTTGGCAAAAACTATGTGGCGATTGCCAATGATCCGCAGGTGATGGAACGGGCAGTGCAAGCCTTTCGCGGACAATCCCTCGGTGAAAGTCCTCAGTTTCAGTCCATCGTGAAGGATGTTTTTCAGGAGGGAACCCTGGCTTTTGCCTATCTCAACACTCCGGCTCTACTTTCAGATCCGGATCTGATGGCTGAGTTCACGGACGGGATGGATACAGAAGTGGATGTGGACAGCCTCAAGTCGTTAGAGGCTTTTGGCGGGATAGCAGCGGCGGCTCGCTGGAATGAAGCCGGACTGCTGATCAAAACCCAGGTGGATCTTCAGGCAGATAGCCTCTTTCAGCCGATCAATGGATCCCCGATGGCTAGTGGCAAGGTCATCCAGCGCTTACCGGGAAATGCCCTAGCGGTCTTCAGTGCCACTCACCCAGGTCCAAGCTGGCAAGCCCGCACGGAACTGCTCAAAAAACAGGATCCGACCGCGAGCACAGCTTTGGATGAATTACGCGATCTCTTCAAGTCTTCCACCCAAATGGATCTGGATAAAGATGTCTTGAGTTGGATGGATGGGGAAGTGGCGCTGGCGGTGCTGCCCGATCAGAATGCTAGCCCCCTATTGCAGGGGATGGGTGCGGTGCTGGTAGTAGAAACCAGCCAGAAGGAACAGGCCAATGCCACCCTTGATAAACTGGATGCTTTGGCTCGTCAATCCCGTCTCAAGGTCACCCAGCAGGGGGATCAGACCCTCTGGGGGGATCCCTTCTTTGGTCAGCCTCTCGTCACCCGTTCCTGGTCTGATAACTACCTCGTGCTGGCTAGCAGTGGAGCGGCAGTCCAAGCCTTTATCCAGGGCGAAGGATCCCTTCTTCCCCAAACCCAGCCTCTCCAGACGCTTTACGACAGCCTCTCCCAGCCCAACTACGGCTATTTTCTGTTGAATTGGCAAGGGGTGATCGAAATGGTGGAGACCACCCTACCGGGATCCCTCACTCTGGATGCTGAAACCCGCACCGCCCTCAAGAGCTTAGAAGCGATGGGCATGACGAGCTATGCCGTCGATCAAAATAGTCTGGGATTTGATCTATTGATTACGGTTCCCAACCCCTAAGTACTGTGACTCGCCCTGATTCCTCCGAGGTAGGGATCCCCTGCCTGCCTCTACCCACGAGGTGGCATAGGACTTCTAAATGTAGCTCTGTCCATGACCGAACTACTGAACTTCTCCTCACTGGGGTCAGAGGGTGAGGGGATCCCCTATTCCATTCCTGTCGCACCAGCCGGATTTCGTTCTGGCTTTGAAAAGATTCCCCACTCGGTAGCGGTCACTGTTAATCAGGGGGAAGAGTCCCCCACGCTGACGGGAGTTTTAGCCACGATCACCGTCGAGCGGGAATCGCAAAAGGCGAGTTTAATTGGCAAGAAAGGGGATATGTTGAAAACGATCGGACACAATGCTCGCCTACAAATGCAAAAGTTAGTAGCTGGGAAGATTTATCTAGAGTTATTTGTGCGTGTGTGACCCCATTAGTGGCGTTCTCCAGGATTATTGAAGGATTTAGGCTATCAGTTTGAATCGAAATAGTTGAATTCAATCTGAAAAGCTAGGCTCAACTCTGAACTTGGATTATCCTTGTTCAATAGGCAAAACATGTGTGTTGAGTTGGGATCTCTTATTCAGGAGGAGTTGTGCCCGCCACCAAAAAATCTGCTAGCTCAAAGCCCAAATCCACAGCCTCAAAATCCACCAGCAAGACCCCTACGGTAGTTCCTCATGCCGCGGTAATAGCTGCCGTTCAGACTGAAATTGAAAGGCTGGTCACAACCTCTGACCTCCCACGGGCAACTCTAGAAGCATTTTCTCAGTTTATTCTGCGGCAGGTTTATCCACCCCAACCGCTCTCCATCAAAGAACTTCAGAAAGCTATCTATCAGCATTTTGAAGTTGCTAATGCTACAGAATTAAAGAAATCAGGAAGCTTTAAGCTCGCCAGCAGCGGCCTGGGCAAATTGAGTCTTTCGGATCCCGAAGATTGTAAAAAAATCTATCGTCGACTGATTGGAGTTTTGCCAGAGGAAGAGGGGGAAGTTGGATATGGCTGCATCAATGGCATCAATATCTTTAAGTATGATTTGCCTTGGCGTGTTTTTGGCTTAGATCCTGAAAAAGCAACGGATGAAGACATTAAAACTGCCTATCGCAACCTGAGTAAAATTTATCATCCTGATATTCCTAATACCGGAGACGATAAGATCTTTCAGAAAATAAATATCTACTATAAAAGTTTAACGGAGAAATTTGAGCAATGGCAATAGTTTTTGTTTCCTCTAATAAATTGGCAGATTTTTTGAAAATAAGCTTAGAGCAACTCAAGCAGATTGAGGAAGAGTTTGATCGGATCCCTGATGACAAATGGGAGTTAATCAAAGGCAAGGATTATCGAGTAGTCAATAAGGTTCGAGAATACACCCAAACGGGTGCCCATGCCATCTATCTTTATTTGAAGGCACACCCAGATTTTATTAATCCCGATCCTAAAGATATAAAAAAATGGTTTGTTGATAAGAAAAAGCATACCCAACGAGCATTTGTCGATCATAAAATTTTGGGTAACAGCACTTCCTTGATTCGTCGTCAGGATGATTATTGGCTGTCTGTTTCAGATGTTATTGCTATCTTGGGTACACGACGCGATTACTTCAACAAAATCATTAAGAGTTTAATAGCAAAAAATCTGATGATCCAAGATATTCACTACACTCGTTTTGCTGGTTCTGAGAATGTTTATATTTCGCGGTTGGGAATTTATAACATTGCCATAGGGATGAGAGACCTGATTACCCAGGCAAATCGCAAAGAATGGTGTCGTGACGTTGCCGAGAGAATTAGCCCTCAGATTGATCTCATTATCAAGCAGATTGAAGCAAGGCACAAAGAAATTGAATGGGCTAAAAAATTAGCTAAGAAACGAGATAAAAATCTTTGCAAGGTAACAAGAATGATATGTCACAGTCTTACTGTCCATCATCTCTATTCAGAAGCTTACTATCCTAAGATTGCCGCTAGCTTAAGCAACTTGATCACGTTAAGCTCAGAAATTCATAATCACTTTCATCAATGGATGGGAGGAACCAATAAACCTTGCACTATTGAGGACTTTATAAACTACATCTTTGAATATTATCCTGAGCATCAATCCTTGCTTTTGTGGCTAGAACAACAAAAAGTCAGCCTGGGATCCCAACAACCTGTGGGCAGTGGCAGCGATCACGTTCTTTATCTTCCCCTCAAGCGCATTACTGAAAATCATTAGTAGTAGATGTTCTGTAACCAGCATAGGGATCCCTGGCATCGTAGGTGGCTACTCTTGGGGCGGTCAGTAGTGGCAACGGCTGACAAGCTCTAAGATGGTGGTGACAGCCCTTGCTTCAGTCTGCCTAGTACAGACTGGGTAATGGTGGTATTCCTTGTGATATAGCAGGATTATGCTCCCTATGGCAGAAGTTGGCATTCTTACCGCCCAATCTCAAAATCGCCGTCGTGGACAAATCCATGTTTATGATGGCGAGGGCAAAGGCAAGTCCCAGGCGGCGTTGGGTGTGGTCTTGCGCTCGATTGGCTTGGGGATCGAAAACGCTGCCCCCAGCCGTGTCTTGCTAGTACGATTCTTAAAAGGGCCAGGTCGTCAATATGCCGAAGACTCCGCTATCGCGGCGCTGCAACGGGGTTTCCCTCACCTGATCGACCAACTACGGACGGGACGAGGAGAATTTTTTGGCCCGGAAGCCATCACCAAATTTGATCGGCAAGAAGCTCGCCGTGGCTGGGATGTGGCCAAAGGAGCGATTGCCTCCGGTTTCTATTCGGTGGTGGTGCTAGACGAACTCAATCCCGTGCTGGATCTGGGCTTGCTGCCCGTTGAAGAGGTAGTGGGTACTCTCCGGCAGAAACCAGAGGAAATGGAGGTGATCATCACAGGTCGGGGCGCGCCACCGGCCATCATCGAGTTAGCCGATCTCCACTCCGAGATGCGAAGCCTGCGCCGTCCCGAAAGCAATGGTTATGACAGTGGCATTGAGATTTATACGGGGGGAGGTAAAGGAAAATCGACAAGTGCCCTAGGACGTGCCCTGCAAGCGATTGGGCGGGGTATCAGCAAAGACCTCTCTCACCGTGTCTTGATTATGCAGTGGTTAAAAGGGGGATCCGGCTATACGGAAGATGCGGCTATTCGGGCATTGCGAGATAGTTACCCCCATCTGGTGGATCACCAACGCTGTGGACGCGATGCCATTGTTTGGCGAGGCAAGCAGCAGGAAATTGACTATGTAGAAGCGGAGCGAGGCTGGGAACTGGCACGGGCGGCGATGGCTTCTGGGCTTTATAAAACCATTATCATGGATGAACTCAACCCGACGGTCGATCTGGAACTTTTAGAAGTGGAGCCGATTGTGCAAGGGTTGCTACGCAAGCCTAAAGATACAGAGATCATTATCACAGGGCGGTGCTATGCTCCGCTTCCCTATTTTGAGCTGGCCTCGGTTCACTCCGAGATGGTCTGTCACAAACACTATGCTGAGCGGGGGGCAGATTTGAAGCGGGGAGTTGACTATTAAGGGTGAGTAATTGTTTCCCTGTGAAATATTTCAAAATTGAATGAATGCCTGCTAACCTGCAAATTCTCCGATGTCGGAAGACTGGAACCCATCTATGTCATTGCTAGCCCCTGATCGTCAATTGTTGATCTTGAGTGGCAAAGGAGGTGTGGGCAAAACTACTCTTACCTGCGCCCTCACCCGTCAACTGGCTCAATCACAGCCTGAACGGAAAATTTTGTTGATCTCCACCGATCCCGCTCACTCGCTGGGGGATGTTTTAGGGATCCCCATTACCGATCAAGCGACTTCCCCTGCGGATCTGCCCAATCTCGCCATCCGTGCTTTGGATGCGGAAGCTCTCTTAAAACGCTTCAAAGCCACCTATGGAGAGGCTCTAGAGTTACTGACGGAGCGAGGCAGTTGGTTTGAACGGGAGGATCTCTTGCCCGTCTGGGATCTGGCTTGGCCGGGGGTGGACGAATTGATGGCTATTTTGGAGGTGAACCGCCTATTGGCTAGCGGAGATGCGGATCAAATTATTTTGGATACTGCGCCCACTGGACACACGCTACGTCTGCTGG
The DNA here is from genome assembly GCA_033764955.1 of Cyanobacteriota bacterium. GTDB lineage: Bacteria > Cyanobacteriota > Cyanobacteriia > Thermostichales > Thermostichaceae > JANRIL01. The sequence continues at coordinate 47,022 of JANRIL010000023.1, read as the reverse complement.
AACTGCCGGATTTTTTGGATAATATTTTAGGGGTTTTCAGCCTATTTCAAGCTAAACACCAGGAAATTTCCCGCACCCTGACAGGTAGCTATCGTAGTGACCAAGCAGATGCGTTTTTAGCCACCCTCAAAGCGGAATTGGCAGGGGGCAAGGCAAGACTGACAGATCCGGCTAGTACCGCCGCCTGGTTGGTGATGATTCCCGAAGCCCTCAGTTTGGCGGAAACCGAGCGGTTTGATCAGCAGTTGCAGGCGCGCCGTGTGCCCATAGCCGGGATCCTCGTCAATCAAGTGCTGCTCAGGGATCCCCAGAGTCCGCAGCCCATGTCGGCAGTCTGGTTGGCTCGTCAACAGGAACAACAGCCCATCCTGCACAAGTTGGTTGCGGATCTGTGCCATTACCCCTTGTGGTTGGTGCCATTTCAAACCCAAGAACCTCTGGGCAGCTCAGCCCTCGATGCCCTGGTGGGGCAGATTCGTCCCCTCACCCGCGAGGCTCTTCAACCCCTTTCGACGGCTGCTTCCTTGTCTACTGAAATGCCTGCTGATGAACCCTCACGACCCGATGTGGAGGGATCCCGTCTGCCGGATTTGCTGGCGGCAGGTATTTCACTGGTGATCACGGGGGGCAAAGGGGGAGTCGGCAAGACCACGATGGCGGGAACCTTGGCCTGGAGTTTAGCACGGCGACATCCTGAGCGGCGGGTGTTGGTGGTCTCGATTGATCCGGCTCATTCCTTAGGGGATTTATTTCAAACTCCCTTAGGCCAAATCCCCATCTCCATCCTGCCTAACCTGTGGGCGCAAGAGGTGGATGCCGAGGTGATTTTGCAGCAATTTCGCCATGACTATTTGGACGATATCGTGGCTATTTTGGCGGGGGAATCGGGCAGTGTGGAGGTGCAATACGATCCGCAAGCCTGGAAGCAGTTGTTGGAGATGCCTCCTCCCGGCTTGGATGAGGTGATGGCGCTATTGACGGTGTTACAGGAGGCGGGTGGCTCCGATTTGGTGGTGCTAGACACGGCTCCCACTGGGCATCTGCTGCGGTTTTTGCAAATGCCGGAAGCCTTGGAAGGCTGGGTAAGCTTGGCTCTGAAATTGTGGTTGAAGTATCGAGATCAGGTGGGGCGACCGGAGTTGGCTCAACGGCTGCGGGGACTACTCAAGCAGGTGCGCGGGTTACGCGATCAGTTACAGGATCCCACCTTTGTCACATTTATTCCTATCCTCAACCCCGAACAGGCGGTTTTAGCCGAGACCACTCGCCTTTTGCAGGCTCTTGATCATCTGGGGATCCCGCATCCCTATTTAGTGATCAACCGGATTTGGCTGGATAGTTCCGATGGTTTTGGACAGTCGCTTCAGCAGCGCCACCAACGGATGCTCAGACAAATTGCCGAAACCCTGCCAGAGCAAGCGGTCATCCCCATCCCATTCCTGGTAGCCCCCACCCTCGAACACATCGCCAGCTATCTGTGTGAACCAACCGAGAAACCCAGATAAACTACGGGAAGGGATCCCGACCGTGGGGGTCTGTGGGAAAGGGTTTAGCAGGGATAGATCATAGGTCTATGTTACAAACATTACGGATAGAAAATTTTGCCTTGATCGAACACCTAGAGATTACTTTTCACGAGGGTTTGAATGTTTTAACCGGGGAAACCGGAGCCGGAAAATCAATTATTTTGGATGCTTTGGATGCGGCATTGGGGGGCGAAGTCTCGACAAAGTCCGTTCGCACGGGCAGCCGTAAAGCCTCTTTAGAAGCAATCTTTAGTCCTGAACCGATCCTGGTGGCTTGGCTGCAAGAACAAGCGATTGATCTGCTCGACGACGGCATTCTCTGTAGCCGGGAAATCACCGAACGCACCAGTCGCTCCCGCTTGAATGGAGTCTTGATCAATCGCCAACAAATCCAAAATTTTCGGCAAAAACTGGTGGAAATTACTGCCCAAGGACAAACCATCCAACTACAAGATACCCATACGCAACGACGCTGGCTGGATGCTTTTGCCGGAGCCAAGCTCTTAGAAACCCGCCAAAAAGTGGGTGCCGCTTATCAAACTTGGCATGATCTGAAACTGGCCTACGAAGATCACCAAAAAAAGCAACAGGATCGCCTACAACGGCTCGATATTTTAGAGTACCAATCCCAGGAACTAACAGCGGCTCGTTTAGAGGATCCTGATGAACTCAGTAAACTAGAAAAAGAGCGGGATCGCCTCACCCATGTAGTAGATCTACAAAAGCAAAGTTATGCCGCCTATCAATTGCTTTATCAAGCAGAATCAGAGTCCTTGGCGGCGGCGGATTTGTTAGGGCAGGCGGAGCGTTTATTGCAGGAGATGACTCAGTTGGATCCTGACCTGCACTCTATTTTAGAGATGGTCAGCAGTGCCCTGATCCAGGTGGAAGAGGCGGGACGAGAATTGTATCAGTATGGGGAAGCGCTAGAGGCCGATCCAACTCGCCTCAACAAAATTGAAAAGCGCATCCTCACCCTCAAGCAACTCTGTCGTAAGTATGGATCTTCCCTGGCACAGGTGTTGAGCTATGCGGAAAATCTTGAGCAAGAATTGGCAGATCTGAAAACCGCTGGCTCTACCCTGGAGGATCTGGAAGCCCAACAGCTCAGTGCCTATCAGGAGTTAGAAAAGCGTTGTCAACAACTCAGTCAACAACGACAAAAAGCCGCCCATCACCTGCAAAAAGCCCTGATCCACGAACTACAGCCCTTGGGCATGAGCGGGGTGCGCTTTCAGGTGGAGATCACACCGGGATCCCTGAGTGCTGAAGGTCACGATCTGATCAACTTTCTGATCAGTCCCAACCCCGGTGAGCCTTTGCAGCCTTTGGCACTGACGGCTTCGGGGGGTGAAATGAGTCGCTTTTTATTGGCCTTAAAAAGTGTGTTTCGGCGGGTGGATCCCGTGTCTACGATGGTCTTTGATGAAATTGATGCGGGGGTATCGGGGAAGGTGGCGCAAGCCATTGCCAGCAAGCTGCATGAAATCGCCCAGGATCACCAAATCCTTTGTGTCACCCATCAACCTCTGATCGCCGCCATTGCGGATCATCACCTGCGGGTTCGTAAAGTTGTGAAAAATCAGCGCACCCTCGTGCAAGTGGATGTCCTGTCGGATCTCGATCGACGCGACGAACTGGCTCAGCTCACCGCCGGACATGCCGCCCAAGAGGCCATTCCATTTGTGGAATCGCTGCTGGCTCAAGCGGCTCAGTTGCGCGGGCAGTAGGGATCCCTTCACTCCTTCCTACCGAAGAACCTATGCAAGAATCGCATAGATTTAATGCAATATCTACATGATTCACAATATTTCGTAACGGTCGATACCAAAGTCTATGAGGATTGCCGACTAGAGTAGCCATCAACCTGAAGCCAGATGAAAGCGATGGCGAACAAGTTTGAAGAACTCAAAGCAAGTAAGGATGGGTTGGCGATCAAGGCAGAGCTAGATCACTTTGCCGAGATTGGCTGGCAGCAGATTCCTGAAGATGACCGCGATCACCGTTTGAAATGGCTAGGGCTATTCTTCCGTAAGAGTACCCCCGGTCAGTTCATGCTGCGGTTACGAATTCCTAACGGGATCCTAACCAGTCCGCAGTTGCGGGTCATGGCAGGGATCCTCCATCCATTGGGGGCGGCGGGGGTAGCCGATCTGACCACCCGCCAAAATATCCAGTTGCGCGGCATCCCGATTGAAGAAGCTCCCCAGATTTTGACTCATCTCAAGGAGGTGGGGATCACCACAGTGCAGTCGGGCATGGATAATGTCCGCAATATTACCGGATCCCCTCTAGCAGGGATTGATCCGCTGGAGGTCTACGATACGAGGGCTTTAACCCAAGCCATTCAAGACCGGCTCACCTTGAACGGCGAAGGGAACCCTGAGTTTAGTAATCTCCCCCGCAAATTCAATATCGCGGTGGCGGGTTGCCGCGATAACTCGGTTCATGCGGAAATCAATGATCTCGCTTTTGTGCCCGCTTATGGGGAGCAGGGGGTTGGGTTCAACGTGTTGGTGGGAGGTTTTTTCTCAGCCCGTCGTTGCGACATGACTATTCCCCTGAATGTTTGGGTGCCTCCTGAGCAGGTGGTGGATCTGTGTGTCGCTGTCTTATCCATCTATCGGGATCATGGCCCCCGTCTGAATCGGCAAAAGTGTCGTCTGATGTGGTTACTGGATGAATGGGGAATCGAGCGATTTCGGGCGGAGGTGGAAGCGCGGCTGGGGAGATCCCTGGCGGTGGCGGCAGCCCATGACGAAGTAACCCTAGCCAAGCGGGAGTTGTTGGGGGTGCTACCACAGGCGCAACCGGGCTTTTATACGGTCGGACTGCATATCCCGGTGGGTCGGTTGACGGCGGCAGATCTGCTGGAACTGGCTCACCTGGCGGAAAGCTATGGCTCAGGGGAAGTGCGTTTAACGGTTGAACAAAACATTGTGATCCCCCATGTTTCTCATCCCCACCTACACGGACTGTTGCAAGAACCGCTGCTGCACAAGTTCAAAACCCAACCAGGACCACTACAGGCTGGGTTAGTCTCCTGCACTGGCAATCAGTTCTGTAACTTTGCCCTGATCGAAACCAAAAACCGTGCCGTTGCCCTGATCGATGCCCTGGAATCCGAGTTAGATCTGCCTCATCCCGTTCGCATTCACTGGACAGGATGCCCTAACTCCTGTGGACAACCGCAGGTGGCCGAAATTGGTTTGATGGGAACCACCGCCCGCAAAAATGGTCAGCCCGTGGAAGCGGTTGACATTTATATGGGGGGAGAAGTGGGCAAGGACGCCAAACTGGGCACATGTGTTCGCAAAGGGATCCCCTGTGAAGATTTGCAGCCGGTGCTGGCGGAATTGTTGATCGAACATTTTGGTGCCAAACCCCATCAGCTATCCTCCATCACCGCTTGATGCTGGTTGGATCCCTGTTGGAAGGGATCCCGAAACGATTTCAACCCTTTATGGTGTTGGATCCCTTGGTTATCTCATCTAGCTATTTCTGCTAGTTATTGCTCTTGGTTTTGTAGTTTTTTAGGAGGTTGTCATGTCTCACCCAAAATCAGTCAAATCGCCCGTTTCTCGACGTCAGTTTTTAATGGCTTCTGCTCTGGCTACCGGAGCCACTGTGGCGGGATTACGTTCCCAAGCTATTCCTCAATCGGGTTATTGGGTAGCCCAAGCCGATACTCCCGAAGTGACCGGAACGAAGCTAGGTTTTATTGCGTTAACCGATGCAGCTCCCCTGATTATCGCCAAAGAAAAAGGCTATTTCGACAAATATGGCATGAAGGATGTGGAGGTGGTTAAACAAGCCTCTTGGGGGGTGACTCGCGATAATTTGGTGCTGGGATCCGCCAGCAATGGTATCGATGGAGCGCATATTTTGACCCCCATGCCATATCTGATGACCACAGGCAAAATTACGGATGGAAATCCGGTGCCGATGTCGATTTTGGCTCGCTTAAATGTGAATGGACAAGCCATTTCCGTTGCCAATACTTATCAAGACCTAAAGGTAGGCTTGGATAGTTCTCCCCTCAAAGAACCTTTTGCCAAAGCCAAAGCGGAAGGAAAAGAACTGAAGGTTGCTGTCACGTTTCCGGGGGGAACCCATGATTTGTGGATGCGCTACTGGTTAGCTGCTGGAGGTATTGATCCCAACCAGGATATTTCGGTGATTGTGGTGCCTCCTCCCCAGATGGTGGCCAACATGAAATCAAAAAGCATGGAAGCCTTTTGCGTGGGAGAACCTTGGAATGCCCAACTCATCACTCAAAAATTGGGATATTCGGCCATCACGACTGGTGAATTTTGGAACAATCATCCCGAAAAATCTCTTGCCCTCCGCAGTGATTGGGTGGAAAAAAATCCCAAGGCCACCCAAGCCATTTTACAGGCAGTATTAGAGGCTCAAGTGTGGTGTGATCAAGCCGCTAATAAAGCCGAAATGTGCAAAATTATTGGCGCTCGCAAGTGGTTAGGTGTAGCGGAGGCAGATATTTTAGGACGAGCCTCTGGCACATTTGACTATGGCACGGGCAAAGTGGAAGAAAATAGCCCTCATCTTATGAAGTTTTGGTCAGATCAAGCTTCTTATCCCTTCAAAAGCCATGATCTTTGGTTTTTAACCGAAGACATCCGTTGGGGATATTTACCTGCGGATACCGACACCCAAAAACTAGTGGATACTGTCAATCGTGAGGATCTCTGGCAACAAGCTGCTAAAGTGATTGGGCAAGATAGTTCTATTCCAGCTAACTCCTCACGGGGTGTGGAAACATTCTTTGATGGCATCACATTTGACCCCAGCAATCCATCTGCCTATCTCAATGCTGTGCAAATCAAAAAACTAGCCTAACGGCGATGATTTTCAAAGCTCATTGCTAATGATTGCTTTTGGATCCCTCCTCACTCACCTTATTGTTTTTGATCCGCTCGATGTCTCAGGAGCCTGCATGATCTCTCCTTTTCAACAACAGAAATGGTTGTCCCTTTTGTTCCCTTTGATCCTTGGTTTAATTAAAGGATTGACTCATCTAGCTGCTTGGATGCGTCCTTTTTTGTTGTCTCCTCTTGTGTTGAAAATGGTTGTGGGGCAAAGTTCCACAAGCTCAGCCTCAGCCCAAATGCAACGTATGCAGTATTATCGGTTGCTTCGACGAATTTTGCTGCCTATCACTGCTCTCTTAATCGTTTTGGTCGTTTGGCAACTGCTTTGTAGTTTGCCGGGAGCTACTTTGCCTACCCCTTTAACCGTTTGGCAAGACACCTGGGATCCCCTAATCAAAGATCCGTTTTTTGACAATGGTGGCACCGACAAAGGGCTATTCTGGCAAATTTTAGCCAGCTTGCGACGGGTAGCCCTAGGGTTTCTCTTGGCGGCGGTTGCGGGAGTAGGGCTGGGGATGGTGATCGGCGCTAACCCGCTCCTGCATGAAGCGGTGGATCCGATTTTTCAAGTATTGCGAACCGTGCCTCCTTTAGCCTGGTTGCCGATTTCTTTGGCTGCCTTTCGAGATAGTGGCCCTTCGGCTATTTTTGTGATCTTTATCACCGCTATTTGGCCGATTTTGATCAACACCACTGTTGGGGTACAGAGGATCCCTCAGGACTATCGCAATGTGGCACGGATCATTCGGATGTCCGGCTGGCGCTACTTTTTTAAGATTGTTTTTCCGGCCACTATTCCCTATATTTTCACAGGCTTGCGGATTGGGGTGGGGCTATCGTGGCTGGCGATTGTGGCGGCAGAAATGTTGATCGGCGGCGTGGGCATTGGCTTCTTTATTTGGGACGCCTGGAATAGTTCCCGCATTAGTGAAATTATCTTGGCTCTAGTCTATGTCGGGTTGATCGGGCTGTTGCTGGATCGCTTGATGGCTTTTATTGGATCCCGTTTGGTAGCGGATGAGCATTCTTAGCGCCAGATGTCGCGGTAGCCTATCCCTCAGATGTTGATTCTACTCATGCCAAGCTGTCTCCAAATTGGCTATCTCAGGCTGTGTGTTTCTAGATTCAAACCCATTCTTTTGCCCTTATGAGCACTACTTTGCTATCCCGCCCTTATCTGGAAGTGGATCATGTTGATCGGGTATTTCCCTCAGCGGATGGGAGTTTTTATACAGCTCTCAAAAATATCCATCTGAAGATTCACAAAGGCGAATTTATCTCACTGATTGGTCATTCTGGCTGTGGCAAATCTACGCTCCTCAATCTAATTGCTGGGTTGGATCAGCCCTCCTGCGGAGGCATTATTTTAGAAGGGCGGCAGGTGACCGATCCCGGACCAGATCGGATGGTGATTTTTCAAAACTATTCCCTCCTCCCTTGGTTAACGGTGAGGGAAAACATCGCTTTGGCTGTAGATGAAGTCCTACAACAGGAGTCAGTTGAGCAGCGCGCTCAGATTGTGGAGGAGCATATTCGGCTGGTGGGGCTACAGGCGGCGGCTGACAAACGTCCGGCTCACCTATCGGGAGGGATGAAGCAACGGGTGGCGATTGCCCGTGCTTTGGCGACCCGTCCCAAGCTACTGCTGCTTGATGAACCTTTTGGCGCTCTGGATGCGCTAACACGGGGCAATTTGCAGGAACAGTTGATGCAGATTTGCCAAGCTAGCCAGATCACCGGCGTCATGGTCACCCACGATGTGGATGAAGCCCTTTTGCTATCGGATCGGATTGTCATGCTGACCAATGGCCCAGAAGCGCATATCGGTCAGATCTTAACGGTTCCTTTTCCACGACCCCGCCAACGGCTGGAGGTGGTCAATCATCCCAGCTACTACAGCCTGCGGGGAGAAATGATCTATTTCCTCAACCAACAGAAGCAGTTAAAGCGGCGCAAATGGGTGGCTCCGGCGGTGGTGACCGGACATGGTCTGGAAAAAGTGAATGTGGAGTTGGGGTTTATTCCCCTCACCGACTGTGCCCCGCTGATTGTGGCTAAGGAAAAGGGGCTGTTTGCCAAATATGGATTGGATCAAGTTACCCTTAGCCGTGAAACCAGTTGGAAGGGAATTGCCGACGGGATCCTGACTGGACGCCTGGATGCTGCACAGATGGTGGCGGGGATGCCTCTAGCGCTCACCCTGGGCTGGGGGGGATCCCTGGTCAATGTTGTCACCGCCCTCACCCTCTCCCGTAACGGCAACGCAATCACCCTCAGCAACCGACTGGCGGAACGGGGGGTAAAAACGCTGGCGGATCTGCGGCAGTTTATCCATCAGACCCCTGACAAAGTGCCTACCTTGGGGATGGTGCATGTGGGCTCGATGCACAACCTGCTGCTGCGCCACTGGTTGGCGGGAGGGGGCATTCATCCCGATCAAGATGTCAGCTTAACGGTGATTCCTCCTCCCCAAATGGTGGCTAACTTGAAGGCCGGAAATCTGGATGGCTATTGTGTGGGAGAACCCTGGAATTCACGTGCCGTTCTGGATCAGATGGGGTTTGTGATCACCACCACCCCCGAAATTTTGCCCAGTCATATCGAGAAAGTCTTGGGGGTAAGGGAAGAATGGGCCAGCCGTTATCCCCGTACCCATGTGGCGTTGGTGAAAGCCTTGCTGGAAGCCTGCCACTACTGCGATCAGCCGCACCATCGGGAAGAAATTCTGGAGCTGCTCTGTCGTCCTGACTATCTGAATGCCGACCCGCTTTACGTCCGTCCTGGTTTTGTGGATCCTTACCCTAGCTTGCGGCAGGACAGTCCGCAGGTATTGACCTTTAACCAGTTTGCCAATGGGCGGAATAGTTGTCCTGAAATCCTGGAAAACCTTTGGATTCTCACCCAATTGGTGCGCTGGCAGATCACGCCCTTTCCGCGCAATTGGCAGGAGGTGCTGGAGCGGGTGGTGCGGGCAGATGTTTATGGGGTGGCCGCCCATGACTTGGGATTGCCGGATCGGGCGCACGATCGGGGGGCGCTCCTTTTTGGGGATGGCTCCAGCTTTGACGGACAGGATCCCTTAGCCTATCTGCAATCGTTGCCCTTTTCTCTTGACATTCGTATCGCCGAAGTGGTGATGGATCCCATAGCCGCCCTGCCCAGCTAGGGATCCTTTTGCTTTCTGTCCCCCCTATCCATCTCCCCCCAACGGTGCTTATGCTGATCTCCGCTTCCCCTCCGGCTCGTTTATCCAATCCGTCGGTGAAACCTTTGCTAGACATTCAATCGGTTACCAAATCCTACGGGGATCTGCGGGTGTTGGATCCCATCAATCTCTCGGTGAAGGCGGGAGAACTGATCTGCATGATCGGTCACTCCGGCTGTGGCAAGTCCACCCTCTTGAACATGGTGGCAGGCTTTTCCACCCCCAGTAGTGGAACCATTCTCTTGAACGATCAACCGATTAGCGAACCGGGGCCAGATCGGATGATGGTCTTTCAAAACTATGCCCTCCTGCCCTGGTTGACCGCTTTTGAAAATGTGGAATTGGTGGTCAGTCAGGTTTTCTCGGAAAAGTCCATACTGGAACGGCGCTCGATTGTGAAAGAGCACCTGGAGATGGTGGGGCTGAGCGAAGCCGCCCACAAACGTCCTCACCAGTTATCGGGGGGTATGAAACAACGGGTAGCCATTGCTCGCGCTTTGGCGATTCGTCCGCAGGTGTTGCTATTGGATGAACCGTTTGGGGCGCTAGATGCTATCACCAAAGAGGAATTGCAGGAAGAATTGTTAAAAATTTGGCGGGATCATCGCTGCACAATTTTGATGATTACCCATGATATTGATGAGGCTCTTTTTCTGGCGGATCGGCTGGTCATGATGACCAATGGACCTGCCGCCAAAATTGGTGAAATCCTAGAGATCCCTTTTGCACGACCCCGCCAACGCACCCAAATTTTGGAAACCCCCGAATATTATGAACTGCGGAATTATGCTCTTGATTTTCTCTATCGGCGCTTCAGCCACCACGAATGAGTGATCAGCCATTCATTAATTATTTTTTTGGCACCATCGTGACTGATAGTGACTAAAAAACACTCCAGAAAAAACACCAGAAACTAGCAGTTTTATCCCATTTAGGAACGGAAAAAGGGATCCCTTTTTCTGAGGACACAGGCGAGCGGATATGACAGACAGTGTAAGAACCCTTTGCCCCTATTGTGGGGTGGGCTGTGGTTTAGAAGCGATCCCAACCCATCATGCCCAGGGATCCCGTTGGAAAATTCGCGGGGATCGCCGCCATCCTTCCAGCCACGGCATGGTGTGTGTGAAAGGAGCAACCATTTTGGAGTCGGTGGATCAGGATCGGTTGTTGTATCCTCTGTTTCGTCAGTCTCTAACCGATGAGTTTGAACGAATTAGTTGGGAGGAAGCTTTTGCCCACATAACGGAGCGAATTTGTGCCCTGCAATCAACACCCGATGCCATCGCTATGTATGGATCTGGCCAGTTTTTGAGTGAAGAATATTATCTGGCTCAAAAACTGCTCAAGGGTTGTTTAGGAACCAATAATTTTGATGCCAATTCACGTCTGTGTATGTCTTCCGCGATTGCTGGATATGTGCAGTCTTTAGGAGCGGATGGTCCCCCCTGTTGTTATGACGATTTGGATATCACTGATTGTGCTTTTTTAATTGGTAGCAATACCGCCGAATGCCACCCCATTCTCTTTAATCGCCTCAAAAAACGCCACAAATTAGGCAGCCCCCTCAAGTTGATCGTGGTGGATCCCCGCAAAACCGCCACCGCTGAGGGGTGTGATTTGCATTTAGCGATTCGTCCCGGCAGCGATATTGATTTATTGAACGGCATTGGACATCTTTTGTTGAAATGGGGAGAACTGGATCCCGAATTTATTGACGAATGTACTCAGCATTTCCCTAGCTATACGGCTCTACTCAGCCACTACCCCCCCGAAAAAGTCGCTGACCATTGCGGGATCCCGATCGCCGATCTGATGCAGGCCGCCCGCTACTGGCAAGAGTCCAAACATATTCTTTCTCTATGGTCGATGGGACTTAACCAGTCTCAGGAGGGATCCGCCAAAGTTTCTAGCCTGATCAACCTACATCTGCTGACGGGGCAGATTGGGAAACCTGGGTGTGGGCCATTTTCCTTAACCGGACAACCCAATGCGATGGGCGGACGGGAGGCGGGCGGGCTGAGCCATCTCCTCCCCGGCTACCGTTCCGTCAGCAATCCGCAACACCGCCGCGAAGTGGAGGCGTTTTGGGGGATCCCGGCGGGACGGATTGCCCCGCAGATGGGGCGAACCACCTGGCAGATGATCGAAGGGCTGGAATCGGGATCCCTTCAGCTATTTTGGATTGCCGCCACTAATCCGCTGGTCAGTCTGCCGGATTTGGAACGGGTGAAAAAAGCCTTGCTCCTCTCCCCCTTTACGATTTATCAAGACGCCTACTTTCCCACCGAAACGGCTCGCTATGCCCACCTCCTCTTGCCCGCCTGCCAGTGGAGTGAAAAAACAGGCACGATGACCAATTCCGAACGGCGCGTCACCCTCTGCGAGGCCTTTCAGACTCCCCGTGGCGAAGCCCTCCCTGATTGGCAAATTTTTGCAGAAGTAGGAAAACGGCTGGGATTTGCCGAACAATTTCCTTATCAACAGGCAGCAGAGATCCATCAGGAATTCGTGCAGCTCACCCGTGGTCGCCCCTGTGATATGTCAGGGATTAGCTACAAGCGGCTCGCCCAGGAAGGCCCGTTACAATGGCCGTGCCCAGACGGATCGGCGGGATCCCTCAATCAACCCCAGCCCCGCCTCTACACTGACTTTCACTTTCATACCCCCAGTGGGCGAGCCAATTTTGTCCCCTATCACTCCCGTGGTCTCGCCGAACCCCCCGATCCCCACTATCCCTACGTCTTAACCACGGGTCGTGTCTATGGACATTGGCATACCCAAACTCGCACAGGTCGCATCCCCAAAATTCGCCAGATGTACCCGCAGCCCTTTCTGGAAATTCATCCCCGTGATGCTGACCATCTGGGCATCCGTAACCAAACCTGGGTGGAAGTGCGTTCGCGGCGGGGCAGTGCCCACTTTCTGGCTGAGATCACCCGTGCCATTGCTCCAGGGACTGTGTTTGTGCCTATGCACTGGGGATCCCTTTGGGCGGAGCAATCGGAAGCCAACACCCTCACTCATCCCATCGACGATCCGATTTCCCACCAGCCCGAATTAAAAGCCTGTGCCGTGCAGGTGTTGCCCCTTCCCCTCAGCTAGGCCGTGACCAAAGCCGGATTAGAATGCAAGGGTATCCCTTCGGGATACTGACTGTGTGCAGTCCACCCTCATCATCTGCTTGGTTTGAGCGGATCCCTACTTTTATGGTTAACTCCCTTCTCACCCCAAGCAAGCCCCGCGATGTTCAGGTTTTTCCTATAGCCAAACAAACCACCGTCTTTCGCTCCCGCAGTTGGAACCGTCTCCGGTTTGAGATGGAGTATGGCTTGCAGCGGGGCACCACCGCCAATTCCTATTGGATTCAGGGAGACAAAACCGCCCTGATCGATCCTCCCGGTGAGACCTTTACGGGCATTTATCTGGAATCGCTATTGGCACGAGTGAATGTGCGGCAACTGGACTATCTGATCCTGGCTCACATCAACCCCAACCGGATGGCGACCCTGCAAGCCCTCCTAGAAATTACTCATCAAGTAACAATTATCTGCTCCAATCCGGCGGCGGTTGCCCTAAAAGCGGCTCTCCCCGATTATGATCTGCCCATCTCGATTGTGCGGGGAGAAGAAACCCTCGATCTGGGACAAGGCCACGCCCTCAAGTTCCTGCCCACCCCTAGCCCCCGCTGGCCGGATCTGCTCTGCACCTACGACCCCAAAACGCAAATCCTCTTTACCGATAAATGGTTTGGCTGCCATGTCTGTGGGGATCAAGTGTTTGATGAGGGCTGGTCGGTGTTTTTGGAGGATCGGCGCTTTTATTATGACTGTTTGATGGCGACGCAACCCCGTCAGGTGGAAGCTGCCCTGGAGCGGATCGCCCCCTTGCAGGTGGAATTTTATGCTCCCAATCACGGGCCGATGGTGCGGGATGGCTTGCGGGAGTTGACTTACCTCTATCAACAGTGGAGCCAAGAGCAACGGGTGCAGAGCCTCAAGGTGGCGCTCCTCTATGCCTCCGCCTACGGCAACACCGCTACCCTGGGGCAAGCTATCGGGCGGGGCATCACCAAGGCAGGGGTAGGGGTAGAACTGATCAACTGTGAGTCTGCCGAACCCAGCGAGGTCAAAACCGCCATCGAAACCTGTGATGGGGTGATCATCGGATCCCCGACCCTGGGAGGGCATGTCCCCACCCAAATTCAGACCGCCTTTGGTATTCTCCTCTCCAACGCCAGCCGTGGACAAACCGTGGGGGTGTTTGGCTCCTTTGGTTGGAGTGGGGAAGCGATTGATCTGCTCGCTGATAAACTGCGGGAAGCTGGTTTTCGCTTCGGCTTTGAACCCATCCGCGTCAAGTTTAAGCCCACCGAGACCACCCTCCAACTGTGTGAAGAATCGGGCATACAGTTTGCTCAAGAACTGAAACGCACCCACAAGCAACGCCAACCCGTGCTGGCCAAAACAACCAGCCAAACCGGAAGCGCCGCTCAACAAGCCCTGGGGCGGGTGATCGGATCCCTTTGTGTGGTCACGGCCAAACAGGGGGAAGTTTCTAGCGCCCTGCTCACCTCCTGGGTGGCTCAAGCCACGTTTAATCCCCCCGGCTTTACGGTGGCGATTGCCAAAGACCAGCCGATTGAATCTCTCCTCCACACTGGGGATCCCTTTGTGATCAACATCCTGCAAGAGGGCAAACAGATCCGTAAACACTTTCTCAAAACCTTTGCGCCCGGAGAAGATCGCTTTGCTGGATTGGAGGTTCGGGTTGCCAGCAATGGAGCACCTATTTTGCAGGACGCATTGGCTTATTTGGAGTGTCAGGTGGTGAGTCGCCTCGACTGTGGGGATCATTGGGTGATTTATGCCACAACCCAACAGGGGCAGGTGATCGATACCAACGGTCGCACTGCCGTTCTACATCGCAAAACCGGTCATCCTACCCAGTCGGTGTAGGGTTGATGGCTCGCTTTCTATTTAGAGAGGTTTGCCCTATCTAGAACGGCTGCAATAGCTATCACCATCGACAGGACATCCCGAGTGCTGACGAAAGTCTTTGTGATTCGTTCCCGCTCCCGATAAAATCTCCCCAGTCTATTGACTCATTAAGAGCTGGCACTCAAAACAACTCTAGTCTGGAATAAATCGCTTCGAGTCAGGAGAGTACCGCCAAGTTACTCCATCTGGATCTTTACTGCGACTCCATTCCGAAAAACCAGGCTTTTGCTTCCAATAAGTAATAGCGGAAACAACCACCCCCAATCGTTCAGAGAGTTGAGTTTGGTTGAGGGGTCGCATATTGCGTTTGGAAACAGGTCTCTCTAGAACAGCCTGAGAGACATTAGATTTAGCCGCATAAGGCAAAGCAGACAATCCAGATTGGGATCCACTAGCAGGCTGGAAGAGGGAAGCGGGAGAAGCGGTTTCGTCAGGGGCTTCTACTTTCTTCCTCAACAAACTAAACTGGCTGAGCAGCTCAACATTCTCAACACTCAACAAGTCCTGGAGGTTAGAGGTTTGGTTAATCAACTCAACCTCTCTAGCAAATTCCTCCTCCAAAATACGCATGTAATGATCCCGTTTAATAGCCGAGGACGAATCCTTTAGCAGCTCAATGGCTACGTTTAGATTAAATAGAGGATCGCTTAAATCCTTAAGGAATTTCTTAAACAAGACATCTTTGATATCAGAGAATTGTTGGAGTTTTTGCAGCCCTTGCTTGAGGTCTTCAAGTTTTTTCTCTTCAGTCAGTTGTTTCTCAATGTTGACTCGATGCTTGTGGAGAGCAATTTCAATGGCAGTATAAAGCTCTCTCTCCTGAAAAGGCTTGATGACATACCCGAACAACTCAGTTTCTTTAGCTCGATCAAGAGTGTCATCATCGGCATAGGCTGTCAAAAAGACAACAGGGGTATGAAAACGTTCATAAACTTGCTTAGCAACTTCTACGCCATCCAAGTCACCTTTCAGGACAATATCCATTAAGACCAAATCAAACTGACCTTCCTCAAGCTTCTTAATGGCTTCATCGCCAGAGCCTACCAGGTGATGAACCGTATAACCAAACTTTTTTAGGACAGTTGCAATATCCTTAGCTATGATCTTTTCATCTTCTACAATCAAAATGCTGCCTTTAATGGCCGGGTGTGGTTTTTTCAATGGTCTATCCTCGGAAATGTAATGGAAAACTTGGTGCCCCCTGAGCTATCAATCTCTATCTTAGCTTCAAGCTGGTCAGTTAGGGCAGCCACCAACTGCAATCCTAGCGATTCCGTAGTTTTGAGATCAAGATGATCAGGAATGCCGAGACCATTATCAGCCACAGTGAGAAAGGTGAAAGATTGATCCTGACGGAACTGAACTGAGATAGCTCCATGCCGACTTCTTGGAAAGGCATGTTTTAGAGAGTTAGTGACTAATTCATTGATAATTAATCCACAAATAATGCAGTTATCAATGCTTAAGAAAATATCTCCCACATCGATAGTAAAATGGATGATATCGGGATAAACTCCATAGGACTGGAGGAGGTTAGTTAGCAAAGTTTCTAGATAATCCAAAAGCTTGATCTGACCCAAATCCTTTGATTGATAAAGCTTTTCATGCACAAGTGACATAGCTTGCACACGGCTAATTGCATCTCGAAAAACCTTCAAATATTTTGGATTTTTGATGGAGTCAGACTGTAGGCGAAGCAGGCTAGAGATAATTTGCAGATTGTTTTTGACGCGATGATGAATCTCTCGTAAAAGCACTACTTTTTCATGAAGAGCTAGTTCTAGATCAACTTGTTGTTGTTTTTGAAGGGAAATGTCTTCTGAAATAGCGATGGTACACTGCAAACGACCCTGGGGATCCTTTAGAGCAGAGACGATTAGGCGCACCCAAAGTAATTGACCACTCTTACATACATATTGCTTCTCAATCTGATAATGTTCCAACTTTCCAGACAATAACTGACTGTGCAGTTGAAGATCCTGTGAAATATCTTTTGCATCCGTCAATTCGATAAATGTTTTTGTGGATAGTTCCTCCTCAGAGTAGCCCACCATTTTTTGAAAAGCTGGATTGGTTCGCAGATAATGCCCTTGAGGATCCGCCAACGATATGCCTAGGGCTGATTGTTCATAGATAGCCCGAAAACGAGCTTCACTAGCTAAAAGGGCATCTTCAGCTCGCTTACGACGGCTAATATCTAAAATCTGGCTCATGAAGTAGGCGGGTTTTTGCCGGCTGTCTCGCACTAAGGTAATGCGTAAGATGGCATGGATCACAGAGCCATCTTTGTGCAAATATCGCTTTTCTAGCTCTTCACATAAACTATGGGGGTCATCAAGAAGCTTATACCCTCTCTCTAGGGTAGCAACAACATCATCTGGATGAGTAATATCAGTAATTTGTTTGCCCGCTAGATCTTCAATTCTATAACCTAAAGTTTGAGTAAAGGCAGCATTGATTTGTAAATAAGATCCACTCAGGTTGGTAATCGCCTTAGCAATGGGAGCCAGTTCAAATGTTTGTCGAAATCGCTCTTCTTGATCTTGCTTGAGTTGTTTAATTTGTTGCTCGTGATCGATGTCGCAAACTTGGATTAGGTAGCCTATTTTTTTAGACTGAGCCTGATGTTGGGATCCCAGTTTATAAACAGCAGAAGCATGACCAGCCTCAAAAAAATCAGGATCATTAGCTGTTAAAAAAATTATTTTTGAACATAGATTAACTACACGATGTTCCCAGTTGAAGAATCGTCTTGCCTGAAAAAATGACAACGCCTGATTATCTAGACAGTTGGCTTGCTCAGAAAGCAGAGAGACCAGATCATCTGAATGCAAAATATCCTGAATGGGTTTGCCGACAAGGTGAGATGGGCTATATCCTAATAGCTGGGCAAAAGCTGGATTTAGGTCATCAATCGTATTGTCAAGATTCAAAACAAGAAAGGCATGATCGGTCTGTTCAAATATGGTCTGAGAGGAAAGGCTATGCTTAGTTTGTGCAAGGGAATTGCTTGGTGAGCTTCCTCGCTCAGTTAAATCACCGATGGGTACGGGATGATCCCCGCAGAGGGTGGAGTTTATCTGATGCTGCCATAAATCCCGAACTTCACAAAGCAGGGCAACCTGGTGGCTATCGAAATGGCGGGAGGAGGGATCCCCAACCATCAGGTAATGCGGATGCAGATGATTTTCCCCGTCAGGGATAAAACAGGTAATTGAAATCAGAACGTGAATAGGCTGCCCCCCGATAGAGGCAGAGGTCGGACAGTGCCCATCAATGGCGGGATAGCTGATGGCAACTCCTCTGGCAATTTCCTGAGATGAAGCCAAATGCCACGAAATAACCTCAGAGGTTAATTGAAATTCAGTGGAGGTGACTAATCCCTCTGGATAAAGCGTGGTTCTGGAGTCTGTGGGAAGCCAACTAACCACCAAGGGTATTGGCAAGCCGTGGGCTAAAATACGCGCCAAACTCAGTAATAAGGATGGATCCCTGTGCGGTATGACCCTTGCCAGCAACTCATCAGGCTGGTGGGCAATCTCGAAATGGTTGCTGTTGATCGCTGTAGTCATCAACATTGAACCCGACAATATATTGAACAATATATTAGGCAAGCCCCAAAAACACCAATCCAGGAAAGCTTTAAGAAACTTAGGGAGCCTTCAAGCTGGTAGAATCACTCTTAACTTTAACCTTCATGCCCAGGGAAGGGGAGAGAAGCTGTCCTTGTGAATGCCAGATTATCATCACCCTTCTCCAACAAGTATAGCAAGACCACGGAATATCTTCAATTAGATACAATGGGTTACAAGTTCAAGCTTGAAGGAAGGGTTAATTCTATGCTTGGTTATCAATGAAACATGCTGCTGACGGAGCTATCCTCATGAATTCGCCAAATGGCCTCACCCAGAACGTTTGCTACTGACAACACCCGCAATTCAGGAAATACTTTCTCGTTGGGAATGGGGATGGTGTTGGTAACCACTACCTCCTCAAAGACCCCCCCTGTTAAGCGTTGGATAGCGGGTTCTGAAAAAACGGCATGAACGGCACAGGCATAAACCGCTTGCGCCCCCTCCTTCCGCAGCAGCTTAGCTCCCTCAGTAATCGTTCCTGCCGTATCAATCATGTCGTCTACCAGAATGGCGGTTTTACCCCGCACATCCCCGATCAAGTTCATCACCTCGACATCGTTATGGGCTTGCCGCCGTTTATCAATAATGGCGAGCGGAGCCTCATCCAGTTTTTTGGCGAAAGCTCTGGCTCTGGATACCCCTCCCACATCCGGGGAAACCACCACAATGTCTTGGCTTGCCAGCCCCCGATCCCGCACGTAACCCAATAAAACAGGTAGGGCATAGACATGATCGAGGGGAATATCAAAATATCCCTGAATTTGAGCCGAGTGCAGATCCATAGCTAGCACCCGATGGGCTCCGGCATGGGTGATCATGTTAGCCACTAATTTGGCGGTGATGGATTCACGGCCTGCGGTTTTGCGATCCGCTCTGGCATAGCCATAATAGGGTAGAACGGCTGTAATCTGACGGGCAGAGGCTCGCCGACAGGCATCTACCATCACCAACAACTCCATCAAATGGTCATTGACAGGACGGCAGGTAGGCTGAACCAAATAGACATCGGCTCCCCGAATCGACTCTTGAATTTGGATGTAAAGCTCTCCATCGGCAAATTGCTTTCTGACCATCGGGCCTAAATCCATGCCTAAGTAGCGAGCTACTTCTTGAGCAAGGGGTGGATTTGCCGAACCCGAAAAAATTTTGAGACGATTGCTGTCAGCAACAGGGGGCAACAGAGGACCTTGCAGAAGAGGCGCGGAGCGAACCACAGGGTTGTGCTGAAATCTTTCATGCACATGGTAGCATTCCATTTCTGAGAGGGAATCCTTGACTTTTCCTAAATTTCTAAGCACTTTGCCTCAATCAGAGTGGCTCACTTCCTGATTTTTCTGGGATTGACTGCCGTCTTCATCTGGGGGTCACTCAGAAATTTGAGCTGGTCAATTCCACTAAACAGAGAAGATCAGTCAGGAAAAATATCTTTAAGATTCCCCCAAATACGCTTTCCGCACCGTCTCGTTCGTTTGTAGCTTTTGAGCGTCATCACTCAAGACAATTTCGCCAGTCTGTAAAACATAACCACGATTAGCTACCGAAAGGGCTAAACGGGCATTTTGTTCAACTAATAAGATGGTGGTACCTTGGGCGTGAATATCTCGAATAATCGAAAAGATTTGAGCGACTAGCAGGGGAGCTAAACCCATGCTTGGTTCGTCTAACATCAACAGACGAGGACGTGCCATCAACGCTCGCCCAATAGCTAACATCTGTTGTTCTCCACCGGACATGGTGCCGCTTTTTTGGTGAATCCGTTCTTTCAAGCGGGGAAACAGAGCAAAAACTCGCTCCATATCTTCTCGAATGCCAATCGGATCACGGCGAGAAAATGCGCCCATTTCCAAATTTTCCAACACCGTCATGCGGGTAAAGACAAGACGGCCTTCTGGGCTTTGGGAAATTCCCAAATTGACAATTTGATCCGAACTTAAGGATTGGATCGGCTTGCCTTCTAGCAAGACCTGACCACGGCGGGGTCTGAGCAGTCCTTGAATGGTGCGGAGGGTGGTGGTTTTGCCAGCTCCATTTGACCCGATCAGAGTCACCACCTCTCCTTGATTGACCTGTAGAGAAATGCCTTTTAGGGCATGAATATTGCCGTAATAGGTATGGACATCCTCAAGGATTAGCATGGGTTTAGTAGCGGGGGGAGCATATCATAGGCTAGCGCATGTGAGGGGAAAATCTATCTCAAATCAAGGATAACGGAAGGCTAGCTTCCGGGTGAGGAGTAGGCACATGCATGTGGGGGCGATGATATTCGAGAAGTTGAGCCAGACGTTTGCGTAACTCGGTACGGGGGACAATGGCATCGATCAAGCCATGAGCCAACAGATATTCGGAGGTCTGGAATCCTTCTGGCAGCTTGCTTTGTCCGATGGTTTGTTCGATTACCCGCCGTCCAGCAAAACCAATTTGCGCTTTTGGTTCCGCCAAAATCAAGTCTCCCAGCATGGCAAAGCTAGCGGTGACGCCGCCCGTAGTGGGATCCGTCAAAACGGAGATAAACAGTTCCCCCGCCGCCCGATGCTGCTGTAGGGCAGCGGCGGTTTTGGCCATCTGCATCAGGCTGAGGATCCCTTCCTGCATTCTGGCTCCTCCTGAGGCAGAGAGAATCACTAACGGCAGATGGTCGCGGGTGGCTCGTTCCGTTAGGCGGGTTACTTTTTCTCCCACTACGGATCCCATGCTGCCGCCCATAAAGCGAAAGTCCATCACCCCCAGAGCGAGAGGGATCCCTTGCAGTTGCCCCAGTCCAGTGAGGATGGCATCTTTGATTTGGGTTTTATCTTGGTAGGCTTTGATCCGCTCAGGATAGGGCTTTTGATCGACAAATTTGAGGGGATCCCCAGCACTGAGTCGCTCATCGAGGGGCTGCCAAGTGCCTGAGTCAATTAGCTGGCGAATTCGTTCAGGAGCCGAAAGCCGATGGTGATGGTGACAGTGGGGACAAACATTAAAATTGTCCGTCAAGTCTTTGGTATAAGTCAGGGATGCACAGGCTGGACATTTTTGCCACAGTCCATCGGCAATCTCGCGGAGCTGGCGATCTTTAGCCAGAGGGCCGTTGCCAGTTAGAGCAGGGCTAGATTCCTTCCGCCGATCCGCAAACCAATCAAATAGAGACATAGTGACTTCTGATGATCCTCATCCGGTGTCGTCCTGTCGATGGGCTGGGAAAATAGGGGATGCCTAGTACCAGCCTTAAAGCCATTTTGGGAAGGCTCTATCCTAACTTTGCCATCTCTTAATCGCGGGATCTTGACCCAGATCACCAAAAATCACAACATTTTGCGGCTGGGGAGGCGGCTGTTGTATGGATTTTTTGTGGTTTTTTAAGAGTTGTTTCATAGTAAGGACAACTTTACACTACCAGACAGCCTGACCATCTGATCCCAAAAGATGAGGAATTCTTTTTGCCTAGGGTTCGGATCTGGGCAGGTTAGAAGGGGTGGACTGCGGCGGCAGGGGGGGGTTAGAGGCAACGGATTGACGAGAAAGGGGACGGGCGGGGGGAGCAGTGGGCAATCGGTTGGCAGCCATTGCTGGTGGATCTTCTCGGAAAGTTTTCCAAGCGGCCTGTAGACCAGCCCAAGCACTACGGGCATTGACTTGAGCACCACGGGCTTGGCTGCGTGCCCCTTCTAGAGATTGTCCGACCTGCTTGACCACCTGTCCGGCTCCTTTCACCCCTTCATCCACACTGTCGGCAATCTCGCTCACCTCTAGGGTGGTGAGGCGGAGGGCTTCTAGGGTGGGGGGCAGTTCCCGCAAGAGGGTGTCAAAAAAACGCTCTACACTTTGCGCCGCTCGCCCCAACTGAATAACGGCAGGAACTAGTGTCACCACCACCGCAAACAGTCCGGCAGCCACTAACCCCACCGACAGCCCCAGCCAAAAAATTGGATCATCCATAATGCTTAGTTTTCCTCATGAGACGACGAGAAGGCAGGGCGGTAGGGAGTCGCTTCCTGTAGGCTGTTCATGGGCGATAGTTTGCTATCTCCTGCTTCATCCTCCGCTAGTGGCTCCGCGGTATCCCGAAGAGTGGCGCGCAGAGACTGCTGATCCAGTTCCCGCCGCTTTTGCAGCATCGCCTCCTTGCCCGTGGCAATAGCTTCTTGCAGACGAACTAAGGTTTCATCTAGGCTTTTTTGGGCAGAATCCAGTAACTTTTCGGTTTGAATTTGTAAATTACTGGTGACATCTTCGGCTACCTCCGGCAAAGCTTCGGCGGATTTGCGTAAGAAGCGGCGGGTCTCCCGGCCACTGCGGGGGGCAAGCAAAAGACCCACAGCCGTGCCGATAGCGGTGCCAAGGAGCAGCCCTCCGATAAATGCGCCTGTGCGGTTATCTGCCATGTCTAGGGATCCCTCCATCTGGTGCCGTAACTGTGCCGTTCTCCTCCATAGGCTATCCCAAGCTGAGTCCACTCTGGCATTTTCTCGGCTCTATTTCCGTTGAGGTCTGGTGAGGGAATTGGGGGGAAATTCCACGCTTATATCCTGCCTAAAAAATTTGATAGTTCCTAGGGGTTGCGGCTGGTTGAGGGATCCCGTATCCCCAGTGAGAGGCAATTCTACTCGATAGGCAAACCGATGGAGATAGCCTAAGCTAGAATGCAATCTATCCGTCCTGCCGTAGTCACACGCTCCAATGGGCGACCCATCCTTATCCCTCTCCGCCAGCCCCCTTGTCTCCACCGACATCACATGGGGAGATATCTGGGCCAGTTTTTTCTGGGTTTTGGGATTGCTGGGGGTAAATGCCTTTTTTGTAGCCGTAGAGTTTTCGTTGGTCTCCACCCGCCGTTCCCGCCTGCTGCAATTAGCCAGCGAGGGATCCCGGCAAGCGGTTTTGGTGCAAAAGGCTCAAGAGAATCTGGAGAAATCCCTCTCAACCACTCAGTTAGGAATCACAGTTGCCAGTGTCTTGCTGGGATGGATTGGGGCTACCCGTGTCGCCCAAATTGTGGCCGCCCTTCTTCATCACCTTCCATCAGCCTCCTCCTGGAGTGAGGGGGGCATTCAGTGGGCAGCGCTGCTGATCAGCTTTATTTTGTTGACCTACCTACAAATTGTCTGGGGGGAGTTGCTGCCCAAAACGGTGGCGATTGTCTATGGAGAACCGATCGCCCTGCGGTTGGCTCGTTTGAATCATCTGGTTAGCCGCCTGCTGGCTGTCTTCGTCGAAGTGCCTCGCTTTTCTTCCCGTTTGATTTTGCACCTGTTGCGGGTGCCGTTGCCCGATTCCGCCCGCCTCTATAGCACCATGACAGCGGAAGAATTGCAGCTTTTGATTGCCTCTTCACCCGAAACTGGCATTGAAGAAGAAGAACGGGAGCTATTGGCTAATATTTTTGAGTTTGGCGAAACTGTGGCTAGTGAGGTGATGATTCCCCGCACCAGCATCGATGCGGTGTCCGAAGCGGCCACGGTTCAGGATGTTTTGGCGGAAGTGGCCGAATCCGGTCATTCTCGCTATCCCGCCTATGGAGAATCCCTCGACGATATTCGTGGCTTAGTCAATGTCAAAGATTTAATTGCTGGTCTTGCCAAAAATTCCCTAACCTTAGATAGCTCGATTCGCAGCTATATTCGTCCGGCTCATTTTGAACATGAAAACAAGCTGATTGCCGAACTGTTGCCGGAAATGCAGCAACATCACCGCACGATGGTAGTCGTTGTGGATGAATTTGGCGGTACGGCTGGACTGATTACGATTCAAGATCTCGTGGAGGAAATTGTCGGGAAACTCTCGGATGAACCTGCAACAGGCGATCACGAACCGGATATCCAGGTGATCGATGAAAACACCTTAATAGTGCAGGCTCAGCTTGATATTGAAGAGGTGAGTGAGCGTCTGGATTTTGATCTGCCTGTGCATGATGACTATCAAACCCTGGGAGGATTTTTGATCTATCAGATGCAAAAGATTCCCCGCGTGGGTGAGAAGTTGACCTATTTGGGCTGGGAGTTTCAAGTGGTCAAGATCGAAGGTCCCCGTTTGGATCGCATCAAAATTACCCGCCCATCCCACCTGACGAACCCAGAGCATCCTGATGTTGAGCTATCCACCCTCAGCCGCAGCAATGGATCCCAGGCATAGTCAATCGCAGACATCGTGAGAGGGTGGGCAGTATTATGGCCTGATCTGGCTCAGGTCGAGTGATGGGTTTCTTTCTCCGGCCTATGCAAGTATTTAGATGTAATACATGATTGTTCCTTGTTGTCGTTGTGCCTGTTGGTCACACAGTTCCTGTAACGTTAGCTTCTTTAATACTGCTATCGCCGCCGCCTGCACCTCCTGCCAACTGCTGTGGAGGGTTTCCCGCTCTGGGGTAAGAGGGATCCCCTCAGCAGGTCGCCCCTGTTGGGTGAGATCCTCCCCTTCAATGGCTTGAATCACGTCGTAGAGGGTAATAGTCCAAGGGGCGCGAGCCAAGACATAACCCCCGCGTGCTCCCCGTTGGCTACGCACTAACCCACTCCGCCGTAGCGTGGCGAGCAGTTGCTCCAAATACCGATCGGGAATGGACTGATGGGCGGAGATCTCTTTAATCTGGAGTACCTGCCCCTCCGCATAGTGCTGAGCCAGCTCCAGCAGCGCCAATAGCGCATATTCACTCTTACAGGATAATTCCACAAGCTAATGCCTCAACCCATGTTGCCCCTATCATAGTCCGGCTCTCCGATGGAGATTGTGGAGATTTGGGGTCGGATCCCCTTGCTAGCTGTAAGAATCCAGAATTTTCGGGGTAGTTGCCAAGCAATCTGGAACAAGCCTGTAAACTGGAATGACCGTCGCGGTCTCTGGCATTCGCGGGGCGAAAGGATTGGGGAAGTTATGAGTCACCAACTGTGGATCGATGGTCAATGGGTGGTCGCGGCGGGGGGACGAATGGCGATCGAAAATCCGGCCACCGGAGAACCCCTCACTGATGTGGCTGATGCCAATGCCACCGATGTCGATCGGGCTGTGGGGGCGGCTCAGCGCGCCTTTTATGATGGTCGGTGGTCAAGGTTGACCCCTGCCGAGCGTTCCCTTGCCCTCTGGAAACTGGCGGATCTTTTGCAGGCACGGGCTGCCGATTTTGCGCGGGTGGAATCGGAAAATACGGGCAAACCCTATGAATTGGTCAGCTTAGGGGGAGATTTGCCCTTTGCGGTGGATAACCTGCGCTTTTTTGCAGCCGCCGCCCGCGATACCCACGGCTCCAGTGCCGGAGAATATGCCAAAGGCTATACCTCGATCTTTCGGAAAGAACCCGTGGGGGTGGTCGGCCAAATTGCCCCCTGGAATTATCCCTTGTTGATGGCCGTCTGGAAAATTGGCCCTGCTTTAGCGGCTGGATGTACGGTCGTCCTGAAGCCAGCTCCTACGACTCCGCTGACAACCTTGATGCTGGCAGAATTGACGGCGGAAGCCGGCATCCCAGCGGGGGTGGTGAATGTGGTGACCGGCGGCAACGCTACCGGTCAAGCCATTGTCGAACATCCTGATATCCGGATGGTCAGTTTGACCGGATCTACCGCCACAGGCAAAAAGATCATGGAGACAGCGGCAGCAAGCCTGAAGCGGGTACACCTAGAGCTAGGTGGGAAAGCTCCCCTGCTGGTTTTTGATGATGCGGATATCGAAACCGTAGCCGCCAAGGCAACCTTCGCCGCCACCGTCAACACCGGACAAGACTGCACCGCCGCCACCCGCGTCTATGTGCAAGAAAAACAAATGGCTCCCTTACAAGAGGCGATTGTGGAGGCGATGCGGCAGGTGAAGGTGGGATCCCCCTTTACCCCAGGCATCGAGATGGGTCCTCTCATTTCAGGACTACAACGGCAACGGGTCATGGGCTATATCGAGCGGGCGGTGGCGAGTGGAGGCAAAGTGTTGACTGGAGGAGGGATCCCGGCGGATCTGCCGGCTAGAGGCTATTACGTTACCCCCACCGTTATCAGCCAAGCCGATCAGTCCTCAGAAATTATTCAAAGTGAAGTGTTTGGCCCTGTCTTGACCATCAGCAGTTTTCACGATGAAACGGAGGCTCTCCGCCTAGGCAATGATGTTTTGTATGGACTAGCCGCCTCGGTATGGACAAAAGATATTGGGCGAGCCATGCAATTATCCAGCCAATTGGAGTTTGGCACCGTCTGGATTAACGATCATATTCCCCTCACCTCAGAAACTCCCCACGGCGGCTTTAAGCAATCAGGCTTTGGCAAAGATCTCTCGGTAGAAGCAGTGGGAGACTACCAAATTACCAAGCACGTGATGATTGCTCATGCTTAGGGGAAGGCCACTAGCGAATGGGATGGTGTAAGGTGACCAGCTTGGTTCCATCCGGAAACGTGGCCTCAATTTGGATTTCAGGGATCATATCGGGGATCCCGACCATTACATCCGCCGGCGTTAGCCAGGTCAAGCCTTCACTCATCAGTTGAGCCACCGTTTTGCCCTCTCGTGCTCCTTCCATCACCGCCGCACTCAGATAGGCAACGGCCTCAGGATAATTGAGCTTGAGACCCCGCTCTCGCCGATCTTTGGCTAACTGAGCCGCCAGATAAATGAGCAGTTTGTCTTTTTCTTGAGGAGTCAGATGCATAACGGTCTCACACCAGTCAAGAGCAAGCGGCATCTCGACCGGAAGATGCTTAAGATGGGTAATGCTTTGCAGGATACCACGTACTGGAAAAAGACCATCCCCTCCAAACCAGAAGAATCCCGCTCAGTTCAGCTCCTGGGAATGGTAGCGATGGGCAGCGGCATCAGGCAGGCAGGAGGAGAGCCACGGCATAAGCAGCTATCGCCTCCCCTTGCCCAATCGGACCAAGTTTTTCATTAGTGGTAGCCTTAACTCCCACCTGTTCCGGCTCAATTCCCATCGCTGAGGCCAGTCTGGCTTGCAAAGCGGGAATGTGGGGCTTTAATTTGGGCTGTTCGGCCACCACCACTGAGTCGATATTGCCGATCTGCCAATGCCTGCTCCGCAGTAAGTCCATCACTTTTTCCAATAAATGAATGCTATCGGCTCCTCGCCATTGTTCGTCATCGGGAGGAAAGTAATGCCCAATATCCCCCAGCGCCGCCGCCCCCAGGAGAGCATCCATAATTGCATGGGTCAACACATCGGCGTCACTATGCCCCAATAAACCCAAGTGGTAGGGAATCGGGATCCCTCCCAAAATCAGGGGTCGCCCCTCTACTAACCGATGAATGTCATACCCCTGCCCAATTCTCATAGGGATTTGCCTAGCGCCACCGCATTGATTCTCTCACGCAAAGCAGTAGGACATCAGGGCAGAGTTAGTCAATCAATGATAAATAGCAAATTCTGCAAACGTATTAAGGGATCCCCAGATCCATGACTCCCCTAGGAACTCCCAGCACCCTAAAATCTTGGTTGATCCAGCCGGAAAACCTAGGGTTATTCTATGGGCTGATCGGTGTTTTCAGTTTCAGCCTCACGTTACCAGCTACCCGACTTGCAGTGGCAGAGTTGGATGCCAGTTTCGTCGGGCTGGGGCGAGGGGTGGTAGCGGCTCTGCTGGCGGCGATCAGCCTAGGGATCAAGCGGCAACCTCTACCGACTCGGCAAGATTGGGGATCCTTAGGAATCGTGGCCGCTGGGGTGGTGCTGGGTTTTCCGTTGTTGTCGGCTTGGGCGATGCGACAGCTTCCCGCCTCCCATGGGGGAATTATTTTGGGGATTTTGCCTTTAGCCACGGCATTGGCTGGGGTCTGGCGTAACCGCGAACGCCCCTCTTGGCTATTTTGGTTAGCCGGATTAGTGGGAAGTGGAGCCGTTCTCACTTTTGCCTGGTTATCAGGGGCGGGGCATTGGCAGTGGGGAGATCTGCTGTTGTTGGCGGCGGTGGCGGCAGCCGCCCTTGGCTATGCAGAAGGGGCTAAGCTCTCGCCTCACCTGGGCAGTTGGCAGGTGATCAGTTGGGCTTTGGTGCTATCCGGCCCCATCCTAGGGATCCCTTTGCTCTGGTTGATGGCATCCCTCAGCCTAGCAGCTTCCTGGCAAGCCTGGCTGGCCTTTGCTTATGTCAGTCTGGTCAGCCAATTTTTAGGCTTTTTTGCCTGGTATCATGGCTTAGCCCTGGGAGGAGTTGCTAGAGTCGGACAAATTCAACTGTTGCAACCCTTTTTGACTCTGGGGATAGCCGCTCTATTTTTGGGAGAACCATTAACCCCTCTGGCAGTGATAACAGGAGTCGTGGTGCTGGTGAGTGTGGCTATCGGCAAGCAAGCCACCATCGACCGCCCTAGCGGCTAATCTCTTGACGTCGCTGGGTGAAAAGCATCTCTTCACAAAGCGTCATGTTCCCCTTGGATTGAGGGCGTGCGCCCCACTCCTCGCGTTAACTGGGCGGGAAAAACTGCCAACCGTGGCAACTCCTCCCGCCATCGGCGGCTAAGCTAACTGCTGCTGCTCTTCTTCCAACATCTTGATCAAGGTCTGATCCCCTCTCTGCTCAGCCGCCCGAATCCGTTTTTGCAGACGATGCAGGAGGTGGTCATGGTGAATTTGAGCCACTGATTCGGCTTTGGTTTTGCTAACCCGAGTGGAACCTGACTTCTGTAGTGACTCCACTCTGCCCACCACCACCGCTGCTACAGTAGGACGGTGGTAGACAATGCCACGGTAGCTCAAACCATAGGCAGCAGGCAAAATCGCTGTAGCCCTCATCATAGGATCAGTGTAGGCATGTCCCCGATACATCCCCACAGCCTCTTGGCTGGTGCATTCCGGCATAACAGGCGAATAATCAAAATCCACACCACGATAGGAGAGTTTCATAAGTTCCGAACTCCTGAAAACATTAAGTAGGGCAACTAAGGTAACTAAAGAAAGAGGGTTTGTCCGATGGATAATCTGGACAATCAGCAAGAAAAAAACCGATACTTAGCGGCTAGCTAACCCAAACCTTGATGCGAGTTGTGCCAAAAACCATTGATAGATAATGAAAGTATCGGAGAAAACATGAGGGCAAAATCAAATGTTTTTCTGTATCCATTTTTACGATTTTCTCAGGTCGATGTCAAAGTGAGAAAATTTGCATTTTGTTGCTAAACAGCCAGCGAAAGGCTCAAGCTTGCTCACCGTCTGGGATCAAAAAGATCCTTAAGAATTGCTGCGAGTCTCTGTTGCTAATGCTTAGTAAAGAAATTCCTGGATTTTTATTAAACAAAGGTTAACAACAGTTGGTTCTGATCATTGGATTGTTTGATGGGTCTATGGGGCTGGGCTTGTTTTGCTGGTTCACAACTGGATGTTGTCAACGGACTGTTGGATAAGCAGAGGGATAGGTGGATAGTAAAATTCTCAACCCGAAGAGGGCTATCACCCAGTCCTGGAGAAGCCGCTGTGCAAATCGGTTGCCGATTTTGCCATGTCGAGTAAAATCACTTTCAATTGTGGGTGAGGCCGAATGGTCTTTCTCCCACCGTGCTGGTGGAGAGGTGTGCAGAGAGTTCAGGGGAAGCCAGTCCAGTTATTCGGTAGTTCACAACTCCCTTTGGGAAGTCAAACCCTGCTTCTGAATTATTGATGAATACACTGTAGAGCATGAGGATTGATCACGATGCGTTCTGTACTAACGGTAGCTTTAGGTACTGTCTTTCTGGCTGTGGCGGCTGCGCCCATGCAAGCCCAAACCTATCCCGTCGGGTCGGCGGTGGATAGCATTATTCTCGATAGTGGCAATGATATTGATGCCATTGCCTTTCCTGAGGATGTGGTGGAGGCTCAGTACCGAGATTTGAATGCTTATTTCGTCGATTTGTTTAACCAGCGCTTTGCTTCGCAAGAGCCAATGTTTTCTCTAGACTTGCCCTCTCCCTATCAGGCTTCCCTGCGGACGCAAGCGGGATACTATCGGGTCACCCAGACGGAACCCGTGATTGATCGGGAAATCTTGCGCTAATTTCACCCTTAGTGCATGAACTTCCTTAATCCTAATGGGGGATCCCTTGACATTCAGGGATCCCTTTTTTGCTTGGCTCAGTGGGGGATCCCCCCGCGATCCGCTAGAGCCCTCCGGAGCGCCACTGTTCCAGATCTTGGGATTGCAGGGCAGGGTTCTCGATTTTCATCAACTGCCAATCGTCGGGTCGCCAGCTTTGTTGTTGCCAGACAAAGCCAAAGGGCGTCGCTAAAACCTGTTGTTGGGTAGAAGATACCCAGGGCAGGGGGGAGTTGCCTCGGCGGGTCAGATCAATCAAGGTCGAGGCTTTGCCGGTGGGAAAGGAGGATGACTCCGTTTGGAGCGTGACTTGAATATCGACGGGATCCACCCGCATCCCCTGCATCGGTGTGAGCAGTTGGCGAGTAGTGGCCAGTAACTCGGCTTGATCCATGCCCCAATCATCTTGATAGCTATCCGCCACCAACCCTTGCATAGCCTGCCAATCCTGGGATTCAATCGATCGCAAAAATTTTTGGGTGTGCGCCTCAATTTGTCGGTGCGGTTGCCAATGCCAAGCCAGACTGGAGCCAATCACCACACTGATGGCGATGGGCAAAACCACAAAAGGGGATCCCATAGGTAGGGGGCGTGACTTGCCCTGCGGGGTGGTTGCTGGCATAGTAGGGGGTGAGTCGGCTGAACGGGGCAAGCGGCAGACCCGCTTTGACTCTAGCACTCCCCCTCACGGATCCCATCCGACTGACGCTCTTTGGCAGGACATCTGGAACTCATGGTGAAACGGCTTTTAATAGACACCGATACGGCTGGGGATGATGCGGTTTCTATCTTATTTGGTATTCTCTGGCCGGATACTTCGGTAGAAGCCATCACCATTGCGGCGGGCAATCTGCCCCTAGATCCCTGTGTGGAAAATGCTCTCTACACCCTGGAAGTGGCGGGAAAAACTGGGATCCCTGTCTTTGCAGGGGCGAGTCGTCCACTGGTGCGTCCATTGGTGACAGCGGAGTATGTGCATGGGCAGGATGGGATGGGCAATTCTTATTTCCCGAAGGCAAAGCAACGCCCAGAAGCTCAGCACGGAGTAGATGCGATTATTGAGACGGCCAATCGTTGGTCTGGAGAACTGGAAATTGTTGCTCAAGCACCCTTAACCAACCTGGCGATGGCTTTTCTGAAGGATCCTAAATTGCCCCAGAAGGTTAAG
Source organism: Cyanobacteriota bacterium (assembly GCA_033764955.1). GTDB lineage: Bacteria > Cyanobacteriota > Cyanobacteriia > Thermostichales > Thermostichaceae > JANRIL01. The sequence goes on along the minus strand of JANRIL010000023.1, from coordinate 15,624 downwards.
CGGCTGTGGATCATGGGGGGAAGCAATAACTTTATTGGCAACATTTCTCCAGCAGCCGAGTTTAATTTTTATGTGGATCCCGAAGCGGCTCATATCGTCATGCAGGCCGGATTTGAGATCGTTTTGGTTCCCTGGGATCTATGTGTGAATTATGGAACTCTTTTGCGGGATGAACTAGAACCAATTTACCAGCTTAATACTGCCCTGAGTGAGTTTTATTTTGCCATCAACCGTGCAGTCTGGGACTTTAATTTACACCACAGAGAAGGGGGATCCATCGATGGCATTACCCACCCCGATTCCCTCACCATTGCCCTCTTGCTCAATCCGGAACTTGTCATCGAACAAAAACGTCTGTTCGTGGATGTGGAATATCGAAGCGATCTGACCCGTGGCTATAGTCTCGTCGATACCTTTGGGGTTCTGAATCAGCCTGCCAATGCAGAGGTTGTGTTCAAGGCAAACAAATTGGCATTTCGAGACATGCTAGCAACATTGCTTGGAGGATAGGCACAAAATTAAGGTTGGATTGGGATGGTTGGATTGGGATGGATAAGCGATGGGGAACGATGCCATTGCAGATGCCATCTTAAATTCGTTGTCTGTGTCTATGGGGATCCTAGAGCGGTTGCGGCTGATCAGGTCTGCCGAAAATCGGTAAAATCCTTGAGAAAACTGCCACAATATTTGGATCCATTTCATCACATTTAAGGAATGTTTAGGACATGAAAGGAATGAAATCCGTTTCACTGGGTTTATTGACACTAGCTGTAAGTTTCTGGATGGGGGAAGTTGGCCAAGCCCAAGCATTACGCATTGGTATCGCTTTTGGAGAAGGGGGTAAAAACGACCGCAGCTTTAATCAGTCGGCGGCTGAGGGAGCGGCCAAAGCTAAGGAGGATTTACAGGTAGAAATCTTTGACTTTGAGCCAACGGATCCCTCCCAGATTGGACAAGGGGTGAGAAAATTTGCGGAAGAAGGATTTGATTTGGTCGTAGGGGTTGGCTTTGCTTTAGAAGCCTCGATCACCACCACCGCTAAAGAATTTCAGGATGTCAAATTTGCGGTCATTGATTCGGTTTCACCCGAAGAAAGCAATGTGGCTAGCTTAGTGTTTCGAGAGCAAGAAGGCTCCTTTTTGGTGGGCTATCTGGCGGGCAAACAAACCCAAACGGGTGTGGTGGGTTTTTTGGGAGGTATGGATATCCCCCTCATCCACAGATTTGAAGCGGGCTATCGGGCGGGTGTTGAGTATGCCTGCAAAGAGGATGGTATCACCTGCAAAGTCATTCCCAATTATGTCGGCACCACCCCAGCCGCCTGGAATGATCCGGCCAAAGCCAAAGAGATTTCAGCCGCCCAACAGACCCAAGGAGCCGATATTATCTATGCGGCAGCCGGAGGATCGGGATTGGGATTGATCGATTTTGTCAAACAGGAAAAATGTCTAAAGGCTGCCGATTTACCCAGTGGAGTTAGCTTTATTCGGGATCCCTTTAAGGATGTGCCCAAGCCGGCTGATTATGCCAGTGCTTGTGGTGAGGATAGTCGCCCCATGTTTTTTATTGGCGTTGATGCGAACCAAAATTATTTGGGAGATGCGGATAATAATCCTGAAACTCTTAACTATGGTTTCACCTCTATGCTCAAGCGAGTGGATGTGGCCACCTACGATTCGATTAAAGCCGTTGTCGAGGGAACTTTTAAGGGCGGGTTACAGGATTTTAGCTTAGCCAACGATGGTGTGGGCTATGCCTTAGATGACTTTAACAAAGCACTGATTCCTGCCGATTTGATTAGCAAGGTAGAGGCGGTCAAACAGGATATTATTCAAGGCAAAATTACTGTCCCAGAAAACCGCTAATTCACCGGTGGCTTTCTAGTAGATCGACAACCTGAAAATCTGCCCAAAAGTCTACATTTCGTTCAACAGCGTTAATTTGGCAAGTGAGTCCAAAATTGGGATCCCTTTTCCTCACGGTCTTTAAAGATTGTGGAGTCAGGGGATCCCTTTTTTAGAGTATGGGTGCTCCAACGGTTAGCAGATCCTCCTGCGCAACCGAGAGCGAATCCAACCCAAATTAGGCCAGCTTGCTGTGGGATCCATCACAAAAGGGAACATTCCCTGTGGCTTTGCACTGACATAAAGCCACTTGCCCTGCCGCTTCGAGGGTAAACGCTTGTGGGCTAAATTCTGTTCCTTTGTGGGATCCATCGCAAAAGGGCTGGTTTTTGGAACTACCACAGCTACACCAATAGTAAGTTCCGGCTTCCAGCGTCATCACCTTCGGCACGGTGGCGGCAACAACGGGCTGAGTCATAACGGTTATCTCCTTTGCTTGTCTGAGCTTTACTTGCTTGAGTCGTGATTCAACATGGACAGATGCGCTAGTCGCATCGAAACTGTTCCCCTCTCGTTTGGAAGAGATAAAACTGTTCTAATTAAAACTATATGAGAGCAGACGGAATTTGCCTAGTCCTCGCCAGGATTGATTCGGGCGGATCGCTACCCTTCCCATCTCTCCAACGCAAAATAGAGGTAGACGGGAGGACAAAGCCTATGATCATCAAATTAGATCCGGTGGTAACCCTGAGTGATGAGCAGTTTTTCGAGTTGTGTCAGCGCAATCGGGAATTAAAGTTTGAGCGGAATGCCCAGGGAGATTTATTGATTATGGAGCCAACGGGTGGAGAAACCGGTAATCTCAATTTTGCCCTCACCACACAACTGGGCATCTGGGATCATCAGGCTCAACTGGGCAAAGGGTTTGATTCCTCCACAGGGTTTAAGCTGCCCAACGGAGCGGATCGTTCCCCCGATTTAGCTTGGATCCCTATAGACAAATGGAATGCACTCACCCCTGAACAACGCCGTCGTTTTTTGCCGTTGTGTCCTGATTTTGTGGTAGAACTACGCTCTGCTTCTGATTCCCTCAGTGATATTCAGGTGAAAATGCGAGAATACATAGATAATGGCTGTCGTTTGGGTTGGCTGTTGGATGCGAAAAATAAACGAGTGGAAATTTATCGACCGGAACAGGCACCAGAGATTTTAGAGGATCCTGATAGCTTGTCGGGAGAAGAGGTTTTGCCAGGGTTTATCTTAGATCTCAGACGCATTTGGGGGTAATGAAGACTGGGCTTGCATGGAGGGATCCAAGCTTATGATCATCAAGTTAGATCCGGTGGTAACCCTGAGTGATGAGCAGTTTTTTGAGTTGTGTCAGCGCAATCGGGAATTAAAGTTTGAGCGGAATGCCCAGGGAGATTTATTGATTATGGAGCCAACGGGTGGAGAAACGGGCAACGTTAATTTTGAAATTGCCAGTGACTTAGCCCTTTGGAATCGCCAGCTTCACTTAGGCAAGGGGTTTGATTCGTCCACAGGGTTTAAGCTGCCCAACGGAGCGGATCGTTCCCCCGATTTAGCCTGGATCCCTATAGACAAATGGAATGCACTCACCCCCCAACAACGCCGTCGTTTTTTGCCGTTGTGTCCTGATTTTGTGGTAGAACTACGCTCTGCTTCTGATTCCCTTAGTGATATTCAGGTAAAAATGCGAGAATACATAGATAATGGCTGTCGTTTGGGTTGGCTGTTGGATGCGAAAAATAAACGGGTGGAAATTTATCGACCGGAACAAACACCTGAGATTTTAGAGGATCCTGATAGCTTGTCGGGAGAAGAGGTTTTGCCAGGGTTTATCTTAGATCTCAGACGCATTTGGGGGTAAAGAATGGGTATGTTGGCCACTCAAATTCTGGATCCCACTCCGACAGGAATCGCTGAAGCTGCCCGACTGTTGAGGGAGGGAAATTTAGTTGCTATTCCCACCGAAACCGTCTATGGATTGGCTGGAGATATCACTAATCTTCATGCCATTAGTCAGATCTTTGCCAGCAAAGAACGCCCCACTTTTGATCCCTTAATTGTGCATATTTCTCTCAATCAAAAGGGATCCTTTCTCACCTATTTAGAAGAGGATTTGCAGTTAGTTAACCTCAGTGATTTTTCTGCATCAACCCGACAAAAAATTGACCACCTTCTCCATTGCTTTTGGCCAGGGCCATTGACGATAGTTCTCCCCAAAACTTCCCGTGTCGCTGATTTGGTCACCAGTGGCTTGGGGGATGTGGCGTTGCGGATACCCAAACACCCCATTACTCAAGCGGTTTTACAAGCTAGCCAAACTCCTCTGGCGGCTCCCAGCGCCAATCGGTTTGGACGAATCAGTCCCACCTCAGCCCAGGCTGTCTTGGCCGAGTTAGCTGGACGGATCCCTTGCATCCTAGATGGAGGATCCTGCCAGGTGGGGCTGGAGTCCACGGTGATTCGCATTGATCTCCAGGGGATCCCTTGGTTATTGCGCCCAGGAGGGTTAGCCAGCGAGCAGATCGCAGCGGTTTGGGGTGAGCCTCTGCACCTACCCAACAGCGAAGCCAGCCAAGGATCCCCAGGTCGGTTGACCAGCCATTATGCCCCCCAAAAACCGCTGTTGCTGTTGCCCAAGCCGCTGGCGCACTTTACCGAAAACGATTGGCAGATATGGCGGGAGAAACTGGATCCTTACCCCCATCTGGGTGTTTTACGGTTCGTCCAGCCAGGGGATGCCGTGCTCGATCTTGCAGATCCTTGGCGAAAGCCCGTCACCGTCAGTCTCTTGAGTGGAGTTGAAGACTTGCCCGCCGCCGCTCGTGGTCTGTTTGCCAGTTTGCGTACCTTGGATGAAAGCCCCGCCCATATCATCGTCAGCGAACCCTCTCCCTCTATGAATGGGCTAGGACATGCCATCGCTGACCGCTTGCAGCGTGCCGCCGTAAAACGGATGATTTAAGGTAGCCGCGGGATCCCTCGTGTGATTGGGAACCATCCGCAAGCCCAGCCATCTGACCCCCACTACATGCCTGTTCGGTAACCCTCCCAACTCATGACTCTTCCCCCTCCTCCTGATCCCTCCCCCGGCATCATCGCTATTGTGATGGGCAGTGACTCTGACTTGCCCGTCATGAGCGCCGCGATTGCTATCTGTGAACAGTTTGCCGTCAGGCATCATGTGCATTTTTTGAGCGCCCACCGCACGCCTGAAGCCATGGTTAGTTATGCCAAAACTGCTCACCAAGAGGGGATCCGTGTCATTATCGCCGGAGCGGGAGGAGCCGCCCACTTACCAGGAATGGTGGCTGCCCTCACCCCTTTACCTGTGATTGGCGTCCCCGTACCTGGAGGAATGCTCCAGGGACTTGATGCCCTCTATGCGATTGTGCAGATGCCTAGAGGGATCCCTGTGGCCACGGTAGCGATTGGCAATGCTCAAAACGCCGGACTTTTAGCTATCCAAATTTTAGGCTTGCAATATCCCCATCTCATGGCACAGGTGCAGCTTTATCGCCAGCAGTTACAGCAGATGGTTTTCGATAAAGAAGCGGAGCTACAACAAACAGGTTATCGAGCCTATTTACAAACCCATTTCCCTCAGCTTCTAAAATAGTTGGTAGCTCTAAGTAGGGAATAACTTATTATGGTGACGAAGGAAATTTAAGATTATTGCAACGCGATTTTCTAGCTTCTTAGGCCGGATATATCGTTAGTGAATAAACTCTTACTATATCAACAATTAAGTAACACTCTTAACAAGGGATCAGAAGGCTAGTGAGAGAAACTCTATCCTTCTTCCAGAAGCTGAAGAACCATAGTTGGGATCCGCTTCAACTTCTTGCATCACGGCTTGCTCCACGGCTGGCATCGATAGTGCAGCACCCACTTGCATAGGATACCCAAATCTCTCCTAGCGCTTTGATTTCCGCCATGAGCCACCAATCCTCCGCCAAAGAAGGGTAGGATATCTTGACCCGTCCTCCCCGCTGCCGATGAAGGGAAAAAGATAAAGATTTTTGAAGCATTAAGGGAGATACATTCCCATAGTTGGGCAAAGGGAGCATTTATTCAGAGGGAGTTTTGGGAAGTTTTCTGACATCATGATGGAAAAATGCCAGGATGTGGAAGTAAGCCTCAATATATACAGGTATTCCCCTGCCTGACACCAGTGTCATGAGTGACCACCAACCGATTCATCCTCAACTCAAAGCAGCGATCATTTCAGATCCTCTGCTTGTTTCTGGTGACACAACGGTAAAGGTGGCTCTTGCCCAAATGACCATCGCGGCAGACCGATCCCGATCCCCGCAACCCCTAGCCATTATTCACACAGAAGCACGCTCCACCTGTGTTTTCATCTTGCGAGAAGAACGCCTAGTTGGTCTATTTACAGCTCAAGATGGGCTACGCCTGAGCGCCCATGGGGATCCCTTGGATCAGATTTTGATTGAGCAGGTGATGACTCCTCTACCAATCTGCCTACGGGTAGGAGATCTAACCGAACCATGGGCAACCCTCACGCTCCTCCAGGAACATGGCCTGCTTCATCTCCCTGTAGTGGATGATCAGGATCGTCCGATAGGGCTGCTAACCCAAAGTACCCTCCTAGAAGCCCTTCATTCCCCTACCCTCCATAAACAAGCCGAACAGCAAACCCTTCTGGCTCAATTGGTAACCCAAATTCGTGCCTCCCTCAAGTTACAAGATATTTTAGAAACCACGGTGGAGAGGGTGCGGCAGATTTTGGGATGTGACCGCGTTAGTATCTGGCAGTTTACGGAAAACTGGGACACGGTGGTAGTAGCAGAATCAACGCATTCTCCCTTGTCCTTCATAGGAGAAGAGATTAACGATAACTGCTTTCAAGCAAGCTATCTGGAAGAGTATCGACAAGAAAAGGTACGGGTCGTACCGGACATTTACACCACCCCGATGTCTGACTGTCATCGAGAGTTGTTAATCCGCCTCCAAACCCGCGCCAAGATTCTTGTACCCATCCTCTGCGGGGATCACCTGTGGGGGTTAATCAGTGCTTGTGAGAGTCAACATCCCCGCCACTGGCAACCAGAAGAAGTGGAACTGCTACAATCGCTGGCGGCACATCTGTCCGTGGCTCTGCAACAAGCTATCTTGCACCAGCACCTGCAAAAGGAATTAGACGAACGGCATCAGGTGGAGGCCAATCTACGAAAAGCTGAATATAGCCTGAAGATGGCTCAGCAGATTGCCCAGTTGGGTTTCTGGGAGTTAGATCATTGCTCGGGTGACGTCTTTTGGTCAGGGGAAGTCTTCAATATTTTTGAAGAGGAAGAAGGGTCTTTTGTCCCCTCTCAACAACTGTTTTGGCAGCACGTTCATCCCGATGATCTCCCCATGGTGACTGCGGCCTACGCTGAGCATCTACAGCATCGGAGACCCTACCATATAACTCATCGGATTGTCCTAGCTGATGGGCGGGTGAAGCATGTACAAGAAGAGTGCCAGACCCAGTTTGCCGAGAACGGGATCCCGATTGTCTCCTGTGGCACCATTATTGATATCACTGATCTGAAAGAAGCCCAGCTTACCCTAGAACAGTTCAATGCCAGCTTGACAGAACAGATTGCTCACCGAACCAGCGAACTCCACCACCGCGAAGCTCAACTACAGGATTTTTTAGACAATGCGAATGACTTGATTCAGAGTGTCCGCCTCGACACAGGCAAGTTTGATTATGTCAATCGCGCTTGGCAAGAAACTTTGGGTTATTCCGCCGCCGAGATAGAAAACTTGACGGTTTTTGATGTTTTGCACCCTAATTGTCATGCCCATTGCCGTGAAGTGCTCATTCAGTTGGCCACCAAAAAGCTACAAACCCTCGAACATCTGGAACTTACCTTCTTTAGCAAGGCAGGTCAACCGATTCTGGTGGAGGGCAGCATTAACTGCCGCTACGAAGTTGATCCATCCGGTCAGGAACATCCCGTAGCCACCCGTGCTATTTTCCGCAACATTACCGAGCGCAAGCAGGCAGAATTGGCTTTGCAAGAAAGTGAAGCTCGGTATCGCCAAATTGTGGAAACCGCCAGTGAAGGGATCTGGATGATTGATACTCAGGCAAATACCATCTTCTGTAACCCAGCTTTAGTAAACATGTTGGGGGTAAGTGCTGAGCAGATTGTCGGATCCTCCGTCTTTGCGTTTGTCCCCCAAGAAAACCACGCCTTCCTACAAGAGCGCCTAAAATGTCGCCAACAAGGGATCCCAGAGCAATACGAACTGCCCCTTCGTCGCCCCTCCGATGGCTCAACGTTCTTTGTTCTAGTATCCGCCAGACCTCAATACGATGAAGTTGGTCAGTTTATCGGATCCCTAGCGATGCTGACCGATATTACTGAGCGTAAATTAGCCGAAAAAAGGATGGAGCAAGACAACAACTTCCGTCAGCAAATTTTAGACAACATGGCCGAAGGTTTGTGTGTCTGTCACCCCATACCTGAACCACCCTTTCTAAGGTTTACGGTCTGGAACCCACAAATGCAGGTTATTACGGGGTATAGCCAAGAGGATATGAACCGCCTGGGGTGGGATCACAGCCTTTATCCCGATCCAGAAGTGCGCCGTCAGGCGATCACGCGGATGGAGGAAATGCAGCGCGGTCAGCACTTCCTCGCAGAGGAATGGGAGATTCAACACCGCGACGGTTCCACCCGCACCATTACAATTACAACCTCGCAGTTGGTTGATGCCCACGGGCAAGCCAATTTTTTAGCTGTTATCCAAGACATCAGTGACCGCAAACACACTGAGCTTATCTTGCAGCAGAGTGAAGCTCATCTGAGAACAGCTCAACGGATTGGACAAATAGGCAGTTGGGAGTTTGATCTCTTGACTGGACAAATCACCTGGTCAGAAGAAGTTTTTCGTATGTTTGACTATGACCCGACCCAGCCAACCCCCAGCCTAGAAGCCTTCGAACAAATGTTACTTCCTGCCGATCGTCTTTATCACCAGCAGGTCATCCATTTGGCCATTGAGGAGCAGCAGCCTTATGAGATTGAGTTCTCCTGTTATAAACCCGATGGGAGTCTAGGCTATTTTCTGGCTCGTGGGGAACCCTTTACGGATAAAGCTAGACGAGTTGTGAAACTGATTGGCACCATTTTAGACATTACTGAACAAAAAACGGCTGAATTTGCCAAACAAGAACTCATTCAAGAATTAAGTGCCTTCAAACTAGCGCTTGATCGGGCGGCAACGGTGGCAATCACCGATAGAGACGGTGTGATTCTCTATGTTAATGATCGCATGTGCGAGGTTACTGGCTACTCTCGTGATGAGCTGATAGGTGGTTCCAACTTCTTGATTGAATCAGAGATCCAGTCGGAAAATTTTTATCAGGACTTACTTATAACCATTAGCCAAGGAGATGTTTGGCAGGGAGAAGTGTGCAATCGAGCTAAGAGTGGCTATTTATATTGGGAACGAGCCACCATTGTGCCGCTTTTGGATGCTCAGAACTATCCCTCCAAGTACCTCGCTATTCGCTTCGATATCACGGAGCGGAAGAAGGCAGAATTAGCCTTACAATCCAAAACTGATGCACTGGATCGGTTCTTTTCTCTCTCTGTTGACTTGATGCTTATTGGCACAGCCGATGGGCAAATTGTACGGATCAATCAGCAATGGGAAAACCTGTTAGGTTATTCTATCGCGGAATTGGAGGGCACCAGTTTCAGTAGCTATGTCCATCTGGAGTATGTAGACAAAACATTTAGTCATAATCTAGTGCCTGGTCATAGCGCGCCCAGTTTCAGCAATCGCTTGACCTGTCGGGATGGCTCCTACCGCTGGCTAGAATGGCGAGTTGTTTTAAGTGGTGATCTGGTGTTTGCCGTTGCTAGAGATATCAGTGAGCGAGTCAGGCAGGAAGAAGAAAGCCAGCAGCGGGCGGAACGGGAAGCCCTACTTCGGGAAGTCACTCAACGAATCCGCCAATCTCTGGATCTCCAAACTATTTTTGACACTGCTTGCCAAGAAATTCGTCGAGTTTTGCAGGCAGATCGAGTAGGAGTCTTCAAATTTGATCCTGAGTCCAATGGGGATGACGGACAATTTGTAGCGGAATCTGTCGAGACAGGATTGCCCTCGGCTCTAGCCATTCGCATTCACGATCACTGTTTTGGCCAAGAATATGCACCCCTTTATCGGCAGGGTCGTTATGCAGCCATGGATGATATTTATAAACTTTCGGAGTGTCACACCAACGTCTTAGCTCTGATTCAAGTACGTGCCAATTTAGTCGTGCCTCTAATCTGTGGCGATAGATTGTGGGGATTACTCTGTATTCATCAATGTCATCAAGTCAGGCATTGGTACTCCATCGAAATTGATCTTGCTCAGCAACTAGCCAATCAATTAGCCATCGCTATTCAGCAAGCTAATCTAGTCGAGCAACTGCAGCAGGAACTTTGGGAAAGGGCACAAACCCAACAACAACTCACTACCTCTAATCAACAATTAGCCATTTCTAACGAAAAACTAGCTCGGGCTACCCGTCTCAAAGATGAGTTCTTGGCGAATATGAGCCACGAACTGCGTACCCCTCTTAACGCCATTTTGGGCATGTCTGAAGGTTTACAAGAGGGCGTATTCGGTTCGATCAGCGCTGAGCAACAACGTGCTTTAGAGACGATTGAGCGTAGTGGATCCCATCTATTAGAGTTGATCAACGATATTCTTGATCTCTCCAAAATCGAAGCCGGTCGTGTTGAATTGGATGCAAAACCCACTCCAGTTGCCCCCCTTTGTGCAGCTAGCATCGCTTTTGTCCGTCAACAAGCACTACAAAAACAAATTCAAATTGAGACCACTTTACCGAGTGATCTGCCTGAATTGTTGATTGACGAACGACGAGTTCGACAAGTTTTAATCAATTTGCTATCCAATGCTATCAAATTTACTCCGCAAGGCGGTAGGATCACGGTGGAGATTAGGCACAAATGGCAGGTACCTCTTCAACTACAGGGGCTCCATTACCGTACCAACTACCGATCAGAGAAGGATCCCAAATTGAATAAACTCCCCCTCAGTGAGAAAATCAACAGGTTTCTTTATATCTCCGTCTTGGACACGGGCATTGGTATTACCCCTGAAGATATGGATAGGTTATTTCAGCCTTTCATTCAAGTGGATAGCGCACTTAACCGTCAGTATTCCGGCACCGGACTGGGGTTAGCATTAGTCAAACGAATTGTGGAGATGCACGGTGGCGAAGTGGGGCTAGCGAGTAAACCGGGAGTAGGCAGTTGCTTTATGATCAGTTTGCCTTGTGTTGCGGGATCCCTCTCTCCGTCCATCTCCTTGTCTCCTCAAATCCCCTCTGAAACAGATCTTCCCCTCCTCTCCCCCTCTGCACCTTTAGTCTTACTGGCTGAAGATAATGAAGCCAATATTAGTACTATGACCAGTTATCTAAAAGCCAAAGGATATTCAGTGATTGTGGCAAAGGATGGGCAGGAAGCAATCGACTTGACCCGCTCTCAAAATCCCAACATTATCCTTATGGATATTCAAATGCCTGGAGTAGATGGGTTAGCTGCCATGCGGGAAATTCGACGAGATCCACAATACCGTCAAATACCGATTATTGCTTTAACTTCTTTAGCGATGTACGGCGATCAAGACCGATGTATGGAGGCCGGAGCCACTAGCTATATGAGTAAACCCGTCAAGCTGAAGGAGCTAATTGTCACCATGGAAAAGTTATTATTAGCAGCTAGGAATGGATCCTGAAGATCGCGTGCCCCAAGAGTCTCCGTCCACCAGTCTCTAGCTTGATGGTTGGTTGCCCCCTTCATAGTGAAGGATGATAGGTCAATCATTACAGTCTATTAATATCTATCACGTAAACCCACCAATTTAGGAACTGAGCATAACCATGATCAACCAAACTTTGAACCCCACTTTTTCGATCTTGGTTATTGACGATGACCCAACTAACTTTGATGTAATTGAGGCACTTTTAGGCATCAGAATATCCACCTCTGATAAGCCCTTCCATTATCAGTTACATTATGCTGCTAGTGGAAGAGAAGCCATTGACTCCTTAGAATTCTATCAACCGGATTTGATCCTGCTAGATGTCATGATGCCAGACATGGATGGCATTGAAACTTGTCGCCAGATTAAATCTATGTCAATGTGGCAGCCTACTCCAATCATCATGGTTACAGCTCTAAACTCCAAGGATGATTTAGCTCGTTGCCTCCAGTCAGGTGCCGATGATTTTGTTAGTAAACCTATTAACGGAGTTGAATTAGGTGCTAGGGTGCTCTCTATGCTACGAATCAAAAAGCAGTACGATAATCTACAGAATTTGCTGAGGCTACGGGAAGATATTGTACAAATGATCATTCATGACTTGCGAAATCCATTAACAAATATATTATTTGGGTTAGATCTTCTTGAGAAGATGCCTTTGACCAGGGAACAACAGGCAGAAAAAGTTACTAGAATAAAAAAATCAGGACGGCAGCTCCAGTCTCTAATTGATGATCTGCTATTGACTGCCAAAATGGAATCTGGCAAGTTACAACTTAATCTAACCGAAGTTGATTTCGGTAGTTTAGTTCGGTCGGTAGTTCTGGATTTTGAGGAAGCTTTAGCACAAAAAAAAATTGAATTCATTTGTGATTTGCCAGAATCAAGCTACCTAATTCAACTGGATGCTTCCCTGTTTCGACGAGTAATGGATAATTTATTATCAAATGCAATTAAATTCTCTCCAACCAAAGGCAGAATCACTATTAACATTACTCGTCCTCAGCAGAATAGCATCACTATCGCAGTAGCAGATTCTGGCAAGGGAGTTCCTGATAACCTCAAGGAAAAAATCTTTGAAAAGTATGAAATTGGTACTCCTATACAAGATACTCCACAATTGGGTCTAGGATTAGCATTTTGTAAAATGGTTGTGGAAGCTCATCAGGGACAAGTTAGGGCTAGAAATAATCAACCTACAGGAACAATTTTTGAATTAACTTTGCCAGTATAATTCTTCATATTTTTATGGTTTAGGCTAAACCATAAAAATCAACCTCGATAATTTCCTTAACTATTGGCTAACTCAAAATCTCAATTTGAATTTAACCTTTTCTTATTGGCTTGCAAGAGGCTTTACTCATGGCAGAATCATGTCCCCTAGAGAAATCATCCCGTATCTTTTCTATTTTAATTGTCGATGATGAACCTGACAATTTTGATGTGATTGAGGCTTTATTAAGTGTTGAAATGTCTACCTCTAAGTCGTCTCTGTTATATAAATTACATTATGCGTCTAGTGGTAAAAATGCCCTTTCTGCCCTTAACTTATACCAACCCGATTTAATCCTGATGGATGTAATGATGCCGGATATGAACGGGATCCAAGCCTGTCAATTGATTAAAGAAATGCCCGAGTGGGAGGGGGTTCCGATTGTCATGGTGACCGCCCTTTCCAGTAAGGAAGATTTAGCAAATTGTTTGAATGCTGGGGCTGATGATTTTATAGCCAAACCTGTTAACCGCTTAGAGTTGACGGCACGCATCCGTTCTATGCTGCGAATCCGTGAGCAGTATCTAGAATTATCAACCTTTAATAGGCAACTAGAGTATCTGGTGAGAGCACGAACCGAACAATTACAAATTATGATTGATCAGGATAGTTTAACTAGCCTTGCTAGTCGCACCCAATTGCTACGGCGCTTAGAGACTATTTTGGTGAATGAAGATTACGCCTTTGCTATCCTATGTCTAGATTGTGACGAGTTTAAATTGATTAATGGTTCGTTTGGCCATGCTGTGGGTGATCAACTATTGATTGAAGTTGCTAAACGCCTACAGGCACATTGTCGATCTTCTGATCTCATTGCACGCTTAGGCGAGGATGAATTTTGCTTTTTGGTGTATCCGCTTGAGGATGTTGTCGCTTTAGAAGCTCTCATCCACAATATTTTTCAATCTTTCGTGGATCCCTTTAAGGTGATCAGTTTTGAAGTTTTTATGACAGCCTGTATCGGGGTTGCTTTGGGATCCTATCCCCCTCAATCACCAGAACAATGGCTTCAAGATGCTGATACAGCCATGTATCAAGCCAAGTTAAATACTAAAAATAGTTACCAAATATTCGATCGGCAGATGCATGTCGCTATCCTCAATCGGCTCACCTTAGAAAGTGATTTACAGCGGGCTGTGAATAATGATGAGTTTGTTATTTATTATCAGCCAATTATTCATTTGAAAACACAAAAACTATCCGGATTTGAAGCCCTAGTGCGATGGCATCATCCTACTCGTCGGATAGTTTCGCCCGCCGAGTTTATACCCTGCATGGAAACCACGGGTTTAATTGTTCCAGTTGGATTACTCGTCATGCAGCGAGCTTGCCAACAATTACACTCTTGGCATCAAGAGGGCTGGCAAGATTTGACCATGAGTATCAATCTTTCTGTTCGGCAATTTAGTAGTCATACTTTGGTTGCTGATATTGACCAGATTCTACAAACAACAGCTGTTAATTCATCCGCTATCAAGATTGAAATTACAGAAAGTTCGCTTATGGATAACATAGAACTTGCCATTAAGGTCATTCGCCAGTTGCGTGAGCGCCATATCCAGATTAGCATTGATGATTTTGGTACTGGGTACTCCTCTTTGGGCTATTTACATCAATTTCCAATTGATAGTCTTAAAATTGACCAGTCTTTTATTCGTCAATTTCAAAACATAGGGAGTAGCTACCCCGTTGTCGAAATTATTGTCAGCCTTAGCAAAAAACTTAATGTGACTGTTATTGCGGAAGGTATCGAAACTCCTGATCAACTGCTTTGGTTGCAACAAATTGGTTGTGATTTTGGGCAAGGCTATCTGTTCTCAAAGCCCTTAGCCGCCACTGAAATTGAGGCTTTGTTTCTCGCCTCCTCATAATCCGATCGGGGATAGAGCGTTGATTAATAACTTTTCCAAAGAAAACAACTTATCGCTTTTGAAGTTATAGGAAATCAAAATCGGTAGGCATTGATGGGAGGAGATTATTGGCATCGTCACTCTGCTTCTTTGATCCACAACTTGCTGTAATAAGGAAGCAACACCTATATGTTTTTCCGGTTAATAGGGTGCAAGTAGTAGAGGGTTGAAATTTATAGTCGTTCCAATTTAGTTTGAGAATCCCAAAATCTCTCAAAGCTAGGATATCAAGATTTAGGTGGTCGCATTCCTATCTGGAATGACTACATAGTAAGCCTAATTGATTTGTGAAAACCGATCCCCCTAAGCCCCTCTTGCTAAGGGGGGTGCCCGATAGGACGGGGGGATCCCTCAGGCATCCTAGCTTTCATAACTCTTATAGGATTGCTATAGTACTTCTGAGCAAAGCGAGTTATAGCTAAGCTTACTGGCGATCAAGTAGCTTTCTAAAAAAATCATAATTGTTTAATATCGTGAATAAACTGAATAACAGAAAGCGGATCCACCCCTTTCTTTAGTCATAGCTCTGAAGTTTCTGCAACAGGGATCCCGTTTCCACCACATGCCGTTGCAGTCCTAGGGCATCAGCAGGGATCCCTAAAGCCAAGCCTACCAATTGGGACAGATGCAGCACAGGCAAGCCCAACCGCCGTCCGATCACCTTTTCCACCTCCGGTTGGCGAGAGTCGAGGTTGAGATGACAAAGGGGACAGGGAGTGACCAGACAATCCGCCCCTGCTTCTAAAGCGGCTTGAATATGCCG